>CANRFJ010000003.1 GCA_947629865.1 uncultured Lachnospiraceae bacterium | reverse complement strand
GGAAGGGATTTGATGAGCGAATATGTCAAAAGATGGTTATATTACAAAATAAATAGGACGGTGTTGTCGAATAGACAGAAATGGCAAAAAATTTTCCTTTGAATTATCAAGTTTTGGATATGCCTCAATAGTTTTTGTAGTAGAAGACCGGCAATCTCATATCAAATAACCGGTTGCCGGTAAGGGAGGACTTATATGTGTTTAAATAACAAATTTAATAGAAAAGGAGTGTTTTTTTTAATCATTGCCAGTTTGGTTATTTTATGCCTGGGGATTATAAGCAATGTAAAACCTATACATTTGTCAAATAGTAGAATTTCAAAAATTTTTATTGCGCTTCAGATGAGTACTCATGATATTACTGTTGATGGCAGTGCAACAATTGATGATAAGAAAGAAATTGAAGAAGCTATTGGTATTTTGAACGATATTAAAGTAATGCCGGGAAAATATTCTGTTTATGACTTAGAAGGAGAATCCCCATCTGCATGGATAGTGATTTATGATGGAACTAAAGTAGTAAATTCTATAGATTTTTATTACAATATAGTTGCATATGAGGATGATTATTATAAGATAAGTATTTCACAGTATAATAAGTTGATTGATTTGTGTAGGCAATATGGAGATGTTTCTTTCGGTGAAAATGAAGATTTTTTTGATTTAGCAGTAGGAAGGAGCCTTTAGTGTGAAAAATAGCTCGATAGCTATTTTTCACACAGCAATTTGTGTCGGAGCGCCACAAATAGTTGTGATGTACAGAGCAAAAACAGCTACGCTGCTTTTTGCTCGTACTTCCGTCGCTGCGCTCCGGAATGGAGGTTGAAATGAAAAAAATTATACTATGCAGTGTTCTTATTTTTACGCTCGCAGTGGAGACATCCTGCGGCAGATTTCAAAACACGGCAGGCGGGGGAGCAGTGAGCGGAGAATCAGTTAGTGGGGGAGCAGTTAGTGGGGAAGCAGTGAGCGGGCAAGATCCAGATAGAAAAATGGATGAAAAAGAGATAGAACAACTGATATTGTCTTGGTTTCAAAATAATCACTATATGTATAAAGCAACTAATCAGTATGTGTGCGATTGTTCGATAACGGATACACTATATGGAAAGAAAGCCCATTTTCCTATATTGTTCGATAAAAATAAATTTGGTAGCCTGCTATATTTTGCATTTATTGACGAAACAGGTGAAATATATTTAAATTATACATATAACAAGTATATTCCGGTAAACAGAGTAAAAATCTTAGACTATTCAAAAGATGAAAAGAAAGCAATTGCCGTGATGAAGGAAAAATTTGGTGAAAAGAAGGCGAGGAAGATGGCATATTGTGATACTATAGAAAGGGATGGTATTAAATATTTTGTATATGGGGAATTTGAGTCAAGTGACTTGCAGTTAGTCTATCTTTTAGATATTAAAACGGGGGAAATTTATAATTGGGATTTATCTGAAGATGTGCTAAATAAGTATATCAATTCATAATGTGCCGTTGTCTCAGGAATGATGTAATAAACACAATAGTATACAGAAAGAAGGGAGATTATGTACAATATTAAACAAAGCAAATGGATTAATAGTAGTAACACTAAAAAAATAATTATTTTTTTGTCTATAGCTTTATTGCTTACACTAAGTATTATTTGCTATTTAAGTATAAAATTGAAAAATTCCTATAAAGTGAAATTGGATACAGTTGAGATAAAAAAGATATCGAAAGATTATTCGGTTCCGGAAGATGAAGTTATAAGAAAGTACATATATTATCAAAACTGGGCAGATGTAAAATTTGAATTAAAAAATAGTTTGTCTAATCAAGAAATTATTGACTATATTAAAAAAGGTGGTACGGCGAAGGAGTATAATGAGGCACTGTGCTTTGCAAAAAATTCTGATAACATTTTGAGAAAAATGCTTTCCGTTGGTGGCGAAAGGACTTATGATGCTTATTTTGAAACAGTTATTGATCAAGAAAATGGTAGTACGATCAGCAAGCGAAAAATGAGTAGTAATTGTGAAATAATTGATTTTTTTGCACTTACTAAAGGGATGACAAAAGAGGAGACTATAACAGCTCTAAATGGTGAGCTGCCTGATATATGGGAAGGAACTGCTAACTTCCCGGACTCAGAAGCGCATTATAATTTAGATGGGAATTCAAGTGTCATTATTAAGTACACCTATAATGAAAATGGAATATATGAAATTGATAAGGTGTCTTATTGCGAGGGGGAAGATGAGAGCATTTTTATTCAATAGAGAGAAAAGGTATATTACGCAGGTGACAATTACTGATAATATACCAATTATATAAATGTGCAAAAGGTTGACACATTAAACCCAATGCATTATAATAAGGTCACAAAGGAGGCCAGTTATGAAAAAAATAGTATTGATTAATTTATGTGTGTGCCTGCTCTTTATTCTGTGTAGCTGTGACAGGCAAATACAAAAGGACAGAAATGATACACCGCAAATAGCGGATAACAAGTTAAAGGATGGAAAATCGCTGGGATTTTCTGCACTAGTAAAAGACAGTAAGGACGAAAACCCGTTTCGCTGCTGTGGGGAGGATTATGACAAGAAGACGGAGGCAGTTTATCTCAGGGCAAGGTACTATGAGATAAAGTCTATATCGTCTGCGGATACAAGGATTGGTTAAAAATCAGGGAAATATATGAATGAGGTATTGAAGAATGTCATTGCGTTATAAAAGCTGTCAAATTATAATTATGATTATAATAATATTTAGTTGTGCAAGTTGTAAGATACAGGATACAGACGGGCAGAAAAAGAGCGAAGCACTGACAGGAGATTATCCCTATGCCAATTCGACGGATATATTTTCTGTGGAGAACGACGGTTTATTTTCATACGATGGAAATGGGAATAATAAGACAAACCTGAGGGCGGCGTTTGCAGAGAATTGTCTGCTTAACGTAACAGACGAATGGTTGTATTACAAGAAGGAAATTGCCAGAAGCGAATTTTCTGAAAAAGAAATTGAGGCAGTTTACCGTATTCCTTTGAAAAAGGGAGATGGCGGGAGGAGTATTATAGCGGGGGAAGATGAAAAAATTACAGATAATTTGTCCGGGGTGACGGTGGCAGTTATTTCAGATGATTATCTTGTTTATATTCGTTCGGCAGCATGTGTAAATTTTAATAATAATTTAGCGGGCATTAATTCATCGCAGGAAAAGGATGAAATTTTTTCAGTCAATATAAAAACCGGAGAAATAAGACAGTGTAACATGCCGGCTGAAATGTCTATGCGCGATATATCGTCATACAAAATAATTGGAAATGCAAATAATAAAATCGTATGGGCAGGAGATTCCCTTTTTTACCTGGATTTACGCAAGAATGAAATCGCGGTGGTTTACAAAAAAGAGACGACAGGGGCGGCATATAATCCATTAAGAGATGAGATATATTATTGTAAAAAAGCGCGCGGGCAGGAGATTATGAAATATGATATAAAGAAAGGACAAAATAGTGTGGCAGTTGAAAAGAAAGACATTTTATTACTGGCCGCCAATTGCCTGGGTGTTTCGTCCAACGAAATAAAGAGTTTTAGTATAGAGGATAATTATTATTACTGTGATGGCAAAATATATCTGACTATTAAGACAAAACCGGAAGGAAATTATCAGAGATACATATTGACGTCGTATTCTACCAATGAACATACGTTGCTTTATGAGCCGGATCTGGACAATATAAAACACCTGTATTCATTGTGGAATGAATACAGTGAGAACATGATGTTAGTAGGTTGTGTTGAGGGAAAATGGTTTTTTTGGGGAGAAAATGGTCTGCTGAAATACGATAGCGGGACGGGAGTTAAAATGTTATGTGATACGGAAAATTCGGGAAATGAAATTTATGCAATAGCGACGAAAAAGAGAAAAAGAGAAGGGGGGTATACTGTTTTTGAATAAAAAAATAGTAATGGGTGTAATAGCAATCCTGATTGCAGCATTAATCGTTCTAAAATTTTTTGTGAAAAATGAAAACATAAAGAAAGAGACAAATGGCTCAAAAACGCAAAAAGAAATTTCACTGGAGATGTATCCCTATGCCAATTCGACGGATATTTATTCATTAAGCGGCAGATATGCACTGGATGGAACGAAAAGAATTGCATTGCCTTTTTTACAGAACACGGATGAAAGTGTGAATATTGCCTATGTGAATGATGAGTGGTTATACTATTATGAATACGATGAGGAGGAAGGGGGCCCGTTGAAAAGAATTCCCTTACATAAAGGAAAAGATAACCGAGATGTAGTTGACGAGGCAAAAGCGCAGGTTGTACGGAACACAAAAAATGAAAATGGTTTTGTGGTTCATGGGAATTATTATGCGGGGGTTAGCTATGGAACCGTCGTTATGCTCCTGGATATAGAGACAAATCAGGCGGTGCGTAAAAAGGTGCCTGATGAAATCGCATATGCCAAAGATGTTGTGACAGAAGATAAGTACTGGGGCGTATTGGAGCAGGGAGAAAACTGGATTTTGTGGGAGGGAGATTCGGGAGTAATGCTCCAGCTCATTCCCTCGGGGGAGGTTTATGTGATTGAAAGAAAGCCTGTCACTATGGTAAAAGGAGGAAAAGATTGCTTTTATTACAGTACCGATTCAAAGAGCTGCTATAAATATGATCTTTCCCAAAAAGAGAAAGTGCTCTGCTTCAAAGAAAGTGATATACAGAAGATTATTAGTGAACAGCTTAAAATATCGGAGAGGGAAAAAATATCATGCAGAATCGATAATATCCTGTCAAACGATAGTAAAATCTATTGGCAGATAAAAGTCAGATATCCGGAGAAGGAAAAAGAAAGCACGCAGTATATTGTATTGTCATATGGCGAGAATGGTAATCAGCCTGTCATTGACAGAGATATGGAAGATATATTGGAGGCAGTGAAGAATGGTAGATTTCTGACGCATATAGGGGCGTACTGGTATTTGTATAATGGCGAGTATATGTGTTACGATGAAAGGACAAAGAAATATAAGAAAATCGATATGAGTGCACCGGAATGGAATGTGGCTTATGCGGTGTCTGCATTGGATGATCTTGCGCGGGGTTGAGGAATAAAGATAAAATTTTTATTAAGTCCTTTGGTGCTGATATATATGATATGATTGCTGATAGAAGTTGACATACAAAAAGAGGTAGTTATGAGAAATAAGCATATTTTCATTATTATATTTCTATTATGCCTATGTTTGCCGGGAAAAAAGTATAGAGCCCGCTCCTGTTGTGACGGAGTTAATAAAATTTATTTTCCCCTTGCTTTTTCAGATGTGTAATGATAAAATATCTATAATAAGTCAGTAAGCAAGTTAATCCAATTTCTATATTTTATCAATAAGTCGACGTTCTTGCTTTAATCCAAACAAAGTAACCAGTAAATAACAGCAGGAACGAGTGGAAGGATTTGGAGAATTTCTTTTCTGTCCATGTTCCTGCCGGAAGGGCGATATGCCAGAGAGGAAGGTATATGGAGGAGACAAAGAGTAAAGGCCGAGAGGCAGTAGTGAGAAATTATAAGGATTCGGTATTCCGACTTCTTTTTCGGGAAAAGGAAGAATTGCTGTCCCTGTTTAACGCGATTAACGGAACCGATTATGACAATCCGGAGGATTTGGAGATAAATACGCTGGAGAACGCCATTTATATGACTATGAAAAACGATATTTCCTGCGTATTGGACATGCGCCTCCAGGTGTATGAACACCAGTCCACGGTAAATCCCAATATGCCGCTCCGGTATCTGATGTATGTGGGGACGATGTATGAGAAAATGACATTTTCCCAGGATATTTATTCCCGAAAGTTGATTTTGCTTCCCACGCCTCGGTTTGTAGTTCTTTACAATGGGACGGAGGAGCAGCCGCCCCGAAGTGAAATGCGCCTGTCCGACGCCTTTATGCGGGATACGGGCGAGGTTAATCTTGAACTGGTAGTGCTACAACTCAATATTAACCGGGGACTGAATCCGGAGCTCAAGCAGAAATGTCATACATTGCAGGAGTACACCCAATATGTAGAACGTGTGCGGACGTACCGGAAGACGTTACCGCTGAAGGAGGCGGTGGAACAGGCAGTGTCGGAGTGTATTCGGGAAGGTATATTAAAGGAATTTTTGTTAAAAAACCGTGCGGAGGTTGTGAAAATGAGCATATTTGAATATAATGAAGAACTGCATAGCGAAAGCCTTCGGCAAGAGGGAAGGGAAGAAGGTAGAAAAGAAGGCAGGAAAGAAGGGAGAGAAGAAGGCAGGGAAGAAGGCAAGGAGGAAGCACTGAAAAAAATCGTATACCATATGTTCCAAAAAAACCAGACGCCGGAAGAAGTCAGCGACCTGACGGGAGAGCCTGTGGAGACAGTGTACCGATTGCATAATAACTATATCCAGATGATAAAAGAAGGGACAGGATACACTACCAATGGGGGAGAAAAGTAGGATCTTGTAAAAAATGGCGTCCTATTATATGATAAAAAAGATGGGTTCTAATCTGAATGGCCCATCTTTTTTTATATAATTGCCGATGAGAAGAAAAATTTTCTGTTTTTTGCAACTAATTACTGCTCTGATTCGTTATCTATATAAAAGGAGTTAGGTTGAAAAATAACGTCGGTGCGTTGTCGCTCAGAATGGAGGTTAGTATGAAAAAAATATATCCGATTATTATGATAGTAAGTTTGGGAATTGTCTTATCTGCCTGCGCCCAAAGCGAGGACAGGACAGTTACATCAGACAAGGCGGCTTCGTCCGCTGCAATAAGGGAGAGCACAGCAGTTCCCCGTGATGAGGATCCGCAGCACTTTCTTGTGAAAAATGGGACGCTGCTCCGCTATAAGGGAGATTTTGACAGCGAAAAGGAAATTGTTCTTCCGTCCAATGTAAAAAAGATTGGAGAAAAGGCCTTTTCCCTGGGCAAAAGTGATCGAAAAAAACCGGTCGGGCTGCTGAAGACAGTCCACCTTTCCATTCCGGCAGAGGTCGCTCTTGAAAAAGGGGCGTTTACGGACATGGGCCCTATGAAGATTACCTTTGAGGAGGGGAGGAAGGAAATAGAGGAGGATGCTTTTTTTAATAGTGTGCGCACGGGGATACAATCGGAAGTCGTGCTTCCGGACACCGTTACAACGCTAAAGAAACGATGCTTTATGAATTCACTCGGCGGTTCGTTTCTGACGGTAAAACTTGGAAGCGGCGTTGAAATAATTGAGGACTCTGCTTTGGCAGGGGTGTATGTGCAGACAATTCCGGATTCTGTAAAGAAAATCGGAAAGAGGGCATTTGCTGACTGGGGCAGGTTGCCGCAGGAGCTCCCGGAGGGCGTGGAAACACTGGGCAGTCATTTTATTGATATTGTAGACGGGAAGATTCATATTCCCTCTACGGTAAAGAAAATTGAGGTCAACGCCGTATGGTGGCGGGATGACGCAAAAGACTGCGGATATATAGTAGCAGAGGATAACCCGTATTACAAGAGCGATGAAAAGGGGTGGCTGTATTCAAAGGATGGAAAGACATTGTATTATGCGGATTTATCAGCGACAAATTATGAGATACCGGACGGTATAGAAACCGTGTACAAGAAGGGATTGCATGTTAATCCCGACGAGGAAAAAAGTCCCAAAATTGCCGGGCTTGATGGGGTTAAGTGCATTGAATAACTATAACACCCCTAAACGCAAAAAAATTTACGGGGAGGCCTGACGGTGAGACCGCAGTCAGGCGCCGGCGCCCGTGATATATGACAACAAAAAACTCTGTGGCCCGGAATCAATATCCGGGGCCGCAGAGTTTTTAACTGTGTAAAAAGTATCCGGCCGATTTCTTAGAAATCTACCTCTGTGTCATAATAACAGCATTTGAGAAGTTTTTCCATTTCCTCCTGGGACGGCTGCCTCGGATTGGAGCCGGTGCAGGCGTCTAACAGGGCGTTGGCCGCGATGTCAGGCAGCTTTGCAAGGAATACGTCTTCGGGTACGAATCCGGTCTCGGCCGGAAGTCCGTCTGCCCCGTAGTGGTTAATGCTGTGCGGAATGTTCAGATCGTCATTCATTTTGCGCAGATATTCAATCAGAAGGTCGATTTTCTCCTCCTGTGTGTTGCCGCCCAGTTTCATAAAATCGGCAATCTCAGCATAGCGGGCAGCCGCGGTGGCATCTTTGCTGTTGAAGCGGATTACCTTCGGCAGATACATTGCGTTAGCGGCGCCGTGGATAATGTGTCCGCCCTCGAAGGCGGCTCCAGTCTTATGAGCCATGGAGTGGACAATGCCGAGCAGGGCGTTGGAAAAGGCCATACCGGCGAGGCACTGTGCATTGTGCATACTGCTTCGCTTTTCCATATCCCCGTTGTAAGAAGCCACAAGATCGTTCTGAATCATCTTGATGGCGTGTAATGCCAGCGGATCGGTGTAATCGCAGTTGGCGGTGGACACATAGGCCTCTATGGCATGTGTCATGGCGTCCATTCCGGTATGGGCTACCAGCTTCTGCGGCATGGTCTCTGCCAGATCCGGATCTACGATAGCGACGTCCGGCGTGATTTCAAAATCGGCAATCGGGTACTTGATTCCCTTCTGATAGTCCGTGATGATGGAAAAGGCCGTTACCTCAGTGGCCGTGCCTGATGTGGAGGAGATGGCACAAAAATGGGCTTTTTGGCGGAGCTTCGGCAGTCCGAACACCTTGCACATATCCTCAAAGGTGGTCTCCGGATATTCATATTTGATCCACATTGCTTTTGCGGCGTCAATCGGTGAGCCTCCGCCCATGGCGATGATCCAGTCTGGCTGGAACTCCTGCATGACGGCGGCGCCCTTCATTACCGTCTCCACAGAGGGATCCGGCTCGATGCCCTCAAAAAGCGTAACCTCCATACCGGCCTCCTTCAGATAGCCGATTGCTTTGTCCAGAAAGCCGTTCCGTTTCATGGAACCGCCTCCCACACAGATGATGGCCCGCTTTCCCTCAAAGGTTTTCAGAGCCTCCATAGCGCCCTTTCCGTGATACAGGTCGCGTGGTAAAGTAAATCGTGTCATTGAAACACTACCTCCTTAATTTATGATGTCTCTATTATACTATGGATTGTCTCTGTTTTCAATCGGAGAAATGTGGATTTTGGCCGTATTTATGCCGCCGTTTCCCTCTTTTGACAACTCCGGTTTTGTATGGTATAGTAGACAATGCCCGACGGGCGCAGTGTGAAAAAAATAATTATTATATAAAACAGGAGGATTACCATGGCTAAGATTCAGATGAAAACTCCGTTAGTGGAGATGGACGGGGACGAGATGACTCGCATTTTGTGGAAAATGATAAAAGATGAACTGTTGCTTCCCTATATTGATTTGAAGACGGAATATTATGACCTCGGCTTGAAACACCGCAATGAGACGGACGACCAGGTTACGGTAGACTCCGCGGAGGCCACAAAGAAATACGGCGTGGCGGTTAAGTGCGCGACGATTACGCCGAACATGGCCCGCATGACGGAGTATGATCTGAAGGAGATGTGGAAGTCCCCGAACGGGACGATTCGTGCAGCCCTTGACGGAACGGTATTCCGCGCCCCGATTCAGGTGAAGGGTATTGATCCGTGTGTGAAGAACTGGGAGAAGCCGATCACCCTTGCCCGCCACGCTTATGGCGACGTATACAAAAACGTGGAGATCAAGACGCCGGGAAAGGGCAGGGCAGAGCTCGTATTCACGGCGGAGGACGGGACGGAGATCCGCGAGGTGATTCACGAGTTTGACGGCCCCGGCATCATTCAGGGAATACATAACACAGACAAGTCGATCACCAGTTTTGCCAGGGCGTGCTTTTCCTATGCGCTGGACACCAAACAGGATCTGTGGTTTGCCACCAAGGATACGATTTCCAAGAAATACGACCACAATTTTAAGGATATTTTTCAGGAAGTGTACGACAACGAATACAGGGAAAAATTTGAGGCGTCCGGCCTTGAATATTTCTATACGCTGATTGATGATGCCGTAGCCCGCGTTATGAAGACGAAGGGCGGCTTTATATGGGCCTGCAAAAACTACGACGGGGACGTGATGAGCGATATGGTCTCCTCTGCCTGCGGCTCTCTGGCAATGATGACGTCGGTTCTGGTATCGCCAGACGGCGTCTATGAATACGAGGCGGCGCACGGCACAGTACAGCGCCATTACTATAAGCACCTGAAGGGAGAGGAGACGTCCACCAATTCGGTGGCGACGATCTTTGCCTGGACAGGAGCGCTCCGCAAGAGAGGCGAACTGGACGGCATAGCGGAGCTTGTGGCCTTTGCGGACAAACTGGAGAGAGCCACGTTAAAGACTATTGAGGACGGTAAGATGACGAAGGATCTGGCGCTGATTACCGAACTTGAAAATGTCACTGTGCTGAACAGCCAGAACTTTATCAAGGCGATTCGGGAGACATTGGAGACGCTGTAGTGAGGACATGCGCATTTCATATAATAGAGCAGGTGATAGAGAGAGTAATCGAACAGGGCCCGGCTGACAAGCACGGGCCCTGTTTTATCACAGTGAAACTTCGCTCTGTGCGGAGACAAAAATGCTATGCGTTTTCAGGGGCAAACTGAAACCACCTGAAATCAAACTTGCTTCCCGGCATAAAGATGAAGTTGACCTTGCCGGAACCGGTAAAGCCATCGACAGGGAAGGTGAGCTCCTGATAGTCCTCGCTGTAGGGGAACTCCACAATCTGGTTTGTCTCCCGGCCATCTTCGCCGTAGAAGCGGACATGGATTGTGTTTAGATCGATCGGGGAGTGACCGCAGATAGTGATATGCCCGCTGCCCACATCGCCAAAATCCATGTTCTCATATTCCAGTGTCACGTTATTCCCGATGTCCACAATGGCGTCCTCTGTCCGGGTGAACATATCGCCGGTTATCCGGTTGTTCTCCAGGGCGGAAAGTCTGCCAAAGGCTTTCTCCAGTTTTGTGAAGTAAAAGCCCTGCAGGGACATTTTGATGGTAGGTTCAACTACAATGGACAGGGATTGGAGTCCCTTTATTCTCTCCGATAGGGCATAGACGTTCTCCTGGTAGTGGTTGTACCAGCTCTTTGCCTGGTATTTTCCCCGGAACAGACAGACGCCTCCGTCTTCGGAATCCCCCAGCCATATTTCAATCGGAAGTTCATCTTCAAAGGAAAAAATCGGCACATGGATTTCACTGGCCCCGTATTCGCCAAAGTCCACGTTTTCAAAGAGGAAGCGGGTGCGCTCGGTGGCAGTGATATAGACGCCTCCCTGAAAACTCAGTTTGGCCTCGCTTGTGCAGGCCGTGTGGTGAATCCCGTTCACCATCTTATAGGGATTTAAGGTGGCCTCGCCCAGTCCCGTGACGTCAAACTCCAGCTCGGAGATGACTTCCGGGTGTTCCTGCCCGTTGTTGCAGGAGCACATGAGACGGAACTCGCCGTCGCCGTTTGCCCGCAGGATGGCTGTGTTTCCCGTGGCCTCCACGGTCACGCTGTTGCTCTCTACCCCTTCGGGCGTCATTGCCCTGAAAGCGATCTCCGGATTGGTTGCGTTGGCGGGATACACGGTGGCGGTGACGGTTACTTCCCGGTTTTCCTCATTCATATGCCTGCTCCCGTGACAGGAAAGTTCAATCTTGCGCACCGGAATCTCCCGTGCCTGTTCTTTTGTGTGGGAGGGGGTATTTTCCATATGGCAGGAAATGCCCGGACGAACCGGCGCCTCCTTCGCCGGCACAGTGAGGGCGGCCGATGCAAGGGAGGGAGAGGTGACTTCAATCTGAATATCCCCCGGCTCCGTCTTCGATGCGATGATGGCCAGAAGGCGTCCGCTGAACAGCTTGCGGCACGTCCCCTTGTACTGCTCAAAATCCGTGCTGTCGCCGTTATCCAGACCGATCAGGCGTCCGGCGCCTGTCACATTTACCTGGACGCGGCTCCGGCTGTTGGCCACAAAGATACCGTCTTTGTCCAGTGTGAGGATTTCCACAAAGAGAAGATCTTCTCCGTCCGCCATCAGACTGTCCTTGTCCGGAATGAGCGACAGAGAGGCCGGATCGCCAAAGGACTGCTGGAGTTCCGTGGCGACGACCGCGCCGTTATCATCATAGGCGACGGCTTTTAACACGCCTTTTTGATAGGGGAGCTGCCAGTCACCGGAGAGCTTCATGCCGTGGAGATGGTCGATTTTCTGCCTTCCGAGCGATTTTTCCTCCGACGCTTGTGCCTCCCGGAAAAACAATTCCACCTCCGGGGCGTTGGAGTAAACGCGCACATCTATTAACTGGCCCTCGTTGAAATCCCAATAGGGCAGCAGGTGTACCATGGGGTTTGTCCGGTAATCCGTCCATTCCGCCTGATACTGGTAATAGGTGTCCTTTGGAAAACCGGCGGTATCAATCTGGCCGAAATAGGAGTTTTTGGTAAAATATGGCGTCGGCTCGCCCAGATAATCCCAGCCGCTCCATATGTATTGTCCGAAGCAGTAATCCCTGTCTCTGTGGGCGGTGATGACATGGGCGGTGTCCCTTGCGCCCCAGTTGGTGGTGCAGTTGCCAAGGGTGGAGCACTGCCCGTCCTCATGAGTCAGAATACGGTTGCTCAGTGGAAAATGATATATGCCCCGGCTCTGTATGGTAGAGGAGGTCTCGCTACCGAAGATACACCAGTCCGGATATTTTTTGTGATGTTCGTCATAGAGGTGATCCATATAGTTGTAACCGGCCACATCTACCGCGGCCGCACAGTTCTGCGCGCCCTCCCACTCCATGAGGTTGGAGCCGATGCCGATGACAGCGTTGCCGCGGTAATCCAGTTTTTTCACGGCGTCCCGGAGCATACGGGTGATCTCCAGTCCTCTCGGCTGGTGGGTGTCCTGAATCTCGTTGCCGATTCCCCACACAAATACGCAGGGGTGGTTCCGATCCTGGCGGATCCAACTGGTCAGATCCCGCTCCCACCACTCGCTGAAATAATTGCCGTAATCATAGTCTGTCTTACACTTCTCCCACATGTCGAAACTCTCGCTGTAGAGAAGCAGGCCCATCTCGTCGCAGAGCTCCATCAGTTCCACAGCGGGCATATTGTGTGCGCTCCGAATGGAATTTACACCCATCTCTTTCAGCAGGGCGAGCTGGCGGCGCAGGGCGGCGCGGTTCATGGCGGCACCCAGGGCGCCCAGCGTGTGGTGCTCACAGGAGCCGTTTATCTTCACATTCCGCCCGTTCAGGAAAAAGCCCCGGTTCGCATCAAAGCGGATGGTGCGGAAGCCGAACCGCTGGACTTCGCTGTCCGATACACGGCCGGACGCATCGATCAGCTCCGTCTCGATCCGGTACAGATTTGGAGCTTCAATGTCCCATGTGGAAGGAGAGTGGAAGGCCATTTTTTGTTTGTTTATCTGTAAGCCGGTCTCCGCCGTCAGAGTCTCGGTCTGGGAGAGAACCTGCGCCCCGTCCGGGGCAAAGACCGTGTGGCGGAGCGATACCTCCGCCGCGGAGCCGGAGTCGTTCTGAATCTCAAAGTCCGCGTACAGCGTCCAGTCGTCCCCGTTCTTTTCCGTGGAAAGATAGGAGCCGCCGGTGGTGAGGTGTACGGGCGGGCGGCGCACCAGCCAGACGTTGCGGTAGATACCGGAGCCCGGATACCAGCGGCTGTTTGGCAGCCTGTAGATGCTGCGGACCATGACGGTGTTCTCACCGGGTTTCAGTCGGCCTGTCAGATCCACCTCGAACTGGGAGTAGCCGTATTTCCACTCGTAAATGCTCTCTCCGTTCAGAAAGACAGTATTATCCATGTATACGCCCTCAAAGAGAAGTGAGATCCGGTCTGCTCCGAGATTGTCCACGGAGAAGGTCTTTTTGTAGCAGCTGACCGCCTGCTCGTAGAGGTTTTCACTGTCGTAGATCATCCAGTCGTGCGGAACGTCCACGGCCTGCCAGTCATCTGTACTGAAAAATGTCTCCATGGGGGTTTCCAGCGGTTCTTTGTGGAAGAACCAGTTGTCGTTGAAAAGATTTTTCATACTTTCCTCATTTCTGAGCGACTTGTCGCGAGGAGGCGATGAGAAAGCTGCGTGCAGTTTCTCATCTGCCATCAAAGCAATTTGCTTTCGCTCAGAAGCAAATTGCCGTATGAAAAATCAGCGCCTCAGCGTGATTTTTCATACTTTCCTCCAATCTGAAGTGTCGGCACCTGTTTTTTTCTATGATAATAAACCTAATCTAAGAATATCAAAAATCTTTGACAGTGTAAACAAAATTATTTATACTATAAGATAGATTTTATCGGTGAGAACAGGAATCCGGACGGAGGAAGATATGCAGATTTGTAAAATACGCGAAAAGGATCTGAGAGATGCTCTGGAACTGGTCTGGGAGGTCTTTGAGCAGTATGAGGCGCCGGACTACGGACAGATGGGCGTTCAGACTTTCCGTCACTTCATTGAATATGACAGTATGCTCCGAAGAATGAGGCAGAGAGAGATGCGTTTCTGGGGCTGTTATATCGGCAGTCTGTTGGTGGGAGTCATCGCTTTGCGAAAAGGGCAGCATATCAGCCTCCTGTTTGTACGGGGGCAGTTCCACCAGCTGGGGATTGCCAGAAAGCTGGTAAAGGTGGCGGTGGCCGCTGTGGAGGAGGACGAGCCGGAAATCCGCGCCGTTACAGTCAATTCCTCTCCCTATGCGGTTGGCTTTTATGAAAGAACAGGCTTTGTTGCTCTTGGGCCGGAACAGAGGGAGAACGGGATCCGTTTTACTTCCATGCGTCTTACCTTTTAGGGCGATACAACTATAAAGAGAGGTGCGATATGGACAAAAAGAAACTGATAACCAATATTCTGATTATTGTATTCATTCTCATATTTCTGGGCAGCGGGCTGTACCTGCTCCGCTACTACATGAACACAAAGAAGGCGGCGGGAGCGCTGGACGAACTGATTGAGCTGCGCGCCGAGAGCGAGGCGGAAGAAGGCGGCGAGGTGGTAAAGACGCCCCAGGGCAAAACAATCCTCAAAAAATATAAGAAGTTATACAAGAAAAACAGCGACCTGATCGGGTGGCTCACGATCGAGGGGACGATTATTGATTATCCGGTCATGCAGACCAAAAACGATCCGGAATATTATCTTCACCGGAATTATGACAAAAAAGAAGATGTGAACGGCCTTTTGTTCGTGGACGCAAAGTGCGACGTGGACGACAGCCAGAACAATCTGATGGTCTACGGGCATCACATGAAAAGCGGCATGATGTTCGGGAATCTGGTGGATTATGATTCGGCGGATTTTTATAAAAAGCATAAGACGATTCATTTTGACACGCTCTACGAGGAGAGGGAGTACGAGGTGGTGGCGGCCTTTTATTCCCAGGTATATGATACCGATGACGACGTGTTTAAATATTATAACTGGCCGGGGCATCTGACGGAAAAGCAATTCAAGAATTATATAAAGAACGTGAAGAAACTTTCCCAGTACGATACGGGAATCACGCCTGAGTACGGCGAGCAGCTGCTGACTCTTGTGACCTGCGCCTACCATACAGAGGACGGCCGGTTCGTGGTAGTGGCACGGAGGAAAAAATAGATGAGCGATTGGCAGATTGGCAAACTCCGGGAATTGATGGAATTTGGAGAAAAGGTGTTTGTGTATGACGAGGCGGAGGAGTGTCCGTTAGTAGACATAGACGACAGCTTTTGCAGAATGCTCGGCTTTGAGCGCTCTGAGCTGTTTATACACTGCCGCGGCAAGGCCAGGGAACTGGTCTATCCGCCGGATCTGGAAAAGATACGCGATGACATCGTGCACCGGCTGGAGACGGAGGGCGAATACACCTGCCGCTACCGTATGCGCCGGCAGGACGGCGTGCTGATCTGGCTGTGGGAGAGCGGGACTCTTATGACAGACGGGGAGGGACGGGAGCTCGTCCGCGCCATGGTGGTAAATATCAGCAATGAGGAGAGTATCCGCAGGGAGAGGGACACCACCTATGATAATATACCGGGCGGCGTCATTACCATGCTGATCACGGAGAAAAATTTTTACATTGTCGAGGCCAACAGGCAGTGTATCGACATGATGGGCACTTCCAGGGAGGAGTATCTAGGGAGCTCCGGCATGTATACGGATCCGGACGATCTGCCCTCCCTGCGCCGCTATCTGGTGCGGCAGGCGGCGAAGAAAGAGCGACTTGACTTTGAATTCCGTTCCCGACGGGGCGTCGAGGAGGGAGTCCGCTGGTTCCGCGTTGTGGGCCGCTATTACAACGAGGCGGAGGAAGGGTGCGAGTATCTGTGCGTTTTGCTGGATATCACAGAGCGCAGGCTCAGTATGCTCCAGATGGAGCAGGAACAGCACCGGTATCATCTTGCCACGGGAATGAAGGCCAGCCTTTTGTTTGAATATGATGTGGAGCAGTCTCTGCTCCATGTATACAATCCGCCGCGGAGCGACGGATATATACCGTGTCTGGAGGACGGAATCCGCCTCCCCTGGGACAGGATACTGACGGAGAACAAACTGCTGTATAAGGGAGATTACGGCAAACTGAAGAAATTTTTGGAATTTGACACCTCTGCTTCCGGCAGACTGCGTCTTCTGGCGGAGGATGTGAGGACAAAGGAGCGCTCCTACCAGCTCTTTCAGGTAGAGGCTGTCAAGATCAAAAGAAACGGGACGACAGCGGGAATCATTGGAAGTTTCTGCAACATTGAGACTGAGAAAAACGAGGAGAGGAAAAATCAGTTTCTGCGGTACGTCCTTGAGAGGCAGATGGAAAATATCTATGAGCTGTTCCTGCAGATTGACACAGAGAAGGGAACGTGCGAGGGCTACTTTACAGACAGACGAAACTTTGGCGATATTTTTCCTGATTCGGAATATGAGAAATTTCTGGTGGAGGCGGCGGAGAATTATGTGCACCCCAACGACAGGGAGCGCTTTTACCGCTCCCTGCAGATACCCAACATGCTGGAGGTGTTGAAATTCAGCGATCTGGAGGGCGTTTCTTTTTTCCGTATCCGGCGCGCGCAGGGAGAATACCGTTATAAATGTATACGCTACAATTATATGACGCTGGATCCGTGTACGATTTTTGTCAGCGTCCAGGACATACATTCGCTGAAGGAGGAGCAGCTTCGGAGTGAGGACTCCAACCGGAAGATACTGCTGGGCGCCCTGAACGAGGTCAGGGAAAGCATGGAAATGCGCCGCAATTTTTCCAGTATGCTGGCAAGGGAGCTGCAGGCTCCGATCCGGCACATCTACGCATGGCTGCGCAGGCAGAACACGGAGAACGAGGAGAACAGGGAGATGCAGGGAGCCGCCGCCTATATTATGAAGGTGGTAGAAAATATAACGGAATACGAGAAAATCGAGCAGGGCAGTATTCAGCTTGAGAGTCGGGAAATATCGCTTCAGGATATGTTTGTGAGGCTGTTTCAGTCCTGGCAGGAAAAGGGGAGGAATCAGAATATCACTCTCACCTACAACCTGAATCTGAAAAATCCTATCTGCTATGGAGATCCGGTATACATCAGCCGGATTATCAATCACGTCATCGGAAACTGTATGATGGGAACCCCACAGAACGGGAAGATCGCCGTGTGGGGGAGCGACGAGGAGCAGGGGGAAGGCGTCAGCCGGATCACCCTTATGGTGGAGGACTGGGGGATCCCGATAAACGAGACGTTTTTCGGGCGGACGTATCCGCTGGAAAATGATCACGACCGCTCCGAGTGGACGCCGGGGCGCGAGCGGACGGGCACGACATTTTCGCTGATTCTTGCCCGGCGGCTGCTGGAACTGATGGGAGGGCGGATTGATTTATCGAGGAAAGAAGACAAGACGAATCTGATCAAACTGGAAATTCCCCTGCAAAAATTAGGGGAAAATATGGAAAACGCACATCTGGAACTCTCCGATGAGGGACAGGAGCCGGGCGCAGACCTGAGCGGTTATTCATTCCTCTTAGTGAGACGGGAGGGAGAAAAAGATACCACCGGTTCCCGTCTTACCCTGAACGGCGCCCGCGTGGCGATAGCGGACGGCGGCATGGAGGGGATACGGCTCTGGAACAGTTACTCGGTGGGCGCCTTTGACGCTGTGCTGGCGGAGGGGGACATGGGAGATATGGACTATCTGGAGTTTACGGAGTGTCTGCGGCAGCAGAAGGGAATCGCCCAAAATGTGCCGGTCTTTGCCGTCGTAGAGGAGATTTATCCGGAGGGGCTCAGAGAGGGAATGAAGACGGGACTCACCGGTATGCTGACAAAACCGCTGGAGTTAGAGCGGCTGAAGCGAATCATGGATATGATTAAGAAAAACGGGTATCAGCTGTCCGTCCCCGCCGACGGTTCGCTGCCGAATATATCAGGAAAGAAGTAGTGGATTAGTTTCCTCGCATATTCCTGTGCCTCGTCCTCTGAGTTGACCACGATGAAGAATACCGGGTTATCAATCAGCGCGGGGTGGTCTGCAAAAAGGGACTGCCAGACCGGACTGTTTTTGAGGGAGATGCCCCAGGCTCTCTCCTCCGGGACGTCCTTTATCTCTGTAAAGTACAGGGAATCCTTCAGGAGACGGTATTCCTCGTCGGTGAGAAAAGTCTTTATGTCCACATAAAAATTATTGTCGAGATAATTGGCGGCGTCTTCCGGACTGGCAATCATTCCGTCCAACATGCCGGCCACCAGACGGCTGACGATCTCAGTCTGGTCGTTCGATGCGCTGGCGCCCGCTCCGGCAGCGGCGGCAGAGTCGGTAAAATAGCAGTAAAAGGAAGAACCCTCCTTGGAAGTGTCTTTCCCAAGGCTCTCCGTAAAACGGTCTCCGAACTCGGCAAGGGAGTTGTCCGGAATATTCTCATTCAGCACTGCGCAGCGGAAATAGACCTTTTCCTTGTGTATAAAATCTGTCCAGAGAATGTACCCCGCAATCAGGATAACAACGGCGATAATGGCAATTTTTGGCAGGTAGTAAGCCGCAAAATAATTCCACTTCTCCTTTCGCGTCATCTGTTCCAGTTTTTCCTTCTCCGAGAGATTCTCGGAGCGCTTGGCATAAATCGATGCCTCGTCGGAGAGGGAGGTTTTCCTTCCCTTTAAATTTACAGCCATGGCGATCCATCCTTTTCTGAATTTTGAATCAATTCTATCACAACAGCAGAAAAAAGAAAAGGAATCTCATAAAAAAAGATGAAAAATATGGCGGATTGCCCGTCCAATTTGTAGAATTTTACCAAAATAGGGAAAAAGGTATTGACTTTTTCCTTCCCACCTACTATAATGGCTCTCAGAAGCGACAAAGGTGTCAGGAACATTACGTTCTTGGCACCTTTTTTATGTTTTGTTTCCTGTGGGCCGGGGCGAAGACCTCCGGAGGGAAAAAAGAATCCCGGCAGCAGGCGGAACGGTCGTATATATTATTTGGAGGTGCTTTTTATGGATATGAGTGTTTGGTATCTGCTCGGCGCTGTACTGGTATTTTTCATGCAGGCCGGCTTTGCAATGGTAGAGACGGGCTTTACCAGAGCGAAAAATGCAGGAAACATCATTATGAAAAACCTGATGGATTTCTGTATAGGAACTGCCGTATTCGTTTTGCTTGGATTTGGCATTATGAACTCGGAAAATTATTTCTTTGGATTTATAGGAATGCCGGAATATCAGATGTTTACTGACTTTGCGGATTTTAACTGGACAATGTTCTTCTTCCAGCTGGTATTCTGTGCCACCTGCGCCACAATCGTGTCCGGCGCCATGGCAGAGCGCACAAAGTTCAGTATGTACTGTCTGTACTCCGCCATCATAAGCGCCGTTGTCTACCCGATTGAGGCGGGCTGGGTATGGAACGGACAGGGCTGGCTGGCGCAGCTTGGTTTCGTGGATTTTGCCGGTTCCTGTGTGATCCACATGGTAGGCGGTATCACCGCGCTGGTAGGCGCTGCGATTCTGGGCCCGCGTCTTGGTAAATACGATAAAAACGGAAAGCCCCGTGCGATTCCGGGACACAATATTACGATTGGCGCCCTCGGCTGCTTTATCCTGTGGTTTGCGTGGTACGGCTTCAACGGCGCTGCCGCATCGGATTCAGCCAGTATGGCCGCCATT
The DNA here is from genome assembly GCA_947629865.1 of uncultured Lachnospiraceae bacterium. GTDB lineage: Bacteria > Bacillota > Clostridia > Lachnospirales > Lachnospiraceae > Eubacterium_F. Next base: position 163,218 of record CANRFJ010000003.1, on the reverse strand, counting down.
CTCGGAACCACTACCCTGGCTCCGGCCTTTGCAACGCTGTCAGTCATGATTATCACATGGGTAAAATACGGCAAGCCGGACGTCTCCATGTGTCTGAACGGCTCGCTGGCCGGTCTGGTTGCCATTACGGCAGGGTGCGCCAGCGTGGACTGCCTCGGTGCGATTATCATTGGTATCTGCTCCGGCGCCATCGTGGTATTCGGCGTATGGTTTGTGGATAACGTGCTGAAGGTGGACGATCCGGTAGGAGCAGTAGCCGTCCACGGGTGCAACGGTCTGTTCGGAACCATTGCCGTAGGTCTTTTTGCCACCGGCACGCCGCAGTATCCGGACGGACTGCACGGACTGTTCTACGGCGGCGGAGTAAAACTGCTGGGAATTCAGTGCCTTGGCGTCCTGACAGTTGGTCTCTATGCGGCCATTGTCATGGGAATCGTATTTTTTGCAATGGATAAAATCTGGGGACTGCGCGTCTCTGCCGAGGAGGAAATCGAAGGACTGGACGCCACCGAGCACGGACTGCCGAGCGCCTATGCCGACTTCATGCCGGCCGGCAACCGTTTCTACTCTGCCGGTGCAAATGTCCAGGGAGTTACCGGCTCCGCTCCGGTAGAGAAATCGGTTCCGGTCGTTCCGGTTCCGGCGGCAAAGCCGCAGAAGGAGAGCGCCGATGGAGCGCCAAAACTGACAAGAATCTCCATTGTGGCTCAGCAGAACAAATTCGAAGACCTCAAGGACGCCCTGTCCGAAATCGGTGTAAACGGTATTACTGTAACCCAGGTACTGGGCTGCGGCGCCCAGAAGGGAAAAGCCGAGTATTACCGCGGCGTCCCCGTAGACTTCACACTGCTGCCTAAGATCAAGGTCGAGGTGGTTGTGAGCGCCGTTCCGGTTGAGAAGGTAGTAGAGACTGCCAAGCAGGCTCTGTATACCGGACATATCGGCGACGGTAAGATCTTCGTATATGATGTGGAAGACGTCATCAAAGTGCGGACCGGAGAGAGCGGTTTCGATGCTTTGCAGGACGACAATTGATAAAACGGTTTTTGAGGGAAAAATCTCTGTCCGGCGGGCAGAGATTTTTTCTTGTATTTTAATCCGCACTGTTGTATCATATTAACATAGTAGGAAAAGTGTGAAACGTGCAAAGGAGTGTCGTCATGAGAATTTCAACCAGAGGAAGATATGCCCTCCACATGATGCTGGATCTGGCCATGAATGAGTCGGGAGAGCCGCTGCGGATCCGGCAGATTGCAGAGCATCAGGAGATATCGGACAAGTATCTGGAGCAGATTGTTTCTATTTTAAATAAGGCGCGCTATGTGCGGAGTATACGGGGGCCCCAGGGAGGGTATCTTCTTACGAAAAAACCGGAGGAGTACACAGTGGGAATGATCCTGCGCCTGACGGAGGGGAGCCTGGCGCCGGTGGACTGCGTGGAGGAGGATTTCCCCGCCTGCGAAAAATTCGAGGACTGCGCGACCTCTATTGTGTGGAAACGGCTAAACGACGCCATCAACGGCGTAATCGACAATATCACCCTGGCGGATCTGGCAGAGTGGCAGAGGGACAGGAACGGGGAAATTTCCGAATAAGAACTCATAATTAAATATTTTTTTAATTTAATTAAATTTGCTGTTGACAGGAAAAGGTAAGCGTGGTATTATATAGCCTATAAAACATATTAAAATAGTAGGCAATAAAAAGCAGCGTGTTTCCGGTGATACGGAGACGTTTTGCCGGAAAGGAAGGAAATATGGGTAAAAAAGCATACAAAGACAGAGAGTTACATTTTGAGACATTGCAGTTACATGTGGGGCAGGAACAGGCGGATCCGGTGACAGACGCCAGGGCGGTGCCGATCTACCAGACGTCTTCCTATGTATTCCACAACAGCGATCACGCGGAGGCGCGATTCAATCTGAGCGATGCCGGTAATATTTACGGCCGCCTCACCAATCCGACCGAGGATATTTTCGAGCAGCGGATTGCCAAGCTGGAGGGAGGCGTGGCGGCGCTGGCCGTGGCCAGCGGTGCGGCCGCCATCGACTACACGTTCCGCACGCTGGCCCAGGCGGGAGACCATATTGTGTCGGCCGGCAATATCTACGGCGGTACATACAATCTCCTCGCCCACAATCTGCCGAATTACGGTATCGAGACTACCTTTGTAAATCCCCACAATCTGGAGGAGATACAGGCGGCCATAAAGGATAATACCAAGGCGGTATTTATTGAGACTCTGGGAAATCCCAACTCAGATGTGGTGGACATTGAGAGCATTGCCCGAATCGCCCATGACAACAAAATCCCGCTTGTAATCGACAACACCTTTGGCACGCCGTATCTGATTCGTCCGATTGAGTACGGCGCGGATATTGTCATTCACTCTGCCACCAAGTTTATCGGCGGCCACGGCACGACCATCGGCGGCGTCATTGTGGACAGCGGCAGATTTGACTGGGAGGCGTCCGGACGCTTCGCCAGCCTCACTGAGCCGAATCCCAGTTATCACGGCGTGAGCTTCACCAAAGCGGTAGGTGCGGCTGCCTTTGTGACGAAGATCCGGGCGATTCTTCTGAGGGATACGGGGGCCACCCTGTCGCCGTTCCACGCGTTCTTCTTCCTGCAGGGGTTGGAGACGCTGTCTCTGCGAGTGGAGCGCCATGTGGAAAATGCACTGAAGGTAGTGGAGTACCTGTCGAAGCACCCGCAGGTGGCGGCGGTACATCACCCATCCGTCTCGGAGGATCCGGAGCAGCAGAGACTGTATAAAAAATATTTCCCGCATGGCGGCGGTTCTATCTTCACTTTTGAGATCAAGGGAAATGACCGGACGGCCAAAGATTTTATTGACAATCTGGAACTGTTCTCCCTGCTGGCGAACGTGGCAGATGTAAAATCCCTGGCGATCCACCCGGCCAGCACGACACATTCCCAGATGGCGGAGGAAGAACTGAAGGAGGTAGGTATTCTGCCGAATACAATCCGTCTCTCCATCGGCACAGAGCATATCGACGATATAATCGAAGATTTGGAGGAGGCCTTTAAGGCGGTCAGATAATATCCGACTTTATATACTGGAAAAATAAGGAAACGCAATGGCATTTTGCTATTGCGTTTCCCTGTTTATTCAATTATACTGAGATTTATAAGGTGTGAGGCAAAAGACGGTAATGGAGCAGGCGGTTTTGCCGCCTGGGAAAACGGAGGTACGGATATGTACAGAGCGACGAGAGCGCCGATGGGGTGGAACAGCTACGATTACTATGACACGACGGTAAATGAAAGACAGGTGATTGCCAATGCGGAGTATATGGCCAGGCATCTGCTGGATTACGGCTGGGAATATGTCGTGGTGGATATAGACTGGTATTCCAGAGATGCAGGGAAAAATCGGGAACAGTTCCAGTATGCCCCTTTTGCCAGGGTGGAAATGGACGAATACTCACGGCTTTTGCCCTGTCCGGAGAGGTTTCCCTCCTCTGTCGGCGGCAAGGGCTTCGCTCCCCTGGCCGATTATATACACCGGCTGGGCTTAAAATTCGGCATACATATTATGAGAGGGATTCCGCGGGCGGCGGCCCACCGCCACATGCACATATACGGGAGCGAGCGCACGGCGGACGAGATCGCCGATCCCTATTCCATCTGCTCATGGAATCCGGACATGTACGGCGTGCGGCCGGGAGAGCCGGGGGCGCAGGAGTATTACGATTCGCTGCTGGAGCTGTACGCCGCCTGGGGCGTGGATTTTATCAAGTGCGACGATATATGCCGAATGGACGCGGAGTCGGCTAAAGGGGAGATTGTTATGCTCCGGCAGGCCATTGAAAAGTGCGGCCGGGAGATTGTTCTCAGCCTGTCGCCGGGGCCGGCCCTGCCGGAGGAGGCGGATTTTTATTATGAGAATGCCAATATGTGGCGCATCACAGACGACTTCTGGGATAACTGGGGCTCACTGAGGGATATGTTTGACCGGTGCCGGAACTGGCAGGACAAAGTCCGCGATGGGGGCTATCCCGACTGCGACATGCTCCCGTTAGGACGGATCGGAATGGGATTTGGCGAGGAGAGACAGACCGGATTCACCAGGGAGGAGCAGAAAACGATGATGAGCCTCTGGTGTTTTTTCCGCTCGCCCCTTATGCTGGGAGCCGAGATGACCAAACTGGACGACTGGACGCTGTCGCTTCTGACAAACCGGAGAATTCTGTCCCTGTTGGACGACTCCTGCAACGCCAGGGAGATTTACAGGGACGGCAATATCCTTGTATGGCGCTCGGAAAAAAAGGACGCCACGGAGGAATATCTGGCGATTTTCAATGTCTCCGAATTTCCCAACGCACTGTGCCCGAAGCCGTTTATCCGCGTTGCTGGCGGCTCCGTCACGGACATGTGGGAGAATGTGGAGGTGAAAGAGAGCGCGGCGCTGGAGATTCCGTCCCACGGCTGTATGGTACTGGATATTTCCGCAGGGAGTAATTTGGAATCCGCAGGAAGTAATTTGGAATCCTCTATTGATTTTGCGGGGAGATAATGCTATGCTTAACAATATATGCTATTAACGATTTGTAAGGAGGTATACTATGAGCAGTAATGTAAAAATTTCAGATGCGATCCGCTATGTGGGAACAGATGACAGGACGATTGACTTATTTGAGAGCCAATATATTGTGCCAAACGGGGTTTCCTATAACTCCTATTTGATTTTGGACGAGAAGACGGCGGTAATGGATTCCGTGGACGCCAGAAAGACAGATGAATGGCTAGCCAATCTGGAGAGCGAACTGGCCGGGAGGACGCCGGATTATCTGGTGATTTCCCATCTGGAGCCGGATCACAGCGGGAGCATAAAGGCCCTGACGGAGAAATATCCGTCGCTTCAACTCGTGAGCAACGCCAAAGTGTTTGCCATGCTGCCGCAGTTCTTTGACATCGATTTAGAGGGGCGCAAGGTCGTGGTGGCCGAGGGAGAGAGCCTGGAGCTGGGAAGCCACACCCTGCAGTTTTACATGGCGCCCATGGTACACTGGCCGGAGGTAATGGTCGAGTACGAGACAAGCGAGAAGGTTCTGTTCTCCGCGGACGCCTTCGGCAAGTTCGGAGCGCTGGACACAGATGAGGACTGGGCATGTGAGGCGAGACGTTACTATTTCAACATCGTCGGGAAATATGGCGCACAGGCGTCTGCCCTGTTGAAAAAGGCGGCGGGGCTGGATATCCAGACGATCTGTCCGCTGCACGGGCCGATACTCAGTGAAAATCTGGAGTATTACATTGGCAAATATAAGACATGGAGCAGTTATGAACCGGAGGACGAGGGCGTGCTGATCGCCTATGCCTCGATTCATGGCAATACAGGAAAGGCGGCTGAAAAACTGGCCGGAATTTTGGAGGCCAAAGGCGCCAAAAAAGTAGTAGTCAGCGATCTGGCGAGAGAGGATATGGCGGAGGTAATCGAAGATGCGTTCCGCTACGATAAAATGGTGCTGGCGTGCGCCACTTATGACGGAGCCCTTTTCCCATGCATGGAGGATTTCCTCTCCCATCTGCGCAATAAAAACTACCAGAAAAGAAAGGTGGCCCTGATGGAGAACGGAAGCTGGGCGCCTGTGGCAAATAAAAAGATGAGAGAAATTCTTGAGGGAATGAAGGACGTCACGGTCTGCGACGCTGCCGTCACGATCAAATCGGCCATGAAGCAGGAAAATGTGGCCCAGATGGAAGCGCTGGCAGAACAGCTGCTCGGATAAATTCCGCCGGCTCCCCATGCCGCCCTCCACGGGCGGCTGTTGACGGAGCGCCGGGCAGATGCCGGCTTACTCCGTCAGTGCGGGGGCGGTGATTTGTATGCCGTTTACCTCTACCAGGTCGTTGATTTCGATGACCAGGCAGGGTATGCCGTCAATGATTTTTGTCTCGACAAGATCGGTGCGCTCCGGATTTACCTGGACGGTTACATCCGGCGTGCGCACTTCAAATTTGCGGGTGCTGGAAATATTTGAGGCCATCAGCGGCTCTTTTTCGCCCAGTGTCTCGTCATAGCGGTTCTCAAAAACCTCTATCTTTTCCTCATCCACGCCGCTGTTTTGTAAAAGGCGGCTCATATCGGCCCGGTCAAGCGTCAGCGGTTCCGGGTTTTCTTTGTTTTCCTCTACCATCTGATTCAGATTTTCATGGATTGATTTTACTACCTCGTAATCGCAGTCGAGGCCCAGGGATTCCTCCACAATGGCGTTAAAGGTCTCCTTCTGGCTCCCGGCGGGTAGGGGCATCCGGCAGCCAAGCAGGTTTTCTGTGACAGAGATATCTAGTTCGTCCGCGCTTTTAGAGTAGTACAGAAGGCTGTGAATGTCCATGTTCCGGTCGTTAAACGCCGGAAACAGAAAGCCGAGCTCCGGCGGCTGCACCAGCCAGTCCCGGATACGGTCTTGAATGTGGTTGGTCTCGGCGTTATAGCAGAGTCCCGGTTTTGTCAGCTTCACGGGGCAGATGCTGCACAGCAGGTAATCATAGACATATTCCGATGCGTCAAAATTTTCCATGCCGTCGGTGGTAATCTTCGGAATGTCATAGGCGTCATGCACAAGAATGATAAAATAATTTTCAGGGTTCGGATAAGTCTCGATCACCCTGTCGTAAAACTGCTCCAGCAGTTCATCGTCCTGAAGCCGGCTTTCCAACAGCCTCATCAGAAATCTCTGGGCGCCGTCCTCCGCCGTCTCCTGCTCCGTGGGAAATTCCATATTCATAAGAGTCCGCCCCAGAGAGCCGGACAAGGTCTTGCGGAAAATGTCAATGTATTTGAACATCTCCTCATCAGGAAGGCCCTGGAAGGCCTCCTTTAAGGTCAGGCGCTTGTTTTTCTCCGCGTCCACATAGCAGCCGCAGAGCCTTGTGACGCTGCATTTTGTCTTGGTAAAGCGTCTTTTGATCTCAGATATTTCTTTTTTGTTCATCGTGTCTCTCCCCTGTCTATCGGTAATATTCTCCCTCCATTATACTTGCAAAAAGACCGGATTTCAAGAAGAACCGGCATGTGGGTGCGCAGCGTGCCGGACGGATTTTTGGTAGCCATGCACTTGTGGACAAAAAAACACATAAACTAAAGTAATGTGAATCATCCGGAGTGTGCGATGCAGTCTTTTCCACAACCACTGAGCGCGGAGGAAGAAAATGAATACATCAAAAGATGGGAGCAGGGAGACAGAGAGGCAAGAAATATCCTGATTGAGAGAAATCTGCGTCTGGTGGCATATCTTGTAAAAAAGTACGGCAATTCGGATCACAGTGTGGACGATCTGATCTCCATTGGCACCATCGGACTGATCAAGGCGGTGGACACCTACCGGCAGGGCAGGGGAGTGAGGCTGGCTACCTACGCCTCGCGCTGCATTGACAATGAACTTCTGATGACCTTCCGCAGTGATAAAAAACAGTCCAGGGAGGTATTTCTCTACGGCCCTATCAGCGGAGACGACGGGGAGGGGAACACGCTCAGCTTTCTGGACGTGCTGGAGACAGAGGAGGAGGATATCCCGGAGCGAATGGAAAAGGAGGAAAATATATCCAGACTTTATGGATTTATCGAGGAGAGCCTGACAGAGCGGGAAAAACTCATTATCCGCCTGCGGTATGGAATACCCGAATGGCCCTATGTGGCGGAGCGGCCGGAGGTGACGCAGCGGGAGATTGCCAGACAGCTCGGCATCAGTCGCAGCTATGTAAGCCGAATTGAAAAAAAGGCGCTGCTCAAACTCCGCAGGGCCTATGAGAGAAGGGAGCGCCATGGCAGACCAGAAAATTGAGAACCTGTTGGAATTATCCATTGACACCCCGGCTGAGCTGCGGGAAAAAAGTGAAAATCTGTCGGCGGGATACGACGGGGCAGAGGGCAAATGGGAGGTCATAATCCGCTATTCCGGCGACGTCTCGGAGCTGTCCGGATACGGCCGCGTCACACCGCTGCTGGGCGGTTATGCCATTCTCAGTCTGGGGGAGACAGAACTGACGGCGCTGTCGGCCGATCCCAGGGTGGAATACATAGAAAAACCAAAGGCGCTGTCCTTTGCCGTCTACAACGGGAAGATGGCCTCCTGTATTCCTCCGGTGCAAAGAGAGCCCTACGGACTGACAGGGCAGGGGGTTCTGGTGGCTGTGGTGGACTCCGGCATTGATATTTTTCATCCGGACTTCCGCAACGAGGACGGAACCACCCGCTTGGCGGGCCTGTGGGATCAGACGCTGACCTCCGGCGCCCCGCCCATGGACTATCCCGTCGGCTCCTATTTTTCCAGGGAGGACATCAACGCCATACTGGAATCGGGCGGGCGCGCTCCCAGTGCGGACGTAAGCGGGCACGGCACCCATGTGGCCGGAATAGCGGCGGGCAACGGGAGAGCCAGCAGAGGGAGGCAGAGGGGAGTGGCCTACGAGGCGGATATCCTGGTTGTCAAGCTGGGCGGGCAGGGAGGCGGTTTTCCACAGACCACGGGCTTGATGATGGGAGTGGATTTCTGCGTCCGGAAAGCCGTCGAGCTGTCCCAGCCATTAGCGCTGAATTTAAGCTATGGAAACAACTACGGTTCCCATGACGGCACTTCCCTGATCGAGACCTATCTGGACGCGGTGACGGGGATCGGACGGACTACCATCTGCGTGGGGAGCGGCAACGAGGGCAACAAGCGCCGCCATGCATCGGGGCAGTTGGCGATGGGGGCCGACTACCGGATTGAGTTTACCGTGGCTCCGGGCGAGTCCAGCCTGGGGCTCCAGATATGGAAGCAGTATGCCGACGAGTTTCAGATCACTCTCCAGGCCCCCTCCGGAGGCTCGGTGATATTGTCGGAACGGGCCCAGGGGGCCTACCGGTATGTGCTGGACGGGACGGAACTTCTGTGGTATGTGGGGGAACCGGCGCCCTACAGCCGGAATCAGGAAATCTATCTGGAGATGGTGCCGGAGGGAGTGGAGACAAATATCCGAAGCGGCATCTGGAAAATAAGCCTGTCGCCCCGCCGGATCGTTGACGGCCGTTTTGATCTGTGGCTGCCGTCCGGCAGCCGGATTGGAGACGAGACCGGATTTTTGGTGCCGGATACGGATACCACCCTTACCATTCCGTCCACGGCCGGCAAAGCCATCACAGTGGGCGCCTATGACAGCAATACGGACAGCTTTGCCTTTTTCTCCGGACAGGGTTACGTCTGCTGCCACCTGGTAAAGCCGGATCTGGCCGCGCCGGGGGTGGACATTGTCTCCTGTGCGCCGGGCGGTGGGTATACGTCCAAATCCGGCACCTCCATGGCGTGCCCGTTTGTGAGCGGGAGCGCCGCCCTGCTGATGCAGTATGGAATCGTCCAGGGGAACGATCCCTATCTGTATGGGGAAAAGGTAAAAGCCTATCTCATAAGGGGTGCAAGACCGCTTTCCGCCTACGGAGAGTATCCTAATGCGACGATAGGCTGGGGCGTATTGTGCCTGAGGGATTCGCTCCCGTGAGGCAGTGACATGTGTAAGGACAGATGGTGACATATGTGATGACAGAAATGCTTGCACATGAATCTGAAAAGTGATAGAATAGTATAAGACAATACTATTCGGAGGAGGTATACCATGAGCAACAAAAGCGGTAAAGCGAAAAAACAGAGCCTGATTGTCTCGATAATGTTCATGAGTGCAGTTATTGTGGTTCTGACGGCTATGATTATTGGGGTAAACGCCGTGTTGTCGATCCGATCCGTGTCGGGTACGGCATACAGTACCTATGAGGAATCGAAGGACTTAGGATACAATACGGAGATCAAGTCACAGGTACAGAGCACGATTGCTATTCTCCAGGCGGAATATGACGAATTCAAGGCGGGGAAGAAGACAGAGGATGAAGCAAAGCGCGATGCCAAAGAGACGATTCGCGTAATGAGATACAGGGACGACCAGAGCGGATATTTCTGGATCGATTCCACGGATTATACGCTGGTGATGCACCCGATTCTTACGGAAAACGAGGGCGATAACCGTTATGAACTGAAGGATCCGAACGGTGTTATGATCGTGCAGGAGATTGTAAAGGTATGCCAGTCTCCGGAGAAGGGCGGTTTTAACGAGTTTTACTTTACAAAGGCGGACGGTGTTACAGTGGCGCCGAAGATTGCTTATTCCCAGATTTTTGAGCCATGGGGCTGGATAGTTTCCACCGGAAACTATATTGACGATATCGACCAGGCCAAAAAGACTACGCAGGATCAGTTGGACTCCATGTACAACGGCGTGCTGATAAGAGTTGGCGTTGTGTTTGTTGTTGCGGTATTAATCGGACTTATAATCGCATACATAGTAGGTAAGAAGATTATTGCGCCTCTCCGGAAGATACAGTCCTTTGCGAGACGGATTTCGGACGGCGACCTGACGGAAGACATCAATGTGAAGCAGCGGAATGAAATCGGACAGACCGCCGACGCTCTGCAGCAGGCTCAGAATAATATACGCCAGCTGCTGAGAGAGATCACAAGCGTGGCAGATGGCGTCAACGACATACTGAATAAGTTTGATAATTCCTTCAATAACATGCGGGCGTCGCTCACCCAGGTGAGTACGGCGGTAGAATCCATTACCGGCAATGTGAGCCGTCAGGCGGATTCCACAGATTCCGCCAATGGAGACGTGAGCGTGATGGCGGATAAGATCAAGCAGACCGGCAGCGAGGTGGAGAGCCTTAACAAGAACTCAAAGGATATGAATAATATCAGCAGACAGTCCATGGAGACGCTGCAGCAGTTGATTACAGTCAATGATAACACGAGGAAGAACATTGCCGACATGGCAGAGCAGATCAATTCCACGCATGAGTCTGTGCAGCAGATTCACATGGCAGCGAATCTGATTAACGAGATTTCCGACCAGACCAGTCTTTTGGCGCTGAATGCAAGTATTGAGGCGGCCAGGGCCGGCGAGGCAGGAAAGGGATTTGCTGTGGTGGCAGATGAGATTGCGAAACTGGCGAACCAGTCCTCGGATTCGGTTGAGGAGATCAACCGGGTGGTTGAGGAGCTGCAGAGCAATGCCACTAAGTCGGTTGAGGGCATGAAGGAGATTAATATTTCCGTTGAGAAGCAGGTGGATACGCTGACCGAGACACAGCAGATCTTTTTACAGCTCAAGAATGAATTGGATCTCTGCCAGACTTCAGTGCAGTCGATTGACACACTGACCGAAGAAGTGGAAAGACAGCGCTCCAATGTCATTGAGTCCCTGTCTATGCTGAATAATCTGGCACAGGACAACGCAGCGGTGACGGAGCAGACGTCTGCTATGTCCACCGATCTGGCAAAGGTAGTAGACGACTCTGCTTCCATTGTGAATGAGCTGGAGAGTAAGATGACAGCATTGATGAATAATATACACAAATTCAGACTTTGAGAGGTTAGTATGTGGACGTTATGAAGGTTACATACATTGCCCACAGCGGTTTTTATGTGGATACGGGTGACGCCGGGTTTCTGTTTGATTATTATAAGGGGAAACTGCCGGATGTGGAGGCGGATAAACCATTGATTGTGTTTGTCAGCCACCATCACCCCGACCACTATAACCCGGTAATATTCCGGCTGGCAGAAAAATATCCCAATGTGCGTTATGTCGTATCAAAGGATGTTTATCTCCGGCCGGTTTTTCGTGAATACCGGGAAAAGGGCATAGAACTCACGGATAGGATTACAGTCTGCCGTCGGAACAGCGGGGCGGAGTTTCAACTGCCAAACGGCAGAGAACTCTCCATTACTACTCTGACATCGACAGATGAGGGAGTGGCGTATCTTCTTGCGTACGGGGATCGTATAATTTACCATGCCGGTGATTTGAACCGCTGGGTGTGGAAAGAGGAGTCAAAGGCCTATAACAACAATATGGAGAGCGCCTACCGGCGTGAATTGGAAAAGCTGAGAGGCAGGTCGATTGACGTGGCCTTTGTCCCACTGGATCCCAGACAGCGCGAGGAGGCCTTTGGCGGCTTGGAGCTGTTTTTGGAATATACGGACAGCCGGATCATCTTTCCGATGCACTTTTGGACAAAGTATAAAATAATCCGCAGATTCTGTGAGGCCCATCCGGAATATGCGGACAGGATTGCCGGAATTGAGAGGCGGGGGCAGACGTTTGAGGTGTGAGCGGGAATGTCCGGAAAATAATCCGTCCGCAAAGTATCATTTGAAGCCCGGATTGTCATACTAGTAACGCTCCTGTGGAGCCGGAAGGACGAGAGGGATTTGAGTGAGGAGATAACAGAAGCTATTTATAAAACAGACGGGGCGGGGGAGGAGAGGCAGCTGGTGCTCCAGTGTGCGCCTCTGATCGCCGGATTGAAAATGTCCAGCCTTCTCTTGCTGGAAGGAGACCAGCTGCGGCGGCTGAAAAGCCTTATGGGGGGAGGCCGTTTTGACTGTCTGACACTCTGTGCGGCAGGTGAGAGGACGGCTGTTTTTTTATATGACAGAAGGCGGTTGGAGCGCCTTCTCGACACGGACGGGGTGCGCCGCTTCCTGTCAGAGGCCGGGTATACCTGCTTGGCAGTGGAGGGAGTGCTGGAAAAATTCCGGCGGCGCTATCGGGAATATGTCGGGAGGCGGGGTAGATTTCCCCATGAGCTGGGGGTGTTGCTGGGGTATCCGCTGGAAGATGTGGAAGGCTATATAAGAAACAGGGGAAAAAACTTTTTGTACACAGGCTATTGGAAGGTCTATCACAATGTGCCGGACAAAGCGGATATGTTCCGCCTGTATGAGCTCTCGCATAAGATGTTCTTCCAGTTACTTAAAAACGGGGTGACGCCTGGAGCAATCGTGGAGACCTATGGCGGGGAGCACGGGAATATATGAAGTGGAATGGAGGTTAGTGTGAAAAATCACGCTGATGCGCTGATTTTTCACACAAATATTTGTGTCGGAGCGCCACAAATAGTAGTGATGTACAGAGCAAAAACAGCTACGCTGCTTTTTGCTCGTACTTCCGTCGCTGCGCTCCGGAATGGAGGTTCACATGGAGACATATTTTGGGGAAAACACACCGAAGCTTGGCTTTGGACTTATGCGTCTGCCAAAAACTAAAAATGGAAGAATAGATATTGAGCAGACGAAGAAGATGGTAGACCTTTTTATGGATGCCGGCCTGACGTATTTTGATACGGCCTTTGTGTATGACGGCGGGGAATCTGAACGGGCGGCAAAGGCGGCGTTAGTGGATCGGTATCCGCGAGAGAGTTTTACCCTGGCTACCAAGTTGTGCGCCTGGCAGCAGTCGCCCACAGAGGAGGCGGCGAAGCAGCAGTTTTATACCAGTCTGGAGCGGACGGGGGCGGGGTATTTCGACTACTATCTGCTCCATGCCCTGCAGAGTTCTAATTACCGGATTTATGACAAATATCATATCTGGGATTTCGTGAAGGAGCAAAAAGAAAAGGGCCGGATCAGGCACTGGGGTTTTTCATTCCATTCGACGCCGGACGTTCTGGATACAATCCTGACGGAGCACCCGGATGTGGAGTTTGTGCAGTTACAGTTAAACTATGCGGACTGGGAGAATCCGGACGTCACCTCCAGAGGCAATTATGAGGTGGCCAGAAGACACGGGAAATCCATTGTAGTCATGGAGCCTGTCAAGGGGGGAGCCCTCGCCAATCCGCCGGTCAAAGTGCAGAAGATACTGAGAGAAGCGGATAAGGACGCGTCTTTTGCATCCTGGGCTATCCGTTATGCGGCCTCTCTGGAGGGAATCATCACGGTGTTGTCGGGCATGTCGGATCTTGCCCAGATGAAAGACAACCTGTCCTATATGAAAAATTTCCGCCCCCTCAATGAGACGGAGCAGGCGGCCATAAGAAAGGCGCAGGAGGCCATGACAGGCATTGCTTCGATTCCCTGCACAGCCTGTCATTATTGTACTGCGGGGTGTCCGAGGCAGATCCCGATACCGGAAATATTTGCGGCCAGAAATAAGCAGCTAGTGTGGGGGCAGCTGGAGCAGGGGCGCAGGGAATATGAAAAAGCCACGGCGGACGTCGGGACGGCGGCGGACTGCATCGCCTGCGGCCAATGCGAGAGCGCCTGTCCGCAGCAGATAGACGTCGTCACACGACTGAAGGACTGCGCAACAGTTTTTTCTTCCTAAACAGATAATTGCAAATCTATTAGCTTTTCGGGGAGGAAGCCTTCTTCTTCCCCTTTTTCTTTTGAATGAAAAGACTTTTCCAGACGGCGGGGTGGAACAGGATAAGGAGCGGGAACAGCTCCAGCCGGCCGGCCAGCATATCGAACATCAGCACAAATTTGGAAAAAGGACAGAAAATGCTGAAGTTGCGCACCGGCCCCACCATTTCAAGGCCGGGGCCTATGTTGTTGATTGTGGCGGCCACCGCCGTAAAATTGGTGACTAAATCCCGCCCCTCAAAAGAGATGGCGAAGACAGAGGCGGAGAAGATAATCATAAACGTAATGAAATAGACATTGGTGGAGCGCACGACCTCGTGCTCTACCGGTTTCTTTTCAAAATTTATCTTTTTGATATTTTTGGGGTGGATATAGGAAGTCAGTTCTTTTACCACGGTTTTTACCAGAATGACGATTCGGGAGACCTTGATTCCGCCGCCGGTGCTTCCGGCGCAGGCTCCAATGAACATCAAAAGGACGAGAATGGATTTGCAGGACTGAGACCACTGGTTAAAGTCCACAGTAGAGAATCCGGTCGTGGTGATAATGGAAGCCACCTGGAACGAGGCGTGAGTCAGCGCATCAAAAACGCCGGACGCGGTATCCAGTATATCAATGAAAATAATCCCGACGGCCACCGCAATGATGAGGAGATAGCAGCGAACTTCCTCCATGCCCAGCGCCTTCCGGAACTTTCTATACAGAAGAAAGTAAAAGGCGTTAAAGTTGACTCCGAACAAAATCATAAAGACAGTTACTACCCATTGCAGATAGGGGGAGTAACTGGCCAGACTATCATTTTTTATGCCAAAGCCACCGGTTCCCGCTGTGCCGAAGCTGGTAGTCAGAGCCTCAAAGAGGGACATGTGCCCCGCCAGCAGAAGGAGAACCTCCAACAGGGTAAGGCCCAGATAGATGAGGTAGAGAATCCGGGCCGTGTACCGGATTTTGGGAACCAGTTTGCCCACGGACGGGCCAGGGCTCTCCGCCCGCATCAGATTGATATGGGATCCGCCGCTCAGGGGAATGACCGCCAGCAAAAAGACGAGTACGCCCATGCCGCCGATCCAGTGCGTAAAACTGCGCCAGAACAGAGAGCAGTAAGACAGAGCTTCCACATCGCTCAGAATACTGGCTCCGGTGGTGGTAAAGCCGGAGATGGTCTCAAACAGGGCGTCCGTGACGGAGGGAATCTCACCGGTGATGAGGAAGGGGAGAGCTCCGAACAAACTCAGAAAAACCCAGCTCAGGGAGGTGGCGACACAGCCCTCTTTGAGATAGAAGACAGAACTGGCCGGCTTCTTCCGCGACATGAGAAAGCCGAGTGCAAAACTGAAAGCAGCCGTCAGGAGATAGGCGATTCCCTCCGGCTCCCGGCAGATAACGGCCGTCAGGCAGGGAAGCAGCATCAGTACAGCCTCGATCTTCAGCACATAGCCCAGTATAAAGCGAATCATTGAAGTGTTCATAGTATCTTATATCTCCGTTTCTATTCTAATATATCAGAAATATCGTGAAATCCCGTGTGGGTAGTTACTACCATAACTGTATCGCCCGGCTGTATGGAATCCTGGCCGGTGGGAATAAGAACCGTATTGTTTCGGGATATACAGGAAACCAGCAGATTCTTTTTCAGCGCCAGATCCTGAAGCGGTACGCCGGTGACGGCGGACGGCTCGTCAACCCGGAATTCAATGGCCTCAACCCGGTAGTCAAACATATGATACAGCGTCTCAATGTTGCTGTCCATCGAATTTTTCTTGGCGCGGACATAGGCGATGATGGCCTCAGACGTAATGTGTTGGGGGTAGATTACGCTCCCCAGATCCAGACTGTTTATGACGTCATTAAAGGTATTCCGGTTGATTCGGGTGATGACTTTGGCGTCGGACACCTGTCTGGCATAGAGCGTGAGCATGATATTTTCCTCATCAATACCGGTCAGCGGAACAAAGGATTCAATGTGGTCTATACCCTCCTCCTTTAAGAGCTCCTGATTGGTGCCGTCTCCATTTATAATGATGGCGTCCGGCAGGAGGATACTGAGTTCCTCGCAGCGGGAGCGGTTTCTCTCAATGATCTTTACGGAGATTCCCATGTGGACAAGCTGGGCAGCCAGATAATAGCAGGCCTTGCCGCCGCCGACAATCAGAGCGCTCTTTACCTGACGCGTCCTGAAGCCTATTTTTTTCAAAAAAGAGGGAATCGCCCGCCTTGCCGCCACAAAGGTAATGACGTCGCCCTGCGCCATCTGGAAAGTACCGTCCGGGATATATACGTTCCCGTCTCGCTCAATGGCGCAGATAAGAATATCATTGGTAATGTTCTTTCCCAGACTGGCAATAGTCATTCCGTCCAGAATATTATTTTCCGGCATTTTGAACTTAATCATCTCGGCCCGTCCATGAGCCAGTGTATTGACGTCGAGAGCCGTGGGAAGATACAGGATCCGGGCCATCTCGCGGGCGGCCTCCAATTCGGGATTGATAATCAGGGTAAGGCCCAGCTTCTCCCGCAGATAGGCGGCCTCCTTGCTGTAGTCCGGCGTCCGCACCCTGGCGACTGCCGCGCAGTCACCGACCTGCTTGGCGACGGTACAACAGAGCAGATTCAATTCATCTGAGCCCGTGACGGCGATGATCAGATCGGTATTCTCGATACCAGCCTCCATCTGCACACTGTAACTGGCTCCGTTCCCCACCAGCCCCATCACGTCGAAAAGGTTTGTTATCTCCTGGATTTTTTCGGGATTGCGATCAATGATCGTAATATCATGCCCTTCCCTGGTCAGCTGTTCCGTCAGGGTGAACCCCACCTTGCCGCAGCCCACAATAATAATCTGAAGCCCCTGTTTCAGGGGGCGGTTCTTTGACTTCATATCGCTCTCATTTCCCTTCTGCATCTGACTGTGATATAATCCTTTTTCTACTATACCATCTTTTTCAGAAAAAATCATTATATTCCTGTTAAAAATTATAAAATAAAGGTAGAATTTCACTGAGATTAAAAAATGACAATTTTGTGTCACACATTCGGGGGATAATTACATTGCTATAGGTATAGCATGGGTAGATATAGTATGACAGACCAATATGTTAGGAGGTAGAAAGTAATGAAACGTTTTATTATGACGACGGCGCTTTTAATGAGCGCAGTAGTAATGCTTCCGGCAGCAGCAGAGGCAAAGGGAATCAAAAGCATATCTGCCGCGAGAAAGAAAGCCCTTCGCGAAGTGAAGTCGGCCGTCGTGACAGAGGCTGACATTGATTACGAAAATGGCGGAATCGTGTATGAAATTGACCTTGCAAAGGGGAACAGGGATTACACTCTGATTTACAGAGGCTCGGACGGCAAGCTCATGGAATATGAATGGGACATTGAAAATATGGAATATAACCGTCAGGGCAAAAAAAATATCTCAAAAGCCCAAATAAAGAAAAAGGCCAAAAAGAAGGTCAAAAAGGCAAAGATTACCAGCGCTGTTCTCCGATACGACGATGGACTGGCAGAATATAAGGTTATTTTGAAAAAGAAATCCAAACGCTACGAGCTGGTCTACAGCGCCAAGACGGGCAAGCTTCTGGGCTATGAATGGAAGATTGCCAAATTCAGCACGAAATCCAAGTATATCGGACTGGCAAAGGCAAAATCAATCGCCAGGAAGAAGGTGCCGGGCGCCCAGTTTGTCAAGGTAGAATTTGACAATGACGACGGCGTACCCGTATATGAGATTGAGATGCGCTCCGGCAGAGTGGAGTATGATTTGACTATCCATGCGAAGACGGGCAAAATTCTGGAATACGACCAGGATATTGATGACTGACGGAAGCAGAACTATTATTTTTAAGTTTTTCAGGTAAAAACGGACAAAAGGACACCCAGGGGGAGGGTGCCCTTTTTTGCACGCCAGGCAGTGCACATTTCTGAAAAAAAAGCTTTATCTTTATATGTGAAGCTTTTGGAGAAAGGCCCGTGTCCTTTCATTCCGGGGATTGTCGATTACGTCCTCCGGTCTGCCATTTTCCACCACATATCCGTTGTCCATAAAGACTACCCGGTCGGATACAGCTCTTGCAAAATCAATTTCATGGGTAACGACAACCATCGTCATTTTCTCCGCAGCAAGCTGTTTCATTACCCGGAGGATCTCGGCTGTGATTTCCGGATCGAGCGCGGAGGTGGGCTCATCAAAGTAGAGAATGTCCGGATGCAGCGCAAGAGCCCTGGCGATGGCCACACGCTGCTGCTGTCCGCCGGACAGCTCGTGGGGATAGGCGTCTTCCCTTCCGGCGAGACCTACCTTGTCTAGAAGTTTTGCGGCCTCGGCAAGTACATCGTCTTTATTCCGCTTCTGGATGATAAGAGGCGCGTGGGTAATGTTTTTCAGGACAGAAAAATGCGGGAACAGGTTAAAATTCTGAAATACCAGTCCGAAACTGGATTGTGCCTCCTGCAGCTCTTTGCGCTTGGGATATACAGCCCTTCCGTCGGCGCCGTTTGTCACGACGGCTTTTCCGCTGTAGGAGATTTCGCCGCTGTCGACAGTCTCAAGGAATGTGGCGCAGCGAAGCAGAGTGG
The DNA here is from genome assembly GCA_947629865.1 of uncultured Lachnospiraceae bacterium. GTDB lineage: Bacteria > Bacillota > Clostridia > Lachnospirales > Lachnospiraceae > Eubacterium_F. The sequence goes on along the minus strand of CANRFJ010000003.1, from coordinate 144,439 downwards.
ATTTGCCTGAGCCGGAGGGGCCCAGTATGGATACCACCTCTCCGGTCTCCACAGACAGATCTATATCCTGCAGAACCGTCTTATCACCAAAACTTTTTTTGATATGTTTCATTTCTAATATTTTCATATAGAACCTCATTTCTACCAATACTTCAATTGATAATCAATCATAGTTTATTTTGTCCAGATGACGCTGTTAGTTGCCGGATACACGCCTTAGCGGTAATAGTCCAGCTTTTTCTCGATAAACTCCATCAGGTAGGCCACGATAAAGTTAAATACATAATAGAATATACCGGCTATAAACAGGGGCAGAAGGGATGCCTGTGAAGCGGCGATCTGTTTGGCCAGGGTAAACATTTCCGTATAGGCGAGGGCGAATGCCAGCGAGGTGTCTTTTACGAGAGTGATAATCTCGTTGGTGACAGGGGGCATAACGCGTTTTACCATCTGCGGGAACAGGATATGTATAAAGGTCTGTCGGCGGTTGTACCCCATGGTCATGGCGGCTTCCCGCTGTCCGATTGGAATCCCCTGGAATCCGGAACGGTAAATCTCCGCAAAATAGGCCGCATAGTTCAGGGAAAATCCGATGATAACCGCAATAAAACGGTAGGAGTACGGGGTGTTGATGCCGAAGGCGTAATATGGCGCGAAGAAAACGACCAGCAGCTGAAGCATTAGCGGCGTACCCCGAAGGATGGATATGTAAATGCGGGCGATGGCCTGTAGGATCCTGAAGCGGGACATCCGGATGGCGCAGATCAACAGACCGAGCGGCATGGAGAAAAGGATAGTCAGCAGGAAGATGGCCAGGGTGGCGAGAATACCGGTAGCGAGCTGCCTGGCAATCTCAGGAATCGTCATTTTCTGCACTTTGGCTCCGGCGCCCTTCGAGGCTTCCTCTGTCTCTGTCGCCACCTTGGTGAGTTTGCCGGTGTCCACAGAGGGAACCTTCATCCCGTCGGCATAGGTGGTGTCGTCAAAACTCAGACAGATACTGTCGGAGAGTCCCCATTCCTTGGCGATATTTTCAAAGGTGCCGTCATAGAGCATCTCCAGCAGTGACACCTGCACCTGATCGCGGAGTTCCGTGTTGCCGGACTTAAAGCCCACCGCATATTTTTCCGTGGAGAGGCGTTCGGGGAGCAGGGTAAATACGTCGTCTTTGCCGGAAAGCTGATAGGCGGCTACGCCGTAGTCCATGGCGATGGCGTCCACCATGCCGCTCTCCAGATTCATAAAGGCGGAATTGTAGTCGCCGACCTGCTGCAGATCCTTCAGGGAAGCGGCGATCTTTTTGTTTTCGCTGGTGGCGTCTTCTCCGGTCAGTGCGGCCAGCGCTGAGGAGTCTGTCTGGACTACCAGAATCTTTCCCTTCAGATCGGCAAGGGATTTAATATCCCCGCCCTTTTTTACAATGACGACCTGCGAGTTGTCTATGTAAGGAGTTGTCCAGGTGTATTTGTCTTCACGGCCGTTCATGGTAAAGCCATTCCAGATACAGGAGATGGCGCCGGAGGCCAGTTCTGAATCCTTGGACTCCCATGAGATGGGGCGTTTTACCAGCGTCCAGCCGTTCCGCTTACATACTTCCTCCGCGAGGCTCAAATCAAAGCCGACATACTCGCCGTTCTCCAGATAGCCATAAGGTGGGAATTCTGCGTCAAAACCGACGATAAATTGTGTTTTCTCCTCCGCAAGGACAGGGCTGTGCGCCAGAATCCCCCCTGTGGTGCACAGGAGAAAACAGAGTAAAAATATCCATAATAATTTTCCTGATTTGTGCATAGTAACCTCCAAATTTATTCTTTCACTACCATTCCAGTATAGCATAGATTGCGGCGAATGGAAATAAGACAATTGACTTGTGTTGAAAGTTGAGTGAATTCCTGCTATAATAATTGCGTACAAAAGAAGCGGTAGCGTTTTGCCGCCTTCGGGAAGGGAAAGGAAAAAATCATGGGTGATATCCAGGATATTTTACAGTTATTTGCGAGCAGCGCCAAAAAATTCATGAGAGGGGAATTCAGAAAACTGCTGGTATACGGGCCATATGTACGCGGCGGGTATGATGAGAATTCGGGAATAGACGTCATGATTCTGACTTCCCTGCCGGAGAATGAGCTCGAACTGGCAGAAGAAGTGCTGTATGACAAGGCGTTCGATTTTTTTATGAAATACGGAATACAGATTTTTGTCACTGTGCAGAACGAGGAGCATTTTAATGGATGGCTGGGGGCTCTCCCCTACTATGATGATGTGAAGCGCGAGGGGGTGGAGATCGATGGATAAAAGAGTGTGGGAATTGTGCCAGCACCGCATTGAACAGGCGTTTGAGAGTTTTGGCGCCGCAGAGATTATGATGGAACATAATATGGCAAGGGAGGCGGTCAGCTGCGCCCACCACGCCGTTTTTTACGCCCTGAGGGCCATACTGGCGGCAGAGGGAAAGGGCTTCGGGCGGCACAGGGACGCCATTGTCTATTTTAACAGGACATATGTTGCCGGAGGAAAGTTTCCCAGGGAGTTGGGGCGTATGCTGCTGGAATTACAGCAGACGAAGGAAAAACTGGATTATGACGATCTGAGCACGGTGTCTGCCGAGAAGGCGGGACGCCAGGTGAAAGCCGCCGAGAAGGTCATCACGGAGATCGTGCACTATCTGGGCTGACCGGAATCAGAGAGAATGAAGCACAGAGAGGTATTTTCAGATGGAGACTGTATCGGCCAACGGAACAGGAAAGCATAAGCATATAAATGTAGGACTTTTAGCCCATGTGGATGCGGGGAAAACCACCCTGTCCGAGGGACTTTTGTATGCCGCGGGGAGAGTCCGTGAGCCCGGCCGCGTGGACAACGGAGACGCCTTTCTGGATAATTATGCCCTTGAGAGGGAGCGGGGAATCACGATATTTTCCAAGCAGGCGGAACTCGTATGGCACAATGTCGGCATCACCCTTTTGGACACGCCGGGGCATGTGGACTTCTCGGCGGAGATGGAGAGGACGCTTGGCGTGCTGGATTACGGGATTCTCGTGATCAGCGGGGCGGACGGTGTGCAGGGGCATACGCGCACGCTCTGGCAACTTCTGGAAAAATACAGGGTGCCGGTATTTCTCTTTATCAATAAGATGGATCAGCCGGGTGTGGAGAAGGAAGCGGCGCTGGCGGATATAGAGGAGCAGCTGTCCGGCAGTTTCGTGGATTTTACGGAGCGGGAAGGGACGGCCTTTGAGGAGAGTCTGGCGCTGTGCGATGAGGAATTGCTGGAGACGTTTCTGGAGACCGGACGGGTGGATCGGGCGCACATTCCGGCGCTGATACGGGAGAGGAAAGTCTTCCCCTGCTTTTTTGGCTCGGCGCTCCGACAGGAGGGCGTGGAGGAGCTGTTACAGGGGCTGGCGGAATTTTCGCTGGAACCGGAGTACGGGAGCGAACTGGGGCTCCGCGTCTATAAGATTGGCAGGGACAGCAGGGGAAACCGCCTGACTTATGTAAAAGTGACGGGCGGGAGCCTCCTGCCCCGGACAGAACTTTCGGATTCCCACGGGAAGTGGAGGGAAAAGGTAAATCAGATCCGCCTTTATTCAGGGGAAAAATACGAGACGGCGGCGGAGGCTCCGGCGGGGACGATTTGCGCCCTCACGGGGCTGACAGAGACGCGGCCCGGCCAGGGGCTCGGAGCAGAGACAGACGGAGACGGGCCGGTGCTCGAACCGGTGCTGAATTACCGCATACAGCTTCCGGAGGGGTGCGATGCGGCGGAGATGCTCCCAAGGCTCCGCCTGTTAGAGGAGGAGGATCCGGAGCTCCATATAATATGGAATGAGAAATCGCAGGAGATCCAAATCCGTGTTATGGGAGAGGTGCAGCTGGAGGTGCTGCAGAGGCTGATACAGGAGCGCTTCGGCACAGAGGTTCTGTTTTCGGACGGCAGCATCGTATATCGGGAGACGATCCGGCGGCGGATGGAAGGGATTGGACATTTCGAGCCGCTCCGCCACTATGCGGAAGTCCATCTCCTCATGGAACCGGGAGAGCCGGGGAGCGGTTTTGTGGCGGCCGCGGACTGCAGTGAGGATATTCTGGACAGAAACTGGCAGAGACTGGTGCTCACCCATCTTCTGGAGAGGCAGCACCCAGGCGTCCTGTCCGGTTCGGCGCTCACAGACGTCCGGGTGACTCTGATTGCGGGAAAGGCGCACCCGAAGCACACCGAGGGAGGCGATTTCCGTCAGGCAGTTTACCGGGCGCTGCGGCAGGGAATGATGCAGGCGGATCCGGTTTTGCTGGAACCGTGGTATGAATTCCGGATCGAGGTGCCGGAGGAAATGGTGGGAAGGGCCATGACGGATATCGAGCGGATGTCGGGCACCTTTGAATTGAAATCCGGTTCACAGGGAATGTCTGTGCTGACGGGACAGGCGCCGGTGGCGGCCATGCAGAACTATCCGAAGGAAGTGGCGGCCTATACTAGGGGACTTGGCAGGGTGGCAAATACAGTAAAGGGATATTTTCCCTGCCACAACCAGGAGGAAGTGCTGCAGCAGCTGCAATATGATCCGGAGAGGGATACGGACAATCCGACCGGCTCCGTCTTCTGCGCCCATGGTTCCGGCTTCAGCGTGGACTGGCAGCATGTGAGGGAGTATATGCATGTGGACAGCGGCTGGCGGCCGGACGGACGGAAACGGGGAGCGGGAGGAGGCAGAGGAGGAGAAGCCGGCGCCGGACAAAAAAGAGGAGCGGGAATGGATCGATGTGGAAGAAGTGGATCACATTCTCGAACGCACCTCCCATGCGAACCGGCGGGACAAATCCCGGCCGCACAAGGGCATATCCGGCAAGCGGATACGCTCCAGGCGGGCAGAGGAGGCTGACAGTCGGAAGGGCGCCTCGGCGGCGAGGGCAAAGAGCAGCCGCCCGCGCACCCGCTACCTGCTGGTGGACGGCTACAATATCATCTTTGCCTGGGAGGAGCTGAGAGAACTGGCCGGAGAGGACATCGAGGCGGCCAGGGGACGCCTGATGGACATTCTGTGTAATTATCAGGGATTTACCCGGTATCAGTTGATCCTGGTCTTTGACGCCTATCGGGTGCAGAACCACAGGGCGGAGATATTTAATTATCACAATATCCATGTGGTCTATACCAGGGAGGCTGAGACGGCGGATCAGTACATTGAAAAATTTGCCCACGAAAATGCCCGCACGTATGATGTTACCGTGGCCACCTCGGACGGACTGGAGCAGATCATCATCCGGGGCGAGGGGTGCCATCTTTTCTCCGCTAGGGATTTTCAGGAGGAAATCCGCCGGGCGGAGGGGCAGATGAGGGAGTACATGGACGATTCCGGCTGAGAAGATGCAGTGTTCGGATAATGTTTTTGCAGAAAATGGATATAGTATTAGAGGAGCGCTGGATGAGCGCTCCGGAATGGAGGTCAGAATGGAAGTAACAGAGATAACGAAGGAGAATTACGAGACAGAGGTGGCGCAGTCGGACAAACCGGTGCTGCTGGATTTCTGGGCGGGCTGGTGCGGGCCGTGCCAGATGCTCTCTCCGGTGGTAGACGCCGTGGCCGGAGAGCGGGAGGATATCAAGGTGGGAAAAATCAATGTAGATGAACAGCAGGAGCTGGCAATGCAGTTTAAGGTCATGTCCATTCCGACGCTGATCGTAATGAAAGAGGGAAAAGAGGCGGAGCGCTCCGTGGGAGTGATTTCCAAAGAGGAAATCCTCGCGCTTTTGTGAGCGCCATATGAGATATGTATGATATAGTGATTGTGGGCGGCGGAACCGCCGGACTATCTGCCGCCATATATGGAGTGCGGGCAGGCAAAAAGGTATTGATACTGGAAAAGAAAAATTACGGCGGGCAGATTATCAATTCGCCGGAGGTGGAAAACTATCCCGGCATACCCCATATCTCCGGCTATGAATTTGCCACCGGACTGTACCGGCAGGCCACCGGACTGGGGGCGGAATTTTCCCTGGAGGAGGCGCTCCGGATTGAAGACGGGAAGGACAAAAAGGTTGTGTTCACGGCGGAGAACCGCTATGAGACGGCCTCTGTCATTCTGGCTACCGGAGCCAGGAACCGCCCTCTGGGGCTGGAGGGAGAGAGGGAGTTTATCGGCGCCGGCATCTCGTATTGCGCCACATGCGACGGGGCGTTTTTCCGCGGGAGAGAAACCGCCGTCGTGGGCGGGGGAAATACAGCGCTGGAAGACGCCATGTTTCTGGCCGGGTATTGCAAAAAAGTATATGTGATCCACCGGAGGGAGCAGTTCCGCGGGGAGCGCGCCCTCCTGGAGACTCTCAGGGCAAAGGACAATGTGGAATTTGTCCTGAATGTCGTGGTGGAGGAATTAAAGGGAGAAAAGCAGCTGGAGGGAGTCGTTCTGCGGGACGTGGTGACGGGACGCCGCTTTGAGAAAAGGCTGGACGGCCTGTTTGTTGCCATCGGACAGATGCCGGACAACGACGCCTTTGCAGAACTTGTGGAGACCGATGAGAAGGGATATATACGGGCGGCGGAGGACTGCCGCACCGGAGTGGACGGGATCTTTACGGCGGGTGACTGCCGGACTAAGGCAGTGCGCCAGCTGACTACGGCCGCCGCCGACGGGGCCGTGGCGGGACTGGCGGCCTGTGAGTACGCGGCCCGGACAGATGCGGCTCCTGCAAATGACTGAGAGCGCAGGCAAAGGCAGACAGTCTGAGACAGACAGTCTGTCTCAGACAGGGTAAAAAAATGACATACTTACACTTTATTATAGTATACAGATTGGAAAAAATGTGGTACGATAGAGAACATAGCGTACTAAAAAGGAGGAAAAAATGAAACGAGTATGTAAAAATCTGCTGTTCTTTACAGCGGTGTTTACGCTTTGCATAGCGGCGGGGAGCAGCGCCGGCGCAAAGACAAAGGTGAAGGTAAAAAAAGTAAGCGTAAAGAGCAATTATGGCAAAATTGTCCATGTGGCCGTGGGCAAGAAGGTAAAGCTGACAACGACAGTAAAGGTAAAGCCCAATAAGGCGAAAAATAAGAAGGTTACATATAAGTCGTCGAAGAAAAAGGTGGCGACAGTCACGTCCGGAGGGTATGTGAAGGGGAAGAAAACCGGTTCCTGCAAGGTAACGGTCACTTCCAAATCAAATAAGAAGAAAAAGGCAAAGATTTCCGTCAAGGTGGTAAAGCAGGTAAAATCCGTGGAGCTGGACGCGGAGGAGGCGGACTTATATGCGGGGGAGACAAAGAAACTCAAGGCAACGGTGCTGCCGGCCAGCGGAAGCTTCAAGAAGTTAAAGTGGACTACCTCCAACGCCAATGTGGCAAAGGTATCCTCCACTGGCAAGATTACCGGCGTGGCGGCGGGGACTGCCACGATCAAGGCCACCTCTGTGGAGGGAAGCAAAAAGAGCGCCAAATGCCAGGTAAAGGTGCTGGCGGCGAACACCGTCAATATCGAGTCGGTACAGGTGCTTGGGCCGAATGCAGTCCGCGTCATTCTGAACAGAGCCATGACGCTGACAGCCAGCCAGTTTGTGGTAGAGGGAAAACAGTACGAGCAGGGCGTCTATAATCGGCGGTATACCATTATCCAGATGCGCAATTACGACAACAAGACATACGATCTGACGCTGGATGACAATTACAGTATCGCACCGGACTCTTTTGTGCGCGTATCCATCGCCACCCTGCCGGGAAATGGCGCTAAGAGCCTGGAATCCCAGGCGGTCTTTGTGAAGACCTCGACGCCTCCGACGGAGAAGTGGATCGGCGTGGTGGGAGAGAAAATGGAATCGGTAGTGGATCTGAGCGAATATTGTTACGGCAACGTCTCCTATACGGTGACTGGAAGCGTCGGCGGCATAAGTTACAGGCCCAAGGAAAATGCATTGATATTCAGCGGCACTTACACTACCGTGACAGTGGAGACTATACTCACAATCACAGCGGAGGATGAGCTGGAGAATAAGATCGAGAAAAAGATTCATGTCTATGTGGGAAATAATTCCACGGTGGTATCCTGCGCAGAGGATAAGACCGTTCTAATAGGAAGAAAACTTGACGGGCTGGATTTTGCCCGTGCGGCCGGCGGAAGCGGGAAATACAGTTATGCGGCCCTTCACATGCCGCCGGGACTGACGGTAAATGAGGATGGCACTATATCCGGCACGCCGGAGGGAGCCGGTGAATACGAGGTGTCTGTGACGGCTACCGACAGGGAAAATACAGCGCGGACGGCCACGGCCACAGCCGTGATCCGGGTTGCAGACGAGAGGCTGGTGAAGGGAGTTGTAAAAGACGCTTCCGGAGCCGTGGTCTCCGGCGCGGCTGTCACCTGCGTCCATGTGGACGACGGCGCCTCATTCGAGACGACGACGGACGACACGGGGGCATACAGCCTCTATGTGGCAGAGGGTTCTTATGACATAACGGCAGGCTTTGAAGACATGTGGGACAGAGTTTACAGCATCGCTGTGAGCTCCGGCGGACGGCAGATTGATTTTGTACTTAGATAATAAATTATCAGATAATTAAAAAGATTATGGAATTGGAGAAAGAGATGTTAGAAGAAATCGTATCGACCATGTATGGGAAGGGACTGGACCGGTGCAGTACGGATGAGCTTTACGGGGCTCTCCTCTCACTGGTGCAGAGAAAAGCGGGAGAGAGGGAGATCAGGGGAAAAAAGAAAAAACTGTATTATATTTCAGCGGAGTTTCTGATCGGGAAACTGCTGAGCAACAACCTGATCAATCTGGGAATTTACGAAGATGTGAAGCGGGAACTGGCCAAAGCGGGCAAAAGTCTTGCCGAGCTGGAGGAGAGGGAGCCGGAGCCGTCCCTTGGCAACGGCGGCCTTGGGCGTCTGGCAGCTTGTTTCCTGGATTCCATCGCCACTCTGGGGCTGTCGGGAGACGGTATAGGGCTGAATTATCACTTTGGGCTGTTCCGGCAGACCTTCAAGAAGCGCAGGCAGCAGGAGGAGAAAAATCCGTGGATTGAAAAACCCGGCTGGCTGATCCCGTCCGAGCGGCACTTTTCCGTGACCTTTGGCGATTTCACCGTACCGGCCGTCATGTACGACATTCTTGTGACCGGTTATGAAAACGGAACGAACAGACTCCATCTCTTTGATTTGGACTCGGTGGAGGAAAAACTTGTCAAAAAGGGAATTGATTTTGACAAAACCCGTATAAGGGAAAATCTGACATTGTTTTTATATCCGGACGATAGCGACGACGCGGGCCGCCTTCTGCGGGTATACCAGCAGTATTTCATGGTGAGCTGCGGCGCCCAGCTGATCGTGGCGGAGGCTGTGGAGCGCGGGAGCAATCTGCATGATCTGGCGGAGTATGCGGCCGTCCAGATCAACGACACCCACCCGTCCATGGTGATTCCGGAACTAATACGGCTCCTGATGAAAGAGGGAATCGAGTGGGACGAGGCGGTACAGATCGTGACGGATACATGCGCCTATACGAACCACACGATTCTGGCGGAGGCTCTGGAAAAATGGCCGGTATCCTTTATTGAGAAGGTGGCTCCGGCTCTGGTGCCGATTATCCGAAGGCTGGACGAACGGGTAAAGGAGCAGTACAAAAACAATCCGGCGCTGGCCATTATCGACGGGGAGAACCGGGTACATATGGCCCGCATGGATATGCACTTCGGTCACAGCGTCAACGGCGTGGCCTATCTCCACACCGAAATATTGAAAAACAGCGAACTGCGAGACTTTTATGAGATATATCCCGAAAAGTTTAACAATAAGACCAACGGCATCACGTTCCGGCGCTGGCTGCTCCACTGCAACCCTCTGTTGGCGGCGTTTCTGGAGGAGACGATTGGGCCGGAATTCAGGAAGGATGCGGACAAACTGGAAAAACTGCTGGATTACAAGGACGATGACGGAGTGCTGCAGAGACTGCAGGAGATTAAGCGGGAAAATAAGCAGAGGCTGGCACAATATCTCAGAAGGACACAGAGAACCGACATATCGGCGGACTCCATCTTTGATATACAGGTCAAGCGGCTTCATGAGTACAAGCGGCAGCAGTTAAATGTCCTGTATGCTATCCACAAGTATCTGGAGATTAAAAAGGGAAAGAAACCGACGCGCCCCATCACCCTGATTTTTGGCGCCAAGGCCGCGCCGGCCTATGTTATTGCCAGGGATATTATCCACCTGATCCTGTGTCTTCAGAAACTCATCGAGAGAGACAGGGAAGTGCGGCCGTATCTGCGGGTGGTAATGGTTGAGAATTACAATGTGACAAAGGCAGAGAAACTGATACCGGCCTGCGATATATCCGAGCAGATCTCCCTGGCGTCGAAGGAGGCCAGCGGTACCGGTAACATGAAATTTATGCTCAACGGGGCGGTCACGATTGGGACGGAGGACGGCGCCAACGTGGAAATCCACGAACTGGTGGGCGACGGGAACATTTATGTGTTCGGCGAAGACAGCGATACGGTAATCGCCCGTTATGAGAGAGGAGACTACTGCTCAAGGGATTACTATGAAAAAAATCCGGACTTAAAAGAGGCGGTGGACTTCATCGTCAGTAAAAAAATGGTGCGCATCGGCAACAAAAAGCAGCTGACGCGCCTCTATGACGAACTTTTGAACAAGGACTGGTTTATGACCTTTCCGGACTACCCGTCTTATGTGGAGGCGAAAGAGAGAGCCTATGCGGATTATGAGGACAGGCGCGCGTGGGCGCAGAAAATGCTTGTCAATATCGCGAAGGCGGGATTTTTCTCCTCAGACCGGACGATCGCCCAGTACAATGAAGATATATGGCATCTATAAAATAAGGAACAAGCTCGTTTACTGAGACAGAAAACGCTCAATATTTAAAAGCCCCCAACCCTGTTTTTCGTGGGGCAGATGGAGATCCGTGCTGGAATTTTTCAGGCGGATCTTCACTTCCTTCGGCGCCATGTCCGGATAGCGGCACAGCAGGAGGGCGATGGCTCCGCTGACAATGGGAGTGGCCATCGAGGTGCCGCTCTTGATGGAATAGGGGCGGGACGGATTCCTCCCCGCAAGGGAGGAGCAGCTGATGATGCGGAAACCGGGCGCGACTACGTCCGGTTTTTTTATGCAGGAAAAGGTAGGGCCTGTGCCGGAGTGGTTCTGCCCCGAATCCCCCGGCCCGGCATAGTCGTCTACCGAGCCCACGGTGATGATCCGGCGCGAATTGCCGGGAGCGCTGATTGTGTACCGTCCGGGCCCCTTATTACCCGCGGCGGCCACCACCACTGTGCCCGTGTCCCACAACTGGTCTACCTTTCGGACAAAATCGCAATTTTCATGAAAAATTTTTTGATCATTGGCTCCGATGGATATATTGACGATCCGTATGTTCAATTCCTCTCTGTGATGTATAATCCACTCCAGACCGTTCATAATATCATTAATGGCACCGTTTCCCCTGCGATTCAAAACTTTGACGCCGATGAGCTCGGCCTCAGGTGCAATGCCGGTGTAGAGTCCCTGGGAGGCAAAGCCGCTGCCGGTGGCGATACCGGCCACATGGCTGCCGTGTCCGCTGTCGTCATAGGGAAACGGCTTGTGGTACATGGCGTCATACCAGCCGGTTATGCGGGAGCAAAAATCCGGATGAGTGGACAGACCGGTATCCACAATGGCGATACCGATATTTTTTCCGAAAATTCCCCGTCTGTGGGCGCTGTCGGCCCGGACGGTCTTCCGCACATGATTCATGACGCCGCCTCCCCTCAGATTCATCTTATGGAAAAAGATGGGAAAAGTGATTATGGGAGATTGTGTGACAGTAATATACAAAAAAGCAAGGAAGTACCAAACATTATGCCTTGACAGAGGTAATAAATTAGTGTAATATAACTAGTTGTATGCCAAGAAGCGCTCTGCCAAAGGGAGGCCTGATAAAGGTGATGGATTTTCACCCGCCTGTAATTGACTTTCACTCGCATATTCTTCCGGATATGGATGACGGAAGCCACAGCGTGGATGAGAGTGTGGAAATGCTGCATATGGAAAATGCGCAAAAAGTGGGACAAGTTGTGTTGACTCCCCATTTTTATGCCGATAAAGATTCTATAGAGACATTTCTGGCACGCAGGGCGGACAGGCTGGAGCGGCTCCGGAGGATACAGGAGACGGACGCTGCGATTCCCAGACTGCACGTGGGCGCCGAGGTATATTACTTTCCCGGTATGGGCAGGGCGGAACTTTTACCCAGGCTCTGTATCGGGGATACGCGGGTAATCCTGCTGGAACTTCCATTCTGCCAGTGGAATGAAGAAATACTTCGCGATGTGGAGATGATAATCGGGAAGCAGAAACTCACCGTTGTGCTGGCTCATGTTGAGAGATACACAGAGTTTCAGAAGCGTTGGGACGTATGGGACAGGCTGTTTCAGCTTCCCCTGTGCGCACAGATCAACGCCGGAAGTTTTCTGAAACGCAAAAAGAGAAAGCGGGCTCTGCGCCTTTTGGAGGAGATCCCGAAGGTTATTCTGGGAAGTGACTGTCACAATCTGGAGAGTCGGCCGCCCAATCTCGCGGAGGGGCGCGCTGTTATCCGGCAGAAGGCAGGAGAAGAACGGCTGTCTGGCATTGATGAGTTAGGAAAGAGGTTTTTACAGGAATGAAAAGAAAAAACTTGTACCGGCGCATTGCCGTCATTGCAATCATAGTGATTGCATTTGCGGGCCTGTGTCTGGTTACGGGGCAGTTGGATAAGAAACTCTTTGCAAATCCCGGCACGCAGGAGGCCGGCACGGAGACACCGAAACTCAGTGAGACCGTCCGAGGCACTCTCAAACTGGACGGCAAGAAATACGCCTGGACGCACAGGATGGAAAGCTACCTTATAATAGGAACAGATATAAGCGGCAACGCAGACGGTAAAGGCGAGGAGTACCGGGGAGCCATGGCGGATTTTCTGCTGGTTCTCATACTGGACAAGACGGATCACACTTACAGCATGATTCAGTTGAATCGCGACACCATCACGGAAGTGACGCTTATGCAGGCGGACGGAAGCGGCTATGCGAGCGCTGAGTTACAGCTCTGTACGGCGCACTGGTACGGCGGCAATCCGGTTCAGAGCTGCGAGAACACGGTAGAGGCTGTGTCCAAGCTGTTGGGCGGGCTTCCGATCGCAGGGTACTACGCATTGAACTTGAAGGACATACCGACACTGAACCACATGGTAGGAGGAGTGACCGTCACCATCGAGGGCGATTTTTCCAAGGTGGATCCGACGCTCCGTCAGGGAAGTACGATGAAGCTGACAGATGAGCAGGCGTTTACCTATGTCCACGACCGCTACTATGTGGGGGACTGGAAAAACATATCCCGCATGAAACGGCAGCGCGGCTATATGGAAGCATTTCTGCAGCAGCTGAAGGCTTCATATGAAAAGGATTCCGGTATCATCATGGAAGTGTACGATGCGTTGCAAGACACTGCCGTCACGGATATGAACGGCAAGAAGATATCCAGACTGGCGAGAGAACTCAGCCAGAGCACGAACCGGGGGATTTACTGCTTTGAGGGAAAGGAGACGTCAGGGAAGCGGCTGGGCGACGGCCTCAGCCATACGGAATTCATCGTTGACGGGGCTTCCAAGCTTCAGATACTGACGGAACTCTACGGCCTCAGGGAATATGAGAAGAAAAAGTAACAGAAAGGTTTGACCAGAGATGAACATGACGACAGAACCGATGCAGGTTCAGGAAAAGGAAGAATTAGAGATAGATTTAGTCAGGCTGTTTTACTATATCCGGACCAAGATAGCCATTGTGCTCACGGTATTTTTCGCAGGAGCTATCGTGGCCGGTTTGATCACATATTTTTTCATCACCCCGAAGTACCAGGCTGTCTCCAAATTGTATGTGGTGTCGGCTTCTAACGGCTCGGCGGTGGATTTGACGGATTTGAACCTGGGAACCTCCCTCTCGCTCGACTACGAGGAGTTGTTGCGCATACGTCCGATTTACGAGGAGATAATCGAGGAGGAAGGTCTTCCCTACACGTATGATGAACTGCTGGGAATGGTGGATATATCCGTGATTGATGAAACCCGGATACTGACGATTGCCGTCACCAGCACCGATCCGGCGGAGGCACAGAAGGTGGCCAATGCCCTGGCGGAAAAGGCTGTGACCTATCTGCCGGAACTGATGGAGACATCGGCTCCCAATATTGCGGAGTACGCGATTTATCCGGAGGACAAGGCCTCTCCGAGCCTGTCGAGGAATGTGCTGCTTGGCGCTGTCCTGTGTACGGCTCTGGTGTTGGGAATACTGGTAGTGATGTTTGTGATGAATGACACGCTCCAGTCCGCAGAGGATGTGGAGAAGACATTTGGCATCATGCCGATGACTGTGATTCCGGAAGGCGATATTCCGGGAATCTCTGACAAGGTAGAACACAGCGCCGGAAGACGGAGATTTTCTCTGAGCAGACGAAAGGGGGCGGACAGACAATGAATCAGATAAAGATTGAGAATCTGCCTGAACTTCCCTATGCGGTTCAGGAGGCGGTAAACCGGCTCCGGATCAATATCAGTTTTCTGGGAAACAAAGTGAAAAAAATAATGATAATCAGTTCTCTCCCCAATGAGGGAAAGAGTTTTGTGGCTCTCCAGCTCTGGCATCAGATGGCGGAGTCCGGGATGCCATCCATCCTTCTGGATGCGGATTTGCGAAAATCCGTCATGGTGGATAAATACCAGATGTCCAGGACGGACGGAGAGCCGATAAAGGGGATGTCTTACGTCCTCGCCAATGACATATCCATGGAGGACGCCATCCTGCACACTCCTTTGGAGGGCGGAGATGTTCTCCCCAATGTGGACAATGTAGTCAATCCGTCCATGCTCCTGGAGAGCGAGCGGTTTGAGAAAATGTTGGAATATATGGCAGAAAAATACCGATATGTATTTGTGGACGCTCCGCCGTTAGACCTGGTCAGCGACGGCGAGAAGATTGGCTCCCTCTGTGATGGGGCGGTGCTGGTCGTCCGGGGCGGTTATACATCCCGGAATGCAGTCCGAGCCTCCATTCAGCAGCTGGAGCGGGCGGGTTGCCCGTTGCTCGGTATTGTTCTGAACCGCGTCGGCGGCTCAAAAGGAGGCTACTATTACAAAAAATACGGCGGCAAGTATTACGGCCGATACGGCAAGGAATACTACGCCGACTCTGCCCCTAAAAATTAGTATTCCTGGGAAAAGAAGCAGCAGGAAAAGGGCAGAGGATGAATCTGTGAGTCCGTCGGGGACGCCTGAGGGCGGCTGTGTAAGCCGGCCCTGCAGACAGGGGAAACCGGCTTACTCAGGCGACAGACCAAAAGGTCTTTACGCCAGGCGACAGACCAGAAGTCTTAATGCCAGGCAACAGGCCGAAAGGTCTTTACGCCAGGCGACAGACCAAACGGTCTTTACGCCATAAATCTATTTTATCTCAAAAGGAGGAAGGAACAATGAAAAAGGCACTTAAGAAGATTGTGGTATGCACAATGGCAATGGCAGTAGCTCTGGCTCCGCTGAGCGTGGCTCAGGCAAGCCCGACAGAGCCAGAAGTTCGGGCAACTAACCAGACGAATGTCACTGCCAACAAGACAAACGGCGTTACACCGATTGCAAATACCAAGAAGAACGGAACCGCTACTTTTGCAGGGTTAAAGAAGACCAGCAAGAAAAGCGTGACTGTATCTTCCAAGGTAACGGTAAACGGCATCAGTTACACTGTTACCACAATCGGACCGAAGGCATTCGCCAAGGCAGCCAAGGCAACGAAGGTTACTTTGCCTGCGTCGATAAAGACCATCAGCAAGAATGCATTTACCGGCGCTAAGAAACTGAAGACAATCACCCTGAAAGGCAAAAAGTCAATCAAGATTAAGAAGGGTGCGTTCAAGGGCCTCAAGACCAAGAAAATGACAGTCAAGGTCAACAAGAAGATGTCTAAGAAAGAGTTGAAGAAACTCAAAAAGGCATTGAAGAAGGCAGGATTCAAGGGTAAAGTAAAGAAAGCATAATATGCTTCAGCATAATTATGCCACGGTATATTATGTTTTTAACTTGATGTCTGGTGACAGATAAGTTCCTATAGGAGAGTGTTCCCCAGGGATTGGCATGTCCAATCCCTGGTACCTCCGTCCTATATCAGTCATTTCTTGCGATTTACGGAGAGAGGGAAAGCATGTACACAAAAGCGGATGAGGACTGGTGGAAGCATTGGGATTTTATGCTTCTGGATATAGTTATTCTGGAAGCGGCGTTTATGCTCGCGTATTATCTGCGGCATGGCAGCCACATTTTCCAGGCCTCCAGAATCTACAGCGAGATGGCCGTCATGCTTATTGCCTTTCATGTCGTGATCGCTTTTTTTATGAAATTTTATCGCAATATACTTAAGAGAAGCAGATTTCAGGAACTCCGTATCGTGCTGGGTTACAACGTCGTCCTGTTCAGCTCCCTGATGGCATATATGATGCTACGGAAGAATACAGGCGATTATTCCCGTATGGCGTTAGTACTGTTTTTCCTTCTGGACTGTGCGCTCATGTTTCTCGTGCATATGGCGTACAAAAGGTTTTTGCTGCATCGCAGGATAAAATCCAAAGAACTGGAAGTGATGCTGCTTGTCACGGACAGCGACAGGGCGGAGAAACTGGTGGAAAAGCTTCAGAGGAATGAGTTTGGGACGAGCCGTCTCACAGGCGTTATTATCCTAGATCGCTCGGCTATGGGCGAGACGGTGGCCGGTGTGCCGGTGGTGGCGGACAGGGATACGATGTATGAGTATGCCTGCCGGCATGTGGTGGACGAAATCTTTCTCAATACGAAACAGCAGGACAAGGAATCCTGTGTGGAAGAATTTCTCCTTATGGGAATCACGGTACACATTGATCTGGACTTTCTGCTTGATAACGAGAGGGGCATTCTGAACCGGATCAACTCGATACCGGTGCTGACGACCAGTATCAATATGGTGACAAAGCAGCAGCTCATTCTCAAGCGGGCGTTGGATATAGTGGGTGGAGTCGTCGGCATGGTGGCGACGCTGATTGCGACGCTGATTTTCGGCCCCATTATTTATTTGCAGTCGCCGGGCCCTGTTTTTTTTACCCAGGAGCGCGTGGGGCGGAATGGAAGGCGATTTAAAATCATCAAGTTCCGATCCATGTATGCGGACGCCGAGGAGAGAAAGGCGGAGCTGTTTGCCCAGAATGAGATGCAGGGGCTGATGTTTAAGATGGAAGACGATCCGAGGGTGACACCCATCGGGCGATTTCTGCGCAGAACCAGCATTGACGAACTGCCCCAGTTCTTCAATATACTCCGGGGCGACATGAGCCTGGTGGGAACCAGGCCGCCGACAGTAGACGAGTACGAGAAATATGATTCTGTACATAAGAGCCGTCTTGCGACGAAGCCGGGGCTGACCGGCCTGTGGCAGGTGAGCGGACGGAGCCAGATTACAGACTTTGACGAGGTAGTACGTCTGGATAATGAATATATCCGGAACTGGAGTCTTTGGCTGGATCTGAAGATACTTTGTAAGACCGTCGCTGTAGTGCTGAGAAGAAAGGGAGCAAAGTAGGAGATATGTTATGTGGTATGTAGTACAGACCATATCGGGGCAGGAAGAAAAATGTATGCAGTTGTGCAAAAAGAGATTGGATACAGGGTGTTATCATGAGATGTTTGTCCCATGCTATATAGTAAAAAGGCATTACAATGGGGGCTGGCATGATAAGAAAAAGATTTTGTTTCCAGGTTATTTTTTTGCTGACACAGAACAGATAGAAAAAATTGCAGATGTATTAAAGGGAATTCCTCAATTTGCCCGTGTGCTGAAAAGCGCCGGCCAGATTGCTCCTGTGGCAGAACGGGAGCAGGAATTTCTGAAGGACATGATGGATGAGCAACATATCGTCCGACACTCGGAGGGATTTTTGATTGGAGACCGCGTCTGCATCATGGAAGGCCCTCTGAAGAACTGGGAGGGTTTGGTGCGCAGGGTTGACAGGCACCGCAGAATTGCCTACCTGGATGTAAATCTGTTTGACCGCATGACGCCGATGGAAGTCGGTTTTTCAGCGGTGGCAAAGCTGACAGACGAAGAATTTCAAGATGTAAGACGCAAGAATCGGGAGACCGCCCTGGCGGATAATCCCTCAGATAAAATGGTAAGAATTATCTCCGGAATCTTTGAGGGGATGACGGGGAAATTGTTATATACAGATGAAGACAGAGATGAATGGGCTGTCGAGTTAAAACTGTTCGGGGAGAAGCCGAGCAGGGTTGTCTTTCGCAAGGACGAGATAGACAGTCTGTGAAACAGGAAAAGAAGTCAATATTCCGGATATGACGAGTGACGCATAACGGAATTTGGTGGACAGAGCGAGCGGAACAGGCTCCGGCTGGAATTGCCAGGCGGAGATGGCGAAGCCTGCTCTTTTTTTGTTTAAATGTGTTTAATTGCATTATCTGTAAGGTGAAAATGGAAACAATCGTTAAGCTCAGGGAGAGTGATTCAATGAAAATATGTCTGGTTGGTTCATCGGGAGGGCATCTCACGCATCTATATATGCTGAAACCATTCTGGCAGGAAAGGGAGCATTTCTGGGTGACTTTTGATAAGGAGGATGCGAGAAGCCTTTTAGAGGGCGAAAAAGTGTACCCCTGTTATTATCCAACAAACCGAAATCTCTGGAATCTGTTTCGCAATGTCTTTGTGGCAATTAAGGTGTTGCGGAAAGAAAAACCGGATTTGCTGATTTCCTCCGGCGCTGCTGTTGCAGTCCCTTTTTTTTATCTGGCGAAAATAATGGGGAAAAAACTGGTATATATTGAAGTGTTTGATCGAATAGATAAACCGACTTTGACAGGGAAACTGGTATATCCAATTGTTGACTGCTTTGTAGTGCAGTGGGAGGAAATGAAGCAGGTATACCCCAAAGCGGTGAACCTGGGAAGTATTTTCTGAAATCCGAGAAGGAAGGAACGGAGATTACAGTGATATTTGTAACAGTTGGAACGCATGAGCAGCAGTTTGATCGTCTTATCAGAGAAGTAGATATATTAAAAGAAAAGGGGAAGGTAGAAGATGAAGTAATTGTGCAGACAGGTTTTTCCACTTATGAACCGGCGCACTGTCGATGGAGTAAGCTGATCCCCTATGAAGAAATGAAAGAAAATATTGCCAGAGCGGATATTGTTATCACCCACGGAGGGCCGGCCAGTTTTATTGCGCCATTGCAGGAGGGGAAGGTTCCCATTGTGGTGCCGAGACAAAAACGCTTTGGCGAACATGTAAATGACCATCAGCTGGAGTTCTGCCGCACAGTGGAAAGGAGAATCGGGAATATTATTCTGGTAGAAGACGTCGGAGAACTTTGTGAGAAAATAACAAATTACAGTGAATTGTGCAGGAAAATGAATGTTGACCTGAGTAATCACAATGAGATTTTTAATAAGAAACTGGAACAGATTATAAAGGAATTGGGAATATGAGAACAGTAAAGGATGGGATAATGTCTATGGAGAAAATGAAGAATAATATTAAAAATATGTTACGACCGCTATTTTATAAAATAATGCACCCAAGAATACTGTATCTGCGCAATCAATCGCTTCCTTTATTGCAAAAATATAAGGATATGTATCGTGGAGAAAGGTGTTTCATAATAGGTAACGGACCGAGTCTGAAGAAAGAAGATTTGGAAAAAATCAGCAACGAAATAACTTTTGCAAGTAATAGAATTTATGTACTGTTTGATAAAACATACTGGCGACCAACATTTTATTTTTGTCAGGATCCTACGTTGATAAGATCTTGCAAAGAAGATATTGATGCCATTGATACTTCTATAGTAAAGTTTATTAAACCGACAGGACAAAAAAGATATGATATAAGGAATGCGGTTTATTTTGATAATAATTATGATTATAGTTTTAAAAGAAAGAAGCCGCCATTTTCTTCTGATCCGGAGGTGACTGTATATGATGGATTATCGGTTACATATACAGCAATACAGTTTGCAGTATATATGGGATTTCAGGAGATTTATCTGTTAGGAGTAGATTCAAATTATTCCGTAAGTAATCGCGTAATCAATAAAAATTCATATGCGGATGAGAGAATGTATGATCCGGAGAAAATAGGTATGCCGCCAGATATCGAGTATACTTTTTCGGCTTATGAGAGTGCGAGGGAATATGCCGAATCACACAATATAAAAATATATAATGCGACACGCGGAGGGAAATTGGAAATTTTTGAACGTACGAATTTTGATGCAATAATTTAATGTTTTGGAGGAAATTATGAAAACAGTAGCGTTGATTCCAATAAAAATGGACAGCAAGAGAGTACATGGGAAGAATATTAAACCCTTTTTTGATGGTACTCCATTAATGCATTTTATCCAGAAAGTATGTCTCAATGCAAAAACAATTGACGAAGTTTATGTATATTGTTCTGATAAAACTGTAAGGGATTACATACTTCCCGGTGTGTCATTTCTTCAACGACCAGAATATCTGGATGGTGATAACATAAATGCCAATGATTTTATCAGAGAATTTATGAAAAGCGTCAATGCTGATATTTATGTTAATGCTCACAGTACTTCCCCTTTTGCAAAGCCGGAAACCATTGATGATTGTGTCAGACATGTTATGAGCGGTGAATACGATAGTGCGTTCTGTGCCGAAGTATTTCGCACGTTTATGTGGAAAGATGAAAAACCAATAAACTTTGATCCGGATCATTTTCCCCGCACACAGGATTTGCCGCTTATTTATGGGGAAACATCCATAGCATATGTGTTTACCAAAGAATCCTTCATGGAACATAATAGAAGGGTAGGTATTCATCCGTATATCAGGGAGGTAGGCAAAATAGAGGCTATGGATATTGATTATCCGGAGGATTTTGAAATATGTAATGCCATCTATAAGGAGATGTTAAAAAATGAGTGTACAGATAACGGATTGCACTGTCAGGGACGGAGGATATCTTTTTAATAAGAACTCCAGTCCCGAATTTGTGAAGGGCATTATGAAAGGACTGGTAGATGCCGGCATTGATTTTGTGGAGACTGGTTTTTTGCAGACTCACGTTACAGATGACACGCTGGTTTATAAGAATACGATTGACGCGGGAGAATATATACCAGCCGATTGTAAAAATACGGAATTTCTTGGGTTTTGCGACAACAGCAGATATTCTCTGGACAAATTAGACGCATATAAAGGAATTTCTTTTAAATGGATTAGAATTTCATTTGCACAGCATGAAATAGATGACGCGCTGGAATTTTGTGCGGGCGCAATGAAAAAGGGATATTATATCCAGTTTAATCCTATGGATTCAATAAGTTATACGGATGATGACAGAAAAAGCTTGATAGAAAAGGTAAATAATGTTAGGCCTGCTTCATTATCTATAGTGGATACATTTGGTGCAATGGATATGAAGGACCTTACGCATATTTTCAGACAGATTGATTCTTTGCTCGATCGGGATATCAAAATCGGCCTACATTCTCACGATAATTTGGGATTATCATGCGCTTTGGCTGAGAGAATGATTGAATTATCGGAGGAAACTGGCAGGAACATTATAGTGGACGGCTCCTTGTTTGGTATGGGGCGTGGTGCGGGAAATGCAAAAACAGAATTGCTTGCTGATTATATTAATAAGCACTGTGGAGGGGATTATGATCTTCGGAAACTGCTTAAGACAATCGACAGATACATTACGCCCGTACTGACAGAAGTTCATTGGGGATACGACCTTCCTATGTATATATGTGGGACAAAACATGCGCATGTGGATAATGTATATCATTTGGAGAAAAAACACGGTTGTACTGCAGATGAAATGTTTGATTTGGTAGAGGCGCTGCCCCAACAGCAGAGAACACGGTATGGAATCAATTATTCTAAAACAGATTTTGCAGTGCTTGATGCGTTGTATGAAAAGTACAGGAAAGGTGAGTTGTGATGAATTGTGCGGAATATCTCGTTGATTTTTTGATAAAAAAAGGCATCACAGATGTATTTGGTTATTCGGGTGGATATATTGTTCCTTTTATTGATGCGCTATATTCCCGTAAAGGAGAGATCAGTGTTCACGTCTGCTACAATGAACAGGGCTGCGCTTATGCTGCGGATGGTTTTGCGCGTGCAAATGGAAAGCTTGGTGTATATTTTACTACCTCTGGTCCGGGAGCGGTTAATGCGTTTGGCGGACTTGCAGATGCGTGGTTTGACGGTGTTCCCTTAATGGGAATCAGTGGCAATGTGCCAACTAGAGAGCAGAGGGGACATTCGGGAGTCAGACAGAACGGATTTCAGGAGATGGAAATTGTATCGATGACTAAACATATTACAAAATATTCAGTATCGCCAAACCATGCTGAAACATTTCCTGAAATTGTTTGCAGAGCTTATAATCTGGCGACGACAGGCAGAAAAGGAGGTGTTTTAATTGATTTTCCATTCGATATCCAAAAAGCCAGTATTGATAATTGGTAATGGCGTTCGCTCTGCGGAAGCTGGAGATTTGATTTATGAACTAATTGAGAAAACGCATATTCCAGTGCTAACCAGTATGAATACTGTTGACATGGTACAGGATAAGTACAGGATTGGCTTTATTGGTACCTATGGAAATAGAATTTCTAATATGATTTTGAATGAGTGCGATCTTGTTGTTTCTGTTGGAGCAAGATTAGGACTTCGGCAGATTGGGCATTTAAAAGGATTGTTTGCACCTAAAGCAAAATTAATCAGATGTGATGTAGATCAGTATGAATTAGGCAGGCAGATTAAGGAGGACGAAGAAAAATATAATTTTGACGCCCGGTATTTTATAAAGCAGCTTCTAAAGGAAGCGATTCCGGATTATACCGACTGGTGGAACAGATGTCAGAAAGCCAGAAAATTATTGGATGGATATGATGATACGGCCGGGAATAAAGCAGTTAGAAAAATTGGGCAATTATTGCCGGA
Organism: uncultured Lachnospiraceae bacterium; assembly: GCA_947629865.1. Lineage (GTDB taxonomy): Bacteria > Bacillota > Clostridia > Lachnospirales > Lachnospiraceae > Eubacterium_F. The sequence goes on along the minus strand of CANRFJ010000003.1, from coordinate 121,392 downwards.
GAATCCTGTTGTAACAGTTGATATTGGACAAATTGTCTGTTGGACCGCTCAGTCTCTTTGCCTAAAGGGCAAAGAGGGAAGAATAATTATAGGTGGAAGTTACGGCAGCATGGGCGTAGGACTTCCATATGCCATTGGAGCATCGATTTCCAATAATAAGGGAATTGTATATTGCATTACAGGTGATGGCGGATTACAGATGAATATACAGGAATTGGAAACAGTCAATAGAGAGAAACTTCCAATAAAAATTTTTGTCTTAAATAACAAAGAATTAGGTAAAATCAGCGAAATTCAAAATGGCTCCTATAATGGAAGATTTAACATTACAACTGTTGAGAGTGGGTATTCTGTTCCTGATTTTGAAAAGATTGCGACAGCTTATGGTATTAGAGCGGCTACTCTTGAATCTTTCGAAAAACTTGATAACTATAAAGAATGGCTATATGATGCTCAACCCTGTCTTCTGAATATTATGCTGCCGCCATTAACACCGTTGATTCCCAAGATAATGTGGGAAAACGGTGTAATCAAACCAGACCTGGATGTGGTACTTCAAAAAAGAGTAAACGAACTTATAGGAGAATAATGAACTATGATAAGGTACCTTGTAATGGATGTAGACGGTTCACTTACAGATGGAAAAATTTACATGGGACCGTATGGTGAAACAATGAAAGCCTTTTCGGTGAAGGATGGCTATGCGATTACCTCTTTACTTAAGTCAGGTAGCATCGTCCCTATTATTCTTACTGCAAGGACAAGTTCAATTGTTCAAAATCGCTGCAATGAGCTCGGGATAAAGGAAGTTTATCAGGGAAAGACGGATAAGTTGGGCGCCCTGACAGAAATTGTAGGAGAATCAGAACTTGGGAATTGTGCATATTTTGGGGATGATATAATCGATTTGAAGTGTATGCTTTCAATTAAACAAGCTGGCGGAATAATTGGATGTCCCTCCGATGCTGTTCAGGAAATAAAAGCGATAGCGGATTATGTATGTTCTGGCGATGCAGGAAATGGGGCATTGCGCGAATTTGTTGAGTGGCTCGGCAATTCAGGACCTGATCAGGCGGCAATTGAAAAAAGAGTGAATTATGCAGTCAATTATCTTAAGAATATAACTGTTTCAGCGATGGATATTGGCAAAAAAGTGATCGTAAATGAAGAATTTTTCTACATGGTTCAAAGTTATCAGACAAAAGAGGAAGCTGAAACTAAATTGGAATCACACAGAAAATTTGTGGATATCCAGATAATGGTAAAAGGTGAGGAAATTATGGATTTAGTGGATATATCACGTTTGACAATGAAAGAAAATTATAATTCGGCAAAGGATGTAATGTTTTGGAATATACCAGGGAGAATGGCAAGAGTAACGCTTAAAACCGGTGATTGTATTGTTTTGTATCCGGAAAATGCACATCGCGGAGCTGTTGCGTGTGGAGGCGAAAGTCAGAAGGTTTTGAAGATCGTTGGAAAGGTAAAAATATAATCAGGATCCAAGAGGTAAAGACAATCATGTTAAATAATGTTATAATCAAAAAGGCATTAAAAAATACGGTATTTCGATTGCTCAATCAAATAAATAAAATTGTCCCCAAAAGGGACAATTTTGTTTTGCTATATATAGCATCAGAGGGTTTAAGGCATAATCTTAAACCCTTGTTGGAGTATTTAGTTGAAAAGGAATATACTTCAAAATACAATATAATTTGTGCTATTGAGTCTCTCAAATACAGTGGTGAAAAGAATCATAATGTAATTTATATTACTAAGATTAGAGGGATATTGATGTTTATGTTGTCCAGACATGTATTTTATACGGCTGGTCAAATTCCCATTAAACCATCAAAGGATCAAATTGTTATTCATATGAATCATGGTACCTGTGATTACAAGACAATGGGAAAATTGACAAAGATAAATAATGGAGATGAGTTTTATTTTAATTATATTTTAACAACGGGCGATTATTATGTGCCAATTGTGGCAAAAGAATATGATTGTCAGGAAGCGAATGTGTTTGTCTGTAGTGAACCAACAACAGATTCATTTTATAGACCATTAAAACAGATTTATGATTTAGGTTGTTATGATAAGATTTTATTATGGCTGCCTACTTTTAAACAATCAGAGACATTAAATTATAATGACTCCATGGTCACTAATTTAATTCCCTGTTTTGAAGAAAATGATTATAAAATTTTAAATAATGTACTGCGGCAATATAATTATAAATTGATTGTAAAATTGCATGGAGCTCAGGTTCTAAAGCAATATAGGAAAATGCAATTATCAAATTTGCATATTTATTCAAATGCAGATTTTCTTGAACTGGGTTATGATTTGTATCAGTTTTTGCAGCAGGTGGATGTTCTGATTGGAGATTACTCCTCTGTATCGCTACAGTTTTTATTATTGGATAAACCATTGGCCTATGTGATTCCAGATATAGATTCATATAAAGAACACAGAGGATTTGTCTTTGAAAATCCAGAAGAATACATGCCGGGTTATAAAATTAAAAGTAAGGAAGAATTTTACCAGTTTTTGCAGGAGCTTGCCACAGGTCAGGATATTTATAAAGATGAGAGAAAAAGAGTAAAAAAAATCATTCATAAATATGATGACGGAAGAAGTTGCGAGCGTATATTGAAACTAAGTGAAATTAATAAATAGTAAATGAGGAAGGATATGGGATAGGAGCAATATACGGCAATTTAACTGTGAAGGAAGCATGAAAGTGAGTTGTAAAACATGAAAAATATTTTAATCGTCATAACGACGGAATTTGTTCCATCTGGAGGGCTTACAACGGTTATGATGAATTACTATCGCGCCATGGATAAAAGCGGGTTGACAATAGATTTTGCGTCAACTAATGAGGCGCCAAAAGTACTTAAGAGTGAACTGGCAGGGAATGGTTCACGGTATTTTAATTTGGGAAGTAGGAAAAAGCATCTTTTTAAGTATTTGAAAAAAATAAGCAGGCTAATGCAGGAGAATGATTATGATGTGATACATGTGAATGGCAACAGCGCAACGATGGCTTTTGAACTGGAAATGGCGAAAAGAAGGCAAGTACCTGTTCGTATTGCACATGGGCATACTACCCGGAGTCGGCATCCATGGCTCCATAGAATTTTACTTCGTTTTTTTGAAAAGAGTTATACGCAGGGAATTGCAGTTTCGGATCAAGCAGGGAGGTGGTTGTTCTCCGGGAAGGATTATGCGGTACTGAACAATGCCATTCCGATAGAAAAATTTAAATATGATGCAGCGATTAGAAAAAAGTATCGGGAGAATCTGGAATTAACTGACAAATTTGTAGTGGGAAATGTCGGAAAATTATACGAGGCTAAAAATCACTCATTTCTTATACAAATCTTTTATGAATTACAAAAGCAGAAAGAAAACGCACATCTTCTCCTTGTAGGAGGCGGTGAAATGCAGGCTGAATTAGAAGAACAATGTAGAAATTTAGGAATAAGTGATAGTGTGACTTTTTTGGGAATGCGTGAAGATGTATCGCAATTGCTGCAGTGTATGGATGTATTTGTATTTCCATCTTTATATGAAGGCCTTGGTTTAGCATTGATTGAGGCACAGGCTTCAGGACTATATTGTTTTGCTTCCGACAATGTACCAACAGACGCCTGTGTATCTTCATTGCTCCAATATCTTAATTTAGATGATTCAATTGAAAGATGGAAGGATGCTCTGCTCGGGGTAGAGGTTTATGATAGAGAAAAATGCTCATTGGAGGCCTGTAGGAGTATAGGTAAACATGGTTATGATATTAGTGCAGAGGCATTGAGATTACAGGAGATTTACAGTAGGTTATAGGAGACAGAAGGGGCGAAATTTAAATGGGTATAACTGTATTTGGAGTTTCATTCCTAGCGATATTGCTATATGGTTTTATAAAAAATAATGAAAAAATTATGATGACATTATTAATTCTCGGCATGTGTATGCAGACAACATCTGTCGTCGTGTGGGGCGAATATGAAATGGGTCCCCAGGTAGTAGTGTCAATAGTATTTTCAATTTGGATTTTAATGAATTCGCATCTGTTATTGCAGAGAAGACTGGTTATAAAATCCAGAGAAAACTATTGGAGATTATCGACTTTATTTATATGGTTGTTTTTTGGTTATATTGTTGTTATGGCATATCAAAATTCGGATACAGGTAGAAATAGATCCATAGCGTTATATATTTTACAGTTGCTGCAACTGTTGATTTTGATAATTACTTATTTGAGTGTGCCATATATAGCAAGGAAACTGCATATTAGGAAACTGCATAAAATTATAGAGGGAATTATTATTGTAGTTGTGTCTGTTGGAATTTTACAATTTCTTATTACAACTAATATTCTTCCGCGAAATTTTTTGATAGAAACTTTTATTTATAACATGAAATCGACCGGCGATTCGTATGCGTATAATCTTAGTTATTATCCCCGTATATTTTCACTTTTTATGGAACCCAGTTATTGCGCTCCGTTTTTGGTGGGAAGTTTTTATTATTTAATTTCAAGGGAAATCTGGAATAGAAAAAGTTTTATATTGTGCATTTTAGTTATGATAGAAATTGTGCTGACTTTTTCGTCTACAGCGTATGCTGCAACATTATTAACAGGAATAGTTTATCTCCTTGTCAGTAAAAATAAAAAGGCATTAAAGTTTTTAATTCCATTGGGAATAGTTATGGTAATATTACTACTAATTACCGGCACTATGCAGGATATATTAGGTGATGTTATCTTTAATAAACTGCAAAGCGGTTCGGGCACTGTGAGAAGGGGATGGGATATGTATGCAATGGAGGAGTTTAATAAAAATCCATTATTTGGGGTTGGCTACAAAAGAGTAAGAGGATCCCAGTTATATGCCTCTGTTCTGGGACAATTAGGAATTATAGGGACTACATTTTTTGCCTTATCGGTATTGACCATATTATTGGCTGCTATACGGCGAAGAAATACCGTATCAGTTGCCATGTTTTTAGTTGCAACTATTATAAGCCAGATAATTGCGATTCCGGATTTGGATTTTTGCGTTTTTTGGCTTAGTATGTACCTGGTGCGGCTGACGCTTGCCTATGATTATGAAGATGGAAATTTCAGGGAAAAAGAAAAAAGTGTATGATTATCCACCCTATGGTATTATATAAAGTATTTATATAGTTGAGGTATTGGCGTATGGCTAGTATTAAGAAAAATTTTGCATATCAAGCCATGTGGCAGATTTTGTCCATGATACTTCCCCTTGTGACCTCTCCCCTATTATCCAGAGTTCTTGGCGCCGAAGGTATTGGGATATATTCTTTTGCCTCCTCGGTAGTTGATTATTTTGTGTTATTGGCTAATTTTGGAGTATACAGACATGGCATACAAAAAATTTCGACAGCCAGAGATGATCCCGAAAAATGTAACCATGTCTTTTGGGAAATATGGTGGCTTCATTCCATTATATCTGTTATAGTAGGCGGCTTTTATATTTTGTTTATCATAAATACTACAGATCATAGAATGTTTTACCTGATAATGGGATTACAATATTTGGGAGGGATTTTAAATATTGACTGGTTGTTTGCCGGCATGGAAGATTTTAAAAAAATTACAATCCGGGATACAATAATAAAATTGGTAACTTTTGTTTTGATATTGTTATTTATACATGACAGAAGCGATCTTGTTGTTTATATTAGTATAATGTCATTGGGAAGTCTTGCAGGAGGAGTTGTTTTCTGGCTGTCAGTCCCCCAGTTTGTCCATTTGGTTCCTGTAACAGGAAAAGGAGTGTTTTCACATAGTAAAGGAATGGCGATTTTCTTTATTCCCGTAGTGATTGAAAATGTATATATATCCATGGATAAGATTATGTTGGGAATTATGGATAACAAAGAGGCTGTTGGATTTTACGAAAATTCGGAAAAGGCCTTAATTGCCCAAAGGATTATTCATGCATTGATAGCGGTTATAATGCCGCGCATGACTTTTTTGATTTATAATCGGGCAGAGGAAGATATACAAAAATTAATGAAAAAAATAATAGATTTTGCTATGGTGCTTTCAATGGCATTTGGAATTGGCACGGCGGCAGTTTCTCAAGAATTTTCTGTTGTTTTTTGGGGCAGGGAATTTGAGCCGTGTGCCATTCTTATTTTTATAATGGCACTGGCTATACCAGCTGAAGGTCTATCCAGAATAATAAGAGATGAATTTTTACTCCCGTCAGGACAGAATAAACGGTATATGCTGTGTGCGAGTTTGGGAGCAGCAACAAATTTTTTGATTAATTGTATTTTTATTCCTTATTATGGAGTGATAGTGGCTGCCATTTCTACTTTTATATCAGAATTTGTTGTTTTGCTGGCGCAGTGTGTAATAGTAAGAAAACAACTTCCGATTATTCGTTATATAAAAGAGGGCTGTGTGTATATACCCTTGGGGGCCATTATGTTTCCCGTAATCAGAGGGATTGCTAATGGTTTGGGAATGCATGTTTATACGCTCCTATTTGAGATTATCGCTGGAGCGGTTATATATATTGGTCTGTGCAGTATATACTGGAAAATTACAAATCAGACATATTATTTTGGAGTGATGAAGAAAATGTATTATAAAATATTCAGAATGAAACAAAAAGACTAGCATGAAAATGAAGTTTAATCAAAACTGTCTGTCAGGAGGAAGCAAAATGAAAATTTTTACAACCAACTATAGTTTGTGGAATGTCTTTTATAGAAAGAATTCTGAAACTTTATGGCACCAGGTTAAGGGGCCGCATAGATATTGGTATGCCGATCCAATTTTAAAAGAATGGCGTGGGAAAAAGTATTTATTTATGGAAGCTTATGATATGTTATGGTCAGTAGGAAGGATTGCTGTTTCTGTGTGGGACGGAGAGCGATTTTCAACGCCTGAAATTGTTATAAAAAAGCCGTATCACATGTCATATCCATTTGTTTTTGAATATGAGGATGCTCTTTATATGCTGCCGGAAACAGGACAGAACCGGACATTGGAAATTTACAGGGCCGAAAATGATTCGCCTTTTCACTGGAGTAAAATTAAGGTTTTGAGTGATGATACCGGGTACGCAGATGCAACAGTTGTTCTCTACGAGGGTATATATTATATTATTGCCTATGAGGAGTGTGAAGGCGAGTGGAAAACCCATATTTTTTTGTTGGATATGGAGAAATTGGAAATCAACCATTTGGAAACCATTATATCTCATGATAATACCGGAAGGCCAGCAGGGCGCACATTTGAAATAGATGGAACGTTGTACCGCCCCGTCCAACTTAACACAGAGATATATGGCGGCGGTATTATAATCGAACGAATTAATTCTTTTGCGCCATTTAATGTTACTAAAATGAAAGAAATAAAAGCGACTCGTTTTGAAAGTGACATTTTGCCAAAGGCTGCGCTGGGTACACATACACTGGCATATGATGATGAAATATATGTTGTAGATATGTTAGTATCTGATAAAAAAATATATACAGCATGGATAGTAATAGTAAGAAAAGTCAGGAATGTAATATTCAGATTATTAAGACACTGAATAGGAGAAGGGAGAAAAATTTGATATGGGAAAGTGTAAAGATTCTTTTGATATGTATACAACGGATGACGCATGGGAAAAGGTAAACCCAAATGTAATATATAACAGATTTGATTTAATGAATAGTAAGGGAATAAAATTTGTTATTGTAATGCGCGAAAAAGAAGATACAAAATTTATCCCCTGTCTCATAGAGGAGCAGACAGCTTTTCTTGGAACATATTTATTGAAATTAGATTATGCAGAGGCAGAAGCCATATCTGAGTTCATTTTTAATAACTGGGGTTCGGTAAAACGTGTAGAGTATTTTAGAACTCTGTTATTAGGAGACGGTTGCAAAATTAAGAGACACAACGATTTTCATATTGATTTACCAGAAAAAACTGAACTGTTAGAAAAGAGACTTTCGAAGAAGGGACGCTATAATATAAAACGAGAATTAAGGCTTATGAACGAGCAAATAGGGGAAGTTCAGTTTTTAGAATATAGCGTGGATGCCCCTGAAGTTCCAGAAGCAATGCAGGTATATTTTAAGTTTAAATTAATGACGCATCATTATAATTATTATATGACTGCACAGGAATATATAGACAAGTTTCATGTTTCTCATATTTACGTGTTGCAGATAGAAGGGAAAATACTGTCGCTTATATTATCCTGTGAGCAGTGTGATGTCGTATATATTGAAAACTTGACATATGATTTAGAATTTTCCAAGTATTCTCCAGGACAAGTGCTTTATGATTGGTATTTGAAAAGACTGATTGAAAAAGGGAAAACAGGACTTTTTTTATCAGGAGGAAATCTAGAATACAAACGAAGATATGGCGGCATAGAAGAACAGGTCTCCGATTTTGTTTTATATAGAAAAAATCTAAGTGGATATTTATTAAAAAGCAGAGATTTGTTTGCTGATAACATAAAAAGAATCTATATGAAAATACCCGCTGGAAACAGAGAAATAATTAAAAGGATATTAGAGAAAAGAAAAGGCGGAAAGTAACAATGAAGCGGTATTTTTATTATTTGTCGTATAGACAATTAGGGATGGAGGAATAGTATGCTCAACTTTACAATAGGGCCTGTCCAGTCTTCGCGCGAGGTTTGTGCAATCGGCGCTGAACAGGTGCCATATTTCAGAACGCCGGAATTTTCTGCAGTTATGTTAGAAAATGAAAAATTCATATTGGAATATGCAAGGGCGCCGGAAGGATCCAGGGCAGTTTTTATGACAAATTCATCGACCGGTTCCATGGAAGCAGTGGTTATGAACTGCTTTACGGAATCAGATAAGGTTCTTATCGTTGACGGAGGGAGTTTCGGTCATCGTTTTGTGGAGTTGTGCGAGATTTATGGCATTCCATATGAGGCACTTAGGCTGGAGCATGGCCGAAGCCTTACAAAAGAACGGTTATATGAATATGATGGCCAGTCATTTACAGGACTTCTTGTAAACATCGATGAGACGTCCACCGGTGTTCTTTACGACTCAGAAATGATAGGCGATTTCTGTAAAAAGAACGGAATTTTTTATGTTTGTGACTGTGTTTCTTCGTTTTTGGCAGATCCTTTTGACATGACACATTGTGGTGCAAATGTGATGATAACTGGCTCACAAAAGGCCCTTGCTTGTCCTCCTGGGGTATCTGCTATTATCCTCACACCGAGGGCGTTAGAGAGAGTCATTCATGCAAAAGTAAAATCCATGTATTTTAATTTGGCTGATTCATTGAAGAATATGGAACGAGGTCAGACGCCGTTTACCCCCGCAGTGGGTATTTTGCTACAGATTAACGCAAGGCTCAGAGAAATCAAAAAAAACGGTGGTGCTGATGCGGAAATTTTGCGTGTGGAAGCACAGGCAGATGATTTCCGAAGAAAAATAAGAGAATTGCCGTTTGAATTTGTTTCTGAATCTCCGGCAAATGGCGTAACGCCGGTACATCCTATTCGTGGGGATGCATACAGGATATTTGAAATATTAAAAGACGAATACAGTATTTGGGTTTGTCCCAATGGTGGAGATATGAAGCATACAATTTTCAGAGTAGGACATATCGGTCATTTGAGCCACGAGGATAATACGGTACTGATAAATGCTTTAAAAGATATATATAGCCGCGGTTTGATGTAAGAATGGGAGGAAAAATTATGGTCAGGGTAATAACATATGGCACATATGATCTGCTCCATTATGGTCATATTCGTCTTCTTGAGCGAGCAAAAGCATTAGGGGATTACCTTATTGTAGGAATAACTTCGGATGACTTTGATAAAACAAGAGGGAAAATTAATGTCAAACAACCATTGGAGGAGAGAGTTAATGCAGTCAGGGATACTGGTATAGCAGATAAGATTATTATTGAAGAATATGAAGGTCAAAAGATAGATGACATAAAGAAATATGGTATTGACATTTTTACTGTGGGATCAGATTGGACAGGCCGCTTTGATTATTTGGAAGAATTTTGTAAGGTCGTTTACCTTGAACGGACACAGGGAGTTTCGAGTTCCGAGATTAGAGACCAAAAACAATCAATGGATGTTGGGCTCGTGGGATATGATAATTTTCTAAATAAGATATATGCGGAAAGTAGGCTTGTGGATGGTGCGAATGTTGTTGCTGTGTATTCAGATGACACCAGGCAATTGAGTAAGGATGTACTTTCGCTGACTGTGGCAGACTGCTACGATTCCCTGCTTGCTAATGTCGATGCCGTATATGTCCATTCACATCCATCCAGGCATTATTTGGAAGTGAAAGAAGCGCTTGAGGCAGGAAAACATGTTTTGTGTGAGTCACCTATGGCATTGAACAGAGAACAGGCGGTAGAACTTGATGTGCTTGCAAAGTCAAAGGGTTGTATCCTTATGGAAGCAATGAGGACTGCGTATTCAACCGCATATGCCCGTATGCTGCTACTTATAAAAGGGGGCAAGATTGGGGAAGTTGTCTCAGTTGACGCTACCTGTACAAGCCTGAGTACAAATAGCGAAAATGTATGTGACGAACTAAAATGGAGCAGTATGACGGCATGGGGACCGACTGCGCTGTTGCCAGTCTTTCAGATACTTGGTACTGATTATAAAGATGTCAGTATCGTTTCGCGTTGCGGAGAGGATAAAACAATGGATGAATTTTCGAAAGTAGATTTCATATATCAAAAAGCAACAGCAAGTATAAAAGTCGGTACGGGTGTAAAATCGGAGGGAGAGTTGATTGTGTCCGGGACAGAAGGATATATTTATGTTCCGGCTCCATGGTGGAAAATGGATTATTTTGAGATACGGTATGAAAATCCCGCAGACAACAGACGCTATTTTTACCAACTTGATGGAGAGGGCATCCGGTATGAACTCGTTGCATTTATGAAGATGATAGCTGCCTCCTTAAACAATAGTAGGGAGTCTTTAAAATACATTGATAACATAGACAGAAGCGTTTCCTATGCCATATGCGACATAATAGATAAATTTATTACGGGTAAATGCGTGCGCTTAATGGTTCAAAAAAAGGAAGAATAAAAACGGGTATAATTTTGGGAGACAGACTTCCACACAAAAGCATTTTCCGTTTTTTGTGCAGGCTTTCCAATTGTATTTTTTCTCCCCCTGTGCTAAAATAATTCTACATTCTAAACATCTGGTTCCAAGAGAAGGGAGAGGTGCATATGGGGATATATGATGTGGACGGTTATATTGATGTTGATCCTTGGACATCACAGTACGAACGAGATGAGATAATGCTGCCGTTGGATGACAAACAGATGACGGCGTTACCAGATAAATTTGATTTGCGTGCCGAGGGAGGTGCAAGTCCGCTCAAGGATAAGGGGAAGACGCCCTATGGCATTGGAATCTGTTGGCTGTTTGCAGGGATTGCCTCATTGGAGTCTCACTTATTGTATAAGAAGGAACTGTCAGAGGCGGATGAATTGCAGATTAAGTCGGAACTCCATGGAGCTTATTCCACTTTTGATATTTCGTCTGGCGACTTGGAATATGAGAACCCAAGGGGAAGGAAGCCGGGGGTGAAGCCGGATGGAACCCAGGCCTATGGGGGAAACCGTTATATGGCGGTTAATTATCTGACAAGGGACGTTGGGGCTACGCCCCACTGTGTTGATCCCTATTATAAAACAGATATGGAAAAACAGTTACTTCCGAAACGCAAGTGGGACATTACGGAGAAGAAACCGGGAAACTGCTATGTGAAAGAGGTGCGTTATCTCCCTAATCCGATGCCGTCGGGAGGCGATCCGAACTGGCAGATGCAGGTAAAATATCATATTATGCAGTATGGCGGCGTTGCCTGTTCTATATTATGGAATGACCAATATGTAAAAGCAGTAGGAGAGGAATATTCCTATTTTGACAATACATCAGGAAGCCGTAGCAACCATGCGGTGACGATTATGGGCTGGGACGATACATATCCTATCGCAAATTTTGTGAACGCTCCTAAAAATCCCGGCGCTTTTCTTGTGAAAAATTGTTGGGAAAGCGAACCGGCAGGGGGATATTTTTGGATTTCTTATGAATCTGCTAATTTTGGACGGAATGCCTATTGCATCGCAAAGACAGCGGACGATATTTACAGCAACCCCTATAAAATTCTTCATCATGATTTTTACGGCTATAATGATTTTCGCATCCCATATGGAAATAATAAAACGTCTGTGGCAGGAAAATGTATATTTGCTTTGGAATCCGGCAATCAACTGGCCGGAGTCAGTTTTTATGCCTGTGCTGCCTGTTATGCAGATATATTTTACGAATACCAGGGACAGGAAAAAAATATTGTGAGAAATATTCCCTGTCCGGGGCCCGGATATTATACATATGATCTGCCGCAACCACTGTCTCTTACAGGAACTACTCTCTCAATCATAATCAAATACAAATCTGCGACAGGAATACCGGCTTTTCTCCCGCTGGAAATAAAGGATGACGAAAATAAATATAATCATTGGAATGTAAAGAGGGGACAATCCTTTGTAGAGGATAAAGATGGAGGCTGGGTAGATGTGGCGGATCTTTCCAGTCCGACCGATGCTCTGGCCTACGGCAATGTATGTATGAAGGTAATTCTTAAAAATACTTCAGAGGAGCAGAAAAAGATAAAAACTGCCTATGATTCCCTGGAGAAACCGGCTCTCTATGAAGGCTATACCGACCTACTCCCGGAGGAGGTGGAAGGGGAACCGGTGGAATGGAGGCTGGAGCCGTGGCAGGTCTCCACATACAGCCATACTTATGAGAGTAAGAACTGTATGTATAAAATTACAAATGACGGCAAAGACCGCTATGGAATTGTAAATATAGCAGGTGAAGAAGCGGAGGCGTGGTGCGTTGCCTCTGTCGGCAATGCCTCTGTCTGCATGAGAAAGATCATTCCGATTACCATGGAGACAGTGAGTAAAGAATACCCGTTCAACTGTACGCTGGTAGCGGAGCATGACAACCGGACTACGCTGAGCGGTTGCTTTGAGATTCCGGGAGCGAAGGTATGTGTTAGTGCAAACGGGCAGAAAAAAGATAGCGTTGTAAAGGAGGATAAAACCTGGGAGATCCGTGACTTTTCTCTTTATGACGCCACAGGTGGGTGGTCGGAGGATTATAAAGAAACTAAAGTTACAGTTCAGATCCAATCTTCAGACGAATATCTGCTCACAGAGGGAAGCAAGCAGATAACACTTGTAAATCCGGTGGAAAAGCACGGGGATGGCTGGCAGGTCTGGACTCTGGCGGGAATAGCAGCTGCCGCTTATATAGGGGGATGTATTTATCTGGCAAGAGATATAACGGTTGGGGCAACCGGAGCGGGCGGCGCTATCGCCGGCGCGGGTGGCTCCAATGTCAGCCTGAAAGGTCTGAATGGTCGCAGGACGATTGAGGCAGAGGAGATGCAGCCGCTTTTGGGAGAGGCCAAAGATGTAGATGGGGTGATTCGGCGGTTCCCAAATAAAGCGCATACAAAGGCTCTGTCGCCCGCCGCCTGTCTGGCGGGGCTTGTTGGTAAAATCAGTAAGGGCGGGAGTGTTACTGACTGTCATGTAACAGGATATATAGATAATGCAGCCAATTTGGGAGGTCTGTTTTATGAGGGGGAGGATGTAACGGTTAAAGACTGTACGGTAGAGATCGAGGCAGATAATTGCACCGGTATATATGCCGGTGTGGCGGCGAATCTAAAAGGAGATAAAAATACGATCAGCGATGTTACAGTGGAGGGCAAAGTGAACGCAGGGAAGATTTCCGGCCTTGTAGATACCATGGAGGGCGGTTCTGTAAAAAATGTCGGCGTTAGTTTGTCAGCTCAGGGACAGACGGCGGTAGCGGGACTGATCGGCTGCGCCACCGGAGTGCAGGTGTCGGGAGCAGTTGTCTCTGGCAGTTATCAGGCCGCGGAGGAAACTGCCGTCGGAGTGGTAGGCTCTATGAAGGGCGGCAGTATTACGAATTGCCGCGTCTCCGCTCTTTTGTCAGGCGGGAAAGGCGCGTATGGAGTGGTGGGAACTATGGAGAGCGGGGCCGGAGTATCCGGCTGTTATAGCGCCTGTTGCCTGACGGCAACGGAAAAGGATGGAGAAGTCTGCGGCATTGGAAAAGGAGTTTCAGGCGCCAGTGCCAGCATATCAGGCTGTGTGTCGGTGGGCTCGCATTTTGCCGGGGCAAAATCTGCCAGAATATCTCTGCAGCCTGTGCAAAACTGTGTTGCTTATGATTCCATGACCTGCGACGGAAAATTTATCGATGCAGGGGAAGTATTGAAACCGGCGGATGCTTTTCTGGATAAGAGTCTGTATGAGCAGCTTGGCTGGGATCTTTCCGTGTGGAAGATCGATGAGAGAGGCAGATTCCCGTTGCTTCAGGATGGGAAGATTGCCCAGAAGTATGATTATCCATTTCCATTCCCTGAGCCGCCAAAGGATAACCGGTTTGTGTATGACGTCGGACAGACGGTTGCTATCATGGGAATGAATCATGAGAGAACGGAACGGCTCACCTGGAGTTTGTCTCCTCATCTGGCACAGGTAGTGTTGAAAAGCGGAGAGGTCTTGGAAAAGGGCAATGATTTTTATCTTCAGCTTGTTGCATTTGCCGAGGCGGATACATACGATCTTGTACTCATTGGCGTACTGGACGGACACAGATATAATATGCCCATATTATTAGAGATAAAGGAGAAGAACGATGTTAATTCCAATTGAACAATTTTGTCAGGAGCAGTTAGAAAAGGATCCGTCTATCACAGCGGCGGAGATGCTTCACAACCTGCATATGGCCGGTTATGACAGAGAGGCCTCTGTCCGGGAGGTGCTGCATTTTTTTCCGGCTTTAACGGTAGACGAGATGTGCCGGATTATTGTGAATGAATACACAGATCCGTTGATTACAAAGGAGGAACTGCGAGGACTTCTGCTTATCTGCGGATACGATGAACCATCTGTAGAACAGGCGATTGAGCGGTATTATCCCCAATTACTTGGCTATGTACTGATGTTAGACGATTCCTGCAGCATGTATCAGGCGAGCGCCATGATTAAGATTGACGCCAAGGCGTTTCTTGATTGCTCCCGCCGGGGAGACCAGTTTGGAGTATCACGATTTGAAACGTCCGCTTCGTGGCTGTATCCGGACGGCAGCGCGCCGGAACCCGCAGTTGTTACTGAGGGCAGAGACGAGTTAGAGAAGGCGGCGGCAGCCATTGACACTCTGAAGACAGAGGGGAGTTCGACAAATATCGGTGAGGCAGTGAGCCTGGCAAATGATATGGAAGGGAAAATGAAGACGGATATTAAGGCCTTTGTACTTATAAGCGATGGAGAGCATAATCACGGCCCCAATCCGGCGCAGGTATTAAAAAATGAGCCTCCCATTTATATAGCCGGGCTTGGCCCGTATATGAGGGAGAGTTACTTTCATGATATGTTGGCAAAAAATGTAAAAAGCAAATATTATAACGCTCCCAATGCTTTTGACATGATGCGGATATTTAACCAGATATTGGCAGATTCCTCCGAGTCTCTGCTGAGCCTTAACCAGTTGGATACCTATCAGGGAGCGAATTACCGTCTCTATGAATTTATCGTTTCGGCCCAGGGGAATTATTCTATGATAACTGTCGTGTGGTCGGATAAAAAGTATTGGTACACATCCGGTTATCCGGGCGATTGCCAGATCAATCTGGTACTTATTGGACCGGATAATAAACCTACGGATATTCGTCCACAGATATGTGGAGGGGGATTTTGTATATATAATCTAAAAAATGTCCGTCCGGGCACATGGAGGCTTCTGGCCCAGTACAGTACGGATGCTCCCATGACGGCGACCGTAGGTGTGATTCGGGAAGGCGAGGATATCTGTGTAAAGGTAAATGGGCCGCAGAGGGCAGAGCTTGGAGCGACACCGGAATATGCAGTGACAGTAAGCGGAGGTACCGTGATAGAAAATCTGGCGGTGACGGCTGTTCACAGTCGGCCGGTAGAGAATATGTTCAGTGAATCCGGCGCAAAGGCTGTTTCCTGTTCACGGGAACTTGTCGCACTTCAGGAAGATATTTCCGGCGCTTTTAAAGGCGTACTGGCGCCGGCAGAAAATTCCGGTATATATACTGCGCACATAACGGTAAAGGGACAGTATCCAGATGGCTTACCGTTTATCTGCCATAAGATGCACACCGTGATCGTCGGGTAACTGAAAAGTTATGGATTGCGGGAGAGGATATTTTTTTGGCAGAAATTCATAGTTAGCGCCTATGCAGTATGTTGCGGGAAAGTTTTTGAAGTATAACGGCGCATACTCCGATCAGCAGTATGATAATGATTAGATTAATTGGAAATACGAATTTTTTAAAATCCGCCATCAAAGGAAGTTGCACTAAATAAATTTCTAACGATAATGCACTGATCCGTTGGATCACAAGCCGTCCTGTCTTTGTATCTTCCAGAAAATGGCGGATTTTATCTTCATTCTGTCGTCCCCAATCCATCATACAGACGGCAAATGCAATTGCGCTTGCATGTTGCAAAAACTGTCCAAGATAAAATACATTGATTTGTAGTTTGCCGCCAATCATGGCTATGCCATAGCAGAGGCACGCCAGTATCCCCTTGCAAAGAGGATGCTTAATCAGGCGCCGGCCGTCAAGACGCACTCTCAGCCAGGCGCCTATGGATATTTCTATCATGCTTAGTACCAGTCTCAATAAAAAATGGCCGTCTACATCAAAAGAGTCGGATGTGGTATAATAATATACATACAACAGAAAATATAATACAATTGCGCCCCATATATATCGCGGTATCTTATCAGCGCTGTATTTTAAGATAAAATACATAAAAATGTAAAGGAGAGCTATTGCGGGGACAAACCAGTAATGTTCTACACCAATCCATTTAAGAACCGAATTAATCCGCTCCGGATGGATAAATATTAAAAAAATCTGAACCAGAGTCAGAGGAACGTATAGCCGGATTAATTTTTGACTATACCATGTCAGAAATCTGCTGTCATGATTTACGTGAAGCAGAAAACCTGAAATCATAAAAAAGAGCGCATTTCCAAGCGCCGCGCCGCCGTGTATATCTATGGGCCACACTCCCGCTGTGTGCGCATGTGTAATAAGCACCACGGCAAACGCACGCAGCAGATTCAAAAAAGCAATTGTCTTTGTTTTATCGGAATTCATATTAAAATACCTCTCTACTTATAGACAGCAGTATTACCAGTGGATATATATTGCAACCATCACAGTGTTTTCTGAGCAAAAATATTGTGACAATTACTAATATAATAGAACGACAGTTATTAAATGTCAAGAAAAACAATATCATCATTGATTTTTGAATTGCTTTGTGTTACGCTTACTTAGAAAAATAAATGCCGAGGAGCGGAACAATGAAAAAAATAGTCGAAAAGTCCAAAATCAGTCTGGCGGTATGTACAGTTGTAATCTTTCTGATTTCCCTGTTTTCAATTACCGGCGGGAGTCTTTGGGGTGATGAGATCTGCCGGGTAGCCGATCCGATTAGCGGAGATATTAAGGCGACGATGCAGACGGCGCTGGGGTATGCGCAGCCGGGATATATGCTCTATATTATGCTCTGGTCACATCTGGCAGGTGCAACCGAATTTCTTCTGCGGTGCAGCAATCTTCCCTTTGTGGCGCTCGCTGTTGTCTATGTTTTTAAGATTGTAAAATCCAGAGGCTGGTCTCTGTGGTGGAGCCTTGTATTTTTTGTGCATCCGATGTTTGTGTATTATATGGATGAGGCAACGCCTTATATTATTGTATACGCTTTTTCGCTTGCGTTTGTCTATTACACCTTTTGTGTGGAGGAATTCAGCAGTTGTGCGAATCTTGTCAAACTGAATATCATATATCTGTTGGGTGTGTTTTTCCATTTTATGTTTGGATTTATCATTGTGCTTTATTTTGCAAATTGCTTTTTGAAAATCCGCAGGGAAAGGGCTTTGGTTTTGAGGCATATTGGCATAATGGCGTGCTTTTCTCCATTTTATATCATTTTGCTGTATCTGTATGCCACTTATCTGAACAGCACGACTACCGGCTTTGGCATAAAAAGTATATTGTATGTAATATACTCATTCCTCGGTATGCAGGGCGTAGGCCTGTCGCGGAACGACTTGCGGGCGGGTAACTGGGGGAGTATGCAATGGTGGCAGATTGCTCTTTTGCTGCTCTTTGTGCTTACACTGCTCGGCATATTGGCTGTTCTTGTCAGGGCGAGGTCTTCATTTGTCAGAAGAAATCAGAGTATGTTGATTTCCTCTGTCGCTTTTTTCGCGGTTATTTTTATCTGTGCTGCCGTTGTCCATATGGGATTGTGGGAGAGACACTGTATGTCGGTGTTCCCTGTTTTTCTGATATGTCTGTGCGACCTCCTTCATGAGATATGGGATAAATCAATACTGGGGAAGATTCTTTTTTCGGCATATTTTGTGCTTTTGTTACTGTCTGCTGTCTTTATAGCCCGCTTATATTATTATTCGTGTGATGATTACAAGGGGGTTACGGAGTATGTGTCTGAGCAGCTGAGAAAAGATCCGGCCCTTGTTGTCCTTGACACAGGCAGGATAAATTTCTCCGGATATTATTCATATGCTGCTTCGGCAAAGGACTCGGAGAGACAGCTTGTAGATGTATCGGACAAGACGGAGCAGGAGATAATAAATCTCATTGAGGGCTGGAAACAGGATAAATTTATCCTTATCTTGTTTGAGAAAAATGTAAGCAGGACTTTATATCACTATTTTGACAATCAAAGCGCTTACCAGGTGGACGACCGGTTTAATTCCTTTCGCATAGTGACGCCGCAATAAATATTAAGGAGAGAAGAAACGGGGGATATGAAATGTTGAAATATATGAAGCTTTTACGAGTTCGGCATTATATAAAAAATATATTGGTTTTTATACCGCTGTTTTTTGGGAGACAGTTCTTAAATGGAAGCAGATTTTTTGATACCCTGGTGGGGACGGTTTGCTTTTGTCTCATTTCCTCTGCCATATATATCATTAACGATATCTGTGATGCAGAAAAGGATCGCCTTCACCCGACCAAAAAGAACCGTCCGATTGCGAGCGGTGCAGTCTCTGTAAAGACGGCTGCCATTATTGCAATTGTATGCGGTCTGCTGTCTTTGACTGTGGTGATCCTGCGCTTTCCGCTTATTGCGGCGGGATATCTGGCCTTGTATATGATTCTGAATCTTGTATATAGTTATCGATTGAAGGAGGTAGCGCTTCTTGATATATGTATACTGGTATCCGGTTTCTTGATTCGGATTCTTTTTGGAAGTGTGGTTTCCGGCATCGCCGTCTCAGCCTGGCTGTATTTAACGGTAATTTCCCTGTCGTTTTATTTTGCCCTGGGCAAAAGGAGAAATGAACTTGAAAAGTATAATGGGCCGGAGACAAAGCTTCAGACTCGCAGGGTTCTCTCACTCTATACAAAGGAGTTTCTGGATAAAAATATGTATATGTGTATGGGACTAAGCAACGGCTTTTATGCGCTCTGGACAATGGAACATACAGACTCCCGGATAATTGGGACAGTTCCTATTGTGTTGCTTTTGACTATGCGCTACAGTTTTATCCTTGAGGGAGAGTCGGAGGGAGATCCGGTTGAGGTGATACTGAAGGACAAAGTGATCCTCGGCCTCGGATGCGTGTATGCAATATTTTTGTTTTTTGTCTTGTATATGGGATAAGGAGAGAGAAACGTGAATGTATATGATTTCGATGGAACAATCTATAAGGGAGACAGCACGATAGAATTTTATCTGTATTGTCTTGCGAGAAGGCCCTTTATTGCGCGTTACTGGCCGGGACAGTTCCGCGCTATGTGGAGATACAAAACAGGACGCTGTGATAAAACGAAGATGAAAGAAGATTTTTTTTCTTTTCTCAGGGGGATCAAGGATATTGGGAGGGAAGTGGAATCCTTTTGGAAACATCACAAAGGGAAACTGGATTCGTGGTATATTCAAGTAAAGAAACCGACGGATGTAATCATTTCCGCCTCTCCGGAATTTCTCCTTCGTCCAATTTGCCGGGAACTCGGAATTAAAAACCTAATCGCTTCCCAGGTAGATGGCGCCAGCGGTATTTTTGCCGGTGACAATTGTTATGGAGAGGAAAAAGTAAGAAGATTTCGGAATATATGGAAGGAC
This sequence comes from uncultured Lachnospiraceae bacterium, assembly GCA_947629865.1. GTDB lineage: Bacteria > Bacillota > Clostridia > Lachnospirales > Lachnospiraceae > Eubacterium_F. The sequence goes on along the minus strand of CANRFJ010000003.1, from coordinate 101,099 downwards.
GAAAAGATAGATGCTTTTTATTCGGACTCAGAATCAGATTTGCCCATGGCCAAACTTGCTGTGAAAGCGTATATGAAGAAAAAGGGAAAATTCACATTATGGAAATTTGCAGAAAAATAAGTTATAATAGAGAAAAGTAATGAAAGGAAACAGCATGGGTAGATTCAGAATCGTATTCCTGGCTCTGTTCCTCTGTTGGATGGCGGTTATTTTCCTCTTTTCCGCCAGGACGGCAGCTGAGTCATCCGAAGACAGTTATCGTGTGGGAATGGCAGTTGGGACAATACTTTATCCGGATTTTGACAACTGGGAGGAGACGGCACAGATGAATTTTGCCAGGACTGTGGATTATCCGGTGCGCAAGACAGCCCATGCGCTGGAGTATACGGTGTTGGGAGTTCTCTGCGCTCTGACGTTATTGTCGTGGCTGGACATAAGGAACAGGTATTTCCTTATGGCCTGGCTTATTTCTGTGTTCTACGCATCGACAGATGAGTTTCATCAATTGTTTGTTCCGGGGAGAAGTGGCCGGTTGACAGATGTACTGATTGACAGCGCCGGCGCGCTTTTCGGAGTGATGGCCGTGTGGATTGTCGGAACGATCTTCCGGAGACGGCGGGGCGGTGCTCCTACGGCACAGAGAGAACGCACCGGCGGGGAGGGGAGATAGTGTGAAAAATCACGCCGATGCGCTGATTTTTGCTCGTACTTCCGTCGCTGCGCTCCGGAATGGAGAATAATATGCCGGGGCAAATCATCTCCCCTGCTGTTTTATGTCTTTCTCCAGCTGTCCGGCCAACTCGGTCAGTTTTCCAAGGACTGTCTGGATACCGCTTATATTGCCCCGGTGTTCCTCTGTGAAATTGCTCGCTTCCTTAATAGATGAGACAATGGAAAGCAGATCCTCGCGGATCGTGTTCAGAGTGGACTGGATCTCTTTGGCGGAGTTGCCGCTGTCATTAGCCAGTTTGCCCATCTCGGTGGCTACTACCGCGAAACTGCGTCCGGCTTCGCCGCTCCGCGCCGCTTCAATCGAAGCGTTCAGCGCCAGAATATTGGAGCGTGAGGCGTTGCTGTTGATCGTATTCACAACCTCGACGGCATTGTGGACATCGCTCTCCACATTGGTGGTGGTGGAGTCCATATCCGTGAGCATCTGGAACAGATTTCCCATGCCTGTCACAAGCTGAGCCAGCGACTGGCTGATGTTGTCCACGGAATTCCGGAATTCATCTGTGATCTTCTTCATCTGATCCCTGACGTCCACAGAATATGTACAGATTATGCACCCGACAACTTTGCCGTCCTCTTTGATTGGCACCAGCTCTCCCTCAAAGGCCTCTCCCATGACTTCTTTGGGCAGATAGTTGTGTCTGGATCTTCCTGTGCGCATAACCTCGTCGAAAGCGCCACTCGGATCGATGAAGACGTCTCCGACCTCAAGCTGCGGTTTCTCGCCCTCCGGTATGGCGTATCCCCGCATTATCCCATCTGAATCAAGAATCGTAATATATACATCCTGGCTATACAACTGCTGTATCATTGGCAGCAGCTCAATCAGATTTTCTATTTTCTGGCTCATGGTAATTCCTCCGTGTAGTCTGGGTATCAAAGAACGTTACTATATCATATATTATACTATAGTTTTCAGAGATACTCAAGAAAAAACTTCCGCGGTCACAAAATAATTTTATTAAAAATTGCATTAAAATAGCATAAAATTATCTTCCGGGGGTTGACGGCGAAAATGGTTTGTGATACACTGACATAGACAAAAATGACCAACGTTCATTTTTTGGGACATAAACGGAGGCGGGCGCAGCTTAAAAGGCTGCCCTGCCAAGAGACCTGCATGGGAATTTTGTATGGAAACGGAGTGAGAAAATGGTAATTAAATTTGGAAAATGGATTGCCAGACACAAAATCTGGATTCTGATTGTGGGAGTTCTTCTGCTGATTCCCTCCGCCATCGGTTACAGCATGACGCGGATCAACTATGATGTGCTCAGCTACCTTCCGGACTCGCTGGAAACCGTGTCCGGTCAGGACATCATGGTAGATGAATTCGGCATGGGAGGATTTTCCATGGTCATAGTGGAAAATATGGAGAACCGGGACGTCGTGGAACTAAAGAACAAACTGAAAGAGGTTGACCATGTGGAGAACATTCTCTGGTATGACGACTTGACCGACATCAGCGTGCCGGTGGAGATGATTCCCCAAAAACTCCGAGAGGCCTTTTTCAGAGGCGACGCCACGATGATGATTGCGCTGTTTGACGACACGACTTCGGCGGACTCCACGATGGAGGCCGTGACGCAGATGCGGGAAATCGTGCAGAAGCAGGCGTTTATCAGCGGTATGTCCGGCGTTGTCACGGATATTAAAAATCTGGCGCTGTCTGAGATGCCGGTTTATGTGGTAGTGGCCGTTTTGCTGTCGCTGGTTGTCCTTATGTTTACAATGGACTCCTTCGCAACGCCCTTTATATTTCTGGCCGGTATAGGAGCCGCCGTCCTCTATAATATGGGAAGCAATATTATATTCGGTGAGATTTCCTATATTACACAGGCGCTCACGGCGATCCTGCAGCTGGGAGTCACGATGGATTATTCCATTTTTCTGCTGGACAGCTACCGGGCGAACAAGCAGCGGTTTGAGGGGGATAAAAATCGGGCTATGGCACATGCCATCGCTAATACCTTTAAGTCTGTGACGGGCAGTTCCGTCACTACGATTGCCGGATTTGCGGCGCTCTGTTTCATGACATTCCGGCTGGGGACGGATCTGGGCCTTGTCATGGCAAAGGGAGTGGTGATCGGCGTCATTACCTGTATCACCCTGCTTCCGGCGATGATTCTTCTGTTTGACGGGGCCATTGAGAAAACTTCCCACCGCAGTATCCTTCCGGAAATGAACGGACTGTCCCGCTGGATCGTAAAACTGTGGCCGGTGGCGCTCGCCATCTTTGTGGTACTGATCGGGCCGGCCTACTATGGCAATAAGAACTACGAGATTTATTACGATATTTCCCGTTCCCTGCCACAGACACTGGATTCGGCGGTTGCCAATGACAAACTGCAGGACACGTTTGACATGAACAGTATGCATGTCCTTCTGATGAAGAACGGCATAAAAAATCAGGACAAGGAAGCGATGCGGCAGGAGATTGAGAAGGTGGACGGGATTAAATGGGTGCTTGGAATGAATTCCGTCGTGGGGGCGAATTTTCCGGACGAGATGGTGCCGGATGAGTACCGTGAGATGCTGCAGGGCGATAACTATGAACTGCAGTTTATCTGCTCGGATTACCGGTCGGCCACCACAGAGTCCAATAAGCAGATTGACGCCCTCAACGGCATTGTGAAAAAATACAGTCCGGAATCCATGATTATTGGAGAGGCGCCTCTGTCCAGGGATCTGGCGGAGGTCACGGACGTGGATCTCGCCAATGTAAATTACATTTCCGTGGCGGCCATTTTTATCATTATCCTGTTTGTATTTAAGTCGGTTTCCATACCGATCATACTGGTGGCGGTCATTGAATTTGCCATCTTCCTGAATATGTCGGTGCCGTTTTTCAGCGGGGAGTCGCTCCCCTTTGTGGCGAGCATTGTCATAGGTACGATTCAGCTGGGAGCCACTGTGGATTATGCGATTCTGATGACAAGCCGCTACCACAAGGAGCGCACGCTGGAGCACAGGACGAAGAAAGAGGCGATCGGCATTGCCCACAGGACGTCTATAAAATCCATACTTACAAGCGGACTGTGCCTTTTCGCCGCCACGTTTGGAGTGACTATGTCCTCCAGCATTGACATGATTCAATCCATCTGTACGCTGTTGGCCAGAGGAGCCGTCATCAGTACGGTGGTAGTAATTCTGATCCTGCCGGCTATGCTGACTGTATTTGACCGCATTATATGCCGGACGACATGGGATATGAGAAAAATAGATTACTGAGCAGACGGGCATCGTGCCCCGCAACAGAAGCGCGCAAAGCGCTCCGGAATGGAGGTTAAAATGAAAGCAGGAATGAGAGGAATAAGAGTAAAGAGAATCGGGAAAACGGCGCTCAGCGCGGCGTTAGTCTCAGCGCTGGTTCTCGGAAGTTGTCCGTATGCCAGTGCAAAGAAGATAAGCAAAGAGGAGTCGGTCTACGTCAATGCGGCGGCCGACGGTTCGGTACAGAAGATTACAGTGGCGGACTGGCTGAAAAATTCCGGAATGGTCTCCGGAACGGTAAATGACAAATCCAATCTGACGGATATTACCAATGTAAAGGGGAAGGAGAGCTTTACCCAGTCGGGCGGGGCGCTGAACTGGAACACTTCCGGCGACGACATCTATTATCAGGGAAAGTCCTCGGAGGAGCTTCCGGTGGAGGTGTCGGTCACTTACTCGCTGGACGGGAAGGAGATACCGGCGGCCGAACTGCCCGGAAAGAGCGGAGAGGTAAAGATTCATGTGTCCTACACGAACAAATCCCGCCAGACGGTGACAGTCCATGGGAAGAAGAAAACGGTTTATACGCCGTTTGTGCTGATTACGGGAATGATTCTCCCCAATGACAAATTCTCCCAGGTAAAGGTGGACAACGGCCGTCTAATCAACGACGGCTCCAACCAGATTGTAGTGGGAGTGGGCACGCCGGGCCTGGCAGAGAGCCTGTCGCTGGAGGAAAAGTATGCGAAGAAGATACACAGCGAATTTACGGTGACAGCCCAGGTGACAGATTTTTCCATGGGGAATACGTTCACCTATGCAAGCCCCAGTCTGTTAAACGAGTTGAAATTGAACAAGATAGGCAGCCGGGACGAGGTGGAGGAGCGACTCTCCGATCTGACAGACGCCGCGGCCACGCTGGTGGACGGTACGGATACCCTCTCGGACAATATGGAGCTCTTTGAGGGGAAGATGGGAACACTCGACAAGAAGATAAAGACTTACCGCAAAGACGGTGTGAAAAAGCTCACGAAGGGGATCTCCACCCTGGCTGCAAACGGCCCTGCACTCGTAAAAGGAGTGAAGGAATATGCGGACGGCGTGACGGAGATGGCGGACGGCGTGAGCGCCTATGTGAAGGGGGCCGGACAGATTGCCGATGGAAACAGCGACCTGTACGAGGCGGTGAAAGGCCTTCCCGCCCAGATCAACACGTTTGACAAGGGACTGAAGACCTATACGGACGGAGTGGATAAGCTGGGACAAAAGGAAAATGTCACGGCGCTAAAGGGAGGGGCGAAGGCCGTTTCCGACGGTGTAGCTTCCTTAAATGCGAACCTGACGCAGCTGAAGGCTACTTTTGCACAGAATGAGAAGATTATTGCCGGATTGAAGGCGGCCGGGGCAGATGCGACGCTGATTGCCAGTCTGGAGCAGGTGACGGCCGGCCAGAAAGCGGCTATTGAACAGATGGAGACAGCCACTTCGGATTCTGGAGATCTGAAGAAGGGAGCGGTTACTCTGGCAGGAGGGGTAAATACCGTTATGGACGGACTGAGTACACTGGCCGGAAGCTCCGCCAGCCTGACGGGGGGCTCGAAGACCTTGAAAACCCAGATGCCTAATTTGGTTGCCAGCATAAAGACACTGAAAGAGGGCGGCGATAAGCTGGTAAAGAATAATAAGACGCTCACGGACGGTGCAAAGAAACTGAAAAAGGCCAGCAAAACCATGAAGAAGCAGACAAAGAAACTGAATACAGGAATGAAGACACTGAAAAAGGGCGGGAAGGATTTAAATAAGGCCACAGACACACTGGTGTCCGGCGTCTCCAAACTGTCAGAGGCCAGCGGCAAGCTGGATAAGGGCGCAGGAAAGCTGGCTTCGGGAATGAGTAAATTCAGGAATGAGGGCGTGAGCAAACTGGAGAGTGTATACGAGGAGGATATCAAGAGCCTGTTAGACCGTCTGGACGCAGTGATTGAAGCGGGTAAAAAGTATGACAGCTTCAGCGGAATCGGCAGTGGAATGAAGGGTGATGTGAAGTTCATCATCGAGACGGAAGCGCTGGAGAAAGAGGACTAGGGGGCTGTTGCCGTGGGCAAACTGGACGAGAAGAAAAAACAAAAGAGGGAGGCGCTGTTAAACGCAGCGTTTTCCCTCTTTACCACAAAGGGAATCCAGGAGACTTCCATATCGGACATCGTAAGGGAAGCCGGTATGGCGAAGGGAACTTTTTACCTGTATTTCAAGGATAAGTACGATTTGCGGGACAAGCTCATCGTCCACGAGGCGTCCGGACTGTTCCGGAAGGCGTGGGAACAGATGGCGGGGAGACAGTTGCCGGAGCTGGAGGACAAGGTAATTTTCCTGGCGGATTTTATTGTCAATCACTTTCAGAAAAATCCCATTGTGCTTCGCTTTATCTCCCGCAACCTCAGCTGGGGAGTGTTCCGGCACATGCTGGTGTCCGAGGCGGAGGACAGTGGGGGCTACCGCTTCTATGACGTGTACCGCGCGCTCCTGGAGGAGTCTGGGCGGACGTTCCGGAATCCCGACCTTATGCTGTATATGATTGTGGAACTGATCAACGCCACCTGCCACAATGTGATTCTCATGGAGGAGCCGGTCTCTCTGGAGGTGCTGAAACCGGAACTCTATGGAGTGGTGCGGGACATTATCCGGCGCATGGAGGTTTCGGAATAATTATATAGGACAGTCATAATGACAAGTATATATGACATTTATACGGAAATTCCATATTGACATATGGAATTTCTTTCGCTATAATGACAGCAGACTAAAGGAAAGGTGGTGGACAATATGAAAATTTTGACTAAGACATATACAGATACGCACATACTATCAGAAGGTTACATATTGTTCATGCCGCCGCAGGGAAGATGAGAGCGCTTTTTGTGAGACATGGAGTGGGTACTTCTGATAGATATTCAGAGGTACTTTTTTTCGTGTAAGGGGAATTTTCAGGAAAGGGGACTTGACAGTATGAAGGATAACCAGCTCCCGGCAAGGGTTCTCGCGCAGTTGAAGGCGCAGGGGATAAAAAAGGAGGACATTCTGGACGTCTGTCCGGCCGATTTGTCCTTTGAGGGGGAATACATAAGCGGCTATCTGTTTCTGACAGGGGAGATGCTGGGGATCGTAACCAGCGAGCCGATCGGGAACCGCGTGCGGTATTTCCGGGGGACGAAGACGAAGGATATGAATTATGGCGAGGACACGCTCGAATACACATGCCGTCTGCTCCCGCTGGCGGAGACGGCGCACATGAAGATCGAGCGCCAGGTTGCTACGAATCTGGTGGTGATAGATTATAAGGGCGCTCCCATGCGGGTGGCGGCGCTTACCAATCTGTATCTGGAACAGATGAATCTGTTTATGAAAAGCTATAAGAAACTCAAGAAGTATCCGGATGCGGCGGAGGAGGTGGAGGCCTCGGCGGATATTCAGGAGGAGAAGGCGGAGTACTGTCCGGTCTGCGGTACGATGTATCCGGATCCGAAGCGGAAGATATGCCCGAAGTGCATGAACAAGCGCTCGATTTTTGTGAGGACACTGCGGTATTTCTTCCGATACCGCGTGCAGTTCATCACGCTGTTTCTGTGCTACTTTGCGGCGGCGGGACTGAATCTGGTGTGGCCGTACCTGAGCGGTACGGTGCTGTACGATAGGGTTCTGGTGAAGGACGATGCCTGGCTGGCCTCCTTCGGACTTGAGGGGAGATACGTTCTGGCGCTGGCGCTGTTAGTGTCGGCGATTCTGCTGTCCAAGTGCGTCCAGCAGGGGGTGAGCATATTGCAGGGAACCCTGATGGCGCGGGTGGTGGCCGCCACGGTGCGCGATATGAAGCAGGACGTCTTTTCCTCCATGGGGCGGCTCTCCATTCACTTTTTTACCAGTAAGCAGACGGGAAGCCTGATGACCAGGGTGCTCAGCGACGCGGATCGGGTGACTGGATTTTTCCTGGACGGATTTCCGTATATATTTGTCCACGCCTTTACGATCATCGCCTCGTTTGTTGTGATGTTCCGGCTGAACTGGCGCATGGCGCTGGTGGCCTGCGTGCTTCTGCCGTTTCTTGTATTTATGAGTGTGAAATTAAAGCCGAAGCTGTGGAGCCTGTTCGGGCGCAGGCACCGGGCCGAGCGCACGCTGAACAGCCGCGTCAACGACAATCTGACCGGGGCGCGGGTGGTGAAGGCATTTGGGCAGCAGGGACAGGAGAACCACCGGTTTGAGCCGGTCAACGAGCGGCTGCAGGAGGCGGAAATCCGCATTGTTAAGTACAATAACCGCTTTACGGTACTGTATAACCTGGTGCAGGAGATATCGAATATCTGGGTGTGGATACTGGGAGTTATACTCCTTCTGAATACCGGAAGCATCGAGCTGGGTGTGCTGATCACCTTTGTGGGATATGTGGCGCAGCTGAACGGGCCGATGAACTTTTTCTCCCAGGTATTCCACATGTGGTCTGACAGCATCAATGCGGCGCAGCGCATGTTTGAGATTATGGATGCGGTGCCGGATATCCAGGAGATCGAGAATCCCGTGGAGATGAAAGAGCCGCGGGGCGAGATTGATTTGCAGCATGTGACATTTGGTTACGATATAAATAATCCTGTCCTGAAGGACATAAGCCTTCATGTGAAGGAGGGAGAGATGCTGGGGATCGTAGGGCGTTCGGGCGCGGGAAAGACCACGCTTGTCAATCTGATCTCAAGGCTATACGACGTGGACGAGGGAAGTATCTCCATCGACGGGGAAGACGTGAAAAACCTGGCCTTCAGGGATTTGCGGAGAAATGTGGCGATGGTGTCCCAGGATACTTATATCTTTATGGGGACGGTCGCGGAGAATATTGCGTACGCCAATCCGGAGGCCACGAGGGAGGATATCATTCAGGCGGCCATACTGGCCAGCGCCCACGAATTTATCGCCAATATGCCGGACGGCTACGACACGGTGATCGGAGCTTCGGGCAAGGATCTGTCCGGAGGTGAAAAGCAGCGGATATCCATTGCCAGGGCGGTGCTTGCCAATCCGAAGATTCTGATTCTGGACGAGGCGACGGCCAGTGTGGACACCGAGACGGAGAAGGCGATCCAGAGCTCGCTGAATTACCTTGTGAAGGGGCGCACGACACTGTCGATTGCCCACCGTCTATCCACGCTGAGAGACGCCGACCGTCTGGTGGTGATTGATAACGGAAAGATTGTCGAGGAGGGAACCCACAGCGAACTGGAGGCTCTCCGGGGCATCTATTATAAACTGATGGAATTGCAGACAAAATCCCTGGCCCTGAAGGGACTGGAATGACAGATAGAAATGGAGGGAACCATGGAAGAAAATATTACGATGAGTGAGATGGAGAAGGAGACGGAGGAGATGACGGCGCTTCACTATCTGACGGAGGAGAACGCCTCGTTTATCCGTACCGAGGGAGGCTTTGTGCGTCTGGAATATGACGGCAGGGTATGGGAGAGGGTACAGGTTATCCGGCTGTTTCCCTTTACCGAACCGGATAAGTATATCTCCCTGCGCACGGTAGATGAGCGCTCGAAGGAAATTGGCGTGATCGCCGATCTGGCGCAGGTCTCCGTGGAGACCAGAAAGCTTTTGGAGGAACAGCTGAACCTTCACTATTTCACGCCTATCATTGAGAAGATAATAGATATTAAGGACGAGTACGGCTATGCGTATTTTCATGTGATGACGGACAGGGGCGAGTGCCGTTTTACCATCAATATGGGAGCCAATGCGGTGGTGCGCCTGACGGACAGCCGGCTGCTGATCACAGATCTGGACGAGAACCGTTTTGAGATACCGGACGTGTTTGAACTGAGCCAGAAGGAGCAGCGCAAACTGGATTTATTCCTGTAGACGAACGATGGGAATGGAGGTTATCTATGATACTGAAATATGAACTGCCGGAGCAGACAGAGGCCTGTCTTGATCTGGAGGAGGACGAACGGATCTATTACGCCGTTCCCTATGACATCGACGAGGGGGGCGCCTGGCTTCAGGACGCCTATCTGATCGTGGGCACCCGACATATCTGGAAGATCTGTCGGGGAGAGGTGCTGGAAAAAATCGGCATATCGGACTGCGAACAGGTAAAGGCGGAGGCAAAGATCGGAGGAGGTATTCTGACTTTGCGCCACAGGGGCACCGAGCGCTATCTGGTACACTATTCGGCCAGGCACCTGTCCCGCTATGCCTATGTAGCCAGGGGAATCAATATATTGATAAGCGGACGCACCGAGGAGGTGTCAAGCGGGGAATATGAGAAGATATGTCCCCAGTGCGGGCGCGCCATTCCGGGCACGAGATACTGTCCGCACTGTTCAAAAGAGGGGGGCTTCTGGCGGAATTTTCTCCGCATGTCGGCGCCCTACAAAAAGAGCTTTACCGGCATTATCATACTGATGATACTGGCCGCCGTGGTGACTCTTTTGAATCCGGAGGTGCAAAAGCACCTGGTAGATGATGTGCTCACTTCGGGAGAGGGCGGCATGGGAGTGGCTTTTTTGTGCCTGGGCATCATGTTTCTGCTCAGCGCGGGCATCGTGGTAATCAATGTACTCAAAAGTTACTACTGTACGGTGCTGGGGGCCACGATTTCCAAAGACCTGCGGCGGGAGCTGTTTGAGAAGGTGCAGATTCTCTCGCTGAATTTTATCAACGACAGGCGGCCGGGCGAACTGATGAACCGGATCGCCTTTGACACGGGGAAAATCCGTGATTTTATGCAGAGAACATTCTGTAATATGTTTACGGTCTGCTTTATTTTTGTCTGCGATATTATTTTTATGCTGCTCCTGAATGTAAAACTGGCGCTGCTCAGTTTTATCTTTGTGCCGCTGGCGGTGATTTTTACCTATGCCTTCCGCAAGAGTATTCACAGACGGTTTCATCTGCAGTGGAAAAAGAGCGATGATGTAAACAGCAACCTGCAGGACGTCATATCGGGTATGCGGGTGGTAAAATCCTACGGTAAGGAGGAGGATGAGAAGGAAAAATTCAATGCCCTGGCGCAGGAGTTCTGCCGCGTGCAGACGAGAAACGAGGTGTTCTGGGCAGTGTTTAACCCCTTTATCAGCCTGATAATGGGAGCCGGTGTATTTCTCGTCATCTACTTTGGCGGTCTGGACGTGTTTGGTGGCGCCATGACTACGGGAGAACTGATTCAGTTTATCACCTACACGCAGCTTCTGTACCAGTACCTCAACTGGATGACGTCGATGCCGAGGGATCTGATGAACCTCATCAGCAGCATTGAGAGAATCAATGATGTGCTGGCTCAGGATATATTTATCGAAGATGTGGAGAGGCCGGTGGAGCTGGAAGTGCAGGGGGAGATTGAGTTTTCCCATGCTACGTTCGGCTACAAGTCCTACCAGCCGGTATTGGAGGATCTGAATTTCAGGATACGCAAGGGAGAGATGATAGGGATTGTGGGGGCGTCCGGAACAGGAAAGTCCACCCTGATCAACCTCATTATGCGCCTGTATGAAGTAGACGACGGCAGCCTTCTGGTAGACGGGCACGACATTAAGGAGATACGCTCGGATAAATTCCACTCCCAGATCGGTGTGGTGCTGCAGGAGACGTTTTTGTTCACGGGAACCATTCTCAATAATATCCGGTTCTCCCGTCCGGACGCCACCTATGAGGAGGTGATTCGGGCGGCCAAGATGGCGAATGCCCACGAATTCATATCAAAGACGCCGGATGGGTACAATACCTATGTCGGTGAGAAGGGGTATACCCTCTCCGGAGGAGAGAGGCAGCGGATCGCCATTGCAAGGGCTATACTGAATGAGCCGAGGCTTCTGATCCTCGACGAGGCCACAGCCAGTCTGGATACGGAGAGCGAGTTTATGATTCAGAAGGCGCTGGAGCGACTCACGGACGGGCGGACTACGTTTGCCATTGCCCACCGCCTCTCCACCCTGCAAAATGCCGACCGCCTTATTGTCATTGACGGACACCGGATCGCGGAGGTGGGCTCCCATGAGGAGCTGATCGCAAAGGGCGGCATCTACAGCCGTCTGGTGAAGGCGCAGCTGGAGATGCAGGGAAGCTGAGGGACAGTTCCATAGAGAAAGGGTAAGAGATTGAAAAAGTTACTGCGGTTTTTGAGGGAATACAAAAAAGAGAGTATACTGGCGCCTCTGTTTAAATTGCTGGAGGCCTCCTTTGAACTGTTTGTCCCGCTGGTGATGGCAGAGATCATCGACGTGGGAATCGCAGGGAGAGACTATGCCTGTATCGGAAGGATGGGCGCTCTCCTGGTGCTTCTGGCCGCAGTGGGGCTGGCCGCCTCGCTGACAGCCCAGTATTTTGCGGCAAAAGCAGCGGTTGGCTTTTGCGCCGGAATGAAAAGGGAGTTGTTTGCCCACATACAGAAGTTTTCCTTTGCCGATATGGACGAACTCGGCGCCTCGACTATGATTACAAGGATAACCAGCGACGCGGGCCAGGTGCAGAATGGTGTGAATCTGGTTCTGCGTCTTTTTCTGCGCTCTCCGTTTATTGTATTCGGCGCCATGGTCATGGCATTTACCGTGGACGTGAAGGCGGCGCTCATCTTTGTGGTGGCTATTCCGCTTTTGTCGGCGGTGGTGTTCGGCGTGATGGCGGCGAGCATACCGCGCTACAAGAAGGTGCAGCAGGCGCTGGACAGGCTGCTTGGGAGAACCAGGGAAAACCTCGCCGGCGCCAGGGTGCTGAGGACCTTTCACAAACAGGGGGAGGAGAGGGAGAAGTTCACCGGAGAGAACGGGGAACTCAACCGTCTCCAGCAGGCGGTCGGACGTATTGCGGCGCTGATGAATCCAATCACATATCTGATTCTCAACGGGGCGGTGATCGCCCTCATCTACACGGGCGCCGTCCAGGTCAACGCAGGGGCGCTGACACAGGGCGAGGTGGTGGCTCTCATCAATTACATGTCCCAGATACTGGTGGAACTGGTGAAGCTGGCGAATCTGATCGTCAGCGTGAATAAGGCGGTGGCCTGCGGCGACCGGATCCAGGAGATCTTCGAGAGGGAGCCGGGGCTGGCCGCGCCTGTCGGCGGAACCGGACGGGCGGAGAGCGGGGAGAGATTCGCCGCTTCCAGCGCACGGACGGAAAAAGCGGTGGTGTTTGAGCATGTGGGATTTACCTATCCGGGTTCCTCGGAGGAATCGCTGACGGACATTGATTTCTCCGCAGAGCGGGGAGAAAGCATCGGGATCATCGGGGGCACCGGCTCCGGCAAGACTTCCCTGGTGCATCTTCTGCCGGGCTTTTATGGCGTTACCTCCGGTCGGCTTCTCATAGACGGCCGGGAGGTGGGAGATTACGATGCGGAGGAACTGAGAAAGAAGGTGGGGATCGTCCTGCAAAAATCCGTCCTCTTTAAGGGAACTGTCCGGAGCAATCTGCTCTGGGGAAAAAAGGACGCCACGGAGGAGGAGATGTGGCGGGCGCTGCGCATAGCCCAGGCGGAGGAGTTTGTGCGGGGCAAAAGGGACGGCCTGGACGAGAGAGTGGAGCAGGAGGGGCGGAATTTCTCCGGCGGACAGAGGCAGAGGCTCGCCATTGCCAGGGCGATTGTGAGACGGCCGGAAATTCTGATTCTGGACGACAGCGCCTCGGCTCTCGACTATGCCACGGACGCGGCGCTCAGGAGGGCTATCCGGGAGGAATTGACGGACATGACTCTGTTTATCGTGTCGCAGCGCGCGGCTTCCGTGCGGAATACAGACCGGATCGTGGTGCTGGAGGACGGCCGGATCGTCGGGCTCGGCAATCATGATAAACTGCGTGAGACCTGCGGGGTGTACCGCGAGATCTGCAGGGTTTCCGGAAAGGAGGAGACATGAGCCAGAGGGAGATCATCAGGAAGGTATTGCGCTATATAAGGCATTACTGGCTTTATCTGGCGGCGTCGCTTCTGCTGGCAGTGGCGTCTGTGGCGCTCACTCTTTATGTGCCCGTACTCACCGGCCGGGCGGTAGATGTGATCGTGGCGCCGGGGGCGGTGGATTTCACCGCGGTGACGGCAATCTGTGGGAAAATCGGGATTGCCATTGCCCTGACCGCGGCGGCCCAGTGGATTATGAATGTATGCAATAACCGGATTACCTATGGAGTGGTGCGTGACGTGAGGGCGGACGCTTTTTCCCGTCTGGGCGAATTGCCGCTCAGCTACATTGACAGCCATTCCCACGGTGATGTGGTGAGTCGGGTGATCGCAGATGCGGATTCCTTTGCGGACGGCCTTTTGATGGGATTTACAGAGCTTTTTACAGGAGTGATCACGATCCTCGGCACACTGGGATTTATGCTCAGCGTCAGCCTGCCAATCACCGCTGTCGTGGTCGTGGTGACGCCGGTATCTCTGTTTGTGGCCGCCTTTATAGCCAGACGCACCTATCAGATGTTCCGGCTACAGTCGGAGGCCAGGGGGGATCAGACGGCATTTGTGGAGGAGATGATTGGCAATCAGAGGGTTGTCCAGTCATTCGGCCATGAGAGGGAGGCGCTGGAGGAGTTTGACGAGATCAATGAGAAGCTGCGGAAATATTCCCTGCGGGGTACTTTTTTCTCCTCCATCACCAATCCGGCCACCCGTTTTGTCAACAGCCTGGTCTATGCAGGCGTGGGCATCTTCGGCGCCGTTTATGCCGTCCGCGGCGGCATTACCGTGGGTATGCTCTCCTGCTTCCTGAGTTATGCGAACCAGTACACGCGGCCGTTTAATGAGATTTCCGGCGTGGTGGCAGAGCTTCAGAATGCAATCGCCTGTGCCGGTCGGGTGCTTGAGCTGATTGGCGAGGAGCCGGAACCGGCGGAGCCGCCGGACGCGGTGGAACTGAGGGAGGCAGATGGCGCCGTGGATATCGAGGACGTATTTTTTGCCTATGAGCCCTCCCAGAGACTGATTGAGGATTTTAACCTCCATGTGGTTCCGGGCCAGCGCGTCGCCATTGTGGGGCCCACCGGCTGCGGCAAGACCACTCTGATCAATCTGCTCATGCGCTTTTATGATGTGGACAGCGGTAAAATCTCCGTGTCCGGCCATGATATCCGCAAAATTACCAGGGAGAGCCTGCGGAAAAATTACGGCATGGTATTGCAGGAGACATGGCTGAAGAACGGGACGATTCGGGAAAATATCGCTATGGGACGGCCGGACGCCACAGATGAAGAAATCAGGGAGGCGGCGAAAGCCAGTCATGCCCACGGTTTCATCAGGCGTCTGCGGGACGGGTATGATACGGTGCTCGGTGAGGACGGAGGAAGCCTGTCCGAGGGGCAGAAGCAGCTTCTCTGCATTGCCAGGGTAATGCTCTGTCTGCCTCCGATGCTGATACTGGACGAGGCCACTTCCTCCATAGACACCCGCACCGAGATGGATATCCAGCAGGCGTTTGCCCGGCTGATGAGGGGGCGCACCAGTTTTATTGTGGCCCACCGCCTCTCAACAATCCGTGAGGCGGACGTGATTCTTGTGATGAAGGACGGGAAGATTATCGAGCAGGGAAATCACGAGAGTTTGCTCGCGCAGAACGGTTTTTACCGCCGCCTCTTTGAGGCCCAGTGGAGCTGACGGCCGACGGAACTTTGGCCGTTCATGGGAATCTGTATGAAAAAGTCATTTTCTACCAACACTAGCACTATATTGTGCGGGGACGCCCGGCTGCGCGGCGTCCCGGAAATGGAGGAAGCGATGACTTTTGACGAATTATACCGCCTTGTGCTGAGACGGCGGCTCAGGGGGGAGAGTGTGGAATTTTCCGGCCGCCATGCCAGAAAGAAACTGGACTGTCTGCTGCACCCGGAAAAATATCCGCTCATATGGAAGGAAAATCCCTGCGACTGCAGCGATGCAAAATGTGTGACTGCCTGTATGTTCCGGGCGCTGGAGATTCGGGACGGCGAGGTGGTTCTCAATCCCGAAAACTGTGTGGGCTGCGCCCGCTGCGTGGAGGCCTGCCGGAACAAAAATCTCACGTTCAGCCGTGATGCGGTAAAGGCGGTAGAGATATTGAAAACTCAGGATAAGCCGGTATATGCGCTGATGGCGCCGGCCTATGTGGGGCAGTTCGGGGAGGCGGCCACGCCCGGACGGCTGCGCAGCGCCCTGAAGGGAATGGGATTTACCGGTATGCTGGAGGTAGCCGCCTTCGCGGACATACTCACCCTGAAGGAGGCGCTGGAGTTCTGCGCCAATATGGAGGATTCAGAGGGGTTTCAGCTCACCAGCTGCTGCTGTCCGATCTGGATCTCCATGATACGGAAGGATTTTGCGAAAATCGCCGGACATCTCCCCGCCTCAGTGTCGCCGATGATTGCCGCCGGCCGGGTGGCGAAGGCTCTCCACGAGGGCTGCCTCACGGTCTTTGTGGGCCCTTGCATGGCGAAGAAGGCGGAGATACGGGAGCCGGATCTGCGGGGCGCCGTTGACTGTGTACTCACCTTTGGGGAACTTAGGGATATTTTTGAGGCGCTGCAGGTGGATTTTGAGGAAATGGAGGAGGATGAGAACGAACACTCAGCCTCGGCGGGCCGGATCTACGCGCGCGCCGGAGGGGTGAGCCGTGCGGTGAGCGAGTGTGTCAAAAGCATCGAACCGGACTGCCGGCTGACGCCGGTGTGCGCCTGCGGCACGGCGGACTGCAAGGCCATGCTCCGGCAGATCTCCGAGGGAGAGAGAGCGGGGAATTTCTATGAGGGAATGGCCTGTGAGGGCGGCTGCGTGGGAGGCCCCGGACGAAATACCGACACGGAGAAGGGCGCGGCCGTCGTGGAGGCCTACGCCGGTGCGGCGGCATACCGCACGCCGGGGGAAAATCCGTATGTGCTGGATCTGATCCAGCGGCTCGGCTTTGGGACGGTGGAGGAATTTCTGGAGAACAGCGATATACTGACTCGGAATTTTTCGATTTAGCAGAAATTTCTATTTACTGTTACAGAAAAATATGATAAAATTTTTAAAAATCCGACATGCTTTACGCTTTGAAGATGCCGGATTTTTTATGCAAATATGTGTTCGGGACGACGGAAAGGAGAGGAAAATTGAACGAACTGGAACAGGCAAAAATTGATGGGATTTTACAGGAGCATAATTATGACAAGACACTGGTGATTGCCATTATGCAGGAGGTACAGAAGGAGTACCATTATCTCCCGGAGGAGATGTTGAGCTATATCGCAAAGGAACTGAAACTGAGCGAGGCGAAAATATACGGGGTGGCCACTTTCTACGAAAATTTTTCTCTGGAGCCAAAGGGAAAATATGTGATCAAGATCTGTGACGGCACCGCATGTCATGTGCGCAAATCCGTCCCGATTCTGGAGGAATTCCGCAATACGCTGGGGGTGACGGAGGAGAAACCGACCACGGAGGATATGCTGTTTACGGTGGAGACGGTATCCTGTCTGGGAGCCTGCGGGCTTGCGCCGGTCTGTACGGTCAACGACCATGTGCACCCGTCCATGACTCCGGAGAAGGCCAAGGAACTGATTAAAGAACTGAAGGAGGAAGCGGCGAATGAAAATTAATACCAGGGAAGAACTGATTGCGAAGCAGGCAGAGTACAGGGAATCGCTGAACAGCCAGAGAAAGCAGATTCTTATCTGTGCCGGCACGGGGTGCGTGGCAGGCGGTTCGCTGGAGATATACGCAAAGATGAAGGAAGTCATAGAGGCCAGGGGGTTAAAATGCGCCCTTGTGCTTGAGAAGGATCCGCACGGCGACAGCATCGGACTGAAAAAGAGCGGCTGTCACGGTTTCTGCGAGATGGGGCCGCTGCTCAGGATTGAGCCGATGGGCTGGCTCTACATAAAAGTGGGGATTGACGACTGTGAAGAAATTATTGATAAATCCATTATCGGGGACGAGGTAATCGACAGACTGGTCTATAAGGACAAGGACGGAAATCCCTATGTAAAGCAGGAGGAGATCCCGTTTTACAAGCAGCAGACGCGTATCGCACTGGAGTACTGCGGGCATATCAATGCGGAGAGCATCGCCGAGTATCTGGCTCTGGGCGGCTACAGCGCCGTGGCAAAGGCGCTGTTTGACATGAAGCCGCAGGATATCGTGGACGAGATCACGGAATCGGCCCTGCGCGGACGCGGCGGCGGCGGTTTCCCGGCGGGCAGAAAATGGCAGCAGGTGCTCGACCAGGACGTGGAGACGAAGTACATTGTCTGCAACGGCGACGAGGGTGATCCGGGAGCCTTTATGGATCGTTCCATGATGGAGGGTGAGCCACACAGGGTAATCGAGGGAATGTTGATCGCCGCTATCGCGACGGGGGCGCATTACGGATATATCTATGTGCGCGCCGAGTATCCGCTGGCGGTGGAGCGTCTCCAGACGGCCATCAGCAAGGCAAAGGACAGGGGACTTCTGGGCGAGAACATTCTTGGATCCGGTTTTGATTTTGATTTGAGGATAAGCCAGGGCGCCGGCGCTTTTGTCTGCGGAGAGGGAAGCGCCCTCACCACATCGATCGAGGGCAATCGGGGTATGCCCCGCGTAAAACCGCCGCGGACGGTGGAGCACGGCCTCTTTGACAAGCCGACGGTACTGAACAATGTGGAGACCTTCTGCAATGTGCCGCCGATTATATTAAACGGCGCCAAGTGGTACCAGGGCTACGGCCCGGCGAACAACCACGGCACCAAGGCCTTTGCCCTGACGGGAAATGTGCAGAACACCGGACTGATTGAGGTGCCGATGGGGACGACGCTGCGTGAGGTTATCTTTGATATAGGCGGCGGCGTCAAGGGCGGCGAGTTCAAGGCCGTGCAGATCGGCGGCCCGTCCGGCGGCTGTCTGTGCCTGAACGACAAGGAAAATCATCTGGATCTGAAGCTGGATTTCGACTCG
Organism: uncultured Lachnospiraceae bacterium; assembly: GCA_947629865.1. GTDB lineage: Bacteria > Bacillota > Clostridia > Lachnospirales > Lachnospiraceae > Eubacterium_F. The sequence goes on along the minus strand of CANRFJ010000003.1, from coordinate 82,237 downwards.
CTCAAAAAAGTGGGCGCCATGATTGGCTCCGGCGGTCTGGTTGTCATGAATGACAAGAGCTGTATGGTGGAGGTGGCGAGGTTCTTTATGAACTTTACCCAGAACGAGTCCTGCGGCAAGTGCGTGCCGTGCAGGGAGGGCACCAAGAGAATGTTGGAGCTCCTCACGGATATCACCGAGGGGCGGGGCACGATGGAACACATTGAGCTGCTGGAGACACTGTCTGAGACCGTTTCGGCCACTGCGCTCTGCGGCCTTGGGAAGACGGCGGCCTCTCCGGTCGTGTCCACGCTGAAATACTTCCGCGACGAGTATATAGCCCATGTGGTGGATAAAAAATGTCCGGCCGGACAGTGCAAGGCGCTGACAAGTCTCCAGATAGATCCGGAACTCTGCCGGGGCTGTACCAAGTGTGCGAAGATGTGTCCGGTAGGCGCGATCACCGGCAAGGTAAAAGAACCGCATGTTATTGACAGCACAAAATGTATCAAGTGCGGAGCCTGCAAAGACGGTTGTAATTTTGGCGCAGTGAAGGAGGTATAGGATATCATGGCAAAAAACAGTAAATATATGATAATTGACGGTATTCGGGCAGAGTTTACCGATGAGAAAAATATTTTGCAGGTGATCCACAAGGTGGGGATCCATGTGCCGACCTTCTGCTATTATTCGGACATGTCCATCTATGGCGCCTGCCGCATGTGCGTGGTGGAGGACGACAGGGGGAGCATCGTGGCGTCCTGTTCCACGCCGCCGAGAGACAAAATGGTGATCTATACAAATACAAGCCGTCTGCACGATTACCGGAAGATGATTCTGGAACTTCTGCTGGCCTCCCACTGCAGAGACTGTACGATCTGTGAGAAAAACGGAAACTGCCGTCTGCAGATGCTGGCGTCCCGCTTCCGTCTGACGGACGTAAGATTCCCCAATACCCACCCGGAGCGAATGATTGACGACTCCTCCAGGGCGATTGTCAGAGATCCGAGCAAGTGTATTCTCTGCGGCGACTGCGTGAGAATGTGTAACGAGGTGCAGCATGTGGGCGCAATCGATTTTGCGGGCCGCGGGGCGGATATGGTAGTCACACCGGCGTTTAACCGGAGGATAGCGGACACGGACTGCGTCAACTGCGGCCAGTGCGCGGCGGTGTGCCCGACGGCGGCCATCACGATCAAGAAGGATCTGCGAGAGGTGTGGAAGGCGCTCTATGAGCCGAACAAGCGGGTAGTCGTCCAGGTGGCTCCGGCGGTGCGCGTGGCCATCGGAGAGGAATTTGGACTGAATCCGGGCAAAAATTCCATCGGAAAAATTTTTACGGCGCTGCGTATGCTCGGTTTTGATACGGTATTTGACACCAGCCTTGGCGCCGACCTGACCATCGTGGAGGAGGCGGCTGAATTAGTCCGCAAGCTGGACAACGGCGACAAGACCTATCCGAAGGGAAACAGTCTTCCGCTCTTTACGTCCTGCTGTCCGGGCTGGGTGCGTTTTGTGGAGACAAAGCACCCGGATCTGCTGCCGTATGTGTCCACCTGTAAGTCGCCGATGGAGATGTTCGGCGCGGTGATTAAGGAATACTACAAACCGGCGGACAGAGAAGCCGGTCTGGAGACTGTCTCTGTGGCCGTTATGCCCTGCGTGGCGAAGAAGTATGAGGCTTCCAGAGAGGAATTTAAGAGAGACAACGTGCCAGATGTGGACTATGTGATTACGACCAAGGAGCTGATCCGCATGATCAAGGAGCTGGGAATCCAGTTCAATGAGATCGAGCCGAGTTCTCCGGATATGCCGTTTAGCATCTCCTCCGGCGCCGGCGTTATCTTTGGCGTCACAGGCGGTGTGACAGAGGCGGCGCTCCGGCATGTGGCGGCAAAGGACAATGAGACACTGCGCCAGCTCGAATACTCCGGTATCCGCGGCATGGAGGGCGTCAAGGTGGCGGAAGTGGAAATTGGCGGACGGACGCTCCGCATCGCCGTTGTCAACGGCCTCGGAAACGCAGACGATCTGATTGAAAAGATCCGTTCCGGAGAGGAGCGCTTTGACTTTGTGGAAGTTATGGCCTGTCCGTACGGCTGTATCGGAGGCGCCGGACAGCCGTTCGGATACCAGATTGTCAAGGAGGAGCGCGCCCAGGGTATGTATAAGGCGGACAAATCGGCGATCATCAAGCGCTCCGGTGAAAATCCCGTGGTGAGCCAGTTGTATGAGACCGGCGTACTCAAGGGAAGGAACCATGAACTGCTCCATGTGGATTATCTGAAAAAAGAAGAAGAATAGAAAGAGGTAAAAAACGGCTGTCGCACCGGCAGATATAATACTCCGCAGGGTGCGGCGGCTGTTTGTTTTGCGGGAAAGGTGAGAGACAAAAAATGAAAGCAAAGATGGGAGTGAAAAAATGCCTCGCGCTATGCCTCGGAGCCGCGCTCGCACTGACTGCCTGTCAGGGAGGCGCAGCTGCGGGAGGGGAACCGGCGGACGGGACGGCGGCTACCGGCGCAGCGCTCAGCGGGAGTGCGGTATCGGAATCCCCCCAAAGGGCCGGAGGGGAAAAAATCTCTCCGGAGAAAGCCTGCTGTCCGGATGGCTGGAAAATTTTTGACAGGGCGCGGGGAGAGTATGGAACGGAGGACTATCGGTATCTGTTTGTCATTTACCAGTCGAAGAAAAAACTGGTAAAGAATGAGGTTCTTGGGAAAATGAAAGCGCGGCGGCTGACCGTGATCAGAGAGCACAGAGATGGAACCTATGAAGTGGCGGCGGAGAATGAAAACGCCGTACTAAAGGAGGGAGAGGGCGGTATGCTGATCGATCCCTATGATTCGATAGGTGTGAAGGACGGTAAATTTATCCTTACCTTTTACGGGGGCAGCGCATGGCGCTGGTGGGTTTCCTATACCTTTTCCCTGAGCGGGGACAATATCTGTCTGGAGCAGCAGTATCATAAGTACGGGCGCGGGCTCAGCGGGAGCGAAAAGGATATTTCGGAGGCTGGCGTGAGGTTCAATGGTGAAATGGCGGAATTTGAAGTGACCGACTACAGGAGGGGAACGATAACTACGGAGAGAAAAATCCGCAAAAAGGGCAAGAACCATATCAAGACAAAAGAGAAAAAAATAAAAAAGCAGGATATTGATATACGCGACTTTAATATTTATAAAATACCAAACAGCCCGTTTTCCTCTTGAACGGCCGCCTGTTTTATCTGACACTTATTACTATTTGCACATTCCCAGTATTTGTAGTATAATACCCCTGTTATTTTGATTGTCCATCTGACATACTAATAGATAGAAAATATAATGGGAAAGGTCGGATAAAAGAATGAAACGTTTTGTGATGTTAGCGGCAATCCTCTTGATGTCCGGGCTTCTGATGCCTGGGCAGAGCGGAACGGCCGAGGCGGGCTCGCACCGCGTCAGAGGCGTGTGGCTCTCCTGTTTTGAATATAAGAGCGCGGGGCTCTATAATAAAAGCGAGAGCGAGTTTCGCACAAACGCAGACCGCATTTTTGCCAAGATCAAGGCCAGCGGCTGCAATACCGTATATTTTCATGTGAGGGCCTTTGACGACGCCATATATCCCTCCCGCGTGACCGGGTGGAGCAAATATATATCAAAGGGCGGAGCGCCTCTGCCATATGATCCGCTGGAGATACTGGTTTCCAGCGCCCACCGCTATGGACTGTCCTTCCACGCATGGCTGAATCCCTACCGGATCACACTAAAAAAAGTGCTGAATCCGGGGAAGAAACAGACGACCGACCGGATCGCGGCCCAGGTGGAGGAAATTGTCCGGAATTATAAGGTGGACGGTATTCACTTTGATGATTATTTTTACCCAACGAATGAGAAAAAATACAACAAAGTGAAGGAACAGACCAGGAAGAATAATGTCAATGCCATGGTGCGCCGCATCTACCAGACGGTGAAAAAGGTAAACGGCCGTCTGAAATTTGGCATCAGCCCCGCCGGCAGCATCGACTACTGCGACAGGATCGGGGCCGATGTAAAAACATGGATGTCAGCCCCTGGCTATGTGGACTATATAGCGCCGCAGCTGTACTGGTCAGACCGGTACTACGAGGGCGGGAAAAAGGTGGCTATGTTCAGCAGAACCCTCGCAGAGTGGCGCGCCCTGAATACGAGGGACGTGCCGATGTATGTCGGGCTGGCGCTCTATAAGGCGGGAGAGTCCCTGAAGGGAGACGAGGGCTGGAAAAAGAGCTCCCGCAATATTGCCTCCCAGGTAAAGAAGATAAAAGCGGGCAACAGCGAGGGATATATTTTCTTTTCCTACACGGATCTGTACCGCTCCGGCGCGGCGAAGGAGATAAAGCATTATCTGGAGACAGTGGGCCGGATCCGGCTGAACCGGACGAAAAAGACGCTGCGGGCAGGGAAAAAATTCCGCCTGCGGGCCACGGCCAGCGTCTCGCGGTTTCAGTCGGGCATAAAGTGGAGATCCTCCAATACAAAAATCGCCACGGTGAGTAAAAAAGGCGTGGTGCGGGTGAAGAAGAAGGGAAAAGTGCGCATCTACGCCACTTACGGAAAAGTGAAGAAAAGCTGCCTGGTAAAGGTGCGGCCGAAGAAGCGCAAAAAGAAGAAGAAATAGACAGAGAGGCAATGGTGGCCCTGACAATAAATGAAAAGGGGAGATTTCTTGATAGAGTGGTTTGACAGTGTGATCCTGGACTGGTTTGTATCCATTCACCAGCCGGTGCTGACAGCGGCGCTCAGAGTGATTACCGCCCTGGGAGAGGGGGGCGCCGTCTGGATCCTGGTGGGGATTCTCCTGCTTTTGAAAAAGGAGACAAGGGAGACGGGCGCAGTCGTTCTGCTTGCCCTCCTGTTCTGTCTGGTGACGGGCAATCTGATACTGAAAAATCTGGTGGCGAGGCCCAGACCATGCTGGCGCAATCCGGGAGTGGAGATGCTGATTGCCATTCCGCGGGACTATTCCTTTCCCTCCGGTCACAGTATGTCCTCCTTTGCGGCGGCTACCGGGCTGTTTGTCAGGAAAAAGAAGTGGGGGATTCCGGCTTTGGCACTGGCTCTGCTCATTGCCCTGTCCCGCATGTATTTTTATGTGCACTATCCCACAGATATCCTGGCGGGAACGCTGATTGGAATTGCGCTTGGGTGCCTGTCGGCGGCGCTTGTGAGACGGTTGGAGGACTGGTATGTTAGACGTAAGAGGAGTTTGTAAAAGGTATGGGAAGACAACGGTGCTGCGCCAGGTCAGCATGACGGTACACACGGGTGAATGTGTGGGCATTGTCGGGGCAAACGGCGTCGGTAAATCCACTCTCCTGGAAATTCTGGCCGGAGGCCTTGCGCCGGACGAGGGGGAGATCTATATGGAGGGGGAGCGTGTGTCCGGTGCAAAGCTGGCGGAGCGGACGGGATTTGTCCCCCAGGAAAATCCGCTCTTTGAGGATCTGACGGTAAAGGACAATCTTGAACTCTGGTATCGGGGACGGCGACGGGAGATCGAACGGGATATGGAGTCGGGGCATCTGCGGACTCTGGGGATTCCGGAATTTTATAAGAAAAAGGTCAGCCGCCTCTCTGGCGGCATGAAAAAGAGGCTGAGCATTGCCTGTGCCCTGGCGGAGCGGCCGAAACTGCTGATTCTGGACGAGCCGGGAGCGGCGCTTGACTTTGTCGCGAAAAGTGCGATTATAGAATATATCCGGCAGTATGCGCAGGCCGGACACAGCGTACTCATGGTTTCACATGAGCTGCCGGAACTCGCAGTGTGCGGGCGGCTCTACGGAATGAAGGACGGAAGACTGGAGCAGCTGGAATCGGAGATAGACAGCGAACATCTGACAGACTGGATGCTTGGCTGATTATCATATATGTAACGTTGTAAGCAAAGAAATGGAGGAAAAGATGGAAAAAGCAAAGGTAGGGAAATTTGCCGGGAGAATGGGCCAGATTATTGCCCTGATCGCAGTGGCAGTCATTGTTGTTGGAGGAATTTCCGTGGGAATCATGGCGGCTATGGGGGTTTTTGCCTCGGATAAGGAGAAGGCGTTCAGGCTGTTGTCGCAGGCGCCGGAGAAAATTTTTCACTCCTCGGTGGCAGACGAACTGGAAATTGGACAGCTGTTGGAAAATATGGGAAAGAACGGTTCGGATATGACGATATCGCTTAATCCCGTATCGGTGACGACGCCGGATGGGACGATGGACAGCATAGATGAAATGGGAATTGGTAAGCTGTCGGACTACACCGCCGGTATTTCCGTCAAGACGGATACGGAGGGAAAGAGTCTCATGAACGTCTCTCTTGAGAAGGCGGGGACTCCGCTGAGCATGAATTATTATATGGATACGGAACGGATATCCTACTCTCTCCCCGAATTGCTGAGCGGCAAAGTGCTCTCGGCTGATTATAAGAACCTGGAGGGAGCCAACTCCCCGTTAAAGAACTATGACGCAGAGAAAATAAAAGAGTACGAGGAGGCCTTCGCCGGATTTTTCGCAGACGAATTTGTGATGATCAAGGATGAGATTGAGTGTGAGAAATGCGAGGGCGGATATACTCTGACAATTCCCAGGGAGTCCATGGACGCGGCGCTGAATGATTTTCAGGAATTTCTTGAGAGCGATGAGCAGAAGGAACTGGTGCAGGACGTCAATGACTATGTGAATGGGCTCACGTCAATGAGGTACACATATCAGACAGGGGACGGAGAGGAAAGCTTCGATCTGCTCTCCAGCGTGCGCATGGCCGTCAGCACCCTTATCCAGTACACGCAGGATTTCACTTTCAATGTGTACGGTGAGGACAATGAATTTGAGGGGCTGGAAACGACGCTGAAGGACAGCGGGATTACCGCTGTTATCAAATTGGATATTACGGGCGGAGAAGAAGATTCCACTGTCAACCTGACAGCGGATCTGTCCAGCGATGATTCGGGTGAAAAGATTGTCGCTAAGGCTCTCCTCAGGAATACGAAGGGCGATATCTGCGAAACCTCCCTGGATTTTGACATTGCCTCAGCGGGTACCTCTTTGGGAAGTTTTACATTCAGAGAGACCTTTAATTCGTCTGACAACACCTGTAATTTCAAGGGCGCTTTGCTTGAACAGGGGCAGGAGAGCTTTTCCATTGAGGGCAAAGGGGCAGTCAAGGACTTAAAGCCCGGCTCTTATCTGGATTATGCGCTGGACGAGATTTCCATCAAGGCCGACGGGGATACTTGCACCGCAGCGATGAATCTGGATATAAAGATGGGAGAACTGGAAGAAAGTATCAAACCGCTGGAGGGCGAGGAGATATCCATTACGAAAGATACGGCAGAAACGGAAATGTCAAAGTACACAGAGGAAGTGGCTACAAATCTGTCTAAAATTCTGGAGGCCTGGGGAATCAACGATTTTTCGTCTTTCCTCCCGGATCAGGATGCAGACACATCTTCCTATTATGCCGACGAATCAGACGACGAAGGACTGGACGCCTATTCGTATGACAGCAGCACTGACGGAAGTTTATAGAGGTATTTCAGGTATAGCGAATGAAGAAAATGTATGTAGCGAAAATGGCAAAGAGGGCCGGCAAGGCCCTCCCTGTCATTTTCTTTTCCGTGGCGGTGATGCTTTTTCTGGTCTTCGCCTGCATGGAGGCCTTCCAGACAAATGCGGGAATACGGGTTGGCGTGGTGATGCCCCCGGAGGATCGTCTGATGTCGGCGCTCTTACATTACATGGAGGACACCAATCGCCTGTCCGATGTGTGTGAGTTTGAGATGATGGACGAAAAGGCGGGGCGCGAGGAACTGGAGCGGGGAGAAGTCTCTGCGCTGGTCGTGATACCGGAGGGGCTGATCGAGAAGGTCAACCGCAACGAGGAGGCGGGCGTCCGGGTGCTTCTACCGGAGGAGCGGACGCTGGACGCCGGAATGATCGAGGAATTTTCCCAGGCGGGCGTAAACCTGGTGCTGAGCGCCAAGGCGGGGAGTTATACGGCCTATGATCTCTATCGCCGGTACGGAGCGGGCGGGAGTGTAAAACAGGTTGCCAGCGACATTGGAAAACTCTATCTCTCCTTTTTGATGATGCAGGAGAGAATGGTTGATGACCACCCCCTGCGGGACGGGAACGGCATGTCGGACAGAGGGCGCCTGATGACGGCAGGACTCACCTGCATACTTATTCTGGCGGGGATTCCCGCCGCGGGATTTATGCGCCCGGCGGACGATGCGCTCGCCATGCAGCTGCACAGGAGGGGAGTGTCGGCGGTCTTTATGCAGCTGACGACGACGGCCCTTCTGACGGCCTGTCTCTGCGGCGCCGGTCTGTGTGCGATGGCAGCGGTGTACGGAGTGATGGGACTGAAGGGAAATTTTGCCCTGTCGCTGCCCGCTCTGTTTCTTGTCTGCTTTATGGCGGCCTCCCTTCTTACGTTACTGTACTCCATGAGCCGCCATGCAGCAGGAGCGGCGCTGGCCGTTTTTCTGCTGGCACTGCTCTTTGTGTTTTTGCCGGGCGGACTTTTTCCGTCCTATGTCCTTCCGCGCGGACTGGTGAACTTTGGCCGGCTTCTTCCGGGATATTTCTCGATGAAAACCCTCTATCTGGCGCTGTGGCGCGGGAGGGCCGGCTGGGAGTGGCTGTATCCGGCCGGGTACGGAATTGTATTCTGCGCCCTGAATTGTGCCTATGCGGCGTCCGGTGAAAAGAACAGGGTAAAAAGGGTTAGGATGAGAGGAGGGGGCCGATGAGAATATGGATTGCCAAATATGCCAAGCGGTTTTTGAGGCAGCCGCTGTTTCTTGTCCTCCTGTTTCTCATGCCGGTGGGTACTTTTGTCTTTTCCTATATGGCGCATCAGGAGACTACGGCTGTCATCGTCGGCGTGTGCTGCGGGGAGTCCGGCGGCATGGGCGGCGAAATAGTCGACGGGCTTCTGGAGCACGAGGGGATTTTTCGGTTTGTGCGCTATGACTCCAGGAAAAAGATGGTAAATGATGTAGTCCGGGGGGATATATCCTGCGGCTATTATTTCCCCGCCGGAATAGAGGATAAAATAAAAGGGCATGATTACGAGGGCCTTGTGAAACAGTATTACCGGCGGAATGTATCCGCCCGTATCATGGTGTCCGAGACGATATTTGCGGCGCTGTTTAAGGAGTGCGGGCGGGAGCAGATAATCCGTTATGTGATGGGATCCGGACTGTATGATACGGTTCGGCTCGGAGAGCAGACGGTGGCCGGAGTCTTTCAGAAAAATTATGAGACGCAGAGGACTTTTCAGATGGATTACGAGGACAGCCCTGTCAGGAGGACGCTCGGAGATTATCTGACGGCTCCCATGACGGGAATTGCCGCGCTGCTCATTTTCCTGGCCGGGTTCTGCGGTGTAATCCAGTGGAACGGAGACGAGCGCAGGGGGCTTCTGATGGCGGCGCCCGCCGGAATCTCTCCGCGGCTGTCCTGGATCTGTACGGCAGTGCCGCCGGTGATTTTGTCCGCCGCGGGGATCCCCGTGCTCTTTATTGCACAGGCGCCGGACGGTTTTTCGTGGAAAGAAATTGCGTGTCTGGCAGTTTATGATATAATGGTAGTGGGATTTGCGCACTGTTTTGCCGGCAGGGGGATTTCCGACCGGATTTTGTGGGGGATTGCCCTTGCGGCTGTCTTTGCCAGTGCGATTGCAACGCCGGTCTTTATCCGTCTGGAGACTGTGATCCCGTGGATCGGCGCGCTTGGCTGGCTCTGTCCGCCGGCATATTTTCTCAGGGCGTTGTACGGCGGCGTCGGCAGTTTTGCCGGAATGGCGGCGGTGGCGGCGGCTCTGGTGGCGGCAGGCGTTTTCCGACAGAAAAGAAAGGCGGCGGGAAGATGACAGACTGTGAATTCTGTGCATTTTATGTATATGATGATGATGGGTATGCGGAGTGCGAGATAAATCTGGACGAGGACGAGATGGCCAGGTTTCTGGCTTCCTCGTACAGGGAATGTCCCTATTACCAGACAGATGATGAGTATAAGATTGTGCGTAAGCAGAACTAGATTTGGAGGTGGTCTTGTGGCAATTTTTCTGATTGCGATTGGTTTACTTTTTACCGGACTGGATTTTGCGGTCGCGTCCGGATTTTCCTATCCGGCCTATGTGGCTCCCCAGGGGGAATACATGGGCGTCACGATGGGGGCGAATATTCAGACCAACGTGACAAAATACATTCTGGGCGATCATGTGATGATAGATGTGCTGCCGGATGTCGTCGGGTGCCTGCTTATTATCATTGGCGTGCTGATGTTAGTGAAACACAACAAAAAATATATCCGAGGCCTGCTCCTCGCAGTGGCGACGGGAGTGTTGTCGTCCGGCCTGCGGCTCCTGCCGTTTTTTGTAAACAGCGCGGCCCTGGTGGTGTGGGCGCTGGCAATCTTTTTCCTTCTCACGGTGTGCGAGCTCTGGATGGAATATACGGTGATTTATACTACGGTGCGAGTCTCTGATGCCATGGCAAACCAGGGGACGAACCGCCGGATGCAGTTTTTGTGGTGGCTCAGTGCGGGCTCCCGCATATTTCTCGCAGCGCTCACCTTTGTGGGACTGTTTTCCGTGGCCCGCTGGTACCGGGCGGCGAATCTTGTGTTTGTCCTTTTGTACCTGTACCAGCTGATTGAGAGCCGCAAGTATGTGGGCTCCTATAAGGTGTATAAGGAGGGCTTCAACAGCGCGGTGCTGCCGAACTATATTCGGGAAAAAATGCTCGGTTCTTCTTTTCCGGAGGAGCCAAACAGAGATATTTCCATGGAGGAGCTCCGCTATGTGAGGGTGCTTCACTATGATTTTGCCGGAAAGATACAGGAGGGAGAACTGGTGGTAAACCAGAAAATCGCCTGGCAGACCATGAGGGCCTTTTACCAGTTATACAAGATGGAGTATCCCATTCAGAGCGTGAGACTTGTAGACGATTACGAGGCAGATGATGAACTCTCGATGGAGGCCAACAATTCCTCTGCCTTTAATTACCGGAAGGTGGCGGGCAGGGAAGAACTGTCCAAACATGCCCTGGGGCTTGCCATTGACATCAATCCCGTGATGAATCCCTATGTCAGAGAGGGAGAATATTTCCCTGCCAATGCGACAGAATATCTGGAGCGCGATGCGGATAAGTGTACCGGCAAGCACCGGGACAAGATGATCCACAGGGGCGATCTGGCCTACCGGATCTTCCGCCGCAATGGTTTTGAGTGGGGCGGGGACTGGAACCATGCAAAGGATTACCAGCATTTTGTGGCAAAGGGCAGAAATATCAGGCCCTGATGATGGTTCCCTTTCTCCCCTTTATGCCGTCGTAGGCATATTCCAACTTCGTGATGATGGCAGTCCGCTCCTCGCCGGCTGAGACAAAGGCTACGCTGGCGTCGATTTTGGGCAGGGTGGTGATGGGATCGAAATGTCCCTCGTCTATGAATTTTATGGCTTCGTCCACGGAGATTTTTCCCACGGGCGTCGCGCCGTTGTCGATGCTCATCTGCTCTTTGGAGGTCAGGATCAGAAGATGGGAGGCATCTATCATATCGGCCAGTTTGGCGGCAGTGTAGTCCTTTTCAATGACGGCGCTGGCGCCTTTTAAGCGTGTGCCCTGCTCCATCACCGGAATTCCGCCTCCTCCGGCGGCAATGACTAACTGTCCGGCGTCTAGGAGGGCCGTGACAGCGTCAATCTCATAGATGTCGATGGGGCGCGGAGAGGCGATGATCCGGCGGTAGCCGCCGTCTTCTTCCACGACATGGTTTCCTTTTTCCTCCTCGGCATCGGCCTCCTCTTTTGTCATGATGCGTCCGATGATTTTGGATGGGTGGTTAAAGGCCCTGTCAAAAGGATCTACACGCACCTGTGTAATGATGGTGGATACCGGCTTGAAGATGCCGCGGTTTAAGAGCTCCGTGCGTATGGAATTCTGCAGGTCATAGCCGATATATCCCTGGCTCATGGCTCCGCAGAGGGACATGGGAGCTACGGTATAGCGGCTGTCCAGCCGGGCAAATTCGGTCATGGCAGTCTGAATCATGCCCACCTGGGGGCCGTTGCTGTGGGTGATCACAATCTGGTATTTCTGCTCTACCAGATCGGCAATTGCCCCGGCGGCCTTTTTAACATTTTTCTGCTGTTCCGGAAAGGTCTCCCCAAAGGCATTCCGGCCCAGGGCGACCACAATTCGTTTGTCTTTCATAACTACCTCCTTATCGCCTCCATTATAGCAAAATGCCGGGGAAGATTCAAGTTATTCCCGCAGGGGAACGATTTACGTTCCTCATATTGACGTAACGCCCGAAATCAAGTATAATAGAAAACCAGAAGGGGTTATGGACATCGTGGTTTTTGCAGGCAGGAGGAAGGTATATGAAACTGGTATTTGTGGGGGCAGACCATGAAGTGACGGGGAGCTGTCATTATCTTGAGGCGGGAGACAAAAAACTCTGCGTGGATATTGGTATGGAGCAGGGGCGGGATATGTTTGAAAATCAGGAGATTCCCGTGAATCCCTCGGAGATTGATTACATATTCCTGACACATGCCCATATAGACCACACGGGGCTTTTGCCGATGCTGTATGCCAGGGGCTTCCGGGGGCAGGTATATGCCACCAAGGCCACAGTGGAACTGAGCCAGATTATGCTCCGTGACAGCGCGCATATCCAGCAGTTTGAGGCGGAGTGGCGCAACCGCAAGGCCAGGCGCTCCGGCGGGGAGACCTATCAGCCGCTGTATACCATGGAGGACGCCATGGGAGCGATCCGGCTGCTGATTCCCTGCGAGTACGACACGCTGATTCCCGTGTGCGATGAGATTACGGTGCGGTTTACGGATGTGGGGCATCTGCTGGGTTCCTCCTCTATTGAGATTATGGCGAGAGAGGACGGGGAGGAGAGAACGGTTGTGTTCTCCGGCGACATCGGCAATGTCAACAAACCGATTCTGAAAAACCCGACCTATACCAAGGCGGCGGACTATGTCGTGATGGAATGTACGTACGGCGACCGGCTGCACGAGGGTACGCCGGATCATGTGGGCGAGCTGGCGGAGATTATCGAGCAGACGTTTGAGCGGGGCGGCAATGTGGTCATTCCGTCTTTTGCCGTGGGAAGGACTCAGGAACTTTTATATTTTATACGGCAGATCAAGGAGCAGGGCCTGATAAAGAGCAATCCGGATTTTGAGGTATATGTGGACAGCCCACTGGCGGTAGAGGCCACCAGTATTTTTAAGAAAAACGTCAGGGAGTGCTTTGACGACGAGGCCAGGGGACTGGTGGAGAGGGGTATCAATCCCATCGGTTTTCCGGGACTGAAACTGTCGATTACCAGCGAGGACAGCAAAGCGATTAATTTTGATATGAATCCCAAGGTGATTATTTCCGCCTCCGGCATGTGCGAGGCCGGACGGATTCGTCACCATTTAAAACATAACCTGTGGCGCGAGGACAGCACAATCGTATTTGTGGGCTACCAGACGCACGGGACGCTGGGGCGTTCTCTGCTGGAGGGCGCCACGCAGGTGAAACTGTTTGGAGAAGTAGTGGAAGTGCGGGCAAAGATTACAAAGATCGCAGGCGTGAGCGGCCACGCAGACAGGGACGGGCTTCTCAGGTGGATCAACGGATTTACGGAGCGACCGCCGAGGCATGTCTTTGTGGTACACGGCGAGGATAGTGTGTGCACCGCTTTTACAAGGACTTTGGAGGATTCGGGTTATATTGCCTCGGCCCCGTACAGTGGCAGCGTGTTCGACTTAATCCGCGGCGAGTTTGTGAGAGAGGCGCTGCCGGTGACAGTGAAGAAGAAGGCGGCGAAGAAGCGCTCTGGCGATATGTTCCAGAGATTGATGACGGCGGGACAGCGGCTGATTGCCGTCATCCGGAAAAACGAAGGACTCAGCAACAAAGACACGGCAAAATTCACAGATCAGATAAATGCCCTGTGTGATAAGTGGGAGAGATAGAGTGTGAAAATGCTCCGGAATGGGGATTAAAATGCAGTAGAGGAGGGGTGAATCATGGCGGTATACCCGGAAGGGCAGCAGATGCTGGACAGCGATATGGCAGGGGAACAGGTTAAGCAGATTGCTTTGGATTTTTTTCACTCATTTTATGTCCGGCATGATTTGCAGAGCACTCTGCAAAATGTCAGCGATGACGTGCACTGGATCGGGACAAAGGAATATTTTGTCGCACACAACAAGGAGGAGATGGAGCGCTTTCTCGACAAGGAACTTCAGCAGATTCCCTATGACTGTGTGCTGAAGGTAGTGGCGTCGGAGGCGGCAGCGCTGGGGGCGGGCTGCTACGACGTGACGGGGGAACTGGAGCTGAGGCTTCTCTACCGCACGCAGATTCTCTATTCAAATCTGCGCTATTCCATGATTCTCCTGCATAACGAGAGCGGATATGTGATTGTATCGGTACACACTTCTCTCTCCACCGGCGAGGATACAAACCGGACGGCGGGCATGGAAAAAGACGGCCCACCGTTTCTTCACATGGTGGAGGATATGAAAAATTCCAATGCCTATGATATCCTGACGGGAGTTTATACGCTGGATGCATTTAAGAGTGAGGCCCGCCTGTTCCTGGACGAGAGAGGAAAGGATTCAAAGTATGCCCTGCTCTGCACGGATATAGACCACTATGAGCAGATTAACAACCTGTACGGCCTCAAGAGAGCGGACAAACTTCTCGTGGACATGGCAAATCTGCTCACCACATGCAGCAAGACGGTCAAATTGTGCTGCCGCAGCGTGGCCGACCATTTTGTCCTGCTCGTCTCCTATACGGAAGTGACAAAACTGAAGCTCCTGCTGAAAAATCTGAGCGGGGAGTTTGAAAAAAATATTGCTCCGGACTACTCCGAGGCCGCGCCCGGTCTTGGATTTGGCGTCTATCTGATCACAGATACGTCCTCCGACATCGGGAAGATGGTGGAGTGCGCCAATGTGGCGCGCAAGAGCCTCCGGTATGACAACAAATTCAGGGCGGCCTTTTTTGACATTGAAGTGTTCCACAAAATGGAGAAGGTAAAGAAGATTGAGCGGAGTATGAAGGAGGCTTTGGACAACGGTGAGTTCAAGGTGTATCTTCAGCCTAAATACGGTCTGGAGGACGGAAGGATCGTGGGTGCAGAGGCGCTGTGCCGCTGGATCCGGCGGGACGGGACGATGGTGTACCCGGACGAATTTATTCCGGTATTTGAGAAAAACGGGTTTATCGTCAATCTGGATTTTTATATGCTGGACGAAGTGTGCAAGATGATCCAGAAGCGGCTGAACGAGAAAAAGAACTGCGTCTCCGTATCCATCAACCAGTCCAGGGTGCTGCTGGGAGACAAGGACTATGTAAATCAGATCGCGTCGGTGCTGGCAAAGCACCACACGCCGGCAAAATATATTGAACTGGAGCTGACAGAGCGCATATTTAAGGATAATCTGTCCGAGATGGCGCAGATGATGAAAAGCCTGAAGGAGCTGGGAATCCGGTGGTCGATCGACGATTTTGGCACGGGGTATTCTTCCCTGAATCTTCTGAAGGATCTGCCGGTCGATATCATTAAGATAGACAAGTCGTTCTTAGACGAGACGGAGACGTCAGACAAGAGTAAGATCATTATCCGCAAGACGGTGGAACTGACAAGGGAACTGGATAAGATGGTGGTGTGCGAGGGAGTGGAGACGGAGTCCCAGGCCGATTATCTGCGAAATATCCGCTGTGATATGGCGCAGGGATATCTGTATGCCAAGCCGATGCCGATGAGCGAATTTGAGCAGCTGTTGGACAGCCAGAACGGTGCGTGAGATGCTTTGAGGCACAGTTATTTTGAAATGGAGACGACTACACTATGAGGAAAGCGTTGAAACCGATACTGATCACCCTGCTGGCGCTGGGGGTACTGACCGGCGGGGCTGTTTTTCTGCTGACGGGCAGCAATGGGACGTCAGATGAATTTGCCGGACGCATTGCGGGGGAGCAGAACGACCAGGGAAATAACAGGGCCTACCGCTATGATACGGATAAGGGGGCCGTGCCGCTGCTGACGTCGGGCGAGAACAAAAACGTCCTGAATTTCGACAGCAAAACGCCCTATCAGGTAAGCGCTTCCAACGAGGCCAGGGCCAGGTTAGACCGCCTCATCAAGCGCACGAAGGCCACGCTGAAGACGCCGATTATTGCGGCCAATCCGTTCGGGACGAATGAGAATACCTTTTACTTCTATTTTGAGACGGGATACCGCAGCATGATCCGCTATACGGTGATGGTGGCAGATGAGAGCATCTATGACCATGTGCGGTATGCGAATAACGGAAAGGAAGATAATCTCTCCCAGGTGCACGAGTTTGTCGTGGGCGGCCTGGTTCCGGGCATGACAAACTATATCCGGATCGAGGCTTTGGACAGCACCGGAGCCTGCAGAGAGTCAGAGACGTACAAATACGACGTTCCCGCTTCCCAGATGCCGAATCATCTAACGATGGAGCAGGGGCGGAGCGAGGAGCTCTGTGAAAACGGCCTCTTTTTTGTGTTTCCGGAGAAGGACAGCCGGATTTATGCCTATGACAATGCGGGCGTCCTGAGGGACGTCGTGAAGACGGAGAGCAGCCACGGAAAGAGGATATATCAGTCCGGCGACTGTGTTCTGTACCAGGTCTCAGACACAAAGGTGGCCAGAGTCTCCGCTATCGGGCGGGTGACGGGGACGGCGCAGCTGTCCGGATATGGAAAAATACGGGATTTTGCCTATGACGGCTATGAGTATATCTACTGCCTTGGACGAAAGAAAAAGAGGGATTGCCTTGTGGCGGTTTCCCTGCAGAGCGGAAAGAGCCGGGAGGTGTTTTCTTTTCCCAAAGGAGTCAGGACAGTTTCTCTGACGGCACCTGAGGCCGGCGGGCTCTATCTGGCCTGCCAAAATCCACGCGGGCTTGTGAAGCTGGACGCGCTGACGGGGAAGAAACCGTTTGTCTCCTTTGTTCTTGGCAGGAAGAATGATTGGAAAAAGGCCGGCTGGAAGAAAAAGGCCGCGGAGGACAAGACGGCGCTCCGCTGGGATCTCGCGGCCGCCACTCTGAATCTGGTGGAGGGCCGGCCGGAGGGGAAAGCCGGCATAAGCGCCTATGTGGCGGACAACGGAAAGGGGACGGGGCTCTCTTTTGCCGTGGACGAGAAGAAAAAGACCGTAGAGGTGAAAAATTCTTTTCCTGTGGGGAAGGGCGGCGCCTGCGGCTGTCAGGTATTCGGCAGACATTTTGTCATTTCGAGTCTTTCCGGAGGAAATTATGAGGAATATGACAGGGAGGGAAATGTGACCAGGCAGTTTTCGCTTGGAAGTCCCATGACGGGAGTGGTAAAGCTTTCCCTGAACGGAATGTGCTTTTACGGCGGCGAGTGATTTCCGGGCTGGAAAAATTTCCGTAATTTATAAAAAACAGTTGAGATTATATGCCTATAGGTTGTATAATAGTGCATATGATATAAATTATTTTTAGGAGGGTAAAAGGAATGAAACTTTTTGTTGACACAGCAAAAATCGAGGACATTAGAAAAGCGGAAGAAATGGGCGTAATCTGCGGTGTGACGACGAATCCGTCTCTGATTGCCAAGGAGGGAGGAAGAAGCCAGGAGGACGTATTGAAGGAAATCGCTTCGATCGTGGACGGGCCAATCAGCGGTGAGGTAAAAGCGACTACGGTTGATGCTGAGGGCATGATCGCCGAGGGGCGCGAGATAGCCAAACTCCATGAGAACATGGTAGTTAAGATCCCGATGACGGCCGAGGGACTGAAGGCGACGAAGGTGCTGGCCTCCGAGGGAATCAAGTGCAACGTGACACTGATCTTCAGCGCCAATCAGGCGCTTCTGGCAGCCAAAGCGGGCGCCGCTTATGTGTCGCCGTTTTTGGGCCGTCTGGACGACGTATCGCAGCCCGGTATCGATCTGATCGAGAGCATAGTAGAGATCTTTGCCAACGATCCGGAGATTGACACGGAGATTATCGCCGCCAGTATTCGCAACCCGATTCATGTTACAGACTGTGCTATGGCCGGTGCGGATATCGCGACGGTTCCTTATCCTGTAATCGAGCAGATGACCAAGCATCCGCTGACGGATATCGGAATTGAGAAATTCCAGAAAGATTACATTGCCGTATTTGGCAAATAGGAGGTAGACCATGGACAAGTTAGAACTTCAGAAGCAGGCAGTCGAGATCCGCAAGGGAATCGTGACTTCGGTTCACAGTGCGAAATCCGGCCACCCGGGCGGCTCGCTGTCGGCGGCAGACATTTATACATACCTTTTCTTTGAGGAACTGAACATTGATCCTGCGAATCCGGACAAGCCCGACCGCGACCGCTTTGTGCTGAGCAAGGGACACACGGCGCCGGGTTACTACTCCGCGCTGGCGAACAGGGGATTTTTTCCGGTCGGGGATCTGACGACTCTGCGCAAGGTCGGCTCTTATCTTCAGGGACACCCGGACAAGAAGCACATTCCGGGCGTGGATATGTCCAGCGGTTCCCTGGGACAGGGAATTTCCGCCGCTGTCGGCATGGCGCTGTCGGCCAAACTCAGCGGTGACAGCTACCGCGTCTACACGCTGTTGGGCGACGGTGAGATCCAGGAGGGACAGGTCTGGGAGGCAGCTATGTTTGCCGGACACAGAAAACTGGACAACTTTGTTGCCATTGTGGACAACAACGGATTGCAGATTGACGGAGCAGTGGACGACGTGTGCTCCCCCTATCCGATCGATGAGAAATTCAAGGCATTTGGTTTCCATGTGATCAATGTGGACGGACATGATTTTGACGCCCTGAAGGCAGCCTTTGACGAGGCGAAGGCCACGAAGGGACAGCCGACCGCCATTATAGCGAAGACGGTCAAAGGAAAGGGCGTTTCCTTTATGGAGAATCAGGTGGGCTGGCATGGTTCCGCTCCGAACGACGAGCAATATGCCCAGGCCATGGAAGAATTAGAGAAAGCAGGTGAGTCTTTATGTCAGAAGTAAAGAAGATAGCGACGAGAGAAAGTTATGGAAATGCTCTTGCAAAGCTGGGCGCAGAGTTTGACAACCTTGTTGTGCTGGACGCAGACCTGGCAGCTGCCACAAAGACTGGCGTGTTCAAGAAAGCTTTCCCTGAGAGGCACATTGACTGCGGTATTGCCGAGTGTAATATGATGGGCATTGCGGCGGGGCTTGCCACGACCGGTAAAGTGCCGTTTGCCAGTTCTTTCGCGATGTTTGCGGCGGGACGTGCTTTTGAGCAGGTGCGCAATTCCATCGGATATCCCAAATTAAATGTAAAAATCGGAGCCACACATGCCGGCATTTCTGTCGGCGAGGACGGGGCTACACATCAGTGCAACGAGGATATTGCCCTGATGCGCACGATTCCGGGAATGACGGTGATTGTTCCCTCGGATGACGTGGAGGCAGAGGCGGCTGTCCGCGCTGCATATGAACACGAGGGCCCGTGCTATCTCCGCTTCGGCCGTCTGGCCGTGCCGGTGATCAACGACAGGCCGGACTATAAATTTGAGCTCGGCAAGGGCGTTGTCCTCCGCGAGGGAAGCGATGTGACAATCGTGGCAACCGGCCTTCCGGTGTCCAACTGTCTGGAGGCAGCAGAGAAACTGGCAGCGGACGGCATCGACGCCAAGGTAATCAATATGCACACAATCAAGCCGTTAGACGAGGAGCTTGTAGTGGCTGCCGCCAAAGAGACCGGCAAGGTAGTTACCGTGGAAGAACATTCTGTTATCGGAGGCCTGGGCAGCGCCGTGTGCGATGTGCTGGCTGAGAAGTGTCCGACCAGAGTGTGCAAAATCGGCATCAATGACGTGTTCGGCGAGTCCGGCCCGGCAGTAGAGCTGGTGAAGAAATACGGACTGGATGCAGACAGCATCTATGAGAAGGTAAAGTCATTCTGCCGCTAAGAGAGATATAAGGAACAGAAATTTTATACGCCCCCGTAGCAATGCGGGGGCGCTTTGCTGATATGAGAGTTTTTCGAGGAGATAAGACCGGGCTTTGTGCCGGCGCACAAAGTCCCCGCCTGTGTGAAACAGCCGCTGAAGCGGCAGAATGGAGGAACTATGGATAAATTCCGAATGGCCCCTTTTTCCCAGCCGCCGGATATGAGGATTACAGTTCCCGGCTCTAAGAGTATAACTAACCGCGCGCTCCTGCTGGCGGCTCTCTCGGAGGGCAGGAGCCTTCTAAAAGGCGTGCTGTTCAGCGAGGATTCAAGAGTGTTTATGAAGGCCCTTCAGACGCTTGGGTACTCGGTGGAGATACGGGAGGAACAGGCTGAGGTGGAGATACTCGGCCACGGCGATTCCCTGCCGGAGAAGAAGGCGGCGGTCTATGTGGGAAGCGCCGGAACGGCGGCACGGTTTCTGACCGCTATGCTGGCCCTGTCCGGCGGGCAGTATGAGGTGACGGCCTCCGAGCAGATGAAGGCAAGGCCCATGCGGCCGCTGCTGTGCGCCCTGGAGCAGCTGGGCGTGCGGTTTGAGTACCGGGAGAGGCCGTATGCCTTTCCATTTGCGATATGCGGGAGAGAGGAGACGGATTGTTCCGAGGTGTCGCTGAACATCGACGAGAGCAGCCAGTTTTTGAGCGCCCTGCTCCTAAATGGCATATTCTGTCCGGAGGGACTGCGGATCCGGCTGACGGGCCGAAGAAATGCCAGGGCCTATGTGGAAATATCCATGAAGATGATGGAGGAGTTCGGCTGCCGTATGAGACAGCTGGATGAGCAGGTATATGAAGTCCTTCCGGCACAGAGCTACAGAGCGAGGGAATACCAGATTGAACCGGATGTGTCGGCGGCGTGTTATTTCTATGGTCTGGCGGCAGTGAGCGGCGGCCGGGCGCTTGTCTCGCATGTGCACACGGACAGCACACAGGGGGATATTCAATTTCTCAAGGTGCTTGAGAAGATGGGCTGCGTGACAGAGGAGGAGCCGGAGGGAATCCGGCTGACGGGCCCGGAGAAGGGCCGGCTCTGCGGCGTAGAGGCAGACATGAGCAATTGTTCCGATCAGACGATGACGCTGGCGGCGGTGGCGGTTTTTGCCAATTCCCCCACGGAGATTACCGGAGTTGGACATATCCGCAAGCAGGAGTCAGACCGCCTGCGGGGAATCGCGACCGAGTTGCGGCGGCTTGGCGTCTCCTGTGAGGAGAGAGCGGACAGTATCCGGATCGTGCCGGGGGAGGTGAGGCCGGCGGTGATTCAGACCTATGAAGACCACCGCATGGCGATGGCATTCTCCATTATTGGGGCGAGGGCGCCGGGAATTGTCATCGACAACCCCCTGTGCTGCCGGAAAACCTTTGAGAATTATTTTGACATATTGACAAATCTGGATTTAAGTTTAGAATAGATTATAAAAAGAGAGGAAGGACAGTCGATGAAGAAATTAGTGGAGATTCTGACGGAAAAACTGCAGGCGGGATTTGTGAGAGCCGGCTATGATGAGAAGTATGGCTGTGTCTCTGTGTCAAACCGGCCGGATCTGTGCCAGTACCAGTGCAACGGCGCGATGGCGGCGGCCAAGGAGTATAAAAAGGCGCCGATTGCCATTGCGGAGGAGGTAACAGCCGGACTGGACGGAGAGGATATTTTTGAGAAAATAGAGGCGGTGAAGCCGGGATTTATCAATATTACCGTCAGCGGCGCCCTGCTGGCTGCGCAGGCGGAGGAGATGTGCAGCGGGGACAGACTCGGTCTGGAGAAAAAAGAGAAGCCGGAGACCGTTGTGATTGATTACGGCGGCGCCAATGTCGCAAAGCCGCTCCATGTGGGGCATCTTCGCCCCGCGATTATCGGCGAGAGCATCAAGCGCATCTGCCGGTTTATGGGAGATGAAGTTATCGGCGACGCCCATCTGGGAGACTGGGGACTTCAGATGGGGCTGATTATCCACGAGTGCAGGCAGCGGCAGCCGGATCTTCCGTATTATAAGGAGGACTTTGAGGGCGAATATCCGGAGGAGCCGCCCTTTACAATGAGCGATCTGGACGAGATCTATCCCTATGCCAGCGCCAAGTCAAAGGAAGACGAGGAATATCTTCAGGCGGCGCAGGAGACTACGTTTGAGATGCAGGCGGGGCACCGGGGATACCGCGCGCTGTGGGAACACATATTGAAGGTGTCTCTGCCGGATCTGAAAAAGAATTATGACAATCTGAATGTGAATTTTGATCTCTGGAAGAAAGAGAGCGACGCAATGCCCTACATTCCGCCGATGGTGGAGAAGATGAAGGAGGACGGCGTCGCCCGCTTGAGCGACGGGGCGCTGGTTGTGGATATCACCGAGGAGGGGGATAAAAAGGAACTGCCTCCCTGCCTTGTTTTGAAATCCAACGGGGCGTCGCTGTATACGACGACGGATCTCGCGACGCTGGTAGAGCGTGAAAAAATGTTTTCGCCCGACCGTATCATTTATGTCACGGACAAGCGGCAGCAGCTGCATTTCACGCAGGTGTTCCGGACGGCGAAGAAGGCCGGTATCGTCCGGCCGGAGACGGAGCTTATCTTCATAGGGAACGGGACGATGAATGGTAAGGACGGACACCCGTTCAAGACGAGAGATGGCGGTGTGCTGCGTCTGCGGGCGCTGTGCGAGCAGGTCAATGACGCCGTCTACAGGAGAATCCGTGAGAACAGGGATTATTCCGAGGACGAGGCCAGGGAGATTTCCGAAAAGGTGGGACTGGCCGCATTGAAATACGGCGACCTCTCCAATCAGGCTTCCAAGGACTACATTTTTGATATTGAGAGGTTCGCATCTTTTGAGGGAAATACCGGCCCATACATCTTATATACGATAGTAAGAATTAAATCCTTATTAAACAAATACAAGGAGAGCGGGGGCGTACTTTCGGACAGTGAAGCCCTGCTTCCACCCCTTAGCGAGAGTGAAACGGAGTTATATCTTGCTTTAAGTAAATACGCAGATGCCATGGAGAGCGCTTATGCGGAACTGGCTCCCCACCGTATCTGTCAGTATATATATGAACTGTCCGAGGCGTTGAATCATTTTTACCATGCCACGAAGATTTTGGCGGAGGAGGACGGGGCGAGAAAGGCGTCCTATCTGAAACTGCTCGGACTGGTGCAGCGCGTGCTGGAGCAGTGTATTGAACTGCTTGGGTTTGAGGCGCCGGATAGAATGTAGAAAGGTTGTGAGACTGTGTTTATTGGTCGTGAGCGGGAAACCGCACTGCTGTCAAAGTCCTTTCAGTCGCCGGACAATGCGGTGATTGTCATATACGGCAGGGAGGGGATTGGAAAGACGGCCCTGATCCGGCAGTTTGTGGCGGATAAACCCTTTGTCTATTATCAGGCGAGGGAGTTGTCCGAGAGAGAGCAGAACCGGTATTTCGAGGAAAAGAAAGCGGAGCTGTCCGAGGCGGTGAAGAAGGATAGGGTATGCTTTGTCGTGGACGAATTTGACCTGATGCAGAAGGGCTGCAAGACGTTTTTTGCCGCTTTTTCTGAATTTATGGCCGGTCTGCCGGAGGGACGGGTTCTTACCCTGCTCGTGAGTTCGGCTGTGCAGTGGGTGGAAAATTCCATGGTGACGGACATGGGGGAGCTTGCCGCTCAGATCACATCGTTTATAAAACTCCGCGAGCTCACCTTCATGGAGATGGTGGACTGGTTCCCCGACAGCACCACGGAGGAGTGCATCACCGTCTATGGGATTCTCGGCGGCGTTCCGGGCTATTTGAAACTCTGGAATCCGAAAGAGACCGTGAGGAAAAATATTCTGCGCATTATTCTGGAGGACACGGGAGCCCTCCACCGGGAGGCCGGGCGGTTTTTGAAGACGGCTCTGCGGGAGCTTCCCTTTTACAGCACGATATTGTCGGTGCTGGCGGAGGACGAGCCCAAGCTAAATTATCTCTACAGCCGGACACAGTTTTCCAGAGCGAAGATTTCCGTATATATTAAAAATCTGATCCAGATGGACGTGGCGGCCAAACTGTTTTCCTATGAACCGGAAAAGCGTGATGCTATCCAGAAGGGCCTGTATGCCATCACGGACTCCTTTCTCCAGTTCTGGTACAAGCTGGTCTATCCGAATCTGTCGGAGCTCAGCATACTTGCGCCGGAGGAATTTTATTCCCGCTATGTCCGCGACCGTCTGGACGAGGTGGTGGAAAAGGCCTATATTCGGGTGTGTCGGGAATTTCTGGATCTGATGAACCGGTATGACAGGCTGCCCGCAAAATTCGGGACGATTGGCAGCCTCTATGGGAAGAAGGGGTTTGTTCCGCTGATTGCCAGGGGCGGGAACGGAGAACTTCTGGTGGGATATTGCAAGTGGAGCAGGAAGCCGATGACGGTGACTGAATTTGAAGAATTTCTGGAGGCTGTGGAGCAGGTGGGGAAGGAAGCGGATTACTACTATCTCTTTTCCAGAGAGGGATTTACCACGGACTTACTCACCATGACGAAAAATATCGACAATATCCAGTGCATTGATCTGGAAGAAATGTGAATGGAGGCTGCCATGTATAAGGAAACTGCCAGACTGATTATGTATGGAAATCTGGGGGAGGACAGTATTCTGATGTCCCTCGGACGGATCTTTGAGGAGATGGAACAGGAGGGGAGCGCCGCCAGAAAGGACGAACTGGTGCGGAAGGTCTACGACCAGGTCTACCGGCTGTTGGATCTGTCCACCACCTACGGCTTTGACGAAAACCTGTGGCAGTGTTATATTGCCTATCTGCTCGCGATGAATGAAAATCCCTTCAGTATGATATGTGAGACCGTGGGCGCATCGGAGTATGCGAGCGTAAATACTATAGTAAAGCAGGATATGGACTGTTTTTACCGGCTGTTCCACTATGATTTTACACGGATTGAGCAGATGTTAGACGTGCAGTGCTTTTCCACTCTCACCCATTACCGCTCGATGGCCAAGGCGGAAAATACTTATAACAAAAGCGTCAGCGAAAAAGTGCGCACTTTGGCGGCTGAGCTGCGGGCGGCGGAGAACGGGGAGGATATGTTCCGCATCGTCACCGGTTTTTATAAGACCTACGGTGTGGGCAAATTCGGGCTGAACAAGGCCTTCCGTGTGACACACAGCGGGGAGAAAATGGTGTTATCCCCGATAACCCATACCAGCGATGTGACGATGGAGGATCTGATTGGCTATGAGAGGCAGAAGCAGCAGCTCATCGAGAATACCGAGGCCTTTGTCGAGGGCAGAAAGGCTAACAACTGCCTGCTCTTTGGCGACAGCGGCACGGGAAAGTCCACCTGCATCAAGGCGATCCTCAACCGCTACTATGACAGGGGGCTGCGCCTGATCGAGGTCTATAAGCATCAGTTCCGTGATCTGTCCGCCATTATCGAACAGGTGAAAAACCGGAATTATAAATTTATCATCTATATGGACGATTTGTCCTTTGAGGAATTTGAAATCGAGTATAAATACCTGAAGGCCGTCATAGAGGGCGGACTGGAGGTGCGGCCGGACAACGTGCTGATCTATGCCACCTCGAACCGGCGTCATCTGATCCGCGAGACATGGAGCGACCGCTCCGACATGTCGCAGGACGAGCTGCACCGCTCCGATACGGTGCAGGAAAAACTCTCCCTCGTGGCCCGCTTCGGCGTCAGTATTTTCTTTGACCGGCCGATGAAGAAGGAGTTTGATGAGATCGTGCGGTCGCTGGCGGCGGCCAGTCCGGAAATCACCCTGCCGGAGGGAGAACTTCTCAGCCAGGCCAATGCCTGGAGCCTGCGAAACGGCGGCTATTCGGGACGTGTGGCGGAGCAGTTTATCACGCATCTGAAATCCATAGCAAAATGAGGCGGAAAGGAATCAAAGCTTATGTTTGAACGCTTTTTCCCGGATGCCACCGTAGCCTCAACCTATGCCATCGACTATGAGCGGCTGTATAAGGAGGGCTACCGTGGAATCCTCTTTGACATTGACAACACATTGGTGGAGCACGGGAGCGCCGCCAGCGAGGTGGCGAAAAAATTATTTGTCCGCCTCAAAAAAATCGGTTTTGAGTGCTGTCTCATCTCCAATAATAAGAAAAAAAGGGTGTATTCTTTTAATGAGGACATCGGGGTGCACTCGGTGTTTAATGCCCACAAGCCGGCCAAAAAAGGGTATTACTACGCGATGGAGCTGATGAACACGCGGCCGGAAAACACGGTGTTTGTGGGGGATCAGCTGTTTACGGACATATTTGGCGCCAAGAGGATCGGCCTGAAGAACTATCTCGTAAAGCCCATTAACGGGCGGGAGGAGATACAGATTGTA
Source organism: uncultured Lachnospiraceae bacterium (assembly GCA_947629865.1). Taxonomy (GTDB): domain Bacteria; phylum Bacillota; class Clostridia; order Lachnospirales; family Lachnospiraceae; genus Eubacterium_F. Next base: position 55,908 of record CANRFJ010000003.1, on the reverse strand, counting down.
TTGAAGCGGCAGTTAGAGAGGATCGTCCTCAAGGAATACCGCATGAAAATGAGAGAGAAAAAGAGGAACAGGAAATGCAGAAAGAAATCAGGGAAAAAATATTTTCAACTCAGACAGCGGAATCATTCTTAATTACGGATCCGGCCAACATGCGCTATGTGGCCGGATTTACCGGAGAGGGATATGTCTGCCTGACGCCCGACACCACGCTGGTGGCGACGGATTCCCGCTACACCATAGCCGCGGCGGCGGAGTGCCCAGACGCGCAGATAGCGGAGTGGGAGGGGGACGGGTACTATGCGCCGCTGGCAAAGCTCATGAAGGAGGAAAAAATCAGCGTTCTCGGCATAGAGGACGAAACGATGACGGTCGCCGAATATGAAAAACTGAAGAAGGCTTTGGAGGAAAGAAATGTAGGCGCACAGCTGCGATATATTGGCAGGGAGATTACAAGCTTCCGCTCGGTGAAGTCCGAGGAGGAGACCGGGTGGCTGCGTCAGGCGGAGGCCATTGGCGACCGTGCCTTCCGGCGGCTTCTCCCCCGTGTGAAAATCGGCATGACGGAAAAGCAGACGGCGGCTCTGCTGGAATTTTTCCTGAAGGAGGAGGGAGCAGACGGACTCAGTTTTGATACCATCGCGGCCTCCGGCCTCCACTCGGCCATGCCCCATGCCGTTCCCACGGATAAACCGTTGGAGGAGGGGGATTTTCTCACGCTGGATTTTGGCTGCCGCTACCGGGGGTACTGTTCGGATATGACGCGCACGCTGGTGATGGGCAGAGCCTCCGACAGACAGCGGGAGATCTACGATACCGTCCTGCGGGCACAGAAGCGGGCGCTGGCGGGAATCCGGCCGGGAATGACGGGGCGGGAGATTGATGCGCTGGCGCGAGATGTGATTAAGGAGGCCGGATACGGCGATTGCTTCGGCCATGCACTGGGGCACTCGGTTGGTCTGGATATCCACGAGAAGCCGGTGTTTTCCCCCAGGGAGGAGACGGTTATCCAGCCGGGAATGGTAATCACGGTGGAGCCGGGCATCTATATTGAGAATTTCGGCGGGGTGCGGATTGAAGACGTAGTGATTATCACGGAGGACGGGTGCGAGGACATCACCCATTCCCCAAAAGAACTGATAGAGATTGAGGACGGGGCAGGAGAACAGGAAGGGAGAGAAGTATGAGACCAGAGATATGCGTGCCGCTCACAGCTCCCATGCGGGACGGCCTGACGGCACAGGCGAGAGAGGCCGCCGCCCTTCCGGCAGAGATGGCGGAATGGCGGGTGGACTGCTATGCCGGCTATGAGAAGGAACTGCCGGATATCGTCAGGGAATTGAAAAAGATCCTGGGCGAAAAAAAGCTGATCGTCACCCTCCGGACGGAGAAGGAGGGGGGAGAGCCAAACGGTTCCCGCTTTGATTATTTTGCCCTGATTGACAAGGTAATCGGGCAGAATATTGCGGACTATGTCGATGTGGAAATCGACAGGGAGGGAGCGGATGTGGCGGGCAGAAAGGCCCGCTTCCCCGAAAGCAGAGTGAAAGTTATCGGTTCATACCATGATTTTTCGGGCACGCCCTCCGGGGAGAAAATCCTAGAGAAGCTGACGCGGGCGAAGGAGAGCGGCTGTGATGTGGGGAAACTTGCCTGTATGCCGTCGGAGGAGGCGGATGTGGAGAGACTTCTCGATGCCACCGCTCAGATGAAGAAGCTCGCTCCGGATTTTCCGCTGATAACGATGTCGATGGGAGAACTGGGAAAAAAATCCAGACTGTATGGCGGCCTGTACGGTTCCTCGGTGTCGTTTGGAAGCGCGGGGCAGACCTCGGCGCCGGGACAGCTTCCAATCGCCGTTATGAAAAGTGTGTTTGACCGGATCTACAGCGGCAAGCGCCATATTGTCCTCATTGGTTTTATGGGGGTGGGAAAATCCACGGTATCGGCGGAACTGAGAGTCCTGTCCGGACGGGAGGAGGTCGATACGGATCGGTGGATCGAGGAAAAAGAGGGCCGGAGCATTGCCGCCATCTTTGAGGAGGAGGGCGAGGCCTATTTCCGCGACCGGGAGACGGAGATGATAGACGAACTGGGAGGCCTCGCTCCGGCCGTGATCTCATGCGGGGGCGGCATGGCGCTGCGGGAGCTGAATGTGAGGAAGCTTCAGGCAATCGGAACGGTAGTCCTGCTCCGGGCGGAGCCGGAGACGGTTTTTGAGAGAGTGCGTCACAGCACAGACCGCCCCCTGCTGCGTGACAATATGAATGTGGCCTATATCCGGCAACTGATGGAGAAGCGCAGGCCCTTCTATGAGGCGGCGGCCGAAGTGCAGATTTTCACCGATGGGCGTCCGGCGTCGGACATTGCAAAAGAAATACTTGAAAAATGCAGGTAAGTATAATAAAATAAAGAATAGATTACGAATTTTAGTGCCGTGAGAGCGGCGGAAGGAGAGGAACAAATGGTATCAGCAGGAGATTTTAGGAACGGCCTGACAATTGAGATTGAGGGAACTGTATATCAGATAGTGGAATTCCAGCATGTAAAGCCGGGCAAGGGAGCCGCTTTTGTGCGCACAAAGTTAAAAAATGTAGTAGACGGCGGCGTTGTGGAAAAGACCTTCCGCCCGACCGAGAAGTACCCGCAGGCGCACATTGATAAAAAAGAGATGCAATATCTGTATAACGATGGAGAGATGTACAATTTCATGGACAATGAGACGTATGAGCAGATTGCCCTGACAGAGGAGGCCGTCGGCGAATCCATGAAGTTTGTAAAGGAGAATGACAATGTAAAGATGGTTTCCTACAAGGGAAATATCTTTGCCATCGAGCCTCCGATGTTTGCTGAGTTAGAGGTGACAGAGACCGAGCCCGGCGTAAAGGGCGACACGGCTACCAACGTGACTAAACCGGCCACTGTCGAGACAGGCGCACAGGTCAACGTGCCGATTTTTGTAAATCAGGGCGATGTGATTCAGATTGACACCCGTACCGGAGAGTATCTGAAGCGTCTGTAAGAAAATTGTCTGATGCGAGAGAGATTGCACCATTATTCGGTTAATGGTGCAATTTTTTGTGATGAGGGGCGGGAGATGAAGCACAGTTTCTGTATAGTATGCGAGGTGGTTAGCGATGACATTTACGAATGAGCAGACGGAGCGCTATTCCAGACACACCGTTCTGAGGGAAATCGGCGCCGAGGGACAGGAAAAACTGCTGGATTCCCGTGTCCTGATCATAGGGGCGGGCGGTCTCGGCTCGTCGGCGGCCATGTATCTGACTGCCGCCGGTGTGGGAACAATCGGGATTGCGGACGCCGACGAGGTGGAGCTGTCCAATCTGCAGAGGCAGATTCTGCACAGCACAGACGACCTGGGAAAGGCAAAGGTTGAGTCCGCCAGGGAGACCATGAACCGGCTGAATCCGGACGTCACCGTAAATACATACCGCACTTGTGCGGCGGCCGGAAATATTATGGATTTGATTGCGGGATATGATTTTATTATTGACGGAACCGATAATTTTACCGCCAAATTTTTGATAAACGATGCCTGCGTCATGGCGGAGAAGCCGTTTTCCCATGCGGGGATCCTCGGATTTGAGGGACAGCTGATGACCTATGTGCCGGGAGAGGGCCCCTGTTACCGCTGCGTATTCGGAGCGCCGCCGCCTGAGGGGGCGGTGCCCACCGGCAGACAGGCAGGCGTGGTCGGAGCCATGCCCGGCGTCATCGGAAGCCTGCAGGCGATGGAGGCGATCAAATATATAACCGGCGCAGGGGAACTGCTGACCGGTTATCTGTTGACGTATAATGCCCTTAAAATGGAATTTCGCAAGATAAAACTGCCCGCGGATACCTCGGGCTGTGCCGTGTGCGGAGACTCGCCCACCATCACAGAACTCACGGATTGTGAGCGGTAAGCGTGCGCCGACAGCCTGACGTCGCGCGCCCCAGGACACATGCGCGGCCGGAGAGCCGGCAGCGTTTCCTCACTCCTCAAACAGGCTGGACAGGGTGGAAAATGTCTTGGTAATCTCGTTCACGGACTGCTCGATGTCTCCGTAAATCTCCTCGGACTGGGTGGAGAGATCCTGCATACTCTTGGCCACGACGGAAAACCCGGCGCCGGCCTCTCCGCTGCGGGCCGCCTCAATACTGGCGTTCAGAGCCAGAATACGCTGCTTGCTGGAAATCGCTTTGAGATTCCGTGTGTACTCGTTGATTGTATCAATAAATTCTTTGGACTGCTGTATCTCCTCCTGCATGATGTCCAGGCGGGAGGCGTTGTGGTGTCTGTAATATTCCAGATTTACCAGCTGGTTTGTAATCATTCCCAGCAGATCGGCGGCTGCGCGGATTTTTTTTCCGTGCTGACCGGCACCTGGCGAAGCGCCTGTATGTAGGCCTCCGGATCAATGCCAAGTTCTTTGGCGGTCTCCCGGAATTTGTCCTCGTCCGGCTGTTCCGGAAGCACCTGTCCGCCGATGATGGCCCCGACTTTTTCCCCATCCACGACAATGTCTACGGAGAAGTCCATCAGACCGGCATGGCAGAAATAAGTGCCGGTACACTCGTTGTCGCATTTTACGCAGCGCCGGTTTCCCTCCTCGGAGCCGCGGGTGTATTTCATACAGAAATCCGTAAAATTACTTCCGGTTGTAAGATACTCGCCGTCCATGCCGACCGCAATGGCAGCCAGGCCGGTGGCGTTTGAAAAATCGTCCTGAATCTTCTGGAGTTTTGATAAATCCATAAAATCTTTTAGTTCCAATATTATTCCCCTTTCCTCTCCGGTATGGTGCGGGCAGAGCGCCGTCTGCCGCACAGTTTGCAATTTGCATATTTGACAGTATATAGTATAACATAATTAAATATAGCCCGCAATCAAAAAAAGGCTTGACATATACCCCATGGGGGTATATGATAACGTCAGAAAGAGGCGCTGGACGAATGTATTTGCCTTACTGAATGGAGGATGCTATGAAAAAAGAGGAATGTGGCTGTTGTCAGAAAACAAAAGAGCGCTCTCCGGAGGAATATAAGGATCTGCTCCACCGGCTGAACCGGATCGAGGGGCAGATACGGGGAATCCGCAAAATGGTGGAAAAAGATGCCTATTGTACGGATATTCTGATTCAGGTGGCGGCGGCCAATGCGGCGCTGAACAGCTTTAACCGGGTGCTGCTTGCCAACCACATAAGAACCTGTGTGACCAGGGACATACGCGAGGGAAAGCAGGAGACAGTCGAGGAACTGCTGGACACTCTGAAGAAATTGATGAAATAAAATGCGTTAGGGACAGATGCAGGAATGGAGGCGGAGATGGAACAGTATACGGTGACGGGTATGACATGTGCGGCGTGCAGCGCCAGGGTGGAAAAGGCAGTGAAGAAAGTGCCGGGTGTGACCGCCTGCTCAGTCAGTCTGCTGACTAACTCCATGGGAGTGGAGGGGAGCGCCGAACCCGCGGCGATCATACGGGCAGTGGAGGCGGCCGGATACGGCGCCGGACAGAAGGGAACGGGAGGAGAGGCTTCCGCTCCGGCGATGAGCGGAGACGAGGAGGCGCTGCGCGACAGGGAGACTCCTCTTTTGAAAAAACGGCTGTGCGTCTCTCTTATTTTTCTGGCGGCGCTGATGTATATTTCCATGGGGCATATGATGTGGGGATGGCCACTGCCCGCTTTTCTGGCAGAGAACCATGTGGCCGCGGGGCTTGCGCAGATGCTTCTCACGATAGCGATCATGGTGATTAATCAGAAGTTTTTTGTGAGCGGGTACCGGAGTCTGTTTCACAGGGCGCCGAACATGGATACGCTAGTGGCGCTGGGAGCCAGCGCTGCGTTTGTCTACAGCGTCTATGCCCTGTTTGCGATGACAGATGCCCAGATGCGCATGGACATGGAGGGCGTCATGTCCTGTATGCATGAGTTTTATTTTGAGTCGGCCGCCATGATCCTTACGCTGATCACAGTGGGGAAAATGCTGGAGGCCCGATCCAAGGGAAGGACAACGGACGCCCTGAAAGGGCTTATGAGACTGTCGCCCAGGACGGCGGTGATCGCAGTGGAGGGAGAGGAGAGGGAGGTTCCTGTCGCCCAGGTGAAAAAGGGAGATGTATTTGTGGTGCGTCCGGGAGAAAATATACCGGTAGACGGCGTGGTACTGGAGGGGAGCAGCGCCGTCGATGAGTCGGCCCTTACCGGGGAGAGTATCCCTGTGGACAAGGAGGCAGGAGACGATGTGTCCGCGGCCACTGTCAACCAGTCTGGATTTCTCCGGTGCGAGGCGCGCCGTGTGGGTGAGGACACCACCCTGTCGCAGATCATACGCATGGTGAGCGACGCGGCGGCCACCAAAGCTCCGATCGCCAAAGTGGCGGATAAGGTTTCCGGAATTTTTGTTCCGGCCGTTATCCTGACAGCCCTTGTGACGCTGGCCGTGTGGCTGATTGCGGGACAGACGATTGGCTTTGCGCTGGCAAGGAGCATATCCGTGCTGGTAATCAGCTGTCCCTGCGCGCTGGGGCTGGCGACTCCTGTGGCGATCATGGTGGGGAGCGGAATAGGAGCCAGGCACGGCATTATGTTTAAGACTGCTGTTTCCCTGGAGGAGACAGGCAGGGTGGAGGTTGTGGCCCTTGACAAGACCGGTACGATCACAAGGGGGGAGCCGGAGGTGACTGACGTGATCCCGGCGGAGGGAGTCCGGGAGAGGGAACTGCTCTCCCTGGCGTGCTCTCTGGAGAAAAGGAGCGAACACCCCCTGGCGGGAGCCGTGCTCGCCTATGGAGAGAGAAACGGGGCCGAAGTGAGCGATGTGACGGAATTCCAGGCGCTGCCGGGTAACGGATTGAGGGCGCTATACGGGGGAGAGACGCTCTGCGGCGGCCACTATGGATTCATCTGCGAACAGGCGGCGGTGCCGGAGTCGGTGAAAGGGCAGGCCGAGGAGCTGGCAGAGGAGGGAAAGACGCCACTCTATTTTTCCAGAGAGGGGAACCTCCTGGGTATTATCGCCGTGGCGGACGTGATAAAGGAGGACAGCCCGAAGGCGGTAAGGGCGCTGCAGAACATGGGGATCCGCGTGGTAATGCTGACCGGAGACAACGAGCGGACGGCAAAGGCCATTGGCGCCCAGGCCGGTGTGGACGAAGTCATTGCCGGCGTCCTGCCGGAGGGCAAGGAGGCGGTTATCCGGAGGCTCAGAGAGAGCGGGCGGACGGCCATGGTAGGAGACGGCATCAACGACGCGCCGGCGCTTACCAGGGCGGATATCGGCATTGCCATCGGAGCCGGTACGGATATTGCCATCGATGCGGCGGACGTGGTGCTCATGAAAAGCCGTCTCATAGATGTGCCGGCGGCTGTCCGGCTGAGTCGGGCGGCGCTGCGCAATATCCACGAAAATCTTTTTTGGGCGTTTATTTACAATGTTATCGGTATTCCGCTGGCGGCCGGAGTGTGGATTCCCCTGTTTGGCTGGCAGCTGAATCCGATGTTCGGAGCGGCGGCCATGAGCCTGTCCAGCTTCTGCGTGGTGACGAACGCCCTGCGCTTAAATCTCTTTGACATATACAGTGGAAAAAGAGATAAAAAAATAAAAAGAAAGAAAGGAAGGAAAAAAATTATGAAAAAGACAATGAAAATTGAGGGAATGATGTGCGAACACTGTGAGGCAAGAGTGAAGAAATGCCTGGAGGCTCTGCCGGGAGTACAGGAGGCGGTCGTAAGCCACAAGGACGGCACAGCCGTGGTGACGATGAGCGCCGAGGTCTCTGACGAGACGCTGACAAAGACGGTGGAGGAGCAGGAGTACAAAGTGATATCCGTCGCATAGAGACGCTTCGAAATGGGGATTAGTGTGAAAAATAGCTCGATAGCTATTTTTCACACGGCAATTTGTTTCTGAGCGAAAACAAATTGCTGTGATGGCAGATGAGAAACTGCGTACGCAGCTTTCTCATCGCCTCCTCGCGACAAGTCGCTCAGAAATGAAGGTTAAAATGAAACTGATTTCATGGAATGTAAACGGACTGCGCGCCTGCGTCGGGAAAAATTTTCTGGATTTTTTTCAGGAAATCGACGCCGACATATTCTGTATACAGGAGACAAAATTGCAGGAGGGGCAGCTGGAACTGGCGCTGCCCGAATATCACCAGTACTGGAATTACGCTGAGAAAAAGGGGTATTCCGGCACGGCCGTCTTTACCAGAGAGGAGCCGCTGTCGGTCTCTTACGGACTCGGCATTGCGGAGCATGATAAGGAGGGGCGCGTCATTACGCTGGAATATGACGATTTCTATCTGGTGACGGTATATACGCCCAATTCCCAGAATGAGTTGCGGCGTCTTCCCTACCGGCTGGAGTGGGAGGACGCCTTCCGTGGGTACCTGACAGGACTGGCGGCGAAAAAGGGCGTGGTAGTCTGCGGGGATCTCAACGTGGCTCACCGGGAGATTGACCTGAAAAACCCGAAAAACAATCGGAGAAATGCCGGGTTTACGGACGAGGAACGGGGGAAAATGACAGAGCTTCTGGCCAGCGGCTTTGTGGACAGTTACCGCACCTTTTACCCGGACACCGAGGGCGTCTACAGCTGGTGGTCGTACCGCTTCAGGGCCCGTGAGAGAAATGCGGGCTGGCGCATCGACTATTTCCTCGTATCGGAAAACATGGTAAGCCGCATGAGGGGCGCCGCTATCCACACGCAGGTCACGGGCTCCGATCACTGTCCGGTGGAGCTGGAGCTCTCGGAGGAATGAGAGGGAGTCAAAAAGGCGGCTCTGGCATAAAATGAAGTATCGGGAAAATCTGTCAGGGCAGGGAGTCTGTCAAAGGAGGAATTTCTGTTCCTGACAGAAATGGAGGTAAAAATGAATCGGTACCATTTTCTTGTGCTGGGCTCAGAGGCCAGGCAGCAGTATCTGGCGGAGCTTCTGAAGGAGAGGGGACACGAGGTGATGACGGCGCAGGAGTATCAGCCGGGCTATCACGACGCAGTGCTCCTTCCGGTTCCTCAGACAGCAGAATATATGAGGGCAAACCACGAAAAACTGCAAAAGGGGCAGACGGTCTATGGCTGCCGTTTTCCGGAAAGGATGATGGACGAATGTTGCGGTCGGGGAATCCGATTTGTGGATTATATGCAGTCGGAGGAGATCGCCAGCCGGAATGCCGTCGCCACAGCGGAGGGAGCGATTGCAGAGGCTCTGCAGGCCGGTGTTGTGAGTATCCACGGAAGCCGGAGCCTGGTCGTCGGGTACGGCCGCTGCGGCGAAGTGCTGGCAGATAAACTTGTGTCCCTGAAGGCCCGTGTGTCTGTCATGGAGCGGAGTGCGGAGAGACGCGCCCGCGCCCAGGCCATGGGGTGTCTCGCCATGTCCTTTGAGGAGCCCCACGGACTGTCCGAGTATGATTTTATATTTAATACCGTACCGGCGCCCGTCCTGACCGCGTCGTTCTTAGAGCGGCTGTCACCGGAGGCCGTCATTATTGACATCGCCTCAAAGCCGGGCGGCGTGGATTTTGAATATTGTCGAAAAAAGGGAACCCATGCAAAATTATGTCCGGGACTGCCCGGTAAATATGCACCAAAATCCGCTGCGAAAATATTATTGGAAGTAATAGAACAAACAATTCTGGGAGGAGAGCAGCGGAATGGGCGAAAATGAACAGAGAACGGTGGGCTTTGCCATCACCGGTTCATTTTGCACATATGAGAAGGTAAAGGGCGTGGTGAGACGGCTGGTGGAAGAAAATAACCGGGTGATTCCGATTTTCTCCAATCAGGCCCAGACAATCAACAGCCGATTTGGAAATGCCAGGGATTTTATTATAGAAATACAGGAGATAACCGGTGAGCGCGGGATATTTACGCTGCAGGAAGCAGAACCCATCGGGCCGAAATCTCTCCTCGATGTGCTGGTCATCGCTCCCTGCACCGGCAATACAATGGCAAAGTTGTGCGCCGGAATCACGGATTCTCCGGTTCTGATGGCGGCCAAGGCTCATCTGCGGAATGAAAAGCCCGTAGTGGTTTCCATTTCCACCAACGACGCCCTGGGGGCCAATCTGAAAAATATCGGGGAATTGATGAATACAAAGCACATTTATTTTGTTCCCTTTGGGCAGGACGACTGCAGGGCGAAGCCGCGCTCCATGACGGCCTGTCTGGAAAAACTCCCTGAGACAGTAGAGGAGGCCCTGAGGGGCAGACAGATCCAGCCGGTTTTGCAGTCCCCACGGCAGGGAGGCGGGGAGAAAAAAGAATAAAATGCAGATAAAAGCCCCGTAAACCAACTGGTTCGGGGCTTTTGCCGCGTCGCCGCACGGCTTCTAAAGTGTGATTGACACCCTGTATTTTTTGAGAAAATAATTCAACTGTAGGAGATAGGCGATCATCTGCGGCCCCGCCATCAGCTGTCCGTACCAGGGGGAACCGTAGTCCTTTGGATTGTCGAGAAACTGTTTCAGGGCAATCGGGTTGAGAAGCTCCCGAACCGGACAGACGGCATCCGCGAGGGCCTCCCGCAGACGTCCGGCCAGCAGAGTCTCATAATAGGGATTATAGGTCTTGGGATAGGGGCTCTTTTTGCGGAACAGAATCTCCTCCGGCAAAAGGGAGCGGGAGGCCTGGCGCAGGATATTTTTGACAACCCCTCCCCTCGCCTTCATCTCCCATGGAATATTAAACACATAATCCACCAGGGCGCGGTCGGCAAAGGGAACCCTTGCCTCCAGACCGGAGTGCATACTGGTGCGATCCATGCGGTTCAGAAGGGTTTGCATGAAAAAGCGGATATTCAAATATCCCACGCGGCGGCGGTTCGTCTCAACCTCATTTTCCTCCGGCAGCACATGGATCTCGCTCACTGCCCTGTGATAGGTGTTCTTTACATAATCCTCCATCTCCAGGCACTCCGCGAGTTCCGGAGTCAAAAGCGCCCGACGGGGCTCCAGGGACGGCGTCCAGGGAAACGTACCGGAGGAGAGCATATCCTCTCTGTGGAACCAGGGATATCCGCCGAACACCTCGTCGGCGCACTCGCCGGTGAGAACTACCTTGTGCGTCCGGCTGACCTCCCCGCAGAAATACAGAAGGGAGGAATCAATATCCACCATACAGGGGAGGTCGTGGGCGTCTACCGAGTCAGTCAGAAGGTCTGCCTGGACGGTATTGCCGCACTCCAGATAATGGTGGTCTGAATGGAGGAAAGCCGCCATCTTTTCCACATAGGGGCGATCCTGAGAGGGCTGGAAGCGGTTGGCCTTAAAGTATTTGTCATTCTCTGTAAAATCAAAAGAATAGGTGGTGAGCGTATCTCCCTTCCTGCGCAGTTCAGCGGCGCACACAGCCGATACCACGCTGGAATCCACGCCGCCGGAGAGAAACGTGCACACCGGCACATCCGATATCATCTGGCGGCGGATAGCGTCCTGAATGAGAAAGGAGGTTTTCTCCACCGTCTCCTCGTAGGAGTCAAAGTGAGGGCGGCTTTCCAGACGGAAGAACTGCACCGTGGACATACCGTGGCGGCTGCAGGTCATGCAGGTGCCGGGCAGAAGTTCGTGAAAGCCCCTGAATACGCCGGAGCCGGGAGTGCGCGCCGGGCCAAGGGAGAGAATCTCATTCAGGCCGTTTTTGTCAAGGGCCGCTGTGACGCCGGGAAAGCAAAAGCACCCCTTTGGCTCTGAGGAGAAAATAAAAGTCCCCTCATGTACGGTGTAAAAGAGGGGCTTGACGCCGAAGGCATCGCGAAACAGGGTGAGGCTCCGGTGGCGCTCGTCATAAATCGCAAAGGCAAAAATCCCGTCTACGTCACGGATAAAATCGGCGCCGAAGGTGAGGAAGGACAGCAGAAGCACCTCGGTGTCCGAGGTGGTCTCCGGCTCTACCCCATGGCGGGTGAGGCGGCGCCTCAGCGTATCCAGATTGTAAATCTCCCCGTTGTATACAATGTGATAGGAATAGCCGTCTATGGATTTTGTCATGGGCTGGCGCCCGTTTTCCAAATCAATGATGGACAGGCGGGTATGGGCAAGCCCGCAGTGCTTTGTCAGCAGTTTGCCGTTATCGTCCGGGCCGCGGTGTGCCATGGACGATTTCATGTCGTCAAGAATATGCAGAAAATAATCCCTTTGTCCGTCGAATGAGGCAGAAGGGTTAAAAAAACCGGAAATACTGCACATAAAAATCCTCCATTTTGAGAGCAAATATGCTATACTCTATGAAAAACAGAGAAGAAATATACGCCTCTTTTTCATGCAAAACACTTGTAAGAGGGAGGGATTCCTGTGTATAATGGAAAAGAAATATATGAAAGAAGGGAGAAATCAGAAGATATGACAATTCGACGTGCAGAGGAAAAAGATGCAGAAAGAATCATGGAACTGTTGAGCCAGGTACTGATGGTACACCATCGGGGCCGACCGGATTTATTTAAGGCGGACTGCACAAAGTACACAAAGAAGGAACTGCAGCAGATGATCCATAATCCGCAGACGCCCATTCTGGTAGCAGTAAACGGGGAGGATACAGTGGACGGCTATGCTTTCTGCCAGTTCCACCAGAAGAAGGAAGACAATATATTGACGGATATACGGACGCTGTATCTCGACGATTTGTGCGTGGACGAGAAGCGGCGCGGGCAGGGGATCGGCCGGAACATCTACGAGGCGGTACTTGATTTTGCCAGAGAAAACGGCTGCTATAATGTGACACTCAATGTGTGGACATGCAATGAGCCGGCAATGCATTTCTATGAAAAATGCGGACTGACGCCGCAGAAGATCGGTATGGAAAAAATATTGTGAGGAGGAGTTTCATGAGGAGATGGGAGAGAGTCATGAAAAAGGGGCCTGCGCTTGTCCTGACGGTTATCTGTGCTATGACATTGTGCGCCTGCAGCGGGAGTTCCGAGAGAGAAAACACAGACGGAGCAGCCGGAGTGGGGGCGGCTGCGACGGCCGGCGGCGCATCAGTCAGCGGTGCGGCAGCGGCAGTTTCTGACAGCGGGGAACCGGAGGAAAGCGCAGAGGTAAAAACGGTGATTGATGAGACGGGTAAGAGTCGGAAGCTGCGGCTGGGAAATATAGATTTAAAAGATGCCGGCGTCCGCTTTCAGGATACCTACTGGATTACCGATTACTCCCAGGTGGAGGATGGACACTACTATTACCTGCGGTATACGAAAAAGGGATATACGGTTTACCGGGATAACGGAGAAATAGAAGGCAGTTTCGAACTGCTTGAACAGGAGGGAGATTCGTATGATTATCCTTATGTTGAGGGATTTGTAAAATGCGGAGAATATTTTTATGTTGTATACGAGGATTTTGGAGAGGAAAAACTGGCAAGGGTTGACATGGAGAATCATAGAGTGAAGGTCATCTGTGATATAAGCAAGACACATAAGGCCCATTCAGACATTTTTTCCACAACATCCGCCAATGTATACAGGGACACCGTCTATTGGGAGCCCAATATATATCTGAAACGGCCGGAGGATTTGAGCGTATATGGGCCGACCGGAACAGAGCGGGCGAAGTATATTACCCTGTCGCCGTCGGCTGTTAAGGCAAAGCCGTATCTTACCTATATAGATGGGAAAATCTATTATGGGGCGGCATCCGCGGGCGGCAAAAAAATCACCCTGTTTTCCTATGATCTGGACACAGGGGAGGAGCAGGAGATCCTGCAGTATCGGCGAAAAATCCCCTATCTGAACGAAAAGGGAACACCGTGTGAGGGCGGTGGAATTTCTCTGGAGATAGACGAGGATTACATCTATTGCCAGGACTATCTGATTCCCCGTGTCGGCGGCAAGATGATAAAGGCGTTTAAAAAGGCTGAAAAATCAAAGAGGGGCATTTTTAACTGTGCGCATAATAAAAAGTACATCTTCTATGTAGATAAAAAGAAAAGGGTACACAGAATCACCAAAAAGACCCAAAAGGACGTTATTATCAGCAGTTTCAAATCGGCGGGAGTCGATTGCACGGAGGAAAAGCTGTATATTAAAGTGTATTCCAGGGACTGGTACAACGACAGAAAGTGGGCTGAATACAATGACGATGACGAGGGATATATGAGTCCGGACTGCTACACCCATGATTTATATTGTATGGATTTGGACGGGAAAAATGCAAAAAGGATATGGAAGGGCAGATGGCGGTAAGAGATTAGGTTTCATTACATTTCAAAGACTTTTCGTGACATTTCACAGCGGAAAGTCTTTTTTCTTCCGATATAAACAACAGGAGGAGTCTACATGAATATAGCTGTATGCGATGACGAGCCACTGGTACGGGAGCACATAAAGGCTCTCATTCTCCGGCAGTGTCCGGAAGCAGTGGTGGAATTGTATAACTCCGGAGAGGAGTTACTATCTGCGGACGATTCCTTTGATATACTCTTTCTGGATATCCAGATGGAGGGAATGAACGGAATAGAGGCGGCGCGCATCTGGAGGGAGAAAAACCGCGACGCGGTGCTGATTTTTATTACGGCAATAAAGGAATATGTCTTTGACGCCTTTGATGTGTCGGCCTTTCACTATCTACTGAAACCGGTTGAGGAAGAAAAGCTTGCCGGAGTTCTGCGGCAGGCGCTGAACGATGTGGAGAGAGGGCGGGGACAGCGCGGGCGGCAACTGTTTATCCGGACGAGGAACCGTCATGTGACCATACCGGTCGCGGATATCTGTTTCATCGAATGTCAGAGGAGGAAAGTGGAAATCCATACGGTCAGGGAGACGCTTACGCTGTATGCGACTATGAGCGAGATGGAGCGCCAGCTGGGGGAGGACTTTTACCGATGCCACAGGGGATACCTGGTAAATATGGCTCACATTGCGGAGTACGCCTCCGATTCTATCCAGATGAATACGGGGGAAAGGGTATACCTGTCAAAGGAGAAATATCCGGATTTTGTCAGGACATATATGCACTATCTGCGCAAGGGAGGAATTTTGGGTGTATGACCTGTTTGCTCATGTGATGGAAGTATTTCTGATATTTTTCCAGGGGTATTGCCTCCAGCGGTTTTACGGGGCGTTTCTGAAGACGAGATGGTTTCCGCACCCGGCGGGGCGCTATCAGATTATGGCGGTCTGGTGTGTCATGAAGCTCGCCATGTCGCTCTGGTGGCGCTCCGATTATGCCAGCACTGTGACACAGGAAAAGAACCTGATTGCCATAGCCGTTCTGATTGCCGCTACTCAGTTCCTCTATGAGGGGAGTCGGGGCATGAAGCTGTTTCTGGCGGTGAGTTTTCTTGCCATAGAGGAGAGCTGCATGATTCTCGCCGCCATGACGCTGGAACTGGGCGGCCCCATGATAGAGTTGATCAACTGGTGCTTCGGACAGGGAATCATCACCTCGACGGATACATTTTCCCTGTTGCTCTATGCCATTGTAATAGGTCTGCAGTCGCTGACGTGCGCGGGCTTTGCCCTGCTTTTGCAATTTATGCTGAAGAAGATCGTGCGGCAATACCGCGAGAAGGAATATCCGGTTCGCCGGACAGAGATGCTGTTTCTGCTGGCGCCGGGGGCGGTGAGCCTGCTGACATGTCTTCTTTTGCGTATGTTAATGATTGCTATGGAGGGGAATATCCCCAGAACATTGTATGACCGCTATCCGAGAATGTTTATTATGGTTCCGGCTATCCTGATACTGAATCTGTCAGCCATTGTGTACGGGATAAAATTGTTTCAGGATATGATTGCCCTGCAGCGGGAAAAGAGCAGCCGGATTGTCCTGGAAAAACAGATGCGCAGCATGGAGGAAAACATTCGTGAGATGGATCGGGTGTACGAGGGGCTGCGCGGAATGAGGCACGACATGAAAAATCAGTTGGCCGTTATCCGGCAGCTGATGGGCGAGACGGCGTGCGGAGAAGGGCGGGCCGGACAGGAGCTGGAAAATTACCTGTCCAGTCTGAATCAGACGATAAACCGTCTGGAACTGCGTTTTTCCACCGGCAATTCCGTGGCGGACGCCATACTGAATATGAAGTACCACGAGGCGCTGCAGGCAGCGCCGGATATTCAGTTTGAAGCGGAGGGACTGCTTATTCCGGACAACCTGCAAATCCGGAATTACGATATAGGAATCATACTCTGCAATGCGCTGGATAATGCAATAGAAGCCTGCGCCAGGCTGAAGGGAGGAGAGACGCCCCGCCTGCAGATTTCCTCTCTTGTTCGCGGGAAAATGTTTTTTATTGAGATCTCAAACAGCTTTGACGGCAGGCTCCGGAGGAACAGACAGGGAGAATTTCCGGAGACGGATAAGGAGGATAAGGAAATCCATGGAATCGGGCTGCTCAATATAAAGAGGGCAGTGGAAAAATACCAGGGAGCAGTGGACTGGACGGTCTCACAGACCGACGGCGGTTCGGGACATATATTTGTCCTGACAGTGATGATGAAGAATGTGCCGCCGCCCGCTGCGCAGACGGTACAGAGAGAGAGGAGGCAGTAGCGATGTATCAGAATGACAACTCTATTCAGGTCGACTTTATGACGAAGATGTGCGGACAGTTTCTACAGGGCAATATCGCACGGAGCATCGACGCCGGCCCGGAGAGGGGAACGCCATTTTCGGCCGTTTATCAGAGGGTAAGGGAAGCGGAGAGGATTAAGATGGGGGGAGTCAGGATTATGGACGTCCCAACGAAAGAGATGACACTTGAGCAGTACAAACAGTATATACGAAATAAAATCAGTCAGATGCCTCTTGATCCGTCCCAGCGGTTAAGTTCGATTTCCGTACACATTACGGACGAGGGCTTTCGGGCCATGCAGCAGGATCCGGAATATCAGAAATGGGTGCTGGATACACTGCGCGCCAATTTTCAGTTTCATGATCCCTTCGCCACCATGTGCGGCGGTTCCTTTTCCGTGCATTTTTTCGGCGCCACGAAGGAGGAATACCGGGGAGAGGGCTGGTACAGGGGATACCAGAACGGCCGGGCAGAGAGCCTGTTTGACGAGAAGGCAAAGGACGGGTTCTGGGAGAGGCGTATGCGGCACAAGAAGTACATGGACGAACTGTATGAGAGATGGCTGGAGCGAAAAAAGAAAAATGAAAAAATGCTGGCAAAGATGTACTCGACAGAGATGTTTTACCGCAGCATAGAGCAGAGGCATCGGATTGCAGGGGAAGAAATCTGGCTTCCAGAGCGCCATCTGCCGGTGATAAATACGTCGTACCAGACGAGTCAGCTTCTCGATCTGCTCATGCAGATGAGTATGCAGGGCTGAATACAGTAGAGTTTAATGTCAGATCCGGAATTTGTGCCGACGCACAAATTTCCCACTGTGAAACGGCCGCTGAAGCGGCAGAATGGAGGAACAATGGAGATCAATCAGGTAAACAATAGCTATTACGCGGGCGGAGTCCAAGGCACGGCCGGTACCGCTTCTGCCGGACAGACGACGGACGAATATCTCCGCGGCCTGGAGCAGAAATACGGCGTGCACATCACCGTGGGGAATGACAGCGGCTTCGAGGATTATATGTGGGGTGCGGGCAAGGGCGGCAATGTATATATTCCGAGAAATATTGCGGAAAAGATGGCGTCAGATGAGGCATATGCGGCCAAATATGAAAAACTCATATCGGAGGAACCGGAAAATTCCCGACATATGCAGGAATACTGCGATAGTCACAACATGATTCTGTACGGAACCGGTATGCAGATCCACGAGGACGGGAGCGTGACCTGGTGGGCGATTGGCGGCGATAAGGAGCCGAGAGAGAATCCGGGGACGGTTTACAGGGAAAAGGTGCAGAAACAACTGAAGGAAAAGCGTGCGCAGAAGAAAAAGGAGGAAGCAAGAGAGGCAAAGGCATTAAGAAAGAAAGAAGACGCTGAGAGGCTGGCCGAAGGGAGGGCCAAAAAGGCGGAGGAAGCGGAAAAAGTCCGAGAGAAGTTTTTTGTGGAGGCAGAGAGCGTGACAGAACTCCAGAGAAAAACCGGCAATGCCTCAGCAGGAGAGGCTTTGGCAGATGCGGTGGCGCGCGGACAGGGCCTGGGCGGTCAGATGGATATATCCGTCTGAAAGGAAGTGTTCAGAGAGCCGGCGGCCGCTGTGGGATGTGGTATAAAGATAAGGATAAAGCGTTTTGGATAAAAACATATGTTAGCGGTTAGTGCTGCATATGTTTTTATTTTTATGCATAAAAGAGTAAAAGTTTGCGCAAAATGGTATAAAAAATAACAAAAACGAATAAGTTATTGACAAAAACGAAGAAAGGAGATATTATTGATATGGAGGTGGCGATGATGTTCACATACATTAAGCTAAAAAATTTTATGTCATTTAAAGATGCGATGTTTGACTTAAAAAATGGGAGTAGAGGAGCCAAAAAATTTGTTGCCATTTATGGTGAGAATGGGAGTGGAAAATCTAATTTTGTTAATAGCATCAATTTGCTGAGGCGAAGTATAGATTCGTTTGAAATGTTGATGAATGCGGAGAAAATAAAAGAAATAGTACCAAAGCAGGAACTGCCGAAGGAGATATTGGAAATGCTTATCGGTGGAACCGATATTTTGAAACTTACAGATAGCTGTAGGATGAAAGATTGTGAGGATGAAACCCGAGTTGAATATGGTTTTAAAATTGGCGATCATGAGGGCTATTATATTTTAAGTTTTGCTGAAAAATTTTTGTACGAGAAATTGTATTATTTCACGGGTAAGCAAAGAGGGACATTCTTTGAAATAAAAAACGAAAATGGAAGAATAGTGCCAATATTGTCCAATAAGTTATTTAACAATAAAAAGGTTGAAGAAGAAATCTGTAACGAAATAGAAAAGTATTGGGGGAAACATTCATTATTAAGTATATTGAATAAAGAAAGAAAAGAAAAAAATGAGCAGTATATAAATGATAATTATTCCAAATATATTCTGGAAGTTCTGGATATGTTGGAAGAAATAAGTGTGCATTATAAGAAAACTTCCTATTCGGGAATGGAGGTTGAAGCGGGGAAACCGGATAATATTTTGCTCAGGATGGATGTTGGAAAAATAAAAAAATCATATGAAACCAATTTGAATCGGTCGGAGCGCATTTTAAGAGACTTTTTTACACAAGCGTATGCTGATATAAAGGATGTTTTTTATGAGCGGGTTTATAAAGAAAATGAGATTTCATATAAACTTTTTGTAAAAAAAATGATTGGTGGGAAGATAAGAACGATTGCATTTGAAAATGAATCGGCAGGGACACAGCATATTCTTGATATTATTCGTTCTTTGTTGGGAGCGTTTTGCGGAATAACAGTCGTATATGATGAAATAGATGACGGAATTCATGATTTATTACTTAAAATTATTTTGGAGTCTATGATTGAGGACATATCCGGACAATTAATAATTACAACTCATAACACATACATGTTGGAGAGCATTGATATAAAATCAGCGTATTTAATTAATGTGGATTATCAAGGGAATAAAGAAGTGAAATGCCTTGATAAATATCAGAGGATTCAAGGTACTAATAATCCCAGAATAATGTATCTAAAGGGTTTGTTTGGCGGAATACCTGTGGTTGACACCTTGGATTATGATCTGATTTTAAATGAGTTAAGAAGTGATGAATCGAATGGAGAGGGGGATGTATAATAATGCCCTCGAATTCGTTGAATTACACAAAGGCAGCAGTGATTGTTCATGGGAAATCAGAGTTTCACATTGTACGCTATATATATACAAATCTTCATTTATCTGTAAAAATAATAGCTGAAAATAAAGGAAGAAGTAGCATACAGATAAATGGATTGAAGGATTATTTGAATAAGAAGCCGTTTAGATCATTGAGCGCATTTGCTGAGGAATATTCAGTTGAGTATGATAGAAAGAGGAAAAAGTTAAACAATTTTAAATTATTTATCATTATGGATACGGATGACTGTTCCGATAAAATGAAAGAGGAATATATAACGAAAAGTTTATTTAAAAATCACCCATTAGAGAAATATATTGTGCCAATATACAATATTTCTAATCTTGAGGATGTTATGATAAAGGCGGGGATTATGGTTGAGCGCATATCGAATTCAGAAAAAGGAAACTATTATAGTAAAGTATTTCCGATTAATACAGATCCTGTGAGCCTCGATACGGTTAAACAAATACAGTTATTTGCAAATAAGATAAAAAATGTGAAAGAAACAAATATGTTAGAGTTTGTAAATTACTGCATGGATCAAATATCCGATATGAAATGATGTAAGCACGAGGCGGCAGAAAGTTGACGCATCACAAAAAATGTAGTAAAATCCTAACTGTATGAGCAAAGGCGTTCTGCAATAGCAGGGCGCCTTTGTTTGTTTAATAAACATGGCAGAAAAGGGGGTATTGATGATGAAAAAACCAGTAATAGGGGTTATTCCATTAGTCGATGAGGAGAGACAGAGTTATTGGATGCTTCCCGGTTATATGAAAGGGATTGAACAGGCAGGAGGGATACCTGTTATGCTTCCTCTGACATCGGACAAAGAAAATTTGCAACAGATTGCAGAGGAAATGGATGGCTTTCTATGTACCGGAGGCCAGGATGTTTCGCCTCGCTTATATGAGCAGAAGCCTTCAGAAAAATGCGGTTTGTGCTGTAAAGAGCGTGACGAAATGGAAACCATATTGTTTCGTATGGTATATAAAAGGGATAAACCGCTTCTTGGAATATGTCGGGGGATACAATTGATTAATGTTGCGATGGGTGGAACATTATATCAGGATCTGCCCTCGGAGTATCCTACGGATATTGAGCATCACCAGTCACCGCCTTATAATTCACCCGTACACTCTGTAGATATTGTAGAACATAGTCCGTTGTACGAATTGTTGAAGGCGAAAACACTTAAGGTAAACAGTTATCATCATCAGGCGATTCATATGTTAGCGCCCAAAGCGCTTGCAATGGCAGTCTCGGAGGACGGTTTGATTGAGGCAGTATGTATACCTGAGAAGAAATTTATTTGGGGAATACAGTGGCACCCTGAATTTTCGTATCAGACAGACAAAAACAGCAGGGCGATATTTTCAGAGTTTATACGGATGGCGGAAAATGAGGGTTGATTTTTAGTCTCTCTTTTCTGAATGTTGGATTAGACGGGGAGAAGGAGGGTAAGATTAAAAATAACATAATAACAACATAATGATAACATAGAAAAATGCTGGAAATGACAGGCTTTTTTTGATATACTATATTTTGCTAGATTGTACTGAAAGGGGCGTGCCCAGTGGTTAAAGCAAATGCGTTAACGATAAAAAATACAGAGTGCAATTATGAGTAAAATTGAAATGGCGGATAAACCACAAACAGGAGGTTTTATTATATATGAAGCAGGAAGTATGACGGAGGTTGTGTATGAGTAACATTGTAAAAGCTGATGACGATTACAAAAACTGGATTACTGATTTGAAAAGTCGATATCAGAGCAGCCAGATAAAGGCAGCGTCGTCCGTTAATCGGGAAATGCTGATGTTTTACTGGTCTATAGGGCGGGATATTGCTATGCTAAGAGCGGAAAGCAGATGGGGAAGTTCCTTTGTGACTACTTTGAGTGAAGATTTGAGAGAGATAATTCCCAATGCCAAAGGATTTTCAAAGACGAATTTGTTTTATATGATAAAATTTTATCGGTTATATCACATGGGCGAAGAATTCCCCCAAGTTGAGGGAAAAATAGATGTCAATAAAAAATTCCCCCAAGTTGGGGGAAAATTAGAGACTTTTCTCAGTGATGAAGTAAATCAGACTGGTGTAGATATATTCAGTATTCCATGGGGGCATCATAAATTGATTATGGACAGGTGTAAGGATGATCGCGAAAAAGCACTGTTTTTTGTGAAAAAGACACTTGAAAATAATTGGTCAAGAGTGGTACTGATGAATTTTCTTGACACAAATCTTTATGAGCGTCAAGGTAAAGCAATCAGCAATTTTGATAAAACTTTACCTTCTCCACAAAGTGATTTGGCACAGGAAATGACCAAAGATCCATATAATTTTGACTTCTTGACGATTACAGAAGGATATTACGAAAAGGAACTAAAGGACGCCTTGATGGACAACATACAGCGGTTTCTCTTGGAACTTGGCACGGGCTTTGCCTTTGTAGGTCGGGAATATCAAATTGTACTTGGTCAGACGGAGCAATTTATAGATATGCTTTTTTACAATATCACGCTTCATTGTTATGTAGTGATTGAAATTAAAATAAGAGATTTTGAACCTGGTGATATGGGACAGATCAGTACTTATGTTGCTGCAGTAGATGGTATTCTATGCAAAGAAGGAGATGCAAGAACAATCGGACTTTTGATATGCAAGACAAAAGACAATATACTGGCACAGTATGCAGTAAATAATATCAATGCACCGATTGGAATTTCCGAGTTTGAGCTTTCTAAGCTTGTGCCGGAGAATTTTAAAGGAACATTGCCAACAATAGAAGAAATTGAAAGGGAATTGAGCTGATGGTGGAATTAAATTTGAAACAGATTATAGACAGGCTGAATATGCAGTCAATTTTAGAATAGTACCACCGGATTTGACGTGGTAAATACATGAAAATAGAGAAGAAAATTTAAAATCCATCAGTTCTTGGTGAGAACCCCAGGGTATTCGGTAATTGTGTAGGCATAGCACGGACTGCCAGCAGATTCAAAATCGTGCCATGCTATGCCATACGATTTATAGAATAAAAGAATAGATTAGTGACCACCATAATTAATGAAAATCTGGAAACTTTGCAAAAAGTGCTTGACAAAAAAGGTCTATAGTTATAAACTCATCTTATAATAGGTTTATGGTTATAGACCTTTTGACGTTTGAGAAAATGATATAAGGTAAGACAGCCGGAGCAAAAATGCTACGGAGAAGGGAGAGGGTTATGGAATATTTGAAACTATGTGACAGCGATTATCGCTTTATGTCGGTGGTATGGGATCATGCTCCGGTCAACTCTGGAGAACTGGTAAAACTTTGCAGCGAGATTCTCGGATGGAAGAAGTCCACGACCTACACGACGATACGCAAGTTGTGTGAAAAGGGGTACATAAGCAATGAAAATGCCACTGTTTCCGTCCTGATAGAACGGAACCGGGTGCAGGCAGACGAGTCCGAATATTTTGTGGAGAGAACGTTCGGCGGTTCCCTGCCACAGTTTCTCACTGCATTTCTGGGCGGGAAAAAAATATCAGGGGAAGAAGCAGAGAAGATCAAGAAGTTGATTGACGATCACAGGGAGGAGTGAGGTGGAAGTTGTTAGAAAAAATATTTGCGCAGGTTCTGGATATGGCGTTAGCGGGAAGTTTCGTTATTCTGGCAGTGCTTCTTGTGAGGGGACTGATGAGTAAGTTTCCCAAAAGGTATGTCTATGCCCTGTGGCTCATTGTGGGAATCCGTTTGATCTGTCCGGTAACGCTCTATTCGCCGCTCAGCTTGTTCAATCTGGATTTCGCCGCGGGACTCCGGATGCCTGTAGAAAGTATGGGGGAGCAGGAAGGCCTGATGGTTATGGAGGAAAGAAAACCGTCCGGAAGCGTGGACAGTTCAGATAGTTTGGATAGTCCGGACAGGCCGGAGAACATATCCCCAATGGAGATGGCGGAGCGGGAGACCATGAACAGACAGCCGGGAGAGGGAGCGCCTGTGACGACTCCTGTGCCAACCTGGCTGGCGGCGTTCTGGCTGACTGGTATGGGGCTGATTATTTTGCGGAATATCTTTTTAACAATCCGCACGAAAAAGCGACTGGCCAAAGCCGTTCTGTACAGGGATAATATTTATGAGAGCGATTGTATTCCGTCTCCCCTTGTGATGGGCATATTCCGTCCCCGTATTTATATTCCCTTCCGTCTGGCGGAACAGGAGAGAATGTATATTTTAAAGCATGAGCAGTATCATATTCACAGGCGGGATTATATCATCAAGGTCATCGCGTTTTCTCTGACGGCCGTGTACTGGTTCCACCCGCTTGTGTGGGCTTCCTGGTTCTGTATGATACGGGACATGGAGATGAGTTGTGATGAACATGTACTCTCCGAGATGGGAGAGGAAATCTGTCACAGCTACAGCCTGTCGCTACTGTCCTTTGCCACCAACAAAAGGCAGTATTCAATAGGAACGCTGGCGTTTGGAGAGACAAGTACAAGAAAGAGGGTGAAGCATATTATGAAATTCAGAAAAAGTGGAGTGCTTCAGGAAAAATGGCTGGGCGCACTGTCAATTGTTTTATTTGTTTTGCTGGGAACGGCCTGCCTGACCAACGGGAAAGGGGAAAACCAAGTCACAGATGCCGTTGGGGGAGAAAGTGGGACACAGATAGAAAAAGCGGATAACACAGGGACGGAGACCGGCGGAAAGGGACAGATCAAGAAAATCTCCAGGGAGGAATTTCTGCGCCAGGCCATTCGGGACACGATGCCGCAGCCTGTGGTGAATGAGTTAGATGCGGCGGAGTGCCGCACGGTAAAGGGTGGTAAGAAGGAGATTACTTATTTGTTTGGCAATGGCAGAGAGGGGGAGGCTGACACTCTCCGCCTGGACTTTACCTACAACGGTCGCACGCTGGTGCAGTATGAATCCAAGGAGTATGGATATCTGGAGCTTTTGTCTGAGAATTTAAGCGAGACGTATCACAATTCAGACAGGACGAAAAAGGAACTGGAGAAAAGAGGGATTGAGATTGTGCAGCAGTTTGATAAGACGTTCCTCGACCGGACTGAAACGGGAAGCGACGCTTACAAAAAACGAAAGACGCCGTTGCGGTATAAATCGGAGCCTTACGACGATGCCTATCTGCAATTCGAGAACATATATACCGGGGACACCTACATCGTGTGTATGCTTTATGACATGGTTGTAAAATATGATGTTCCGGAGGGAAATACTCATGCGCGGTAAAGCAGCACAACAAATAAATTTGATTACCCGTCCTAAAGCACAGTAGATTTCTTCACATTTGAGTGGTATACTATTAAATGTCGAGTGGATAAGGAAAGGAGGTGCTCGTCTATGGCGGAAATTGTTTTTACATATTCTAAATGCGTTGATCTCGTCTACCATGTGTTGGCATATATGCAGGTGTGTAATGCTTCAAATCTGTATTCTGAAAAATACATCTGCGAGTTTGAAAAGTATCGAAGAACATCCGAATTTTCATTTGATCTGAGGCGTACCATGGCTAAAATCCAGCAATACTACAATCATAATTTTGAACGCCTTGGAATTGTGAATTTTCTGCCGCTTGCACAACCGGATGAGAGCTTTGAAGAATTGAAAAAACGGCTTTTGAATTATTCCGGTTTCACGCGTGAGGATAAAGATTTTTTTGTCGAACCGTTTGTAACCGCACTTGAAAAGGAATCCCTCCTATATTTTCCCTATTGGGAGTCGGAATATCGGAATACGCATGACAGACGCAAAAAGTGCGAGGCGCGGCTTGAATCGCTCTTAAAATCGTGCGATTGCGTATTCTCACACTATCAAAAAAACAGAGCAGTCGCTTTTCTTTCGTTCAGCATAACCTGCAATGGGCGCGGATCATATGTACAGGATGGTTTTTTTGCCGCTGTACCGCTGCCTCAAAATGAACGAGAAGTTGAGCAAACTTTTTTTCAGTTGTTTCATGAGTACACACACCAGTTTACTGACATCCTGCTAAATCGGTCAATCCGCATGGACGATGGTACGCATGACTTGTCGGAGAACCTTGTAATACTGACAGATTATTTCATTATAAAGAAAATCAGTGAAGAAATGGCGAAGAAATATCTTTCATGGATTTCAGCAATAAACGGTGCTTCCGGGACTTTCTTTGACGAGGCGGCTTTTTTGAATCTGTTCCATATCCCGCCGGATCTAAAGGAAATGATGCTGAAAGAGATAAAAGACATTTTCAGCGATGAGATATAATTGGAACGCACTATAGAAAAAAGGAGTTGAACTATATGAAAAATATAAGATTTTCGATTTTACTTGTCTGGTTTTTCCTGCTTTGCTTGCTGCTTCCACAGCATGAAACGGACGCAAAGAACACGTATGAGGGTAAGTGCGGCCCCAATGCATATTGGAAATATGATAAGAATAGCAATACGCTGACGATAACCGGAACCGGAGAGATGACGTCATGCGCATGGATGGACGATGATGACATTCCGGATTATATGGAGAAGGCGGTCATTGCAGAGGGAATCACATCCATTTGTCACTCTGCCTTTTCACCGGAAAGTGCAGAGCGGGATGTTTTTCTGAGCAAGGGGATTACGCTTCCCAGCACGATCCGGAGCATCGGCGACTATGCGTTTGCGTATAGTGATTTAGAGAAAATAAACATACCGAACGCTGAAATAAGTATGGGAAAGGGAGTTTTTAAGGGGAGCAGCCTGTCTGCAATTACAATTCCGGAGGGCACGACCAGAATTGAGGCAGAAACCTTTATGGAGTGCCAGAACCTGGAGGCAGTCAAACTGCCGTCTACGGTTACATATATTGGAGATTGTGCCTATGCTGAGAGCGGTCTGGAGGAACTCGTGTTGCCGGATCATGTAAAGGAACTGGGAGCAGAAGTATTCCGGGACTGTTATTCTCTGAAAAAGGCTTCGTTGTCCGGCATTACAAATCTGCCCTCCGGCACATTTGATTCCTGTCATATACTGAAAAAAGTTACTTTGTCAGGAAACATGACTGCCATAGGAGATAGAGCATTTCAATTTTGCGGCAAGTTGGAAACGATTACTCTTCCGGATGGGCTTCGCAGCGTGGGGAAAAAAGCCTTTTCTTATTGTCTTGCATTGAAGAAGTTGCGTCTTCCGGACACAGTAACAACGATTGGAAAGAAGATGATGGCAGATTGTGTTTCCCTGAAGAAGATTACTTTATCGAAAAACCTGTCTGTCATAGGAGAGGGGGCGTTTTCCGACTGCATTTCCTTAAAGGCGATTTCCATACCGGATTCGGTAGAAAAAATAAAGAAAAATGCGTTTGAGGATTGTGCCTCTCTTACGAAACTTATCATTCCGAGGGGCGTAAAAGAAATTTTACCATGTCATCAGAACTGTCCCAAATTGCATAAAATCATCAATAACTCCAATACGGCGTATTCTCTGTCAGCCAGTAAACAGGTAATGAATTGGTATTGCGGAAAGAAAAAAGTAAAAACGGTAAAGGCAGGGGAAACAGTTACCGGAAAGGGAAAAGTGTTCCGGATTACTTATGACCGGAAAATGTTGAAGAAGTATAAGTTTAAGATAAAAGGGAAGCTGCCTTCTCGTTATACTTATGGAAAGGAGCCGAAGCTTCCCCAGAATATAACATGCGGGAAAAAACAGTATTGCTTTATTGGCTGGCGCTATCAATCATCGAAAAAGAAATTTCGGACAGGCGCCGTCCGGACATGGTACGGCATCTGGACGAAAAAGTTTTCCCCCGGAGTAAAGGGAAATCTGACGGTGCGCCCCATGGTTTGCAATTGGAAAATTGATTTTATTGATAAAAAAGAAAAGCAGATCGCCATCAACATAAAAAAATACTGGAAACTGTCATATAAAATGGCGGAGATAAAAGAATATGCAAAAGCAATCTCCGGCATATATGAGAATGACGACTTTGATTCTCAGATTCGCTATGCGGACAACAAGAAAATGAAACATGCCTCGAGTTATACAATAAGAGATTTTGGCGATTTTGATGTTTACAATGCGAAGAAAGGGAAGACGTATTATGTCCAGTTCCGCATTGTGCCAAGAGAAGGCTGGTTTTATGGGATTCCTTATAAAACCTGCTGGAGCCAGAAAATTAAGGTAAAGATGAAATAGATATGTTTTCAGTATCTATCAAGAAATTCGGCGTTTGATGTGACGCCGACACAAAGTTTGGCAGGTAAAAACCAGAAAGAAGATAAAAGTTTGTGAGCATGAGAGAAAAAAATCAGTCCGTCCTAATGAATAACAAATGTTATCCGATATACATATAGAAGGCTTATGTATATCAACAGCCTATGGACACAGAGAAGGAACGAAGTGTGCAAGGAGGACGAGATAATGGCAATGGAGATCAATGCCTGCAATAACTATTCAGCGCAGACAAACAGTACAAGTACCATAAAAAGCGCCGGCAGTGAAAAAGACAGCAATGTGACGACAAGCACAGTGGAGCTGAAAACTTCCACGCCCGGCGTAACCAGAACGGAGCAGATAAAAACGGGATATAGCAATGTTAATGATTATTCTCGGTATTTGCAGAGCAAGTATAGCTATATGAATAAGGGGACAGTTTCTATGCAGGGCGTCCCGGTATCGGTATCAGTATCAGGCGCATTTTTGGAAAAGTGTATGAATGATCCGGAGAAAGCCAAATATTTGGAGGAAAATCTGGCGGCCATTCCGGATTGTGTGAAATCGCTTAAAAATTATACCAAAATGATGCCGGGAAGTCCCGTGGTTACTTATGATGCTTATATAATTGATGAAAATGGAAATATTACCGGAATTTCATCCTGCACAAATGATCCGGATGGGAAGATTGCCAGAGAAAATGCGGCGAGAAAAGCAAGAGAAAAGAAGGTGCAGGAGGAAAAAGCGGTTAAAAGACGGAAAAAGAAAAGAGCAGAGGAGCAAAGGGCGGCTGAAAGGCGGGCAGAGAAAAGAAAGGCCGGGAAAGCAGGAAGAAAAACGGGTGATTTTACCGCAAGCGCTGTGGGTACAGATGTAAAAACCGTCACGCAGAAGGTGATAACTTCATTGTCAGGGCTGCCCGCGACAGTGAGGGCGGGATTTGATATAAAGGCGTAGAAGGGAAAAGAGAGGTTTAACATTTATAATAAATGGTAGCAGATAACTATTAGGAGGATAGTGTGAAAAATAAGCTCGATAGCTATTTTTCACACAACTATTTGTGTCGGAGCGCCACAAATATATGATGTACAGAGCAAAAACAGCTACGCTGCTTTTTGCTCGTACTTCCGTCACTGCGCTCTGGAATGGAGGAATTATATGCCAATTAAAGTGGGAAACAGCTGGGTTTCGGAGGAGGCCTACGCCTATGCAAAGAATAAAATGGAGACAGAAAATACGGCGGAGGGCAAGAAAGCGGAAAAAGGATACGGTGTGCTGAGCGAACTGGAGGAAAAATATCCGGACGTCAAATTTTCTACAAATACGGAGCCGTTTTCCGCAAAAGGGCAGAATAATATAGCAGTTGCCCCGAATATTTTGCGGGAAATGGAGAACGATCCGGAAAAAAGACTGGAATATGAGGCTCTGATCTATGATTGTGCGCAGTGTATCAAGGCGGGCGCATTCCGGCACGAGGGAGATATTGCCGGAGGATTTATCATCAATGCCGATGGAGGTCTGGCGGCCTGGGGCATCAGCCAGTCCAAGGGCACGAAGAAAAAGACGTTCCTCTCTTTGGACAAAAAGGACAAGGATAACTGGATCAAAAAGATTCAGGAAAAAATAAAGGAAAATAAGAAGGAGAAAGCCAAAAGGGAGAAAAGGGCAGCGAAAGAGGCAGAAAAAACGGCGTTGGAGACCAGACGGGGCACAAAACTGGACATCCGGTTATAGGTAATCGACGTCTCCGTGTCTGCCGATAAATATACTATACAGATAATAGAAGGAGGTGCTCCCATGAACGTAAAAACGATGGAGGGGCTGGCGGGAGCCGGGGTTAATCTGAAAAACAGCGGGACGTCATATCGGGTATACCACGCCGCCAAAATAGAGGCTGATCTTGCGGAGATCAAGGGCGAGGCGGCAAATACGGATGTGATGGAGCGCGCGCTGGGATATACAAACGGTTTTCTGGAAGATGCCAGTGAATACACAGACCGCGCCGCAGAGGGAACCAGGGAGGAAGCGGAAAAGCTGCGGGAGGAGAGGTTAGAGGACGCCAGGGAAAAGGCCAGAGAGCGTGCTGAAAACAGGAAAGAGGAAGAAGCGGCAAGGGCGGAGAAAGCCAAGGCAGAGAAAGCCGGAACAGACAAAGCCGCCGGTACAGGGACAGACGGACTTGCAGAAAACTCTGAAAGTATATTGAAAAACCAATCCATTGCCACCGGAGCGACGGTAGAACTGTCGGCAGAGGGGCAGAAATTGTCCGACGCAATGAAAGGCATAAGCCGTCAGACAGAGTGAGACGGGACTTTGCGTCCCGTTAAAAGCGGTTATGGGACAACTATACATATTATTTGCGATTTATTCTGGTGCAGAGGCCCGCGTTTATCAGCGGGCCTTTTTGATATCCTCGCAAATCTTCTCGATCTCCGAATCGTCGATTTGGGTATCCAGGAAAATCTCCACGGCATACTTGGCCTGGGCCACCAGCATTTCAAGACCGGTCACGCCGATCATGCCGAGCGCTTCGGCCTGGGCCGTCAGTTTAGTGACGAGCGGGTTTGCGATAATGTCCAGTACGGCCCGACATTTTGGAAAATGCCTCAAATCCACCGGAGAGGCGTCCACATTCGGGTACATTCCGACCGGGCTGGTATTCACTATAATGTCGGCGTCGCTGTGTCTGGCGAAGCACTCCTCATAGGTAATAACGCCCTCTTTCATGGTGCGGTGTCCCACTATGATGAGTTCGGCGGCATCCATTGTCCGGACAGCTGCCTGTATGGCCTGGGAAGCGCCTCCGTTGCCGAGGACGACCACCTTTTTTCCCTGCATATCAACGCCGTTTTTCCGCGCCATATATAAAAAACCGGGCATGTCGGTATTGTATCCGCACAGGCGGCCATCGCGGTTGACGATTGTGTTGACGGCTCCGATGGCGCGGGCGGTCTCGTTCATCTCTGCCAGATAGGGAATGACGCTGCGCTTATAGGGGATTGTCACATTGATGGCGGAAAATTCTTTCTTTTCCATAAAAATATCAAATTCATCTCTGGTGAGGGGGCAGAGTTCGTATGTATAATCTGCCAGTTTCTCATGTATTTCCTTAGAATAACTGTGTCCCAACTTTTCTCCAATCAGTCCGTATTTCATAAAAAATTCCTTTCCGGCCGCGCTGATTTGTCCGCATATACTCTGCGGCCCTGCGGCAGCCTATGTTAGAAAATATACCACAAAAAGTTTTTTCCTTCAAGGAATATTCAGAGGGGACAGGCATATATATGTAGAAATTGAAAGATAGACGGACATGCCGTGGAGGAGGAGAGGGACTATGAAAAAAGAAGAAATTCTTCAATTGCTGCCGGAGCGTCTCCGGAGACTGGCCGGGCGAGAGGCCGGTGACTGGGAGCAGGTGCAGGAGATCCGGATCCGGAGCGGGAGGCAGATGGTACTTCTTATCCGGGGAGAGAAGAAGATTACGGGAGGCGCCGGAGAGGCAGTGAGCGCTGGAGAATTTCGGGAAATTCTGGAGCATATCAGCCGCTACTCCCTGTATGCCTTCGAGGAGGAAATCCGCAAGGGCTATATCACGATACCGGGAGGGCACCGGATCGGGGTTGCGGGGCGGGCGGTGATGGAGCGGGGGCAGGTGCGCACACTCCGCAACATCACCTTCTTAAATATCCGCATTTCCCATGAAGTCAGGGGGTGCGCAGACAGACTGCTGCCCCGGCTGATGGACGCAGACAGATTCCTGTCCACGCTCCTGATTTCTCCGCCGGGGGCGGGCAAGACAACGCTTCTGCGGGATATTGTGCGGCAGCTGGCAGAGGGGGAACGGGGGCGTCCGGGAAAAAATGTGTCGGTGGTGGACGAGCGCTCGGAGATTGCCGGATGCTATCTCGGAGTGCCGCAGAAAGATGTGGGGCCCTGTGATGTGATGGACGCCTGTGCAAAATCTGAGGGCATACGAATGATGATACGGTCGATGGCGCCGGAGGTGATTGCCGTGGACGAGATCGGCACAAGGCAGGACTACGAGGCCATGGCCTATGCGCTGACCAGCGGGTGCGCACTGTTAGCTACAGTCCATGGCGACTCCTTAAAACATCTCAGGGAAAAGCCGTTACTCCGGCAGATGCTTGAGGAGGAGATGTTTGGGAGACTGGTGTTTCTGAGAGACGAGGGGAGACCGGGCAAAATTGTCGCCGTGTGTGATGGGAAAGGAAAGGAACTCTCCCGCGGTGCGTCCGCTCTCACAGAGGGGAGGGCGTCATGATTAAATGGCTTGGCATGGGGCTTGTGCTGGCGGGAAGCGCGGGACTCGGCATGTGGTATGCCCTCCTCTATGCGCGGCGCGGGAAAAATCTCTCGGCCTGTCGGCGCGCCATGGTTCTGCTTCGGGGGGAAATCGCATACGGACGCACACCCCTGCCCGCCGCACTCTTTCAGGCTGCCGGACGCACAGGGGGGACGGTATCACATTTCCTGCGCGAGGTGTCGGGCAGACTGGAGCGGGGCGGCGGGACAATGGAGGATATATGGGGCAGCGCCGTGGAGGAGATTTTCACAGACAGGGAGATGGGCGAGCAGGAGCGGAGAGAACTCAAATCACTGGGGGACACGCTTGGCTACCTCGACGCCGAGATGCAGATACAGACCATCAATCTGTACCTGCAGAGGCTGGAGCAGAGCCTGGAGGAGTATGAGAGGGAAAAGAGAAACCGCACGAGGCTGTATCCGCTGCTGGGCGCTATGTGCGGAGCTCTTATATGTATTATCCTGGTGTGAGAAAAAACTGAAAATGAAAATTTTCAGCGGGATTTGTGCGGGCGCACAAAGTCCCCACTTATGAAATAGCCGCTGAAGCGGCGGAATGAGAGGAAAGATGGAGATTACAATTATTTTCAGAATTGCGCTGGTGGGAATTCTGGTAACAATACTGAATCAGATATTAAAGCAGTCCGGACGGGAGGAACAGGCCTTTATCGTCAGTCTGGCGGGACTGATTCTTGTGTTGTTCTGGGTAATTCCCTATATATCTGAATTGTTTGATACAATAGAGGATTTATTTTCCTTTTAGCGGGGCGGAATGTTTTTGAGGAGGCGGAATGTTAAAGGTAGTATTGATTGGCCTGACGGCGGTTTTTCTGTCTATGACGGCCGGAAGCATAAAAAAGGAATACGGGTTTATGGTGGCGGCCTGCGCCGCCCTGATGATATTCTCCTATGGCCTGTCCAGGATTTCGGTCATGGTCGATGCGGTAAAGCGGTTTGAGGACGCCATGGGGCTCGACAGCGAGTACATAAGTATTTTGCTGAAAATGGCGGGCATCGCCTACCTGACGCAGTTTGCCGTCAGTCTGTGCAGGGACGCCGGGCAGGGAGCGGTCGCCGGACAGATTGGATTTGCCGGAAAAATCAGTATGCTGATCGTGAGCCTCCCGATTCTGCAGGCGCTGGTGCGGACGATAGGGGAGCTGTTCACATGAAAAAGCAAAAAGCAGTCCTGTATTGTTTTCTTATATTTTTTCTGCTGTTTCCCGCGACAGTGACAGTGGCCGCCGCGTCTGCCGGAGAGACCGGCGAAGCGGGACAGTCCGGCGTGGCAGGACAGTCCGGCGTGGCAGGACAGGGGGAAACGACCGGAGAGACCGGCGAAGCGGGAGAGGGGAGCTTTCTGGCGGACGGCCTTTCGGACTGGGAGGACGCGATTCCGCTGGAGGAGGCCGAGAGAGCTTTTGAGGAGACTAGAGGCCGGGCGGGTGGATTTTCCCTGACCGGATATGTGCGGGACGCAGTGGAGGGGCGGGTGGAATTTTCCCTGCCGGAGATATGGGAAAAGGGCGTGGAGCAGATCAAGGGGCAGTTTGCGGAGCAGAAGGCGGTTCTGTTCCGGATACTGGCGCTGGGGCTCATGGCGGGAATCTTTCTGAATTTTTCCGGCACGATTGGAGACAGGGAACTGGGGGAGACCGGATTCTATATCACCTATCTGCTTTTGTTTGCCGTGGTTGCCACCGGATTTTATACCGCATGGTCTGTGGCGGGGGAGGCCATGGGAAACCTGCTTGATTTTATGAAAGCGTTGGTTCCGGCTTTCTCCATGAGCCTGTGTATGGGAATGGGGACGGGAACTTCGCTGGCTTACTATGAGACGATGCTTATTGCCATCAGCATGATTGAGATGGCAATGGTACATATTTTTCTGCCGGGTATCCAGGTATATTTTCTGCTGAGCATGGCAAACCAGCTGGCGGATAACCGTTTTTCCAAGATGGCGGAGCTGGTGAGGAGTGTTTTGCGCCTCGGCATAAAAGTCGTATTTGGCATATTAATCGGCTATCAGGGAATTCAGGGAATGATTCTTCCCGTAATGGACAGGGTAAAAAACAACACTCTGCTGCAGACGGCCAGGGGGCTGCCGGGAGTCGGCAGTACCTTTGAGGGCGTGGCAGATACTCTATTGGGGAGCGGGCTGTTAGTAAAGAGCGCCGTCGGTGTGGGCGGCCTGATCTGCATTGCCGTGATGTGCTTTTATCCCCTTTTGAAGCTTCTGGTTTTTACCCTTCTGCACCGTGCGGGGGCGGCTCTTGTGCAGCCTGTCAGCGACAGGAGAGTGGTGGCGGCGCTGCAGGCGGCGGCGGAGAGCGGGAAGCTGATGCTTGGCTGTCTGTTCGCCGGAGCGCTGATGTTCCTCATTTCCATCGCCATTGTCGTGGTGTGTACGAATCTGGTCGGGTGAGAAAGAGAGAAGGAGGCGGGCTATGCAGACGATTTTGTCTATGGTTCAGAAAATCACGGTCTTTATGATGGTGGCGGCGCTGTTCACCAATTTGTTTTCGGGGACGGAGTACAAAAAATATTTTCAATATGTCGCCGGCCTGATTGTCATTGCGCTGGCGCTCTCACCGGCGCTGTCCCTTCTCGGCGGAAAAGAAGATGTGGGCGTCTGGCTCCAACGGGCTGTGTCGGAGCAGAGGGCGGAACAGACAGAGCAGGATATCCGTATGTTTGGCAGGAAGTACGAGGAGGCGATAGAAAAGCGCTATGAGGAACAGGTGAGGGAAGATGTGGCGGCGCGGTGCGGCGCGAGGGCGGAAAACTGCGATGTCGAGGTGTCGGAGGGGCGGCTCCGGCGAATCACCGTGAGGCTCTCCGAGCGGCCGGATAATGTGCGCTCCCTGCTCTCGGAACTGGCGGCGCGCTACGGAATCAGCAGTGATGACATTTTTATTATTGAACAGTGAGGAGGTCTGGAGTATGGAGAAAATAAAGCAGATCATACAGAAGGCGGGGCCGGCCAGAATGGGAGCCGCCCTGTTGTGCGGTATCCTTCTTCTTGCTTTTGCCTGGGGGGATTCCCTCTATGGGGGCGGAGAGGAGGAGGCAGAGGCAGGGAGCACAGACGCTCCGGCGCAGACCGAGGAAACCGCACTGGAGCAATATAAGGAGACGATGGAGAGGGAGCTGGTGGAACTTCTGCGACGGGTGGAGGGAGTCGGCGACGTGGAGGTGATGCTGACGCTTCGGGCCTCCAATGAAAAGGTGACGTTAAAGGACAACAACAGCCGAAATGGAGCCAACGAGGAGGAGACGGTATTAGTGGAGGACAGCGAGCGCAACTCCTCCCCCTATGTGATCCAGGAGAGGGAACCGGAGCTGGAGGGGGTGGTCATTGTGTGCGACGGAGGAGACGACGCAGGAATAAAAAGAGAAATAACCGAAGCGGTGGGGGCATTATTTCAAATCGAGAGTCATAAAATAAAAATAATGAAAGGCAAGGAGGCAAAGGAGTGAAAAAACTTTTGCGCAAAAATCAGATTATTATTACGGCGCTTGTGGTCATGGTGGCGGTGGCCGGGTATCTCAGCATGACGGATTCGGACGAACTGAGCATGACCGCGAGCAATGATTCGGTGACAGACAGCGAGGTGGCGGATATCTCAGAGGAGGACATTGTACTGGACGAGGGAGAAGCCGCCAGTCCGGCGTCGGTGTCGGCCGCCGGCATCAGCGGGGATTCCGACAATGTTTCCGATGCGACGGCCAGTCCGTCGGCGGATTCCCCCAGTACCGCTTCCAGGGATAATGCCGGAGAGGCGGTGCTTGTCAGCAATACGGTGGGCAGCAGTTACTTTGAGGAGGCAAAACTTTCCAGGGAGCAGACGCGGGCCAAAAATAAAGAGACGCTGACTAACCTGGTCAATAACAAGAACGCCACTGCCGCACAGAGGGATAAGGCCATGAATGAGATTATGAAGATGACGGCGGTGAGTGAAAAGGAGACAGCCGCGGAGAACCTTCTGGCGGCCAGGGGATTTCCGGAGGCCGTAGTGACAATCGTCGAGGACAGCGTGGACGTCATTGTTGATGCGGAGAACCTGACGGAGCAGCAGATCGTCCAGATCGAAGATGTGGTAAAACGGAAGACCGAATGCAGTGCAGATAAAATTGTAATTTCCCCTGTTGGCAAAAACAAATAAATCTGATATAATAAACAAATAATAACCGTGTGTTTGGGATTGCGTCATACGGACAGGAGGTACCAGGGATATGACAGACATGAATCGTGATACATTGGAGAATTCACCGGGCATCGGAGAGGTGCAGATCGCCAATGAGGTGGTTTCCACCATTGCAGGCATCTCTGCGGCAGAGGTAGAGGGCGTGGATTCCATGGCAGGAGGTCTCACCAACGAGCTGGCAGGACGCTTCGGCGTGAAAAATCTCTCCAAGGGAGTGAAGGTAGAGGTGCAGGACGATTCCGCCATAGTGGATTTGGCGATTAATATGAAATATGGTTATAATATTCCGAAAACCTGCGCCCAGGTTCAGGATAAGGTGGCGCAGGCCATCAATTCCATGACAGGGCTGACGGTGGAGCGGGTGAATGTCCGCATTGCCGGAGTGACACTGGAACAGGAATAAGAGTTGTTTGCAGGCGGCGTCTTCTGACAGGCGCCGTTCACAATGTGGAAATGAGGATAAGTATGACACGACGTGAGATGAGAGAGTGCATGTTCTGCCTGCTGTTTCAGAATGAATTTTATCCTGCGGGGGAATTTGAGGAGCAGAGAGACATTTATCTGGAGGAGAAGAAGCTGTCCGACGCCGACGAGACAGAGATACGCCACAAACTGGAGCAGTTGATTCTGCATCTGCCGGAGATTGACGGGAAGATCAAGGGGGCGTCCAGAGGCTGGAAACTGGATCGGATTGCCAGGGCAGAGTTGGCGATTCTGAGGCTCGCTGTGTATGAGGCCGGATATGACGACGGCGTGCCGGTGGGCGTGGCTGTGAACGAGGCAGTGGAGCTTGCCAAAAAATACGGCGGGGAGGACGGCTACTCCTTTGTCAATGGAATTCTGGGGAAAATCGTAAATGAATAATAGAGGAAAAGTGTATTCCGTCTCATCTATCAACCAGTATATCAAGAATATGTTTATGAATGAATATGCCCTGTCGGTTGTATTTGTAAAAGGCGAAATATCCAATTGCAAATATCATAGTTCCGGGCATATTTATTTTACAATAAAAGACGCCGCGTCCCAGCTCGGCTGCGTGATGTTCCGCAGTGACAGAGGCGGTCTGGACTTCCGGCTGCAGGACGGGCAGGAAGTGGTTGTGGGCGGCTCCGTCAGCGTGTATGAGAGAGACGGAAAATATCAGTTATATGCAAAGAAAATCGTGCTGGCCGGTGACGGAAGGCTGGCGGAGGAGTACGAGAGGCTGAAGAAGAAGCTGGAGGCCGCCGGATATTTTGACGAGGATAGAAAGCTGCCGCTCCCGACTTATGTGAAGCGGCTGGGGATCGTCACCGCCGAGACCGGAGCGGCCATTCAGGATATCATAAACATCTCCGCCAGGAGAAACCCGTATGTGCAGCTTATTCTCTGTCCTGCCAGAGTGCAGGGCGAGGGAGCCGCGGAAACGATCGCAGAGGGGATACGCCGGTTGGACAAACTGGGGGTAGACGTCATTATCGTGGGCCGCGGCGGAGGTTCTATGGAGGATCTGTGGGCCTTCAACGAGGAGATTGTCGCAGAGGCTATTTTTACCTGCCGGACGCCGGTTATCTCCGCAGTGGGGCACGAGACGGATTTTACCATAGCGGATTTTGTGGCGGATCGGCGGGCGCCCACGCCTTCTGCGGCGGCTGAACTGACCGTCTATGATGTGCGGCAGGTTCTCGAAAAACTTTACGATTACAAAGACCGGATCGCCAGACAGATGCTTGCCCGGACGGAGGATATACGGGAGGCGCTGGAGAGGCAGGCTGACAAATTGATGTTTTTGGATCCGCGCAATCAGATGCTCCAGAGACGTCAGTACCTCATGGACACAGAGGGAAGACTGGCGAATCTCATAGAGAGGAAGCTGAAGGACAGAAAATATGAGTTTGCCCTGCTGGCTGGACGGCTGGACAGCGTGAGCCCGTTAAAGCGTCTGGAGAGCGGGTATGCGTATCTGGCAGACGAAGACCGGCGAATGATCGACTCCGTTAAAAAGGTTTCTGCGGGGGAGGTTCTGACGGCCACTCTGACAGACGGGGAGATAACGGCCCGCGTCACAGCGGTGCGGGAGGCGCCGGAGAAACAATAGACCGAATCGTATCAGTGAATGAAAACGGAAGGAAGTTTTGTGATGGAAAAAAAGATAGAACTGGAAGAAATTATGGAAAAACTCGATGAGGTTGTCCGGAAAATGGAGCAGGAAAAACTCACTCTGGAGGAATCCTATCAGCAGTTTTCGGAGGGAATGAAACTGGTGAAGGAGGGCAATCGGGCTATTGACAGGGTGGAGAAAAAAATCCAGATATTGATGGAGAATGAGGACGAGGCAGATGAACAGAGAGAGGCTTGAGCGCAGAGTTCGGGATATTGAGGAGGGATTTATCCCATATTATCCGCAGGAAGAAGGGTATCAGAAGACAGTATTTGAGGCGGTGAACTACAGCCTTCGGGCGGGGGGAAAGCGTATCCGCCCCATGCTTATGCAGTTGATGTACCATTTGTGCGGAGGGTGTGATGAGAAGGCCATACGCCCCTTTATGATGGCCATAGAGATGATACACACCTATTCGCTGGTGCATGACGACCTTCCGGCCATGGACAACGATGAACTGCGCAGAGGAAAACCGACGACACACAAAAAGTACGGAGAGGCGATGGGTATTCTGGCCGGTGACGCGCTGCTGAACGGGGCCTTCGAGACGGCCCTTCTCGCCTTTGACAGCGAGACGGATCCTGCGCGCATCGCACATTCTCTCCGGATTCTGGCAAACAGGGCGGGAATGTACGGCATGGTCGGGGGCCAGGTCGTGGATGTGGAGAACGACGGTAAGTTTTCGGGCCGGAGCGGACGGGGCGGCGACAGCCAGGAGGAGGAAATGCTCCGCTTTGTCTATGAGAAGAAGACGTCGGCCCTGATAGAGGCCAGCCTGATGACAGGCGTGGCGCTCGCCGGAGGAAGCGGAGAGCAGCTCCGGCAGGCGGAAAAGATGGGGAGAGACCTGGGCATCGCCTTTCAGATTCAGGACGATATACTGGACGTGGTGGGACAGACGGAAGTGCTCGGCAAGCCGGTACACAGCGATGAGAAAAATGAGAAATCCACCTTTGTCGCCCTGTACGGGCTGGAGAAAAGCCGCCTCAGCGTGAAGGAATATACCGACAGAGCCTTGGCGCTGTCCGCCTCTTTCGGGGAGGAGGACAGCGAGGAGAGAGAATTTTTACAGGACTTAATACGTTTATTGGCAGAGAGAGAAAAATAAAGAGGTACAGTTGTGGGTAAATTACTTAATCAGATTTTGAAGGAAAACGACATTAAAAATATATCGCCGGAGGACTACAGGGAACTGGCAAAGGAGATCCGTATCCGGCTGGTGCGCAGCGTAAGCCGTACCGGAGGGCATCTGGCCTCCAATCTCGGAGCGGTGGAGCTGACAATGGCCCTGCATCTGTGTCTGGATTTTCCGGAGGACAAGCTGGTCTGGGACGTGGGCCATCAGTCCTATGTGCACAAGCTTCTGACCGGGAGAGCCGACGTCTTTGACACCCTGCGGAGCATGGGAGGGCTGAGCGGTTTTCCCAAGGTGAGGGAAAATCCAAGCGATACTTTTGACACTGGACACAGCTCCACCTCTGTCTCCGTGGCGTTGGGCCTTGCCAAGGCAAGGGAACTGCGGGGAGGAGAGGAAAAGGTATTTGCGGTGATTGGCGACGGCGCCCTGTCCGGCGGGATGGCGTTTGAGGCGCTCAATAATGCGGCGGAGCTGCACTCCGGCCTCGTAATTGTGCTGAACGACAACAAGATGTCCATAGCGCCCGGCGTGGGCGGAATGGCAAATTATCTGGCCAAGATCCGCGCCAACCAGAAGTATCGGAACCTAAAGGCCAGCGTGGAAAATGCGCTGGACAAAATCCCCAATCTGGGGCAGCCGATCGCACATAAAATCAAAAAGACCAAGGATTCCCTGAAGCGGCTGCTGATACCGGGTATGCTGTTTGAGGATATGGGGCTCATTTATATCGGCCCGGTGGACGGGCACAACATAGGAGAGATGGTGACAGCCTTTCAGACGGCCGCCTCGGTGAAGGATCAGGCGGTGTTAGTGCATGTGCTCACTAGCAAGGGAAAGGGCTATAAACCGGCGGAGAAAAATCCGTCTCTCTTTCACGGAATCGGAGCTTTCCGTGTACGCGATGGGGAGCCGCTTGAGACGGAGAAACTTACCTATACGAAGATTTTTGAGCAGTGGCTGCTTGAGCGGGGTGGAGAGCAGGAAAATCTTGTCTCCGTGTGCGCCGCCATGCCGGACGGGACAGGGGTGCGCGCCTTTTCAGAGCGCTATCCGGAGCGATTTTTTGACGTGGGAATCGCCGAGGAACACGCCGTGACCTTTGCGGCAGGACTGGCGGCGGGCGGCATGAGACCGGTGGTGTCTCTGTATTCCACCTTTTTGCAGAGGGCCTATGATCAGCTTCTGCATGATGTGTGCCTGAACAACATGCCGGTAATCCTCACGGTGGATCGGAGCGGAATCGTGGGGCAGGACGGGGAGACACATCAGGGAATCTTTGACATTTCCTATCTGTCTTCCATGCCGAATATGACGATTCTGTCCCCGATGGACGGCGCGGAGCTGGTGGAGTCGCTGGATTTTGCGCTGAAAATATCGGGGCCGGTGGCCGTGCGCTATCCGCGGGGAGAGGCCTTCCGGTACGGAAAAAGGAATCGGGAGCCGTTGGAATACGGGCGCGCCGAGATTCTGGAGAGAGGAAAGGACGTGCTCATTCTGGCCGTCGGCAACATGGTGGAACACGCGCTGGAGGCGGCGGAGAAGCTGCGCGGGGACTCTATCTCCTCCACAGTGGTAAATATGCGTTTTGTCAAACCCTTTGACGGAGACCTTGTATTGGAGCAGGCCGCGGGGCACAGGCTGATAGTCACGATGGAGGACAATGTATACAGCGGAGGTTTTTCCGAGAAAATCCTGGCATTTCTGAGGCAGAAGGGGCAGAACCGATTAGACTGCCTGGCGGTCTGTCTGCCCGATGAGTTTATTGAGCATGGGCGGCCGGACGAGCTGTACCGGAAATACGGCCTTGATGCCGCAACGGTGGCGGGGAGGATACAGGAGGCGCTGTCAGGGAGAAAAAGGAGAAAGCCATGAAAGAGAGACTGGACGTGCTGTTAGTGAAAAGGGGGCTGGCTCCCTCACGGGAGAAGGCCAGGGCCGTTATCATGGCGGGAGAGGTCTTTGTGGAGAACCAGCGGGAGGACAAAGCAGGACAGACGTTTCCGGACACGGTGCACATTGAGGTGAGAGGGAAGAAACAGAAATATGTCAGCCGTGGCGGTTACAAGCTGGAGCGGGCCATGGAGACGTTCCCCATTTCGCTGGAGGGGAAAACCTGTATCGACGTGGGAGCCTCTACCGGAGGATTTACCGACTGTATGCTGCAGAGAGGCGCCCGTTTTGTCTATGCCATCGACGTGGGAACCAACCAGCTGGCCTGGAAGCTCCGGCAGGACGAGCGGGTGAAATCCATGGAAAAAACCAATATACGATATGTGGAGCCGGAGGACATCGGCGAATTGGCGGATTTTGTATCCATTGACGTGGCTTTTATTTCACTGACGAAAGTATTGGAGCCGGTCAGGGCGCTGATGAGGAAAGAGGCGGAGATGGTGTGCCTGATCAAACCGCAGTTTGAGGCGGGGCGTGAAAAAGTTGGAAAAAAAGGCGTTGTGAGGGATAAGGGAGTGCACAGGGAAGTAATCCGGACGGTGATGGAGCACGCGGCGGGACTGGGATTTTCCATTCTCGGTCTTGACCACTCCCCGATTCGGGGGCCGGAGGGGAACATCGAATACCTTCTCTATCTGAAAAAGGAGGGAGGAGGGACGGCGCCTTCGCCGGAGGAACAGGAGAGGGCCGTCGCGGAGCTGGTGGACAGAGCCCATGAGACGCTGAAGGAAAGGCGGGACGTGTAGTGGAAAATTTTTATATTATCTCTGACGGGAAAAAGGATATAAACCATGAGACCGCAGAGGAGATAAAAAGGTATTTGGAAAATCACGATAAATATGCTAAAATAGTAGGGAATTCCTCTGATGTACCGGACGGGGAGAAGATGGACATGGCGATTGTGCTCGGCGGCGACGGCTCGGTATTGCAGACGGCCAGACAGCTTGCCGGAAAGAATGTTCCGATCCTTGGGGTGAATTTCGGCACACTGGGCTTTCTCAGCGAGGTGGAGCGCCCCAGGCTTTTGCCGGCTTTGGACGCGGTGCTTGCGGGAAAGTATCAGATAGAGAAACGCATGGCGCTTACCGGACGGCTGCGGAAGCGGACGGGCGACGAGGCCACCGGTCTGGTCGTCAATGAATTTGTCATCGGGAAGCAGGACTTCGGCCATATGATTACCACCCGCGTGTATGTAGACGACTCTCTGCTGGACACCTATGTGGCGGACGGAATACTAATCTCCACGCCTACGGGCTCTACGGCCTACAATCTGTCTGCGGCGGGGCCGGTGCTGGAACCGGCAATGGAGGCCGTGATTATCACGCCGGTCTGTCCACATTCCCTGAATAAGAGGAGTCTGGTAGTGTCCTCCCGTTCCCGACTGCGCATTGA
The DNA here is from genome assembly GCA_947629865.1 of uncultured Lachnospiraceae bacterium. GTDB lineage: Bacteria > Bacillota > Clostridia > Lachnospirales > Lachnospiraceae > Eubacterium_F. The sequence goes on along the minus strand of CANRFJ010000003.1, from coordinate 12,890 downwards.
GGTGGGACGCACCAAGGAGAATTATGACGACGAGGCGGCGATTCGGGGCGACGGACAGATGCTCTGGACAGTCTCCACGGGAGACGTAATATGGATTGAAAAGGCGGAGGCCACCTTTGACATGGTATGTCTGGGCGACGTGAGTTTTTTTGACAAGATGAGAAGCAAACTGAACCGGAATTGAACCGGAGGCGGCAGCCGGAGAGAATAAAGGGGCGATTGTGTGAAGCGGACGCGGCAGGGAAAAATACGGGAATTGATTACCCGATATGAAATCGAGACGCAGGAAGAACTGGGACAGCGCCTGAGAGAGGCGGGATTTCCTGTGACTCAGGCCACAATAAGCAGAGATATACGGGAACTGTCATTGACCAAGGTGGCGGGAAAAGACGGACGGCCCAAATATGCGGCGATGGACTACGGAGGAAATTCTTCGCCGGTCTATTCCGGACGCTATGCCAGAGTGCTTCAGGAGGGCCTTGTGTCGCTCCGGCAGGCGGATAATCTGGTAGTGATCAGGACAGTGAGCGGCATGGCCATGGCTGTGGCGGCGGCGATTGACGCGCTGGGCATAGAGGAGATCGTCGGCTCGATAGCGGGCGACGATACAATCATGTGCGCCGTGGAAACGGCGGAATTGGTGCCGGGAGTGATTGAAAAAATCCAGAAACAATAAAAAATAAGAAATAAAATATAAAAAGTAATAAAGCATATATAAACAATATTAAATTGAAAAATATTAAATTATGCGTTTATAAATTTAATAAAATATAACAACCAAAAAAGGAGAGTAAAATCATGTCAGGACATTCAAAATTTTCCAATATCAAACACAAGAAGGAAAAAAATGACGCCAAAAGGGGAAAAATTTTTACGGTAATCGGCCGTGAGATCGCCGTGGCTGTAAAGGAGGGAGGCGCTGATCCGGCTAACAACAGTAAGCTGAGGGATGTGATCGCCAAGGCCAAGGCCAACAATATGCCCAATGACACCATTGAGCGAGGCATCAAGAAGGCTGCCGGAGATGTGGACTCGGTAAATTATGTGAACTGCACCTACGAGGGCTATGGGCCGAGCGGCACCGCTATTATAGTAGAGACGCTGACGGACAACAAGAATCGGACGGCGTCTAATGTGAGAAATGCGTTTACAAAGGGCAACGGGAATGTCGGGACGACCGGCTGCGTGTCCTATATGTTTGACGAAAAGGGCCAGATTCTGGTAGACAAGGAGGAGTATGAGACCGATGCGGACGAATTTATGATGCTGGCGCTGGATGCCGGAGCCGAGGACTTCTCCGAGGAGGACGACAGCTACGAAATCCTGACTGCGCCGGAGGACTTTAGCGCCGTGAGGGAGGCGCTGGAGCAGAAGGGAGTGCCGATGGCACAGGCCGAGGTGACGCGTATACCTCAGACCTATGTGGCTCTCACAAGCGATGAGGATAAGAAGATGTTTGAGCGCATCATGGACATGCTGGACGAGGACGACGACGTACAGAACGTGTATCACAATGTGGAAATGGATTAGGTGCGGATATGATAAAAGCTGTCATTTTTGACCTGGACGGAACTCTGTTGGAATCCACAGGAGTATGGAGACAGGTGGACGTCGAGTTCCTCGGAAAATACGGCTATGAAGTACCGGCGGACTATGTGGATGCGATTGCACCCATGACTTTCAGGGAGGCTGCCGTATATACAATTGAGCGATTTGCCCTGCCCGATTCGCCGGAGGCTGTGATGAAGGAGTGGAATGAAAGAGCTTTTGAGCACTATGCCACTCAGGTATCTCTCCGGGAGGGAACAAAGGAAGTCCTTGACTGGCTGGCAGAGCATGAGATTCCTGCCGGGGTGGCCACATCGAACATCTCCCGTCTCTTTGAGCCGTGCCTGCGCCGCAACGGTATATATGAGTACTTTCACTCCTTTACGGAAGTCAGCGAAGTGGACAGGGGCAAGGGATTTCCCGATATTTACATAAAAGAGGCGCAGAAGCTGGACTGCGCGCCCGCAGAGTGTGTGGTCTTTGAGGATCAGCCCGTGGCCTTAAAAGGCGCTGCGCTGGGCGGTTTTATCACCGTCGGAGTATGGGAAAAAATATGGGGCTGCGAGCCGGATATACTGAAAAGTAATAGCGATTATTTTATTCGGGAGATATATGACGCACTGCCCCTGCTGGAACAGCTGAATAAAATATGAAATAAAATCACGGAGGGAAAGAGAATATGCCAATTACAGAATTGTTGGAGAGAAATGCCAGACAATATCCCAATGATGTGTGTCTGGTGGAAATCAATCCGGACATTCAGGAAAAAAGAAGGGTTACATGGAGGGACTATGAACTGATCGAATCCAGTCCTCTGTGCCATTACCGGCGGGAGATTACCTGGCATGTGTTTGACGAGAAGGCCAACCGGTTCGCCCAGCTGCTGCTCAGTCGGGGGATCCACAGGGGTGATAAGGTAGCTATCCTGTTGATGAACTGTCTGGAGTGGCTGCCAATCTATTTTGGAATATTAAAGACGGGGGCGTTGGCGGTGCCGCTGAATTTCCGCTATGCGCCGGACGAAATCGAATACTGTCTGAATCTGGCCGAGGTGGACGTGCTGGTATTCGGCCCGGAATTTATCGGACGGGTGGAGGAAATCGCCGATTCCATAAGCCAGAACCGCCTGTTGTTCTATGTGGGAGGCGACTGCCCTTCCTTTGCCGAGGACTATGACAAACTCACGGCCAACTGCGCCAGCCTGGCGCCGGGAATTCCGCTGACGGACGAAGATGACGCCGCCATTTATTTTTCCTCCGGCACTACGGGATTTCCCAAGGCCATACTGCACCCGCACCGGAGCCTGATGCAGTCCTGCGAGGTGGAGCAGAAGCATCACGGGCAGACGAGGGACGATGTGTTTTTGTGTATTCCGCCGCTGTACCATACGGGGGCGAAAATGCACTGGTTTGGAAGCCTGATTAGCGGGGGAAAAGCAATCCTCCTAAAGGGCGTCAGCCCAAAGACCATTCTGGAGACCGTGTCGGAGGAGAAATGCTCGATTGTGTGGCTGCTGGTGCCGTGGGCACAGGACATTCTGATGGAACTTGACAGCGGACGACTGAAGCTGGAGGACTATGACCTGTCCCGCTGGCGTTTGATGCACATCGGCGCCCAGCCGGTGCCCCAGAGTCTGATCCGCCGCTGGAAGGAATATTTTCCGGAGCACCAGTACGATACCAATTACGGGCTCAGCGAATCCATCGGGCCCGGCTGCGTGCATCTGGGCGTGGAAAACATACATAAGGTGGGAGCTATCGGCGTGCCCGGCTATGGCTGGGAGGCCAAAATTATCGACGATACGGGAGCCGAGGTGTCCCAGGGAGAGGTGGGCGAGCTGGCTGTTAAGGGGCCGGGCGTGATGACCTGCTACTACAACGATCCGGACGCCACGGCGGAGGTGCTGCACGACGGGTGGCTCTACACCGGCGACATGGCGGAGATGGACGAAGATGGATTTATCTATCTTGTGGACAGAAAAAAAGACGTCATCATCAGCGGGGGCGAGAATATCTATCCCGTACAGATTGAAAATTTCCTGAGCCGCCACGAGGCGGTGAAGGATGTGGCTGTCATCGGCCTGCAGGACGACCGGCTGGGCGAGATTGCCGCCGCCATTATCGAACTGAAACCGGACATGGTATGCACGGAGGAGGAGATCGATGATTTCTGTCGGGAACTCCCGAGATATAAGAGACCGAGGAAGATTTTCTTTGCCGATGTGCCGAGAAACCCGACCGGTAAGATAGAGAAACCAAAACTGAGGAAGATGTACCAGAGCGAGAATCTGGTGGACGCCCAGAACAGAGGGTGAGAATCACCGCGCAGGCGGAGCCGTGCTGTTTGTAACCAAATTGACACGGCTTGTGACCGATTACCTAAATAATGTAAAAAACCTCTATGCCCATTACGATATAGACTATGCAAAATGAGGAAAAGAGTATGTATAGTTGCTATATGTGCGACGGCAGGAGGTTAGAACATGATAATTGCATATAATGCAGTGGCAGATTATGTCAGCAGAAATTTTCAGATAAATAACCGGAATAAAATCAAGGCCATGGAACGGCTTTCGTCAGGCTACAGGATAAACCGTGCGGCAGATGATGCGGCGGGGCTGGCCATCTCAGAGAAATTAAGAGGACAGATCCGGGGCCTTGAGCGGGCTGCCAAAAATGTTCAGGACGGTATCAGTTTCTGCCAGACGGCAGACGGGGCGCTCAATGAAGTGCATAATATCCTCGGCCGTATAAAGGAACTGTCGGTTCAGGCTGCCAACGATGTCTGCACGGACGAGGACAGGGGAAATATCAATGACGAGATTAAGCAGTTAAAAAAAGAGCTTAACCGGATAAGCGGCGATACAGAATTTAACAAAAAGAAGATATTTGCGATTCCATATGAGATCGAGTTCAGTCGGGAGTTTAAGGTTGTTAAAATATTTGATGCGACGAACGGCGATCCGGACGATCCGAATTCCTACGGGGGAATCATACTCAGTACGCCGACCGGCGGAGAGGACACCCGAATAGCATGGAAAGAGATTAATCCCAATATGGTCAAAACAGATCCGGTGACGGGAGAGGTTGTGTTTAACGAGGGAACATACCGCTATGACGGAGGATTTTTTAAGATTGACATAGAGTGTAAAGAGGGCAGCAAGCCTCCGGAAATCAAGGTCACGTTTCCCGTTACGGCAGACGAGAAAGGCATAAATATTGCAGGGGAGCACGTCGACTGGAGAGACGTCCTGAATGAAGATGATGAGAGTATTCTGGATCATATCGGCGAAGGCGGCTTTTATCATTTCAAGTCGGGAGACGGAATAGGCTGTTTTTACATTCCGGAATTTGATTCTCTCGACGATGTGATCAACGGAATTGACGCCGCCAATGCGAGATATGAGAGAAAGTATGTAAACGAATATTCGGGATATGATTTTGAACAGGCTGTCGATATCATTCATTCCGAAGGCAGTAGTCTGCGCGTCAACAGCGCTCTCTACAATATGCTGATAAATAACCACGACATGGATATGCGGCTGAAAGCAGACGAGTCGGGCATATGGATTGTCACCGTAAATGCGGACGGCTCAGACGGCGCCGAGGTGCGGGGCTCCAAAAAAACGTGGGAGGATATGGGAATCCGCTCCTGGGATTCCATGGGAGACATATCGGATAAGAAGCAGTATGAATACCGTTTCAATGAAGATGGCTATGACATTAAGTTTGATTTTAAACTGCTGGACGAAACCAGTATTGACTCTGTAATTGAGGGAATCAACGACGCCAGCCTCAGAGATACGCTGATCCGGACAAATAATGATCTGAATATGGGATTTACAGCGGGAAACGGTCTGACGGACGGCAGAATGACAGGTAAGAATGTGAATGTGGATATATATGACGAGGCGGCGCTCGGAAGAAATTTTGATGTCCAGTCTGAAACTTTTTCCAACGGTACACTCACCTATGATGCGGCGACGGATGAATTTGTATTGACATTTCCGAACAAAGCATCCGGAGATCCAGAACTCACATTCGGCACAAGTCAGATGACAAGTCAGAAGACGATAGAGGATAAGGCCCGCGCTTATGAGAGTTATTTTACAGCGCGGCAGGTTCAGGCGCTTCTCAGTGGCAAGAGCGCCTCGTTTCCGACGTTAGAGGATGTGATAGGGGGCGGCAGCATACAGGAGGGAGAGTTTGTTTTCAACGGGAAAATGAATTCCACGCAGGGACTGAGCGGGACATACAGCGCTGTGGAACTGGATTTTTCAGGCATGGGGACGGCTTATGAGATTTACGACCTGCTTGGAACGGGTTTCAACTCGACATGTGCTACCTGCGACAATCACTACAGCGTGCTGTTTGTGTGGGGAGATACAGACAAGACAACATCTGACGGATATGGCTACTCCATGTTCAATGACGGGCAGAATAATTATACACTGATGGTCGATATAAAATCTATGATGGATAAGGGAATCGCCTACGGCGAACAGTTTGCGAACGCATTGGTAGATGTAATGAACGAGGCGGTGTTTGACTTCCATTACCAGCAATATGCAGCGGACGGGAGCAGTTTTTACGTCTGCGACGAGCGCCATAATTCGCTTGGCTCATTTGACACGAAACCCTATGAGGTGGAATCGTGTACAATTGATGTGAGAATGGCGGATAAGAAAACCGGAAAGGGAGGATTTGACCTGAGTTATACATATGATTTCAAACAGGATCTCTCTCCTTTTGCGGATAAGATAGAAGATGCCAATGGTGAATTTGTAGACGACGGCAAGGGCGGACTTAAGCGATATAATTACTACGATTATCACAATCTGGACGGAACGCTGAAGTGGCCGAACACAAGCGAGCCTGTCAGATACAATGTGGAAGTCAGGGGGCGCATTGCCTCATGGCCTGATTATTACGACCAGATCATGCAGAATATAGCCAATCAGACCTCCGTGGCCATGGAATCAACCGATTATGATTATGTGGATTATACGGCAAATGAGCGAGAAAATCAGGCGACAGTCTCACAATTTGATTTCTACATCGAAGATACAAGGGCGTTCTGGATACAGGCGGGCGCCAATAAACTTCAGGGCATCGTACTTGACTGGGACGGATTTTCAACGTACACATTGGGTATAGGAATGGGAGATACATTGACGCGCAAAAATTCGGAGCAGATGCTGTCGGACGTGGACACGGCAATCGCAATAATAAGCAGTATAAGAAGCGATTTCGGCGCATTTACCAACAGGCTTGAATTCGCATATGCCAATGACAAAAATGCCGCAGAAAATCTTCAGAGTGCGGAGTCGAAACTGAGGGACGCAGACATGGCGCAGGAGGCGGCTGAATTTTCAAAACACAACATATTGGTGCAGGCGGCTTCTTCCCTCCTCAGCCAGGCGAACCAGATGACGCAGGGAGTGCTCCGGCTGCTGCAATAAAGGCGGCGTCCCCATGCGCTGTGAACTGTCCGTCTCTCCGTGAAATGACAGGGCGTCGGAGGCAATTGAATTGAAAATAACTGTAAGGAAAATTGATAAATCAATCGAAATATGATAATATTATTTTAAATTATTGTATGCAACTGAAGTCTTTTGACGATATGAGGTGCTATTTATGACTATAGATAACGAAGTCTTATATGAAAAATATAATATAGATATCGAATTATACAGAGGTATGCCTATAGACTTCGAGGCTCTTAGAATACGTACAGCGAATTGTCTAAAAGGGGCAGGTATTTTTGGAATTGATAGTTTGTTGGCTATGTCATATGATAAACTATCTATGATAAAAAATCTGGGAATGCTAAGTTTAAATGATATTGAAGAATATGTCAAGAAACTTGATTTAAAGACAGAAGAGACGATGGAAAAAATGGATATCTGTATGACATCCAGAATTAAAAATCGAAGAGACATGATTTATTCCGGAGAGTTCACGGAAAAATTGTATGAAGGAGTTAATGAGTGCGAACAAAGAACTATTGAAGAACTAAAGAGGGGATTTGAGCTTTTAGATTATAATCTAATTATTCTGTGCAGGGATAATCCAGCATTCGCATATGATATTTCTAGTATGCTGAAACGTTTTGCTATGCAGATAGAAAGATACAAAGAACTAGACAAGTTATATGATTCTGTAAAAGGAAAGATAAACAATCACCTTAAGCCTTATTATGAAGTCTATCCTATGCGAGAGTCTATAAGTGAAGAATTTAGAAACTATTGTGACGATGGTAGTGTTTTGTTTGGATCACTATTTGACAAAGCAATATCATCTGTTATTTCGGCAGAAGAAAAAATAAAGTTTGTCAAATGGGCTTCTTATGATTTAAAAGAAGAGCTCACCTCTTTTTTGAATGGATTTTACGAACGTTCTGCGAATGCGGAGAGAGTCCTTCTTCTTAGAGCGAGGAAACGTACATTGCAAGAGATAGGTGGTGAATTAGGGATTACAAGAGAGCGAGTGCGTCAGATTGAGAAGAAGATAGTTCAACCATTTTGCCGATGGCAGAGAAATAAAAAATTTCTTCCGAGATTGTCTGCTGAGTTTAATGGCGAAACTATAATTGAGTCAACAGAACTGCAAGAGTATTTTGGTGATATAACAGAGGTTTTGTTGTACTTATTACAATGTGCCGATGATGAGTTCTTTTCGTATGATCGTGATACGGATACAGTAATAATTGTTGGTGATGATATTACTGATTTTGCAAGAGATTATGTGGAGAAAATGCCGGATGAATTAGATGTTGCGCTTATTGAAGAATATAAAAACAAAGCAATAGGTGAGCATGATATTCCTATAGATATTTTTGAAAGAGAGATTGATAGGCAATATAAAGTTTCAGGTACAATTTATCATAGAAATAAGCTTTCGCTTGAGAAGATGTATAATATTGTTATGAAACGGTATTATCCTGACGGAATGAATGTGTATGATGATGCGGAACTTGCACGTTTTAGATCTTTGTTGATTAATGAATTTGGAGATGTTTCACTTCCTGAGAAGAACAGGGCGATATCTGCTGCGATAGGAAGAACGTGTATTTTATGTGGAAGAGGAAAGTATCAAGTAAAAGATGATGTTGTAATTCCTAACAAACTTGTAAAAAAGATTTGGGAATTCATCATGAAAAGTGATAGAAGAATATTCTTTATGAATGAAATCTTCCTTGAATTTGAAAATGAGCTTCGTGAGGAGGGCATAGATAATAGATTTTTTCTTCAGGGAATTCTCCGTGAAGAATATGAAAATGATCTTTTCTTTAGAAGGGATTATGTATCCAAGGACAGTGAAAACCTTTCGATGTATAGGGATATTCAGTTGTTCATAAAGAAATCAGAATATCCGGTGACAAAAGAACAAATTAGAAAAGCTTATCCTGGAATTACAGAAATAATGATTAGCATTGCTTTGGCTGATGATGACATAATTAACTATTTTGGATCTTATATACATGGTGCTAATCTTAATCTTTATGCCGATGATAAAAAGTATATTGATAAGGTTGTTGGAGCGATTATAAACGATGGTACGCCTCATCATTGTGATGAAATATTTTCATTAATTCAAAAAGGCAATCAGGATATGCTTAATAGATTGGGTATTTTTTATCAATATAGCTTATTCAGTTTGTTACAGTATTTGTATAAGGATAGATACGAATTTGCAAGACCGTACATAGCAGAAAAGGGTACCAATATAAATAAACCGATAGAACTTTTGCAGGAGTATGTATCAGCAAATGAAGTATTTGAGATAACAGAATTACAGGGACTAGCAAAAGATTATCATTATTTTGTATATGATATTTTGAAGTTCTTAAACGGATGGAATGATACACATTTACTGATTAACAAGGACGAGATGGCGACAATAGAATATATAGGTATTACTTCTGATGTTGCAAATGAAGTTGAACAACAAATACTTGAAGAAATAGATAATAGTGCATTGATTACAAATCTTAAGTGCATATATAACCTGCCTTCTATATGTGTGCCGTGGAATGAATGGTTGATTTATAGCGTAATAAATAAATGGGGGAAGGAACTTGAGGCTAATACAACATCAAATCAATTCAGATTATCGTCCCCGGTTGTTTCTAGGATAGGTAGATTTAACAGGGAGGATTATGGAGATTCTGATTCCGGTGAAATGGTTCAGACAATCGACTTGAATGATATTGATGCTGTGGAAGATTATATAATGGAAGATTTTGATATCAAGTGGTGATGAGTATATGAATTATAAAGATATGGATATAAAAAGAAGTTATATAAGTTGTGGAGAAGATGGTATTGCAGATGCTTTGATTATACCGGCATTGAAATGTACTAATCATTATTACAGAAGTGTCGGTTATTTTTCTTCGGGTGTTTTTGACACTATTATAGATGGGATTCCTACGTTTGTTAGGAACGGTGGCGATATTAAGATGATTGCCAGTCCTAAGTTAAATGATGAGGATATTGATGCAATCAATCTTGGCTATGAAGAAAAGGAGCGTATTATTGGGAATGCGTTTAGCAGAGAGTTTCTGGAAGAAGTTGAAAATTTTAATGATTCAAGACTTGCACTGCTGGCGGAATTGATAGCTAGAGGAGTATTAGATATAAGAATTGCAGTGACAAAGACTCTTGGGGATTATCATGATAAGTTAGGAATTCTTGAAGATTTTGATGGCAATAAAGTTGCGTTTTATGGATCGGCTAATTCCAGTAAAAACGGATATAGAGACAATTATGATAAAATCCGTGTTGTGAAAAGCTGGATAGATGGTCAAAAAGACAGTGTTGATGACGAAGTGGAAGAATTTGATTCGTTGTGGAATGGCACGAATAAGTTTGTTGAAGTATATGAATACAAAGAGTCAGCAAGAAAGCATTTGCTTCAGGTTATGGAACGCAGGAGTAATTCACGAAAGCAAGGTAACACAGGGATTAAGCTGAGAGATTATCAGGAAGAGGCAATTAAAGCGTGGGTTAATAATGACTATCATGGGTTTTATGTTATGGCTACAGGTACTGGTAAGACATGGACTGCGATATATTCTGCTAAAAGGTTACTTGAAGAGCATTCTGCAACTGTAGTGATATGTGCTCCATATAAACACTTAGTGAAACAGTGGGCAGAAGACGTAAGAAAAGCATTTCCCGATGCAGTACTTATAATGGTTTCATCAGAGAATCCCTCATGGAGTCAGAAGATAAGTCAGGCAATTATTAATAAAAGATATAATAAAAATGTTCAGATTATTATTATCTCAACAATTGTATCTTTCAATTTGGACAGATTTACAAATGTTATAAGCAAAGATTCTTCAGATAAATTGTTGATTGTTGACGAAGCGCATAGATTTACTAAAAGAAGTGAGGAATTAAAAAACGATTACAAATATATGTTGGGATTGAGTGCTACGCCATACAGTGGTCGAAGTGCAACTTCCGGAAAGGAACTGATGAAATATTTTGGTGGACAGGTATTTGATCTTCCAATAGAAACAGCGCTGGATAAGAAGTTTCTTGTTCCTTATTATTATAAACCGATATTCGTATATGCTACAGATGATGAGGAAGAACGATTCAGGAAACAGTCGAGAATTATTGCTTCATATTTTAGAAACGGAAAGTGTATCGATCCCGAAAGTCTTGCAAAGACATTGAGAAATAGATTAAGGATTATTTCGATGGCACAAGCAAAGATTGATGGTATAGGTGATTTTGTTAATAAGATTGAGGAAAAAGATCATGTGGTAGTTTATTGTGGTGATGGAAGGTTATATGATAATACCGGCGAAGAAATAAGACATATCAGACAAGTAAAACGTGTGTTAAATGATATGGATTACAAAGCAAGCCAGTTTACTGCACAGGAAAATATGACGGAAAGAATGGAATTGGTTGATGCCTTTAACAAAGGCGAGATATCTGCTTTGGCGGCTATTAGATGTTTGGACGAGGGAATTAATATTCCATCAATAAAGAGTGCATTGATTCTTTCGAGTAACGACGATTACCGGGAATTTGTTCAGAGAAGGGGACGTATTCTTAGGCTTTATGATGATAAAAAGAGTGCAGTTATCTATGATGTTGTTGTACTGCCGTCTAATGACATGGTGGAGTGGGCTAAGATTGAGCTTAGGCGTTATAGAGAATATGCTAAATTGTCTATAAATTATGCTGAAACTATGGACGAGTTAGATAATCTTTTGGTTCAATATGGTTTGTCAGAAGAAGACGTAGCTGTATATGATTACGAAGAAATGGAGGATGAGATTGATGAGTGACGAGCAGATTAAGGAGCATATGATAGAGTTTATCAAAGAGAAAGAACGAGGTGTAGTAAATGATAAACTTAGAGGCTCAAGTGGCGACAATAAATATAAGTCGGATATAGTTAATTCGATTTTATCTGAGTTAGATAAGGAGGTGCCTGATGAGGATTAGTAGGATTGAGTTTGAAAATTTCAGAAATTTTAAAGGATACGGAGAAATAAAATGCTCTACCGATGGGAAAGTAACCATTATTTACGGTAAAAATGGAGACGGAAAAACTACTCTACACCAACTCTTTCAGTGGGTGTTTTATGGTTCTGTCCACTTCAATAAGACGACTTCGGATACTTTATACAACCTGAGTTTTGAGAGTGAGCAGGCATATAATTCTACATTTCAAGTAATGGGGCGAATAGATTTTGAACATATGAATGAGAAGTATTCTCTCACCCGAACAATTACTTATCGCAAGGAATTAGATTCTTCATCTATTATCAACGAAGAGTTAGAACTTAATCATTTGGATTCAGATGATAATTGGAAGAGAATTGAACGACCGCAGGAGACCATAGAAAAGTTGCTTCCATCAGGATTGTCAGAATATTTTTTCTTTGACGGCGAGAATATGATAGCAGATCTCAGAGTAAAGGGAAGGGATTCTGCTAAAAATCTTCGCAAGGCATTGTATTCTATTTTTGATTTAGATATTTTAGAGTCTGCACTCGGTCATATTGGAAATACCGACCTGAAAACTACAGTTCTTGGTAAGCTTTATTTGAGTAAAGGGACTATTTCAAGCGGAAGTGATATTAATGCAACTAAGACTAATATAGAAAATGCTCAGAACAAGATAGAGGAATATGAGAGTATTATTATCGATGATGAGACTGAAAAGAATGCTAAAAAGGAATTGATCTCAAATATTTCTGAGCAAATTGGTTCAACCAAATCAAAAGAAGAGTATGGTCTTATGTCAAGATTTAGTACAAAATAAAATGAGAGGTTCTGCCAGCTAGGCCGCCGGCAGATTCTCAACCTT
>CANRFJ010000002.1 GCA_947629865.1 uncultured Lachnospiraceae bacterium | reverse complement strand
AGGTTGAGAATCTGCCGGCGGCCTAGCTGGCAGAACCTCTCATTTTATTTTGTACTAAATCTTGACATAAGACCACCATATGAATTCACACTACTCTCAAACCTTTCATTTCGTTAGTGAATTTGGTGGTGAAGTTTTACCACCATATGAATTCACACTACTCTCAAACACTGTACCCAAATCCAGCTGAAAGAAATGGTTTTACCACCATATGAATTCACACTACTCTCAAACAACAAGGGGACACTATTTACCCGATGAGTTGTTTTACCACCATATGAATTCACACTACTCTCAAACTCAACAAAACCTTTACTAACCACGGAAAACGTTTTACCACCATATGAATTCACACTACTCTCAAACTTCCCCACGTCTACAAGGTTGCTCAAGTCCGTTTTACCACCATATGAATTCACACTACTCTCAAACGGCCAAACTCTTTCCATGGAATAAAGTTTTGTTTTACCACCATATGAATTCACACTACTCTCAAACACAAGATACATATTTTCGTTAAGTGCAGGAGTTTTACCACCATATGAATTCACACTACTCTCAAACTCTATTTCAATATCCGTAGCCCCCGATATAGTTTTACCACCATATGAATTCACACTACTCTCAAACTTTGACATAGAGACCACCAACTTTTCCGAAGTTTTACCACCATATGAATTCACACTACTCTCAAACGATGTGTTCGGCGGCGTTCCCGCTCCATAGTTTTACCACCATATGAATTCACACTACTCTCAAACTTGAAGTTCCACCCCTTTCACGCCAACGAGTTTTACCACCATATGAATTCACACTACTCTCAAACTAATCCACTTCGGTTATACCTAGCGTTATCGTTTTACCACCATATGAATTCACACTACTCTCAAACACAACTTCCTTTCCCAAAATTTAGCAAGACGTTTTACCACCATATGAATTCACACTACTCTCAAACCTCAAACTTCAAATTTTGAATAATCCATCCAGGGTTCTCACTGAGTAAACATACCACTACAATATGGGTGGATTCATATAGTTACCTTCTATAATTATACATCAGTTGGCATAATTACGCAATTGTCTTTATCGACAATCCACCATTTTTCCCTTTCCTCCTTACGGTCAGGAACATACCCCTCTACAAGCAGCAAACAAAATTTATGGTACAATGCTTGCTCATATAAATATCCCAGTTCCCGACTGTCAAAAAATGGTTTCAGATTGCATAACACAAATAAGCGAGTTCCCGCCACTTCTGATGACATTCTCATATAGTCAATCATATATTCTAATATATCCTTTGTGCTTTCCTCAAAACGCACATCTATAAACTTCAGGAACTCCTTGATAGAAATATCATTCCGATAAATCAAGGGAAATTCATCTACTGTTGACAACAATTCTTCTGTCATATTCTGAAAATAGGATTCTGCCTTGTTCCAGGATAACAACAATTCGGAACACGAAACATTTTTTTCAACTCTGTCATATAGGGAAGTCAGTATCTTCCTCTGATTCACATCCAGCGCAAAGGGATCCAAAATAAGTTCGCATGTCCTCGCCATCTTAAGCGGTTTATTATTCTCTGAAAACACCCATTGTCCTTCCCCGCCAGCCACCTGCTTCCGTATCTCCCATACAAACTTACGAAAGCAACTCGGATTCTCCAAAATCAGGACTGGTATTTCTATCTCAGAAAGTTCTATTGGAAAGAAAAAATCAGGGTGAACCAGTTTCATAAAATCACCAACCTTTTATCTGTATCCAGAATTTCCCAGGAAGAAGTCCCAGTAATAAATTCTATTCTGGAAAATTGTTTTTCGGTCATGCTAAATGCCTGAACCAGTCCTCGCTCTGGCCGATTTTTCCTCACACTGGATATTACTGCCTCTGCAACTGTGGCATTTAATGCCAGTTTACAATACACCGATTCCTGCATCATTATAAAGCCGGATTTAATCAAATATTTGCGGAAATGATTATATTCTCTAATGTCTGCCGAGCTTTTCACCGGCAAATCGAACATGACTATAACTCTCATATAACGGTAACTCATCCTATCCTTCTTTTCTATAAAATAAAATCAGTGATATATCATTGTCATCTATAGCATCAAACACACTCCGGCAGTACAATTTAATCGCATTTGACACATACTGTATTTTTCCATCCAGCATAACGGTCTGATTCAACACATCTATCAATTCCATCTTTTCCTCATGTTCCAATTTTTCCGGACTCATTTCATAAACCCGACGGTCTATCAAAATCCGATATGGTTCCATCAAATCGGATCCCAGATTAAAAGGATTAAACATATTGTCATGGAACAGCCCAAGTTGAGTCAGATAACCGCACGAAACAATTTCTCGATTCACTGCTGACAAAATCAGACTATAACCATAGTTCAATGCAGCATTAACAGGGTGATCCAGTGTACGGGAGAACTCCATTCCAAACAGCGCATTAAAATAAACCTTGGCAGCATGTCCCTCGCGATTGGTCTCATCTCCTGGTTGTATTTCTGCCAGATATTGTCCCAGTAATTCCGCTTCTCTTTCCTTGCCCACTTCTTCCAGAAACAGCCTTTGATTCCGGATCTTTTCTGAGACAATCTCTGTCCAAACCAATCTCTTTGACTCCTCACTCCACTGAACCTGTTTGCGAATCTTGGCGCTGCTATCGTGGCTGCCATAATATCCTATCAGTTCTGAAGATGGGTTTCGCTTCTCATCACAGAACACAACTTTAATCTTCTTTTTTGTCAGTTCACTGAGCAGGCTGGCCGTCAGAGATACTGCTGTTGACTCAATGAGTAACAGCAGTATCTCACTCAGATGAATCTTCGTGATATTTTCCTGCCGCACAATCATATGTCCCATTTTATAATCCAGCTTTGCGCTGTTTGAAATCACTACAATCCGCCAACTCATAGTGCGAGGAGATCTATTTCCTGTTCAAACAGGCCAGTAACCGATTGATGGATCAACTTCGCTTCATTGCATTTTGTAATTACCTTATTAACAAGAATTTTACCCGCAAGGCCACTACCGCCAACCATTTTAAGATTTGCCATTATTGATTTACACTGTAACAAGTGCATAATCTCATTTAAGACGACACACTGCTCCTCACAAGAAAGTTCTAAAAATCGTTCTCTCCCATCTGCCAAGATTCTACACTGACTGTTGGGCCGATACCGATAAATCGTCTCACTTTGTTTACGATAGAGTTCATCATAGAGCCACAAATTTCTTTCAGAAGTAATTTCATCTCTCTCCGTTATTGAGAGTCTCTCTCTTGCATTTTGCTGGTCTCTTTGTAAATATTTTTCGATTTTCTTATAGTAAACTTCATAGTCTTTATCCAAAATTAACTGCACGGCTCCCTGCAAAAGCAATTGTTTTCCTGTCTTTCCTCTCAGGTGCATCAGAAATCCGTTAATCCGGAACAGGGAATCCTTTTTTATGCGGGGTATAAGAATTTTAGGTTCCTTCAAACCATACTCCTGACGGCAGTATTCCAGATACCGTTCCGGATTATTCTCCACTTCCCGCTTTAGATAGAGCGGCACGGCCTCAACGCTTTTCTGAAGTTTTCCCTTTTTGTCCACAGACTGTACCAGTGCAAAGTAAGCCGATGTCTTTGTTTTATATCCCCCATATTTTTTTACATCCATTCCCTTCTTTATCGGTATGGAGGCGTTCTCATTTTTCCCTACAATTTGTGAGTCAAAAAGCCCACCACTTTGTCCACTCTTGTTTTCTGTCGCATAGCGTGTGTAACGTATATCTTTCTGCTTCATATAATGGCGAACGGTCTGAATCGTCCCTTTCTTCCCCTTTTCCCAGATAATGCGCCCCCTTCTTTCCAGATTCCAGTCAAACATACGGTTCAAACTATAATTATAATCTTTTTTCTCGCGTAGCCAGCGAAGCGGATTACTAGTAAATTTCTCATGGTATACGTTCCCCACCACAATATTGAGATAGGCGTCGTGAGCATGGTGGTAATCATTGATGGAACGGCATTTTACCATCTCCAGCGTTTGATGACGAAAATCCGAAACCGCCTTTGCTTTCACATAGACAACCTGTGAGTTTTCATACAAACGCTGGAACAGTTCCGTTACTACCTTGGAAGATTGCCGTGTCTCTACCAGCTGCCTGTTGATAAATCCAGCCAATTCCTCATCGGTTAAAGGTGTCTTCCTTGTCAGACGACGGAATTTATTCTCTGAAATCAGTCCCTTGTTTTTCAGCATTTGCCAAAACGGAGTCATCTTTTTTTGCCACTCCGGTTTAATCATTCCATCTCCTTTTGCACGGTTATATTCACTACATACAAGCACGAGATTGTCCAGACTGTCATCTTTTGTCTTGGACTGCGGGTAAATGTGGTCTCTGTCGCACACTTCCAGATTGGCCAATTGTGACAGATCAAGACTTTTCCCTGAGTACATACATTTGCCCATCTGCGTATAATACAGATACAATTTTATACTTCTGAAATCACTTTCCTTTCTGTTCTCTAACTCCGCCTTCCATTCTCTGCTCTCATCTTTAATTTTGGCATACAATTGCAGCAATCTTTGCTGTCTGGAAGTCGTTGCCTTCTTCTCCTCCGGCCCTCTGGCCATCTCCACAAAAATCTTCAGCGGTTCCTTTCCCATAATCTTGCGTACTTCCTCTGCGATTAACAACACCTGCCAAGCCGCTCGTTTTATTGCAGGTGACGCAACCGTGTCTTTCATGATATTGTCATAATTGAAGCTGACAATATTTTGGAATTTTTCTTTATTTATGGCCTCTATCTCTTTGGAGAACGTATAGTTGGAACTCAGAATCTGCATGAGATTATCATTTGTTTCACGCAGCGCTCTGAGTATCGTAAAGGTTTCACCCGTCTCTACCGAAACGCCTTCTATACCATTCAGAAATTTCTTTGACAGTCTTCCCCATCCCTGGTATTTTAAACGGCAGACCTTTTTCAACTGTTCCTCCGACAGCCTGTCCTCTCCATAATGATTCCGAATCACCTGTCTTAACATCTTCGGCGCATCTCCATATAATGTAATCCATAAAATAAGATCCTCCACCATTTCTCTACATGAAAATTTTTGAATTTCTTCACCAAAAATCTTTTTCATGTCAAGATAGGAGGTCAGAGAACTCTTAAACGTCTGGTCAAACCCAGACAGGTCGCTTGCCTCTACTTCAATCCCTTCACATTGAAGATACGTTAATAAAGTTTTTCCCGTTATCTTTTTGTTTTTTTGGAATACCTCATCAAAAATCCTTGTTTTCATTTCAGTGGGCAGTTTTTCACTTCTGATTTTTACATTATTCAATTCATTCCAGACCATAAACTCTGAATATAACAGCGAATATTTGGGAACTACATCTTCTCCTCTCAGATAAGTGCATTTATTTGTCATTCGCCGAATAAACTGCTCTGCAGAGGCATTGGTATCCACCATCTCCTCAAAATTCCACGGATCAATTCGCCCTTCTGCCCCTTCTTTTCGTATCATCCAGCTGTTTCCCTTATTTGATGTATTTAGAGGGCCAACATAATAGGGAATACGAAACTCAAATAGCTGTACGATTCTTTCGCTGACAGTCCTTCCCTTTTCATCTTTCTCGCGCAAAAAATCATAGTGCTTTTCTGCATTTTGCAAAATCGCCCTACACTCCATTGCATGAACCTGATGCGGAATAACGCTGTTCTCCTTCGAGACCTGTAATGGCAGAAATGTTCCCTGCTCCAACTCCTCCAGAATATAATCAATCCTCTCATCGCCGTCTTCAGCCTGTATTCCCTCCAAAATCTTCTTTGTAGCCTTTTTAAAATCATCATAGGAACAACGCTTTGAAGAACTTTTCTTGCCGTTTCGCAGCGTTGTCCCAATATAGGCGCAATAATTATCTTTGCCCGGTCTCTGAAAGAAATCGCGGTATGTATCATTAGCAAAATCACGAAGCACCGATTTTAAGCACCGCAAATCCTTTTTGTGTTTTTCATAAATCCCGACCTTTGCAATGGAAAGATAGCTGTTTCCATCATACTCCCCGCCTTTCAATATATCTGCCAGAATCCCCCAGTCATACACGCCTTTTATTATATCCAGAATACCACACCGCTCTTGAAGAATTTCCTCTAATTCCGGATATATTTCATCATAAGACGTATCCGCAAATGAAATGGAAGGTCTGTCTGCTTCCTTTAATGTATCATCAGCAAAAACTTCGGCCAATTTGACTTTTGAACCGCAAATCATTCCAATCATCGCTTTCCACTGCTTTTGCCTGTCCTCATCTTCACAATGCCATAAAGATAGAATTCGCGATGCTTTATCCCTCTTGGTTATCCTCTTGTCACGAATAATCTTGCTCAATTCATCTCTGTCATCACAACTCAGCATCATGTCAAACTCATCTTCCAGGCAACGCACCATATTGTCATATGCACACTGGAAAGAAGTTGCATTCTCCACTGTCCCAGAAAACAGAAAATGCCCCCTGTGCTTCATAATATGGTGCAACGCCAGGTAGATAAGCCGGATATCCTTTTTATCCGTCTCTGTAATAAGCGCCTTTCTCAAATGGTAAATTGTTGGATATTTTTCATAGAACTGTGTATCGTTAAAATCCGCATCATGAAACAGAGTATAAATCTGATTCTCACTCTTATCCTCCGGCAACAGTGCGCCATCTTTTAACCGCTGATAAAATCCCATGTCCACTTTGCTGATTTCTTCGGCAAAAAGCTCCTGTAATAAATTGATGCGCCAACGCCTTCTTTGTAAGCGCCTGCGAAGCGTTCTGTGCATACGCCGTTCCTGGGCTGTGTTTGCTTCGTCAAAAAGGCGGCTTCCCCACATCAGTTTTCCATTAAATTTCTGAATACGGTAATTTTCATCTGTCACCGCCCAGCCTACGGAATTTGTTCCAATATCAAATCCCAGATAATAATCACTCCGTTCTTTCATTTGTTTCTTCCTCCTCGTATTTGTCATTTTATTTTTAATTGCGAATAGCAAAAATGAGAAAAACTTTGGCAAAAAATCTTTTTATCTTTTTCCATTTTGCTATTGACAAATATGCCTCGTTCTTGTATTATGTTAATAACTCAAACGGTTTACCACCATATGAGTTCACACTACAAGTTCAAATCAAAATTTATTCTAATCGCTCTCCGGAGCCTCCACAAGAGTGGATTTACAAATGTAATTATGAAAAGACTTATTTTTCTGATAAGTCTTTTTATTTTTCCTCCCCCACCCCTTCCGTCCATTTTACCCCTTCCCCTGTACCATAAAACGGTCTTGTATTTCGAACTATCGTTCTACCAAATACCTTTCCCCCACATTGTCCCATAAATGCACTTTAACACACACCCTGCGTTTAATCAAGGCAAAAAAATGTAAGGCCCCAAGCGTCCCGTTTTTTCAGCGATTCCCGTTTTTTTGACGCAATTTCATTTATAAACGAATACAAGGTTGCAATTCCCGCCGGAAGAATATAGAATAACAGCATAATTACCGAAAGGAGTGGACTATTTATGGGCAAAAAATATGTTATAGTTCAGTAATCTGAGCTTAAAATAAAATCGAAATAAGCTCAGATGCCCCCGCCGAGAGAGGAGGTTCATATGAGCTATATAAGGGCAGAGGAGATTCTGCCACCGGAATTAATAAAGGCGATCCAGCAGTATGTGAGCGGAAAAAGCATATACATTCCGTGTAAAGAGAAAAAGAACTGGGGAAGCCAGACCAAAACAAGGCAGTATTATCAAAACAGAAATGCGAAGATTTACCGGCAGCATATAGTCGGCATTAGCGTTAAATCCCTTGCAGATGAGTATTCGCTTTCTGAGAAGCATATCCAGAGAATACTGCGCGATACGGCGCACACTGACGAGAGGACGGGAGGTTGATTGAGAGTTGTATTATTATCATGTAATCTCTGATGTTCCCAAATATCAGGGCGAGCATATCCTTTTAGACGAAAGGCACCCCAACGGAGTGCACAAAAGAGTATATTCACAGCTCGATGTGGTGAAAGATATTTACCAGAATCCGCAAAGATACAGGGGAATGGAATTGAGCCACGAGACAGATGTCGCTCTCAGAGAATTGGCGCTGGAAAAAATCAGAAGGGAAAAATATCCGCAATATCCCTCCCGCCTCGCCTCACTATATGTCTCAAAAACATATAGCGAGGCCAAGCGCTGGGGCGAATACTTTGTCCGCCTTGGGCGCCCGACCTATGGGATCGCCAAAATCAGAGCTGACGGGAACTGCTTTGTTGGAGACGCTTACAAGTGCTTTGACGGGACAATATCGGAAAAGGAAAATTTGCGAAAGGCCGAGTTGTATTGGGCAAATGGAAAAAACGAAGATGGGCATGAGCCTATCGTCGAGATTCTCGTGGACGGAGATATAGAGATTATTGAAATAGTAAAAGTAATAAACACAAATATATGAGCGGCGTCCCATGAGTTTCTTTTTCTAAAGGGTATTTATAGGGCAAGAAAAAAACAATTTAAAATCGGCACATCTATAAATATAAACATAAAAAGAGAATGTTTCTCTGGAAATAATTATTTTCCTCGAAGCATTCTCTTTTTATATATCACACTCGAATCTCTTTACAAGGTTAGCAACACACAGTCTTGGAAAGAAAAAAATTATCTTTTAACAACAAACTGCGCATTATTAATTGCTGACTCCGTTTGTGTATCAAATAATACTTTGATGTTATTAT
Source organism: uncultured Lachnospiraceae bacterium (assembly GCA_947629865.1). Taxonomy (GTDB): domain Bacteria; phylum Bacillota; class Clostridia; order Lachnospirales; family Lachnospiraceae; genus Eubacterium_F. The sequence goes on along the minus strand of CANRFJ010000002.1, from coordinate 204,299 downwards.
CACGTCTGCTATAACAACACAATTGATCTACGCTCTCTCCCTTGCTTTTTTCAAAATTCCTTAAATAGAAAATCTTGTTTTCATCCACATACACTAAAGCATTATCAACCAGATTTTCCATTTCACTTTTCGGAAATTGGAAAGATTCCTCCGTTTTTTCCCCTAAATATATTGTTGACAGTTTAATATGCTCGCTAAAATAGCTTGCCCCCCATTTAATAAATAAGCTATCATCACAAGCAGCAATGCTCTTGATATAGCAGTTCTTTTTGGTATATATCTGCTTAAATTTATTACTTTCAAGCTTATATATAGTATGTGTAATACCCTCCACATCACCGCTGTTACCTTGTTCTTCTAATGCTTTCCTGTCATCTTGTTCCCGATATCCAACTACGTATAGTTCCTGATTAATTGGATTATAATGAGTACAAGTTATATTAACATCCTCAGGCAGCAAGATTGCATTTACTTTCTTCGTTTTTTTGTCATAAAGATATGGTCTTACTAGTTCCTCATGTCTTTTTACCCCTGCAACAAAGATGCCATTTTTTATAGGATATATATTATTAATTGCAAAGAAATATTTTGTTAACTGCGCTGTATTTTCAGTATTGCAATCCATAACAAATAATTCATCTCCCTTGCCATCATCAGCATTTGCTGTATAATATACTTTTTCTTCTTCGGCATCATACATAGTCAATGGGTATTGCGAAGTATAGGGCAGGGAAGCTATTTTGGATATTGTTCCATTTGATAAACCATACTTTATAACATCCATAACCATCGTTTCATTATTTGTCCCCACCTGACCTGACACATATGTATTTGTAAGTGTTATGTATTTGTCTTCTGTGATTTTTGTTTTCGCCAGATTGTCCGAATCCTTTTGGAGTGTTTTTTCGGTAGCCTGACATCCTACTAAGGTCATTATAATCAATATAAAAGAAATACATATATTAATGTGCTTAATTATGGACAATCTTTGTTTTGCCCGGCAAAGATAGATTCTTTGAATACTTATATCCCCAATATTCAACCCCTTTTTTCCATATATCCACAATTGCATTATCCATCCCTCCTGCATCTCTTTTATACATAACATGAGTTGCTTTCTTTGTACTTCCCTTTTTTCGTGCATTTACCTGCACCTTCGTGCCATATTGGCAGTTATCATATGTCAAACTCGTTGCCACATCACCCTTTTTCAAAGTATGATCCCTCTGACCTTTTGTATCATTAAAAGTTGTAGCCCGTCCATAACCTATATACTCTTTTCCGCTTTTGTAAAGTTTATTATAATTATTAGGTCCCCATTGAGCTATTAATTTCTTATTAGCGGCAGCTTTCATTATATTGTTGGAATTGGAAACAGATATGCTATTAAAAGCTGTATTTGCTGTCGGGGTAATTCTTTCCGTATCATTCTCTTTTCCTTCGACACTATTCAATAAGCCATCTGTTCCGTAGATAACTTTCATTCCTTTAGCAGGTACTATGTTATTTTCATGAGGAGCTGAATAGTATGTTCCATTGCGTTTAGCTTCGTCTTCCAGCTCCCTTTCATCTGAAGATTTTTCTTCTAATAGAATTTTCTGTTTATTTTCTGTGCTCGGAAAACCTCCTTCTAAAATCATAAAGTGCGTGTTGCTATCAAATAAAATAATTGTACCTGGTTGCATACACTCTGGAACTTTATTCGAATTATACCCATTCGATTCTTTTGCCATTGTTGGTATGCAATTTCCAAACGCCAAAAGCAAACTTAAACATATAATTACTAAATTCTTCGATTTCATTAGATAATCCTCACTTTCTTTTTACAATTGTTTATTATCTTATACATAACTACAAAACCTAATGCCATAAGATATATTTTATGAAACTTTATGTTTTAATAGTAAATAATATTTGCATCTTTCTTTATATCATCTACCCATTCATTGAAAAGAAATTCTTCAATTTCTTTTTTCAATGATTTTTTTATCTGTTCCATCGAATATCCTTCTAACTGTCCTGATAATTTGTATTTAGCAATAAATTTTTTAGCAGTTTGATCAGTGAACTTATCTTGTAAAACATTTGACATCACATATTTTTTTACTCTATCATACATCATTCTATTTTCTTGACCTTTGTATAGTTCATCCACGCCATATACGTTTACTGCCTCATTATACAAATCAGGATATTGGCTTTTATAATCTTGTAGTTGTTTCTGCACCTCGGGCTCAGTGATTTCTGGAATACCAAATTCTTTAGCATATTGTATTACCAATATTTCATCAATTGAATTACTCAATATTTCATCATATTGAACTCCAGAATCTGCAAATTGTTTGTATACTAAATCAATTTCTTTTTTTAATATTTCTTCACCATTTACAGACACTAAGCAGTCTTTTTGTTTAGGCATTTTATAGTGATTTTCTTTTTTCATCCTGGCAATGAGAAAAACACTTACAATAATAACTATTGCAAGCGCTATCTCACTGCTTAACAGTTTGATTTTTTTTGAATTCATATAAGCCCCTATGTTTTTAGTATTTATTTTTGTTCGACTTCCACTGTGTATTATGCGTTGAACATATTTTACCTATATGTCCCATACCAACGGCAGTCATGACACAATTATTATCATTTTTTCTGTGTTCAAGACCATAACAATGACCTGTCTCGTGCTGAACAGTCTCGGAATTGTCAGCATAGCCAGAATTGACAATTACCGCATACGGACTTCCTATTTTTAATACTTCTCCCATTGTTCCATCTGACATTTTCCGTCCAGTAAATGCAATCATTAATTTAGCACCGTCTTTCAATCCCCATTCGCTTTTTGCCTCTTTGACAAGTGCAGTGGTTGTTGTGTGATCAGAAGTCCACGCTTTCTGGGATACAGAATAATAATATATTCCATATCTGTCAGTCAATTCATCGTCAGCTCTTGTAATCGCCCTGTTAGCTTGCCACATCCAGTTATCAGGGTATTTTTTTCTCCAGCTTTGATCACACGGAGATGTTACTGGAACAGAAATGCTTGCACTTCTTGTAACCTTAACATTGCATAAATCATTGATGCCTTCTGGAATATAGTCCTCCAATACATCAACCTCGGCAACGTGACCAACCTCAGCTTTTTTACCACAAGCACCCTCTCCATTGTCAGCTGCGTTTGCTACGGTACTACAGGATAATGTCAAAACAGTTAATAATAACGATACAACATATTTTTTCTTCATTGTGTTTGCTCCTTTCTTGTCTTGTTTTTTTGTTATATAAGCCATAAATAAAATGACTTAATATCATTAGTTAAATTTATTGAATTTTAACCACCTCCTTTAATGTTGTTATAAATTCTGACACACCTCCTTCACTCCATTCAATGGTATATGCAACATTTGATTTGCTATATATAGCACCGTAATTTTGACTGCCTTCTATAGCACATATTGCCATATTAACCCCATTTATATTTGTTTTACTTAATTGGTTATATCCACTATCTATCATGGAATTTTTACCAACTAAAACAGTGACAATTTCATTATTTTTGACTTCTATTTCAAGTTTTCCATATAACACTTCATTTTTCTTAGAATAACTTAAAAAGTATTTAGTGTTAGAATCGCATTTAAAAATATTATTATCAAATTTTTCTGACCATACTTTTTTCGTTACTTTTTTTATGGTTCCGCCATATTTAGCATTAAAATAATTGCATCCTCTGTTTACTTCAACTTTTTCGTCCTCCAAAGGTTGTATAGATGGCTCTGAAACGGAGGAAATATCCTTATTTGTATTAGATTTCCCATCTCGGGAAGAAATATTGGAGTTGCCCTTATCAATTTGAGCTTGATGGTTTTCTTTTAAATGCGCCCACTCCATGTGGTTTATAATGTTGAAACTTAATACACATAGCATAACACAGGCAGCTACACTCAATCCCAGAATTAAATTTCTTAATTTTCTCTGTTGTATTTCATGATATTCCTGTATCTCATATATCAGTTTCTCATCCACACCTCCAATGGCATCCCATAGCTGATAAACATCTATATTCATATAACATATCCCCTTTCTTTTAAATATTCATGTAATTTTTTTCTGCACCAACACAAACCAGATTCCACTTTTTTATATGACATTTTATATTTTTGGGCAATTTCTTTGATAGGTTTTGCATACCAATACCTTTCAATAAATATCATTCTTTTCTCTTTTTTGATAGATAATAAAAAATTTGATATATCTTTTGATAATTCGTTGTATTCTACAATGCTTTCAACATTTTCCTTTGCTGATACGCAATCTTGGAGTTCTGACAAAAGTATTGCAGTTTCATTATCACCACCCCTTTTTTGTGCCATATTTTTCTTTACTCGATTAATTGATAGACTTCTAATTATTTTCCCAACATAAGCAAATAAAGAAGTTGGTCTGGCATCTGGTATGGAATTCCAAGTGTTAAGATATGCATCATTCACACATTCCTCGGAATCCTCCCTGTTATTTAATATACGAAATGATATACGCATAAAATCCTTTCCATACCTATCTGATAATAATTTTAGCGCATTGTCATTTCTATCCCAAAACAAATCGACAATCATCGTATCATCTTGTATATTTTTACTCATCCAGCAAGCCTCCTTTATGAGCAATTAATGTACGGGGAGGAAGTCTGCCTAAAAATCCATTTCAGGATTCACTTTTTATTTTCTCTCCCTACTAATAAAGACAACTTTTAATTGAAAATCCCTCAAATATTTATATATTTTTTTAATTGTAGCATATATTCGTTAATTCAACTATCTAAACCAGAAAGATTTAGATAGTTGAAAACTCGGATTTGTTTATCATAATAATATTGGTAGTTCCAGTGAGTTAAAAATTAAATTTTGTGGAAGGACAGAAAAGTATACTTTCTATCATCAAAACAGCTGTTTTGGAAATATTTTAATAAACGCTTTAACAGTAGTTAAAATTTAGTTCTATCATAATAAAAATATAAAAATTCCATTATTCCGCTAATCAGAATCCACCAACTTACCACATTCAGTCTGAATGGAATAAATGGCAGATTTACCACTATCATTGAAATTGACATTCCTATTAAAGCAATTCCTATCAATGCACATTTCTTTATCACTTCCAAATCCTTATAATCGTAAAATTCCCACCGCTTTTTCCATTTTTGCAATAGATAGCGCAATCCCATACGGATAAGAAAAAAGCAAATAACCGCAATGACAACAGATATAAAAAACAAAAGACCGATAGCCACATAAGTCGACATTTCCATTGTCATTTTCAGATAAAGACATTGATAAAAATCGCTGATATGCTGTGACAGCCATTGAATATTTCTGTATCTGTTCCGAAACCATAACGGAATAGTTGATACAATATTCTTCTCAAGAAAAAGAAGTGCCACCAGTTGTATTAGATAAGTAGCCAATAGCACAACTGTTATGCCAGATAGTTGTCTGGACTGCCTGCGGAAATTTCTATCTGATTTCTCTTTCAACTCTTTTTGTATCTGCCTTTTAAGCTGTGCCACTTCTCCCACCAGTGTTTGCCCATACTCTGCCATCAGCCGATTTGCTGTGGCAAGTTTTCTGTCAGCGTTCCTTTCCTTTTTCTTGGCTTCGGAAAGAATGACTTCGGCTCTGTCCCGCATTTCTTTCTCCCGTTTTTCGGTTTCCGCTATCCTGATTTTCAATCTCTCGTTCTCTTGAAAGATGATATCGCTGCCGCTGTATTTCTCTAATTTCTCTGTCTGCTGTCGCAGCAACTCCCCTTGCTCGGAGAGTACGGAGTTCACGGATTGTATCTGCGATTTCAGTTTCTGATTGCCGGAAGAAAGATTCTGTATTTCTTGATTCTTCTCCTGCAACTGATTCCGCAGCATTTCCAATTCCGTATTTTTGTCGCTCAGTTCCTGTTCCATATCCTCCATCTGATTCAGCAGACTGTCGATCTGCTCTCCGCTGTTGTAACTGTCTAATTCGTTCATCTCTTTCCCTCACTTTTCCTAAAATTTGCTCTTTAAGTTTTGCAATTCGGCTATCTGTTTCTGCAATTTCTGATTCTGTCCGGAGAGCATGGCGTTTTCGCTGTTCAATCTCTCCGCTAATCCGGTCAGTTCCTGATTCTGCTGACGGAGTATGGGGAGCTCCCTGTTCTCCAATTGCAATCGCTCGATTTCCGTCTGCTGATTTTCCACCAGTTCCAGAATCTCGCCTTGTTTTTCCAGAATAGCCAGTACCTCCTGCAACTCTTTGATATATTCGTCCAATGAAATTCCTCGCTTTCTCAACAATCATCTGATGCAACATTTTTATGGTTTGAAACCATTCTTTTGTTACACTGTTTAATTGTTTTACAATACGGTTATACTCGCATCGGTCAGACACCTCGCCCCTTTGTTCCATCTGCCTTGCACGGAATCCCTCGTGTACGGTTGGCTCAAAGGGAAGTCCCTGCCTTTTGTAGCTGCGGTGGTCAATCTGCTGTTCCATAGACAGATAGCGGTTACAAATCTCTGCCCACGATTTCCGCCATTTTTCCACATTGCCACGGTCATTCCAGTCATTTGCCTGCACTGTTATCCGCTTCCAAAGTTTCTCGTTCCGCTTGCCCAATTTCTGCTTTCCCGTCTTTTTGTCAATGAGAGGTATACGGTTTCCGGTTTCATCTCTGGCATAATCCTTTTTCTCCTTTGCTCCCCAAGTACCATCTACCTTGATTGGTCGGGTAGTAAGGAGAATGTGTGCATGGGGGTTGCCATTTCCCCTATCGTGAATGGCAACATCAGCACACATACCTTTTGATACAAAATTGATTCGTACATACTCCCTGATAACTGCAAGCTGCAATTCTCTGGAAAACTCCACCGGCAATGCCACCTCCACCTCTCGGGCAAACTGTGCATTGGACTTTTTCTCAACTTTTGTAACCGATTCCCAAAGCGTCTGCCTATCCAAGTATTCCTTTGGTGCATGATCCGGCAAAAGAATCTCCCGATGCACCACACCGCTTTTGCGGGTAAAATCATGGATAAGCCCGGTTTCCCTGTCATAAAGTTTCTCCCCGGCACGATATGCCGCAGCCGCAATCACAGACTTGCCTTTGCTCCGTCCGATTATCTTAATCGAACAATGATAAATCGCCATAAGCACCACCATCCTTTCCGTAAGTTATCGCTGCAAATAAACAAAATGCCTCTGCCAGGACATCAAACCGACATTCTGACAAAGGCTGAATTAATATTTGCCATAGAAAGACTGCTAAAGGGAAGAACACGCTTTTTGTGTTCTTCCAGTGTGTAATTTAGAAATTCTTAGTCAGCGGTTTTTGCTGTCTTAGAATTTCTTTACACACTCGCCTCGCCAGAGCGCACGCCCACGAAGTGGGATGGACAGTCTCTGACTGTCTATAAGTGCGCCCTTCTCCGTTTCCCTACGAAGGGAATGACAAAGTATCGTCTCCCCTGTTTGTATCTTTTGCTGTATCTGAACTACGCTCTGTCTGCATAGCTCTGGAAAAATATTTTCCATTGCTTTCCTGTTTTTTCAGAAAAGCAATCAGCTTGGGAACATCTTCTTCCGTAACTGGTCTGCCTAACACGGATTCCACCGCACCGCCAATCTGGATCAGCCGATGGGTGCGGATTTTCCGTTCTTCTTCTTTTTTTCTCTTTTCCAACTGCTTACGCTGTGCCTGATACTGTTTTAATTTCTCTAACATTTCTTCCTCTTTGGTAGTGCAACTTTGTATTCGCTCGTCCAGTGTTCTTCTTTGTTTTGCCATCAATACCTTCCTTTCTCCGACACCTACGGAAATAAAAACTTTACCTTTGCGCAAATTAAAAATTCATTCTTCTGCCACTACAGGCAGACCGTTTACACGAATGTCATTTCTGATAAGGTGTAATAATCTATCCTCCGCTGTGACAGAATCTGTTTCTGCAAAATACACATTAACCACATAGGTAGTTGCTCCAATTCGTTTTGTAAAACTGCTATTTTCTGTTTCTTCTTTGCTATCCCCCATAAAACCTCCCATATTGTGCGTGGGTTTGCACAAACACATAATTTAAAAATTTCTTTTCACTTTTTATTGCTATCAGAACATTTGTTTTGTATAATATTTATATGGTGGCGGTCTGCAATAAAAACAACGATTACCCATTTTAAGTTTCAAATTTGCCATACCCCGGTTCTCCTTTCTGACCTTTGGTAATTCTTTTATCCAAAAAGAAATTACTCCCTGTCACTAATAGGAGAAATATACATGGCAAATCGGAACTGTTTTGAAAAATATTTGAAGAAATTTTAATTTACGAATAAAAAGGCGGTGAATCCACAATGCAGAAAGGAACAGAAGCATTTTCAGAAATGGAAGATGACGGTTTTGAAAATGGTCTTTTGGATGCACCGGCACAGGAACGCTCCGCAATTGAAGAAATAGAACAGGAAAAAGAAGAAAACTCTTTCAGGGAAGAAACGGTTGCCGTTTCTACATCAAAGAAAAAGCTGTGGAGGGATACCCAGAAAGAAGCACTTGCCAGACTGGAAGATTCTGCACGGACGGAAGAAGATTTCCGCAACGTACAGTCTTGGTGGGACAGGCTGGAAGCAAATGCAGACAGGCGGTACCGTTATCATGTCATTGGTCGTTCCGATATTCCTTTAGAATGGGGCGCAGCACCAGAGGAAGTCATTCTCCCCGAACCGATTCAGTCCGTATTCTGGAAACAGATAACAAAAGGCGAATTTCTGGATGTTATCTTTGACTGCCCTTTTGAAATGCAAGAACTGGTTGAGGATATTGATATTGCAAAAACCATCCATGAGTTAAAAGATGTTCATAAGGAAGTATTGTATTATAGTGCTATCAGACAATATTCCAATCAACGGATTGCCCGCATCCGCAACCAGACTGACCGCAACATCCTCAAAGTGAAAAACACCATTCTGAAAAAACTGCGGAAGAAGCTGTATATTTCATTATGCAAACGCCAGCATATGAACTTACCGCTATGCAGGAGAGAAAAAGAGTTTTTAGAGGAATATACGCCTGTTTTTGCTGACAGGAACAACGCAAAGTTTTCCGATGCTGATAAAGATAAAGAAACTATCGAGAGTAACGATTGACGTTATCCGGCTTGTCTGTTAGGATAGTAATATATTTATTGAAATTTGCAATTACAACTATGTGAGGTATTGATATGAACCTTTTCAAGAAAACCAGTTCCCACTGGGTACGGTATGATAAATATGAATGGAAAGAAAATGATAAGGGCGTGCTGTATATTACACCTGCCGAAAATGCAAAACCAAATCTGTATAATCCCCTGACAGCTTCTGATGAAATGGTACTCCATGCAATCAACACAGGAGTTACCTGCATGAATCAGGATGCTGATGAGCAGATAAAGAAAAATGCGGTCATGGATTTTGTATCTTCTTATGGATTGCTCGGCTTTATGACAGCACTGTCCACTACACCGGAATTTATCACTTATGAGGCTGTATACCTCCCCAAAAATCGTTTTATCAAAGAGGAAAGCATGACAACGGAGCAATATCTGTCTTACTTTTTCCCCTTTAACAAACTTGATTTTGTAAAGCGGGGCGTGGAATCCACTTGGAGCGTCAGTGAGCCGACAATGGCAGCACTGGTAATGACCATGAGTGACAGACCGCAGGCGGTTACTATGAGTTTGCTGCGGGAATATGCCGAACCATATGAATGGCTGTTGAAAGAATTTACCGACTGGGCATTTACCTTTTTGTCCGGTTTCCTGTATTATCAGGATTTTGATAAACTTGACGATATGCAGAAAGATTTATACCGTCAGGGCATGGCAACGTTTGGTGGGATTGCACCAACGTATCATATTGAATTGCTGGAAAAACCTACCATCGTATGGGATTTCCATTCGTTGTTACTGGCAATACAGATGATGTTCAGTTTCATGCTGACGGATGAAAAATCTTCTTTGAAAGTCTGTAAGCATTGCGGCAAAGTGTTTCTTGCTTCTAGACCGAACACAATATTTTGCAGCGGGCAGTGTAAAAACCAGTATAATATGTATAAGAGCAGAGAAAAGAGCAGGAAGGAGAATTTGCCGGATGGAGAATGATAGAACCGAAAAAATATCGTTGCCTATCAAACATGTAAGAAATTCTTACAAGTTCAATTAGAGGAAGTCCGACAAACTATGAAAGAGTGTTATCTGCAAAGCACATTCGATCAAGTGGGGTACAATTTGTACCCCACATTAAAAGCTTTTCGTAGACAAAAAACGGTTAATATAAAAGACAGAAAGGAACATATTGCATGAATATGGATATCACAAAACAAATGGAAATGGTACTTTACCGCACGGAAGATGATTCTGTAACAGTAAGTGCGTTGATTAAAGATGAAAGCATCTGGATTACGCAGAAAGCAATGGCAGAACTATTTGGTATTGATAAATCCGGCATCAGCAGACATCTCACTAAAATTTTTGAAACAGACGAATTAAAGGAAGAAGTGGTTGTTGCAAAAATTGCAACAACCACTCAGCATGGTGCTGTAGAGGGCAAAACACAAACCAAAGATACGAATTATTATAATCTGGATGCCATTATTTCTGTCGGCTATCGGGTAAATTCCATAAAAGCAACACAATTCCGCATCTGGGCAACAAACATCCTGAAAGAATACATGATAAAGGGATTTGCAATGGATGATGAACGTCTGAAACTCGCAAAAACTGCTTTTGGCAAGGATTATTTTAGGGAACTGCTGGAGCGAATCCGTTCCATCCGTGCCAGTGAACGCAGAATCTGGCAACAGATTACAGATATTTTTGCGGAGTGCAGCATTGATTACAACAAAGATTCTGAAGTTACCCACCGTTTTTATGCCACTGTGCAGAACAAGTTCCACTATGCCATTACCGGGAAAACTGCGGCAGAAATTGTGTATGAATCTGCCGACCATACCAAAGAACATATGGGATTAACCACTTGGAAATACGCACCGGATGGTCGTATTCTAAAATCGGATACTCCCATTGCAAAGAATTATCTGGATGAAAAACAAATCCGACAGCTTGAGCGAGCTGTATCCGGCTATTTTGATTACATAGAGGATTTGGTTGGACGTGAAAACGCTTTTACCATGCAGGAGTTCTCTGACAGTATCAATGCATTTCTCGAATTTAGAAAGTATGATATTTTAAAGGATAATGGAAAGGTTTCCCACCAGCAGGCATTAGAAAAGGCATATGGGGAATACGACATCTATAATAAACTTCAGCCCATTGAATCAGATTTTGACAGAATGATTGAAAATTTATCAACAGAAATTTAAAAACAGTTCCGATTATCCCACCAAAAATCTCCTATTAATGAGAGACAAGAAATATCTTTCAGGCAGAGCCGCACGCTCTGTCTTTTTTCTTGCCAAAAAATCAAAACAGTGTATCATAATCGGCATATCTGTGTTAGAATATAACCATATAGATGTGCCGATTGCAAGCACCGAACAGGTGCGGAAAGGAGACTTTTCTTATGAAAAAGCAATCGGAACAAACGAAAATAACCGCACTCTATGAAAGGCTTTCCCGTGACGATGAATTAGCCGGGGAGAGCAACAGCATTGTGAACCAGAAAAAAATGCTTGAAAAATATGCAAAGGAACAGGGATTTTCCAATTTGGTGCATTATACGGATGACGGATGGTCTGGGACAAATTTTGAACGTCCTGACTGGAAACGCTTACTGACAGATATTGAAGATGGCAAAATCGGCTGTGTTATCGTAAAAGATATGAGCCGGATCGGGCGTAACTATCTACAGGTAGGATTTTATACAGAAGTATTATTCCGTGAAAAAGGTGTACGCTTTATCGCCATCTCCAACGGGGTTGACAGCACACAGCAGAGCAGCAATGAATTTGCCCCATTCTTAAACATAATGAACGAGTGGTATGTCCGTGATACCAGCCGCAAAATCAAATCCGTACTCCATGCAAAGGGAATGGATGGAAAACATCTTACTTCCAATGCCATTTACGGCTACAAGAAAGACCCGGAAGATAATGACCACTGGATTATTGATGAAGAAGCCGCTGCTGTGGTAAGGCGGATTTACCAGCTTATCATGGAAGGCAACGGACCGATGCAGGTGGCACGAATCCTCACAAATGAAAAAGTGGAACGCCCTTCTTATTATCTGGCAAAACAGGGACTTGGTACTTGCCGAGGTAGTTGTGACATGAGCAGACCATATACTTGGACAGCAACCACAATTTCTGATATAGTCCGCAAACCGGAATATATGGGACATACCGTCAATTTCCGTACCCACAAAGATTCCTACAAAGACAAACATTCCCGACGGGTTTCCCCGGAGGACTGGATTCTCTTTGAGAACACACAGGAGCCAATTGTGGATGCAGATACATGGCACACTGTCCAGAAAATTCGTGAAACAAAGCATAAACCAAGCAAGCGGGGAGAACCGAATCCACTGACTGGACTGATGTTTTGTGCAGACTGTGGTGCAAAGATGTTTAACCACAGAACGGGAGGCTATGAGAAAAAGGACAAAGACGGTAATCCCACAGGGAAATACACCAATGCACAGGATAACTACCATTGTTCTACTTATTCCCTGAATAAAGGGAAATTTGTTGATTCTTGTTCCATGCACCACGTCAGAACCGATGTTGTCAGGGATTTAATTCTGGAAACGCTAAAGGCAACAGCCGGATTTGTAAAAGAGCATGAGGAAGAATTTATCGCTAAAGTGCGGAATGAATCGAAAATCCAGAGAGAGGATGCCGCAAAAGCGTTGCAGAAGAAACTCTCCAGAGAGCAGAAGCGGAACAATGAATTGAACCAACTCATAAAGAAGATTTATGAAGATAACGTCAGCGGCAAGCTGACAGACAAACGCTTTGAAATGCTTTTTTCGGATTATGAGCAGGAACAGGCTGACTTGGAAATATCCATTCAGAATACGCAGAAAGCAATTTCTGATTTTGAAGAAGATAATACAAGGATTGATAAGTTTATGGAACTGGTAAGGAAATATACTGATTTTTCAGAACTGACCACACCAATGATCCATGAATTTATTGACAAGATTGTAGTGCATGAAGCCGACAAGTCAACCGGAGAACGAATACAGCAGATTGATATTTTCCTCAAATATGTGGGTAAGCTGGATGTTCCCATGCCGGAGTTGACACCAGAACAACGAAAAGAGGAAGAACGCAGACGCAAGAAACGTGCTTGGAACCGTACCTATATGAGACGGAAATATGAACGTGAAAAGGCAGAGCGTGAAGCCGCTGAAATGGCGGAAATTGGGGCAACCGTATAGGTTGTTCCAGAAATATCTTTATGATAGAGAAACATGTCCGTCTCGCATGGGCGCCTATTCTCCATATTGCCTCCTCAGCCGTTCTATTTCCTCCCGCATCTGGCGCACCACCGTGTCCGGCCCGGTAATGCGGACTCCTTCTCCAAGCGCAATTATCCAGCCGAGGAACTGGCGGCTGACTGCCACTTTTACATGAGTGAGAAAGCAGTTGTCATTCACCGGTGAAATCGGGACATCTTTGCCGAAGCGGTCAATCACCACACCCACAAGGCTGTTGTCACATTCCAGACTCACAATATTTTCCTCGCCACGATACATTCCAAATGTCTTTCTGGCGTATACGGCCATGTCAAACCTGCGGAACTGCTCACTCCCCTCGCGCCTGTCACCGGTTAGTTCTATATGCAACATCTTGTCCACCCGAAAATGTTTGATTGTCCGCTCCCTGTGTTCAAAGGCAATGAGATAATAATTTTCATCGTCCCAGGACAGCGCCCAAGGGCTCGCCTCATACAGCTCGCCGTTCCGGCGGAACACCATTTCTTTGCGGACATTCCACTGAAAATACTGAAATGTAATCCGCACATTGGAGTTGATTGCCGCATGGAGTTTGTCCACATTGTAGTAAATACTCTCGTTTATAGTCTTAACCCGCTCTGCCACATATACCTGCCGCTGCAACTGGGCGGCCTCATGCCGGCTGGCCAGTTCCCCGATTTTCTTAATCAGTTCTTTTGTCTTCTTCGCCGTGATAAACTTGGCGGACTGTACTGAATCCACCAGCAGTTTCAGTTCTGCGAGTTCAAACCTCCGGCTCCCCACATGATAGCGATAGGTTCTGTCCTGCTGCTCGCCGATGATATCCAGGCCGAACACCCGCAGACTTTCCAAATCGCTGTAGATGCTTTTTCTCTCGGCCCGAATACCGTATGATTCAAGCGCCGCAAGGATCTGCGGCATGGTGAGGCTGTGCGTCTCGTCCGTCCTCTCCAGAAAAATCTTCATGAGATACAGTATTTTCAGTTTCTGATTTACCCCTCTTGCCATCTCTTTATCCTTTCGTAATGCCATAGGCCAAATGAAACGCCGTTTCCTTTAATATCCGGCCTTTTTGACTCCATAATTTGCCTGCGCCCTTGTGAACCCTTCATACATCAATTGGTTAATCAGACCGCTTTTTGAAAAAGACATTGTTTTCAAATAATTTTTCGCCGACTTCGCAGCTTGTTTTTTCCAATTTGCTCCGCAATGCGCCACCCCATAATTGGCCTGACTCGCCGTAAATCCTTCGTATTTCAGCTGCTTAATCAGTCCCTTGCGGGAAAAAGCCATCGTACCCAGATAATTTTTAGCTGATTTCAACGCCTGTTTTTTCCAGTTGGCCTTGCAGTGTCCGGCGCCATATCGGGCCTCCTTGGAGGAATAGCCCTCATATTTCAACTGCTTTACCAGTCCCTTCTGTGAAAACGGCATCGTGCGGAGATAATTCCTGGCCGTCCTCAGCGCATTGCGCTGGCCGAGAGTCACACCCTTCGCATACACCACTGAATCGGACGAAAAACCCCCCAAACTGCTGCTTCCTGCCACCAGGGCAGCCACCAGTAAGAAAACAACCGCAAAACCTTTTACCGCCACCCTGCCGCTTCTGTTTTTTGAAATTTGTCTCATAATGTAACCTCCATTCTGTTTTGTTTCCGGTTCCGGAATAATTTTTCGTCATTATATCACACCGCAAATCCTATAAAAAGGACTTGGAAGCTTCTGTCCCCTGCAATGCTTTTTACACTTCGTTCAGATACTGTTTCAATTCCTGCACCAGTTGATACACCATCGTTCCTGGATCAAATGCAGAGCATTTATCAATACCTTTTCTGAAAGAGGCCATCCTTCCTTTTGCATTTTTTATTGCGGTATCCACACCATCAAAAGAATCAACTAAATCATATATATTTTCATAATTCTTTTTATAAATGCCGTCTCCTAATTGGTATTGTTTGAACAGGGCATCTAATTTTTTCTTCCATTCGTCTCTATGAAGCGCCGCATCGCTATAACAGAAATGTAAATACAACCAATATTCAAACGACGGATTACTCCATGCTATCTTATATCCCTTATTTGCAGCGTCCTGTATCGCCTGATCAAAATCTTCAAAATCATCCTTGTCAAAAACCACCCAGACATTTTGGTATATTATCTTTGCGTCTTTTACAATTTTTTCTGTAATCTCGATCAATTTTTCTGTCGCACAGCCCTCTCCGCAAATTTTTATCACAGGGGTTTCAATAACATCGACCATTCCGCCCACTTTTTCTTTGATGAGTTTTTGAAGCCCTTTAAAATACAATGGTTCTGTCTTTTCACCTTCTGTCACAATCAGAAAAGAATTCGCTTTGGGTGTCCTGTACTCATGCCGCCTCTGTCTTCGTTCTTCCCTCCGCTTTTTGAATATATCATCTGATCCCATTTATTCACCCTCTTTCATCATAAACTCCTTGATAAGAGGAATCCCACCGTACACTCCCGCCAGATAATCCTTTTCAAATGATGCATCCGATCTGACTTTAAAATCAGACAAAGCGGATAACTCTGAATAACCGAACTCATCCTTTTGAACAAACCAAATCTGATCTCTCCTGAAAAACTTTTTGTCCATCAAAGTAGTATCGTGCGTTGTGTAAACCAACTGCGCCATAG
The DNA here is from genome assembly GCA_947629865.1 of uncultured Lachnospiraceae bacterium. Classification (GTDB taxonomy): domain Bacteria; phylum Bacillota; class Clostridia; order Lachnospirales; family Lachnospiraceae; genus Eubacterium_F. Next base: position 188,211 of record CANRFJ010000002.1, on the reverse strand, counting down.
AGTTTTCATCATAAAACAAGTCAATAATAAATTTTAACAGCAGAGGGTGCAGTTTAATATTCAACTCGTCCACAAAAATAGAAGCGTCATTCAAAATTGCTATTCTGGCATAAATAAACAGCATAATACTTTTAATCGTGCCCTCCGATTCATAAAATAAACTTAACGGATAATCCTCTCCCTCTTTTCCGCTATGAAACGTAAAAAAACTCAGTTCATTTTCGCTGTCATCATAAATAATATCTTTAATACCTGTATCAATCGCCGATAAAAATTCTACTAACTTCTCTTTGTCATTGTCAATGACATTTGGCAAATACGTTTGCAAAATAGATTTGTCCTCAAAAAAATCGGTCGGAACTACCAGTGTGCTCATTATTCCGGAATAAACGCTTTTGAAAATATCCGTTTTTAGTTTTAACTTATTAAAAAAAGAAAGTACTAAGGTTTCAGCCGGAAGCTGTTCCTTATATACGTCGCACTCCTTTCTCACCAAAGCCCCAAATTCAACGGTATCAGTGCTTCTTTCAAAAATAGTTGTTCTTCTGTTTGTTTCCAGACTTTTCCTGTACAACCATTCCGTCACAATACAATCCGCATTATATTCAAATCCATACTTGTACTCATAGCCATTTAATATTTCAATTATCTGAAATTCTGAATTTTCCTTCCCTTTTTCGAATAGAAACGGCCGGTAAAACTTGTCAATTGCCGTCCTCTCACCATCTTCCACATTATTAAATGACGCCAAAATAATTTGCTGAAAATATTTCATTGCCAGATACAGATTTGACTTCCCACTTGCATTTGCCCCATAAATGGCTGCCACCCTGAGAATCCTCTCTTTTGTCCCGTACTCAATCAAATTACATTCATGCTCTTTATATGCGTTAATTGCTGTCATGTCCAAAACAGTCTCTTTCTTAAAAGACAAAACATTCTTTACCATAAATTGTACTAGCATATCAAATCCCTCCTTTACTACATAAATATAGTCTTTTTTTGATGTTATGTCAATATTTTTGTGATTTTTTCACAATTTTATTCATTTAATATTCGATTATTGTGTTTTAATATTATTTTGTAAATATCGGAATTTCTTTCTGGGTAACGTACGCAGGTGCCTAAAACAGCCTTTTTACGCCGCACTAAAACCGCCCCGCAACTCCCATCGCAGGACGGCTCTGATAATTCCCTGGCTCTGATAATTCCCACAAAGTCAGAAACTTATATTCCCCCACACTGCAGACCGGCGCAAAAGCGGCGCCGGACGCAAGATTTCGCTCTATGCCAGCAGTTCCTCAACAAAGTCCCTATAGTCCTGCATCGTCGTGCAGTTCGGCGCATAGTCAATCAACAGTTTTTTATTCATCTGAGCCTCTTTTGTCTTTACGCACTCACGGATCACAGTGGCAAACAGCTGCGTGCCAATCTGCTCCGCCACTTCCTGTATCTTCTGCCGGAGATTCTTCTCAAGGTTGGAGCGCCCCGAATATTTCACAAGCAGCAATCCGGCGATAGAGAGCCTCGGATTCTGCCGTTTCTGAACCGCCTTAATGGTATCGGTCAGTTTGGATAAGCCCTGCATTGCATATGCGTCCGCAGTCACCGGTATAATAACCTTGTCCGCTGCAATCAGACAGTTATAAAGTACCACGTCCAGAGACGGCGCCGTGTCGATCACGATATAATCATAGCCCTCCAGCATATCCATAGCGTCCTGGAGCCGGTACATGCCCTCCACATTGCCGTCCAGCAGCTTTCCCGCATTGGCAAGAAGTGGATCGGACGCCACAATATCCCCGTTTTCCATCTTCTGAACAGCGTCCTCAATCGGCAGCGCCTCCGCGTCCACCATAACGTCATACAACGTCGCCTGATCCTCAATTTGGGCCTGATAGGTGCTCGTGCTGTTGCCCTGCGGATCGGCATCAATGAGCAAAGTCTTTCCCTTTGTGGCCAGCACACCGGCCAGCGTCGTCGCCGTCGTCGTCTTTCCGATTCCACCCTTCTGATTCGCTATCACATAAGTAACCGCCATCGTTATCCTCCGTTCTGCATGTATTTCATCTGTAACCTAAAATGCAATCTGTCCCTTGATGTTTTTGTTTACCACATAATATACGGCCTGCTCCTCCAGCTTGATATACACGTCCACTGTCTCGATGTCGTCCTCCGGAACTCCGCGCTCTATTACATCCTGATAGATCAAATCCAACAGATGCTTTTCCGAGCGCTCCCGTCCCTGATACTGTATCACAATATTTTTCTTTGCACTGGCAAATCCGCCAATCTGCCGGTTTGCCCTTTCTACACTGCTCTTTCGCGCCATAGGTACACCTCCCCATTGGTTTTCTTCCCCTATCATACCACACTGTCGGATAAAATGCAAAATCCGCCATAATAGTCCGAAGCGCCCCTCTGTGCCTTATTCACCCCAAGACCAGTCATCTAGTACCCAGAAATAGTACTCCGGATCACCCTTTGTAACTTTTTTTATCTCTCCCGTAGAGAGATTGCAGGTATAATATTCTTCCTCACTCTTTTCCCCTGTTTCATATTTTCCGTAAAAACATCTATCTGCCGCAAATCCGTAAATATACGCTAAAAAGTCGCTATCGCTATCTAACGCTTTGTTCAGCGGCTCAACGGGCACAATTTCCTGTTTTCCGGAGAGAGAAATCTTTACAACCTTAAGATCCAATGTCTCTCCGTCCCTTGTATAGATAATCGCATATAACGATTCACTGCCATCTGTAAAAAGGGAGTCAACCAACCAAAATTTCGGATATATCTGCCGGAGCTGCTCCTCCCTGACTAAGATTTTGTTCTCACCAGTATCGCCATCATAACACCATATATCATAGCTGTATTCATCTTCGATCTCTTTATACGGATCGGAATATGTGTTGTGGAGCGTCGTATAGTAAATCCTGTTCCCGCCACAGGCAAGATTCACCCCGTCGCTATAGCGGTCACTGTAATGGGTTGCAACCCGCTCTATCTTGCCGCTTCCCACCTTGTGTGCATAAATGCTCGTGTTATCCTCCGTTTCCAGCAGCACTGAATTGGAGGAAAATCTTTCATATCCGTTTGCCGTGCCATACTTTCCCGTCGGAAAAGCATAATATGTATTCTTCTTATCCCCGCTGCACACAGAAATAAATTTCTTTTCCCTGCGGTCGTATTCGTTATAAACAGCTGACGTAGCGTCCAACCAGGCAATAAAATTTTCATCTACATACAGAAGGCCCCCCATTCCGTCCGCTTTCTCCAAAATCTTTTCCGCCTTATCTAAAAGCAGTTCGTCCTGACAGTCGGGACGGTTTTCCCCGTCTGTCTGACTGCCGGGACGATTTTCCCCGCCTGTCTGCCGAACCGGCACACTCCATAGCTCATCACAGAATTCATACTCGCTTTCTTTTCCGTCATAATCCCGGTATACTGTATATAAAATTTCTGTATCACTGACATATTTTACTTCAACCTCGTTCTTTTTCCGCTCTGCCCCCGGCATCTGTATCACTTTCTGTTCTTTTCCATCCAGGCTGCACTGAATCACTGTATTGTCCTCCATCTTATAGAGGTTATGGCTGCTGCAAAGCGGATATATGTCTGAAATAATGGCGGCCCTGGCGGCGCTGTCTCCCTCTGCTTCGCCGACTGCCTCTCCACTGGCTGCTCCTTCGCTGACCGCTTCTCCGCTGACTGCCCCTCCGCTGACTGCGTCTCCGGCCGTATTAGCCAGTCCGCAGCCTGTCATGGATAATACCACTCCAAGCAGCACAACTCCCGAAATCCATCTTTTTCTCATATTCATTCCTCCCTTGAAAACCAGTATTTGTGTTTATTATTGCATATTTTGTTTACACTGTCAACCAGTTACATTGACATTCCTGCTGCCCTGTGGTAGATTGAATGTGATAATTTTCCCACAGGGAAGCAACAAGCATATATCTATAATAAAAGCGAGTCAAAAGATGAAATTAGATTTTGCATTTGTCATTAACAGCGTTCTGCTCGGCGTGGGACTTGCCATGGACGCCTTTTCCGTATCCCTGGCAAACGGCCTGAATGACACGAAGATGAAAAAAAACCGAATGAGCGAAATTGCCGGTGTGTTCGCCGGATTTCAGTTTGCCATGCCGCTGATTGGCTGGATCTGCGTCCACACAATCAGCCGGTACTTCAAGGCGTTTGAGAGAGCCGTCCCATGGATCGCCCTTCTCCTTCTCGCCCTTATCGGCGGGAAAATGCTGAGCGAGGGCAGCCGCACCGCGCCCGCAGAGGAGAAAGAAACGAGCCTTGGCGCCGGAGCTCTGCTCATCCAGGGTATCGCAACTTCGATCGACGCATTGTCCGTCGGTTTTACCATCGCCGGATACGGATGGGGCATGGCGCTGGCAGCCTGTGCCATCATCGCAGCCGTCACCTTCGCCCTCTGTATGGCAGGGCTTGCCATCGGCAAGAGATTTGGCACGAGGCTGTCCAACAGCGCGCAGATCATCGGCGGCATTATCCTGATTGCAATTGGAATCGAAATATTTATCGGGGGCATATTCTGACGGGTTCCGTATCTGATGGGGTTCGTATCTGATGGGGTTCGTATCTGATGGGGTTCGTATCTTGCGGGGCGTCCTATAGTCCGCCCCTACACCACCGCCTTATAAAAACGAATTACAAATTTCGCCCCACCCTCCGGTACATTTTCCACCGACACTCTCCCCTTTTGCTCCTCGATAATCATTTTGGCCAGCGCCAGCCCTATGCCCACGCTTTTCTCCGCTGAATTCCGGCCCTTAAAGAAGCGCTCAAAAAGACTGGGGAGTTCTTCCGGAGAGATTCCCGGCCCGTTATCCTGTACAACGATTTCCGTATATATGGGATTTTCTTCCGCCTCGATTTTTATAAAGCCTCCCTCCGGCGTGTGTTCCATACAGTTCTTGACAATATTCAGGAGAGCCTCCTTCGCCCATTTTATATCGCCGTCAAAGCACACGTCACTCCCGCAGGATATCCTCAGCGTCTGCCCCTTTAATTCCATGGGAATTTCCAACGCCTCTGTGGAAAGGCGGATCAGTTCACGCACAGACACCTTCTCCCGCTGCATGACAATGGTTCCTGCGTCCAGCCTGGAAATTTTCAAAAGGGACTGGATCAGCCAGTCGATGTGTATCAGCATCTCCTCCAGTTCCTTCAGCAGCTCCCTGCGCTTACCGGCAGACAGCTCCGGCACGGACAGGCGGGACACAATGAGGTTTACCGTAGTCAGCGGAGTCCGTATCTGGTGGGATATATCGGCGATGGAATCGGAGAGATAGATCTTGTCATTTTTCAACAGGTCAGCCTGATTTTTCAGCCGGAGAACCATCTTCTGCACCTCTGTCTCCAGCACCGAGAGTTCGCCCTCCCTCTGCTCCGCTATAAAAAGTTCCTCCTGCCCGCGCATACACCGGCTGATCCGCTCCGAGAGCTCCGCAATCCTGCGGTAACGGCGGTAAGAGAGGAAAAAATGGCAGAACAAAAAAAGAAATCCTGTGAGAGCCGCCGACGCCGCCCCCAAGAGCCCTGCCGTCACTGCTCCCAGGACGCAGCCTCCGCACCAGAGCGCGGCAAATATAAGAATTTCCCATTTTATCTCCCTGTTCCGCAGATAGGCCATCTCTGCCTCCCTCCATATTCCGGCGCTTATTTTTATTCCACCTTATATCCCATTCCCCGAACAGTCTGGATAATCCGCGGCTTTGCCGGATCATCCTCAATCTTGCTGCGGATTCTGCGGATGTATACCGTGAGCGTGTTGTCATTGACAAATTCGCCCGCCACGTCCCAGATCTCGTTCAGGAGCATCTCCCGCGTCAGCAGAGTCCCCTTGTTGTGGAAAAGCGTCAGTAAGATCCGGTATTCCAGCGCCGACAGGTAAATCTCCTCCCCGTTCTTTTTGACAGACGCCTTTGTCGTGTCAATGGAGACGCCCCCCGATTCATACATGGACTGCACCTTACCGCAGCGGCGCAGGACGCTGTGGATTCTCGATACCAGTTCCCTTGGACGGAATGGCTTGCTGATGTAATCGTCCGCCCCCATATCCAGCCCTGAGACCACGCTGTACTCATCGCCGGAAGCCGTGAGAAAGATAACCGGCATATCCGTATTTTGCTTTACATAGGAGCACACGGCAAAACCGTTTCCCTCCTTCAGGGAAATGTCCAGAAGTATCAGATCGTACCGCTCTGTCTCCAGACGCCTGAGCGCCTCCGTCTGTCCGGAAACAGTCTCTACAGAAAAGTTTTCCGTGCGGAGAAATTCCGTCAGGTTCTCCACAATACTTTTATCATCTTCTACCAGAAATATTTTCGTCATGATTTCCTCCGCCTCCCTGCTGTATTATAGCATATTTTCGATGGCTTTGGAAACCCTGAATTTCACTTGGAATCCTATAGATATGTCTTTTAGAACTGCCACTGCCCGCTCTCGTCCTCCAAGAGCAGCGCCCGAAGTTTTGATACTCCGCGGCTCAGATTGCTCCGAACCGTGGCCTCTTTCATATCCAACAGTCGGGCAATCTCCTGATTGCTCAGATCATGGACGTAGTGCAGCAGCATAATCTCCCCGTACTGTTTTGGCAGCTGGCGCACGGCCTGAAAGAGAACGCTCTCGCCGAGCAGGGATTCTTCCCCGTACTCGTCCAGGGCAAACATGGTATCGTCTATTTTCTCGCTGAGGACTTCGCAGTTCATCTGCTTCTTTCTCGCCCGGTAGATATCAATGGCCGCCCGCTCTACCACGACGGTCACAAAGCTTTTTGTCTGCCGGGGCGCAGCCGCTTCGTCTAGCGATATGTTTGAAAAATTTTTCGCAATACGAACAAACGCCTCCTGCACAGCGTCCTCCGCCAGATATTCGTCCTTCAATATCTGATTCGCTATCCAGAAAGCAAGTCCCTTATATTCGTTATACAATCTGGCAAATCTATCTTTATCATCTGGATCATCCAGCATTGCCAGGAAAATTAACATGGCCGCCCCTCCAAACAATACGTCGGTTCCCCGTCTATTCCGTCTCCAGAATGTGTGCGAAATACCGCAGAATCCGCCCTATCTCTCTCCCCGTTATATCTTTTTTCCGAAAGGACTCCATTCGCTGCGGAACCGGACTGTTGCCAAACAGGTAATTCATATCGCAATTTAACTCATTGGCAAGTATGTAGCAATATTCACTGGAAAGCCCTACCTTTCCCTTTTCAATCCGGTACAGGGCATCCTCCGTGATGTGGAACCGGTCTGCCATTTCCTTCCGTCCTATGCTGTATATTTCACGAAATCTTTTCAGCTTCTGTCCTACCAGTTCGTCTACGCTTTCCTTTCCTGCATTTTCCACCGTAAATTCATAGCCAGTTTTCATCTTCGTCACTTTCTCCTGTACTTCTTCATTATTTTCTGTAATAAACTCAATACTCTTATTTAATAATGAAGAATACAGCCTGATAACTCCTGACGGCTATTTTTTCACCAGACGCTGCAAAAAATGTACGGAACCATAACCTGTGTCCTTTTATATTGTGCGGATATTTCTGAGAAATTCACGCTTCATGACGGAGCCGATCTCCAGCGCCTCCGCTCTCCCCTTCACATATACATACCGGTTTGCCGGATCGATCCTCTCTATAAAGTTGCGATTTACGATAGTGCTCCGGTTACACTGCAAAAAGTCCTCTGAATCCAGTTCCCTGAGAAACTCCTTGCACGGCCGGTAGGGAATCCGAACTTCCCCATTCTCCGTCACCACCTTCAGCCGGTGCTGACGATTCTCCGCATAAATAATATCGGTAATTGTAATGGCCTCCAACAGTCCTCCGGTTCGATAAAACACAACCCGCCCCTCCGGATTTCTCGTCTGATAGGACATCGCCTCCCGAATCACCTCCCGCACAGCGTCCCAGTCAAAGGGCTTTTCGATAAATTTGTAACAGTGCACGGAGGAGTACATGTGCATTTTCGTGTCGTACAGGGACGTCACAAAAATGAGGGGCGTGAATTTGTACCGCTCCACCATGCGGATATTCTGGGCAAACTCGGCTCCGGACTGGTCGCCGCCCCGCTTGTCGGGGCGCAGGATAATATCAATCAGGAACAAATCAATCGAGTGTTCCATGGCGATGGCGTAGGCGTTGCTCGCCCGCCCCACAGCATAGATTCTGGCATTTGCGTCCACGCTCTTTACAATCTGCGCCAGCGCGTCCCTGGAATCCCTCTGGTCTTCCAGAATCATTACCTTTTTCATCTTTTCCTCCATTCTGAAACAGTTATTTCATTCCGTTTCATTTTTGCACTGTTCAGTAAAAATATAGGGTTCTGCGCGCGCCGCCTGTTACAATTTTTGTATTGAGGAGGCACGGTTATGAATGTATCTGGTTATCTGAAAACCACCTTCGGGTACACTGATTTTCAGATTGGGCAAATTCGCTATACGGTTATGAGCGTCCTCTCTGAGACCAGCAAACTGATTCTGATGGGAATTTTTTTCCTTGTGACAGGCAGGTTCCGCTTCTTTTTGGCAGCGGCCCTTCTCATGTGCCTGCTGCGAACCTGCACCGGTGGTTTGCATTTTAAGCGCTACATCTCTTGTTTCCTTGTCTCCTTTTTCATCTTGTCCGCCTGTGTATTCATCCCCGTCTGGATACCATACGGCCTGTATCCGAGCCGGCACCTGATGGCGCTGCTATCCGTCGCCTGCGCCGTGTGCAATTACCGTCTCGCGCCCGTGGTTTCCTCCTACCGGCCTGAGCCCGATGAAGCTCTGGTGCGCAGATCCCGTCGGCAGTCTGCCGGAATCATCATTTTCTGTGCAATCCTGTTGTTAATTCTGCCATTCAGCCAGTACACAGCCACTGGTTTTTGGACTATTCTGCTGCACACCGCCCAACTGGCGGCAGCAAAAATATGGAAAAGGAGGGGAAATAAATGAAACGCTTTACTAAATCCTGGATATTCAAAGCCTGCAATCTCTGCATCGCATTTGCCGGATTTGCTTTTTGGGATAAGGTCAGTTTCTTCCTGTTCGGCGAGCAGAAATATCCGACCGAATAAGCGGCTGCACCGCTTATTTTTCCGCGGCCGCATACCCGCATGGTATTGCGGCCCGTTATGTCTTGGGAATATTCATCTCAAAGGCCAGATGATTTCCGCTTTTTGTCTGACGGTTAAACACCAGTAGATCACAGTCGTATGAGCGCAGCGTATCAATCAGGTTGGCCAGCCCGATGCCGCGCCCCTCGCCCTTTGTGCTGTATCCGGCCTCCGTGAGCCGGTAAATCTGTGACTGCGGTATGTGGACGGAAATGTTACTGACCAGAATATGTATCTGCTTTTCATTTTCCAGCATTTCAAATTCAATTTCCTTTTTCTCCATATTCTGTACCGCCTCCACGGCGTTATCCAGTAATATGCCAAGCATCTCCACTACCTTGTAAGCCGGAATCCGGCATTTCAGTTCTGAATTTTCAACCCGATATGTAATCTCGCAGCCCCTCTGCTCCGCTGTGGTAAATTTGAAATAGAGAAACCCGACAACAAAGGGAGCGCCCTTCACAAGCAGTCTGCTGTACTGGCTGTCCTTTACCACAAGCTGGCAATACTCCCGCTGCCGCCTCACAAGGTCTTCCATATCCTGCGCCACCAGATGCTGGCTGTATATGGCATTGATGTGATTGTTGAAATCATGCTGTTTTCTGCGAATGGATTCCAGCAGTTCACCGTAGACTTTGTCATAGGTTCTGCGCATCTCCATCTCATGTCTGCTCATGATGTTCTCGCTTTTCGCCTTCTGCCATTTTATCGCCAGCACACAGATTAGCAGCGTCCACAGCCCAAAGATCAGATAGTCTGTCGCCCGCAGATAATGCGTCAGCCGGTACATCACCACCAGGTATATCATTCCGGCGCAGCAGCAGATGAGAATCCCGCGAAAAAGCCAGCTGCTCCTCCTCGCAAAGAGAGACAGCCGGTGCAGATACCCCGCCTTTCCAGGGAGCAGGACAAATCCCAGCACCAGCAGATTGACCATTCCCGCCTTTACGTCTGCGGAAACGGGCAAATCAGGGGCAAAGACAGGAAGGGCGCCGATAAGCTGAAACAGGGACATCAGAATAATGCACAAAATTTCGTTGATAAAAGCCGTTTTTATATGTCCCTCAAATTTGAGCAGCATATAAATAAACATGACAATATAGTAAAGAAACGCCAACTCCCCGCTCTCTTTACCGGCATTGACTATTGTGAGAATCATTACGCCAGACAGCACAAAAATGACATCATGAAACCGAAACCGATATTTCTTTCCATACAGATAATTCACGCATAACAATATTCCAAGAACTTCCAGCAATTCAACCGCGTGCAGCAACATAATATCCGTCCATCCCTTTCCCTTAACCTCCGTGGACTACTGCAATATATCAAGAATGTCTGCCAGATAGTGCAATTGCCGGATCATACTTTCCTTCAGTGCCTGTTTCGCATCATAATCCTCTGTCTCCGACTCATCGGGCCGGATCATATCGTCCTCTGTGATTCCGCGGAAAATCAGATTCATGTCACAGTTGTAACGCATGGCTAAAATATTGCAATACACGCTGGATATGCCATTCGTTCCATTCAAAATACGTTGCAGCGACTCTTTTTCTATACCAAAGCCGTCAGCAAGTTCCTGCTCAGATATGTCGTTGGAATCCATAAAATAGCGGAGATTTCTGCCCACAAATACATTTATGGGATTCTTTTTATCATTGCTTGTCCTACCCATACCAGTCGCTCCTTATCCGTTTTCTTAATCATAGCAACAAATTTTCGCTGTTAGTATGGATATTTTATGCGAACGCGCATAATCTATGCGGTTTTGGATAATTCCAGCCGTCTGCGCCCTGCTTTTTCCTGATATAATACAATTTTAATCTGAAATTTATTTTTTAAAAATTTATAGGACGATTCCCTCTCCGGGCCACCCGCCTCCACAGACATTATCACATCACGCACTACTGCTGTAGTTAATTTAAGAATACGGCATGTGACGGCTTTTGTCAATGATTTCCGCAATGATTTCGGAGCTCCATTGCAACTTGACAGATAGGCGGAAAAAGTGTAGAATAGTATTGTTGTATTTGCGTGCAACAAATAAATAAAGGAGGTGCTCCTGGTGCCAGGGTTGATGTTTACAATCGTGGCTGTCATAGTCGTAATCATCCTTCTGGCGATTACTGCTTTGGTGACTTGGAAAAGCGCCATCTCCTACCACATCAAGGTCGGAGAAGCCAAGGTGGGAAGCGCAGAGGAAAAGGCAAGAGAGATCATTGACGACGCTTTAAAGACGGCCGAGACGAAGAAACGGGAAGCTCTGCTGGAGGCCAAGGAAGAAAACCTGAAAGCCAAAAACGACCTCGACAAGGAGGTCAAGGAACGCAGGGCCGAAGTTCAGCGCTATGAGAAGCGTGTATTAGGTAAAGAAGAAACTTTGGACAAAAAACTGGACGCACTCGAGAAACGGGAAGCAAAGATGAACGCGCGTGAAGCGAGCTTTGAAAAGGAAAAGGAACGGGTGGAAGAACTCCGTCAGAGCCATATGCGCGAGCTTGAAAAAATTTCCGGTCTCACCTCCGAACAGGCAAAAGAATACTTATTGAAGACTGTAGAAGAAGATGTCAAACACGAAACTGCAGTTTTGGTGAAAGAATTGGAGCGTCAGGCTAAGGACGAGGCGGATAAAAAAGCCAAGGATTTTGTGGTTACTGCGATACAGAAATGTGCCGCCGACCACGTGTCCGAGACAACGATTTCTGTTGTACCGCTGCCAAACGACGAGATGAAGGGAAGAATTATTGGTCGGGAGGGGCGGAATATCCGCACCCTTGAGAATTTAACCGGTATCGATCTGATTATCGACGATACGCCGGAGGCCGTAATTTTATCCGGATTTGATCCGATTCGCAGGGAAATCGCCCGAATTGCTTTGGAAAAACTCATCGTGGACGGCCGAATCCATCCGGCCAGAATCGAGGAAATGGTTGATAAGGCCAAAAAAGAAGTAGAGACAATGATTCGTGAAGAAGGCGAAGCCGCCACCCTTGAGGTCGGCGTACACGGTATCCATCCGGAGCTGGTTCGCCTTTTGGGTAAAATGAAGTTCCGCACCAGTTATGGGCAAAATGCGTTAAAGCACTCCATTGAGGTTGCCCATCTGTCCGGCCTGTTAGCCGGCGAAGTTGGCGTGGACGTGCGCATGGCCAAGCGGGCCGGTCTGTTACATGACATCGGCAAATCCGTTGACCACGATATGGAGGGCTCCCACATTCAGCTGGGCGCCGAATTGTGTCGTAAGTTCAAGGAATCCGCGCTGGTTATCAATGCTGTGGAGGCTCATCACGGCGACGTAGAGGCCGAGAGCATGATTGCCTGTCTGGTACAGGCAGCCGATGCGATCTCTGCCGCGCGTCCGGGCGCCCGCAGAGAGACACTGGAAACTTACACGAACAGGTTAAAACAATTAGAGGATATTTCTAACAGCTTCAAGGGTGTTGATAAGTCTTTTGCTATTCAGGCAGGTAGAGAGGTTCGAGTGATGGTAATACCGGATCAGATCAATGATGATGAGATGGTACTGCTGGCCCGTGATTTGTCTAAGCAAATCGAGGCAGAATTACAGTATCCGGGACAGATCAAGGTGAATGTAATTCGCGAATCCAGAGTAGTGGATTACGCCAAGTAGCGTAGGAAACATATATTTGTCATGAGTATTCAAACGGGCGTCACGTTTAACGTGACGCCCGTTTTTTCTCTCCTCTGCCGCACCCCGTCACTCGGAGCCCCGCTTCGCCGCCCCTGCGCTCCGGCACAGATTCTCCACGGTGTAGGCCTCCTCAAACAATATGTCCTCCGTCAGAATATTCAGATTGTCCTGGGAATGTTCCACCTCTCTGGCATATATCCGGGCCATGCGCTCCCGATCCTCCACCTCATAACGGCCCTTTTCGGCGAACCAGACCGAGTCCATATCGCGGATCATCAGGAAACTCACCACAACAAATTTCGCCTGGCGGAGAAAATCATAGTCGTCCACACAGCGGGGCAGGCACATAAAGGCATAGTACACGAGCAGATGCTCATACTCGTACTCCCTGTCCTCCTCCTTCAGAAAGGCCAGCCATCTCCTCTGCGCCTCCCGGTACCTTTCGCCCCCGTTCTCCGGACTCACAAAATACTTTTCCATAAGTTCCAGCATCTCCTCCCAGTCCCCCCGTATGCTCTCCATGGAGGTAAATGTCATCAGGCGGCCGAGAAGGAGCCCGTGATCCGCCGGTTCCCCCTCTCTGTCCGGCGCACCCATCTGGTCGCACCCGCAGTCGGGCAAGACGATCCCGTCAATCGCCTCCGGCTCATTTCTATTCAGACAGGACTGCACTGACTCCGCGTAGTGCAAAAAAGCGGAAATCCGGTCACAGAGCGGCATACGCCGCTCCTGCAGAATCCGGACGGCCTCGTTTCTCGCCCGGCAGACTGACTGGGCGAGAAGTATCTCACCCCTGCTCTCCTCAAAGTCCAGTTCTCCCTCTATCTCTTTTTCTACGAATACGATTTTGTCTCTGCTCCGGTAAATCAGCCTCCCTGCCTCCGGACAGCTGGCGCTCACGGCAATCTCCCTGGCCCCGCCGTATTCAAAGTAGTTTCGGGGCGTGTCCGTACAGACATTGCACAGCGACTCCTCTCCCAGCTCCCGATACAGATCGCACAGGTTCTCCCCGTTCAGAAAAGGACATCTTCTGTCCTCTCCCAGGATAAAGCCGTGGCTCTCGTAGGCCCCCTCCTCACCCGATTCGTATTCCCGTATGCTCTCCCGCAGACGCCTTCCAAAATCCCCCTGAACGCTCTGGTAGAAGCGGTAACTCTCGTCATCAATATCAATTTCCCAACCCGCACAGCAGGTGTCCTCGCACTCCCCTGCGATGCAGTGAAATTTTTCATAATATGCCGGATAGCGTAAAATCATAGGCTCCTCCAATCCTCTCCCACTCCTTTTAGTATAACAGAAAAAGGCTCTTTAGTATAGCAGAAAAAGGCGTGGTTGAAAAGCGTCCCGCGCCGTTGTATAATGGAATCATCTACAGAGAGGAGGGCGGCGGCCTATGGCTTCTGAGAAAGAATTGTTTGTGACAAAGCAGTATGTCCCTGTGGGACAGCCCATTTCAAGCAACGAACACTGTATTGTTTACAAGGTCAGGTGCATGGCCGAAAAAGGAACTCCCGACGGTATCCTGAAGATGTACCGCAGACAGAATATAAAGGCGCTCTACAGCAGGCTCCAGCAGCTGGATTACAGCGAGTGGCCCCACATATACAACGTCAAATACTTTGACGAGAGCACTCTGGTGGTGGAGGAATTTCTGGAGGGCCAGACGCTGGCCGAGCGAATGGAACAGAACCGGATTCGGGGCGTCGCCTTTACCGAGGACGAGGCCTGCCGCATTATGGAAAAACTATGCGAAGCCATCGACATTCTGCTGCAGGTACAGCCCCCCATCATTCACTACAATCTGAAGCCAAGCAATATTTTTATCACGAAATCCGGCGCCGTCAGGCTGCTGGACTTTGTGCCGGGCACACTGAAAAGACAGCGTCCCCTCCATCATATGCTGGATCTCCTCGGACGGATTTTTCACGAGATGCTTACCGGCAAACCGCCGAAGAACAGAAAATGCACCTACCGCGGACGGTTCGAGACCATCATCAGCAGGTGCATGGAGAAAAACCCGGAAAAACAATATAATTCGATGCAGGAGCTGCAGGAAGACGTAGAACATGCCAAAACCATCAGCCAGGCGAATGTCTCACTTGAGGCCGCCGGAATACCCTATTCCCTGACGATACCATTCCAGGGCACAATCATGGCGTTTGAATGGATACTGCTCTCTTTCTTCTCTGCCAAAAACAACCTGTCAACCGCGTGTCTGTTCGCCGTTATTTTTTTCATTCACTGTGTGTGTTTCGCCGCCAGGCGCCATGCCTTTTTGAAAGAACATGGCGTTTCCCTGAGCACCGCGCGCAAGGCAGTTCCGGTTCTGATCCTGGCGGGCGTTTATATTGTTCTTTCCCTGGCTGTCTCTTTCCTTATTGTTCCCCTGACCTAGATCAGCTTGTTCGTCTTTAACGCTATGACGCGATCCACCGGATACTTGCAGCTGCTGTAGCAGCTGGAGGAAAACAGGGCGTAGGTATACGTTCCGTAGACGGCAACCCCCTCCACTTTCGGCGGCATCTTTGTCACTGCCAGCGCGCTGTTCTTCAGCACCTTGCCGCCCGTGGACGCATTGGCATAGCCCGGCTTATAGGTGCGAATCTGCGAAATATATCCGCTCTTTGCCTTCTTCGTGCGGTAACTCCTCGTCAAAATCAGTGTGCCGTCCGTGCCAAAGGTGATCCCCTGTGTTTTGGAAGGCGTCTGCATTGTATAGGCCTGACTGAGCGTCGGCGCCGTCTCCTTATTGGCAATGTGATATCCATACATATCCGACTTGCTCTGGCTGAAAGCGCCTACCCAGAGGGTATCGTTGTAATATCCCATATATGCTGCGGTGGTATTTACCTTGCACACACTCGTATACGCCGCCAGCTCCTTGTAGGCAGTTCCTGCATTGACCGCATCAGTGACAACCGAGTACGGGAAACATGCCACGGAGCTTCCCTTGGAAATCCAGATATTGCTTCCGTCGTAGGCCATTCCGCCCACCTTCGCCTTACTCGGCAGAACGATGGTCGTGATATAGGATTTTGAGGATTTGCTCACCACATATACCACCGAGTAGTCCACGCCCTTGTTGTCATAGGCGGAGATTAACAGATAGCTTCCCGCATGGCAGATTGCCTGAGGTATCATCGACGTACAGCCAAATCCGGCCACATTCGTGTTCTTCAAGCCCGGAATCGGAAAACTCTTGCTGTAATTCATCTTGCTTTTCATCTTCTTATAAGTCTTATAAGCCGGTGATTTGACGAACAGGGATTTACCCTTATATTTCTTTGCCACCTTGGAAGTCTTATCCACGGCGGCCGTCTTGGCGGACACCGCCGTTGACAGATCGCTCTCCACCGTCTGGTCGCCCACTTTTTTGTACGCCGACAGGCGGAAATAATAGGTCGTGTTCTGAGCCAGCGATTTTTTCACATACTCTGTAGTGCTTCCGCTGGTAATTGTGGCAACCTTTGTATAAGCCGCCGCGGAGGATTCCCTGGAATAAATATAGTATCCGTCGGCGCCGCTTATCTTGCCCCATGTAACGCGCACGCGCTTGGAGCCTCCCCGCACGCTGGCCGCGGGCGTCGCCGGTTTATAAGCCGACACGTCGATCGTCGGCGTGGGCGTTGCCGTCTCCACTGCTCCGCCGCTCACAGCGCCCCCTGTGACGGCTCCTCCTGTGGCAGTCTCCGTCGCGGCCGCAGCCCCATTGCCGGCTCCCTCTGCCAGGACGGCTGCGGACAAGGCAAACGCCAGACACAGCGCTATTCCTCTTTTTCCATGTTCTTTTCTCTGTTTTCTCATCGCAATACCTCACTTTCTACTACCTTTTCACTTATCCGCATCTCTTTTTTTCGAGATTCTTTTATTACTGTAGCAGTTACTTTTGTCGGAAAAATGAAAATTTCTTGTCACAAATGGGGCATCTGCAATGATTTTCCGGCGGGAGCGCCTCCGCGCCCGTGCGCCCGCCGCTCCCTCTAACCTTTGACCGCTCCGGACAATCCGTCGGAATAATATCTCTGCATAATGAGAAACAGAATGGCGATGGGAATGGATACGCAGACGGCTCCGGCCGCAAATCGGGTATACCACTGATTGATATTCTCCTTCTCCAGCATATTCCACAGGCCAAGCGCCACGGTGTAATATTTGGCGTCCGTCCCGATAATTACCCTCGCCAGGATAA
Organism: uncultured Lachnospiraceae bacterium; assembly: GCA_947629865.1. Taxonomy (GTDB): domain Bacteria; phylum Bacillota; class Clostridia; order Lachnospirales; family Lachnospiraceae; genus Eubacterium_F. Next base: position 171,242 of record CANRFJ010000002.1, on the reverse strand, counting down.
AGTCGATCCACGGCGCGATAAAGGACGTCAGAATCGTATATACCACAATGGGGCGGGACAGCGGCATGATAATCCGTGAAAACACGCGCCAACGGGTGGCGCCGTCCACCATGGCCGCCTCGTCCAGCGCCCTGGGAATGGTGTCAAAAAATCCCTTTGCCACATAAAACTGCAATATTCCGGATCCGCCGGAGTACACAAGGATCAGCGCCACCATCTTCCAGGCTCCCTCCGTGAGGCCCACGCCCTTTAGTATATAGTAGACGGCAATCATGGACATGAAGCTGGGAAACATTCCCAGAATGAGCGCCATGTTCAGAAGGGGCTTCCGGCTCCGGAAGCGCAGCCGCGACATGACATAGGCAATGGAGACCAGATAAAATGTAGCCAATATGCAGGTAAATACTGCAATCACAAAAGTGTTCACGAACCACCGCCCAAAATTAAACACTCCGGTCTCTGTAAAGAGGCGGACAAAATTCCGTATCGTAAACTCCTCCGGAATGAATGTGTCCGAATAAGCGCCTGACGCGGCGCGGAAGGACGTCAGAATGATCCAGACGATGGGAAAAATCCAGACCAGCGCCAGCACGGCGAGAAAAATGTGTATCAGCGTATTTTTTACTTTTTTTGCCCTCATTACTGAAATCCCTCCTCATTGTTATAGGCTCCGGTTCTGCGGTATGCGGTGAGCGCAAAGACCGCAGACAGGATAAATACGACAATGCCAATGACCGCTCCGTAATTGAAATCCTTGTAATCAATGGTGAGCTTATAGAGCCATGTCACCAGAAGATCCGTCCGGCCCGCTGTCCCGTTGTGGTAGCTCATCGCCGCCGGAGCGCCCTCCGTCAGCAGATAGATGATGTTAAAGTTATTTATGTTGCCGATAAACTGTGTAATCAGATAGGGAGCAGTCACAAACAGCATATAGGGCAGGGTAATCCGGAAAAAGATTTTTACGGCGTTGGCACCGTCTATCCTGGCAGACTCGTACAGCTCTGCCGGTATATTCTGTAACACGCCGGTGGTCTGTAGCATTGTAAAGGGAATACCAATCCACAGGTTAATCACAATAATACTCACTCTGGCCCAGGCTGTATTTGTCCAGAAGGGGAGCGAGGCAGAGGTAAGCCCCCAGTTTTTCAACAGCATATTGACCGGCCCGTCCGGCTGGAGCATCGTCCGCATTACCAACAGCGCCACAAACTGCGGCACGGCGATGGAGAGGATAAAGATAAAGCGCCAGAAGGCTTTTCCCCTTGTCTCCTTCCTGTTAATCACCATTGCCAGTATCATGCCAAACAGATAATTGAGGAATGTGGCGAAGACAGCCCATGTGAGAGTCCAGCCCAACACATGCCAGAAGGCCGTTCCCAGTCCGCTCTCCGAACTGAACAGCTGAAAGAAGTTCCGAAGTCCCACCCACTGAAACAGCTGCCCCGGCGGCTGATGGTTTCTGTCGTAGTTGGTAAACGCCATACTAATCATGAATACAAGGGGGAGTATCGTAAAGGCTATGACGCAGAGGCCGGGAATGAACAAAAGCATCTGGTGGATTTTCCCGTCAAACAGCTCCGCCACATCTTCCCTGAACGTATTCAGATGCTGCCGCTTCTCCAGTCGCACCTGTGCCAGATAGGCGGACTTCACCGCCGCTCTCCACACGAACACAAAGGCGACAATGGCAAACACGGCAATGATGCCGTAGAGCAGAAACAGCATGGAGTTGTCTCCGGCGGTGTACTCGTATATCTGCGTTGTCTCATTGAAGATCTCCTGCTGTGTTCGGGTTCCCAGAGTCGCCAGGCCCGCCAGGGCGCGAATACCATACAGCGCCATATACAGGACAAAGAGTACCTCCAGCGCAAAAAACAGTATTCCCTTTACCACCTGGCCCTTCGCTATATTACCGGCGCCGGATACCAGCATGGAGAGTTTCGTCATCGCATCGCCGCGCCCGATAGCCCGCCGTATGGTAATTTCATTCTGATCGTCCATACTTCACCTCATTTCCGGGTGGTGATCCCCTTCACCATCGCTTTTGTCTTGTCTCCGGCATTGGCCTCTGTCACATCTCCCTGCACCAGTTCACGCCCCATGGTCTCCGCCGGTGTCCAGTAATTGTCCATGGCCGGATTTACCGGTTGCACCACACTGGCGCTGTTTATCTCTGCCGCCTGTACCATGGCTACTTCGTCTTTCTTTACCTCGTCGCCCGCCAGCAGTTCTTTGTTGGTGGGGATTATATCGCGGACGCTAAAGCGCATCTCCTGACAATCCCTGTTGCCCAGGTAGGCTGCCAGCGCTACCGCCACGTCCGGATTCTCGCACATCGGATTGACTCCGATCGCCTTGCTGCCAGCAAAAGAGCGCATCTGTCCCTCGCTGCCGTCCACCGTCACCCTGGGCAGGACTGCCACGCCAAAATTTTCCCCAAGCGCTTCCCGGATGGCGGCCGCGTCCCAGGAGCCGCTGCAGTATGCCCCCAGCGTCCCTCTCTTAAAGCGGGCGATGCTGCTGCCCTCCTTTTCATTTGAAAATCGCTTGTTCTTCGCCAGAGCCGCCAGAAATTTTGTCATAGCGATTCCTCTGTCGCTGTCGAAGGTACAGCCCGCCTCCGCATCGCTCCCGTCTTTCCCAAACAGCTCGCCGCCCGCCGCATAGTAAAAGGCCGGAATGTACCAGCTGTTGTCTAACGGGAAAGCAAAATTTACGACATTTTTTCCCAGATCCTTATCCATCATCACATTGAGGCTCTTAATCTCCTCCCCGTCAAATTTGCTTTTGTCATAATACATAAACCATGTATTGGACGTGAAGGGGACGCCGTATATGCCTCCCTCATAAGTCACGGAGTCAACCATCGTCTGGTCGTTATCCGCCTGAACCGCCTCTGCCACAGCGCCGCCCAGCCTGGCGAGCGCGCCGGCCTTTGTAAGAATCGGAATCTGGTCGTTGGCATACATATAGACGTCCGCCGCGGCCGTGACGTCCTTTGTCACCACGTCTTTTGCGTCTCCCTCGGAGCAGACTCCGTATTCAAATGTGATATCCCACTCCGGGTGCGCCTCGTTGAACCTGTCGCACATTTCTTTCAAAATGCCCCCGCTGTACTCGTCGCTTTTCACCTGATCCTCCTGGGGGCCCCAGACAACCAGACGCACCTTCCTCACGCTCTGTCCGTCTCCTCCGCTGTCGCCACCCTGCTCCGCGGTCTGCCCGCCGCCGCAGCCTGTCAGCGTTCCCGTCAGCAGGAGCAGTGCGAGCGCCATGGATAAAATTCTCTTTCCTCTCATACTTTCGCCTCCATTTTTATTCAAATATTTGATTCCTGTGGTTAGTTTTCTTAAATTAAAAGGATATTATACGCGGATTCCGGATTATCCGCCCGCAAAAGAACCGGACGCTCCCTTCAGCCGCCCTGTAAATGCCAGATGTCCCTGTTGTACTCCGCAACTGTGCGGTCGGCGGAGAAATATCCCGCCTTCGCCGTATTTATAATCATTTTCTCGGCCCAGCCCGCAGAGTCCTGATAATCCCGCAGGGCCCGTTCCTTCGTCTGTAAATAATCCGAAAAGTCCGGAAAGGTCATAAACCAGTCTTTGAACACCAGCTCCCGATAAAGCCGGTTCAGGGCCGTTGCGTCGCCGATCTGACGCAGTCGGGGCGAGATGATAAAATCCACCGCCTCCTTAAGCTGCGGATTCTTTTTGTAATAGGGAAGGGGACTATAGGATCTCTCCCTGTAGCGCTCCAGCACAGTGTCGCTGTCCTCCCCAAAAATGTAAATGTTATCCGCTCCCACCAGTTCTTCAATCTCCACATTGGCGCCGTCTCTCGTTCCCAGAGTGATTGCTCCGTTCAGCATAAATTTCATATTCCCCGTGCCGCTGGCCTCCCTGGACGCCAGCGAAATCTGCTCGGAGATGTCGCAGGCCGGTATCAGTTTCTCCGCCACAGTGACATTGTAATTCTCCACCATCACCACCCGCAGCCAGGGACTGACGTCCGCATCTCTCTCAATCAATGTCTGGAGACACAAAATCAGGTGAATGATGTCCCTGGCAACGGTATAGGCCGGCGCCGCTTTGGCTGCGAAAATCATTGTGATTGGTATGTCCGGACGCTTCCCCGACCGTATCTCCAGGTATTTGTGGATTGCAAAGAGGGCGTTCAGCTGCTGGCGCTTGTACTCATGGAGCCTCTTTGCCTGTATGTCAAAGACCGAATCCGGATCCAGTTCCAGTTTCTGCGTCCTTTTCAGATACTCCGCGAGCGCTTCCTTGTTCCTCCTCTTGATGGCGCGGACTTCCTCTCCCGCCTGTATATCCCCCGCGAGGGACAAAAGATTATTCAGCTCCATCGCATCCTTGATAAACCTGTCCCCGATCTTTCCCCTGATCCAGTCTGCCAGGGGACGGTTGCAGTGCAGAAGCCAGCGCCGGAAAGTGATTCCGTTTGTTTTGCTTGTGAATTTCTCCGGATAAATCCGATAAAAATCTTTCAGTTCTTCCTCCTTTAGTATCTCCGTGTGAAGGCGGGCGACACCGTTTACCTTCCGGCAATAGTGGATCGCCAGATGAGCCATGTGCACCCGGTTGTCCATGTCGATAATGGCCGTCCCGCTATCGGGATATTTTTTCTTTACCCTGGCATCTAACTCCTCCAGAACCGGCGCCAGCGCCGGAGCCACCTCCTTAATGTAGGACAGCGGCCACTTTTCCAGCGCCTCCGACAAAATGGTGTGATTGGTATAGGCGCAGCATTTTGTCACCACTGCGACAGCCTCCTTCATTTTCATTCCGCGCTCCGTCAGAAGCCGTATGAGCTCCGGTATAATCAGGGAGGGGTGCGTGTCGTTAATCTGGATCATCACATACTCCTGCAGATCCTTCAGAGTGCAGCCTGCCTCCACCGCCTCCTCCAGAATAAACTGGGCCGCGTTGCTCACCATAAAGTACTGCTGATACAGCCGCAGCAGCCGCCCCTCCTCGTCGCTGTCGTCCGGATACAGAAACAGGGTGAGATTTTCCTGTATCCGCCTTTTATCAAAGGAAATGCCTCTCTTTACCAGGCGGTCGTCCACGGAGTCCAGATCGAACAGGTGCAGGCGGTTGGTTCGGTTTTCATAGCCGAGCACCTCGATGTCATACAGGGTGGAGCGCACAGAGAAGTCCCCAAAGTTGACCGTATAACTGTTATCACGGCGGATCTCCCACCCGTCTTCCCCGATCCAGCGGTCGGGGAGTTCTCTCTGTTTATGGTCTTCAAGCACCTGACGGAACAGGCCCATATGGTAGTTCAGCCCGATGCCGTCTCCTCTCAGTCCAAGCGTGGCGACAGAATCCAGGAAACAGGCCGCCAGCCGCCCCAGTCCGCCGTTGCCAAGAGAGGGCTCCGGCTCCATCTCCTCCAAGTCGGCCAGAGATTTTCCCGCCTGCTCCAACTCGTTTTTTATTTCCTCATAAATCCCCAGGTTGATTAAGTTGTTGGAGAGGAGTCTGCCGATGAGAAACTCCGCTGAGATATAATACAGTTTGCGCTTTCCTCCGCCGGACTCACGCCGCCCCGCCCGCTCTCGCACCAGATGAATGAGCGAGGCATACAGTTCCTTTTCACTGCACTGCGCCACTGTCTTTTTATATAATTGTCCGGTTATCTTATCTAACATTTTTACCTCCGTATCACCATGCTCTCCGACGCTGCTTCCCGCCAGCCATACCGCGGAAGCAAAAAAAACATACTTCTATTTTGCATTTACTTAATAGAAGTATGTCCATATTTTATCTCATATATTTATCTGATTTTTAACTGCTTTCCGCAGGAGAGCAATAGCGCTCCCACATGGCAGTGGCGGATTCAAACAGGAGGCACAGCCAGAAGGTGTCCACTTCCTCCTCATCTTCCTCTCTGGGAACATCAATGCCAAATTCCCAGGCATAACCGGATTCCACCGTGTCCTCCACCGTGGTAAATATCCTGCCCTTTTTGCACCGGTCAAGCACCTGAGGCGCTTCCTGTTCCGGCACATCCTCGTCCGGCACTTCCCGCAAAAGCCTTCCGTCTGCGTCATAGTACTTAAATCCCTCTTTGACGATTCGGGCAATCTTCACATGCTCAAGCTGCAGCACCAGTGTGCCGCAGTACATGTCCTGGTACCGGCTGTTCTGGGAATTTTCCTCTTTTACAAGCGCTCCGCTCAGAGTGAAGGTAAGCTGTTCCGGAGCCGCCTGCAATTCCTGTATCTCCGAGTCCTCAAAGGAAAAATGCTCCAGCTCATTGACCGACTGAAATTTCATTTTCTCCAAAAACCTCCTTGTAATATGTGTGATATTCTCTCACCAGGTCGGCCTCCCTGCCTGCGCTCCCGTCCGAATCCCCGCCCTCAAAACACGCGGCGAATATTCTTCCCATCTCACCGTAATACCAGGCGTGCATGGTCTTATCCTTCTGATTAAACTTCTTCCACAGAATGTCGCCGACAATCCGGTACTCATACGCCATGGAGTAGAGATTGGCCAGCTTGTCCGCCAGGGCAATGCGAATCGCAGACTCCTCATCCGGCTCTCCCGCCTTCCGTCTCAGGCGGTCAATGGTCTCCCGCTTGCGGAGCTGCCAGGTCTCTCCCGGCGGAAGTTCTGAGCGTTTCTGCTCGCTCTCCTCTGCCACCAGACGGGCAACCCTGTCCCCGAACCGCACGCGGAGTTCCTCCTCTGTCACAGGGGTATCCTCCAGTATATCGTGAAGGAGGGCCGCTATCTGTTCTTCCCTGTCGTCACTCATCTGTCGGGTGTAATCCCATGTGCGAATCAGATGAATCAAATAGGGGATATCCGTCCCCTTGCGCACCTGCCCCCTGTGGGCCTCCGCAGCAAACATAAACGCCCTCTGCAACTCAGAACAGCCCATTCTGGCCTCATTAAAAGCAGGGCAGAGGGAGCAAATCTCCTCCTCCCCTCCCCTCCTTTGCGCCTGCAAAATCGGACAGTAATACAATTCTCCCTCCCGGATATGCTCCGGACACTGGGGCAATAATTTCATCTGGTTTTCTCCTATGATGATATTGCTATACGGATTCCTCGGATTCCTCAAACTCCCCCTGCTCCCGCATGGCAGAGCGTATTGCGGGGAGCGCATAGCCTTTGCGGGCCAGATAAGCCGTAACCTTATTCCGGTCGGCAAAGTCCATGTCTGACAGTCTGGCTCCCCGCAGACGCTTCTTCAGTATGCGGCGGAGAGCCTCCTGTTCGTCGTCCTCCCCGTATTCCCGCAGAAAAGCCTCCTCTACTATCTCAGGGGAAACACCTCTGTTTATCAGCTTGCAGCGAAGTTCCTTCCGGCTCCGGCTTCCCTTCTGACAGGACAGATAAGTTGTGGCATAGCGCAAATCATCAATATAGCCGAAACTCTTGACGTAATCCATGGCAAAGCGGGCCGCCTTTTCTGAAAATCCCGCCCGGTAGAGACGATCCTGCAATTCCCGCTCCGTCCGATCCTGCTGCAGCAAAAGATTCATGGCCTTGGCCGCCGCCTTCTTTTCCTCCTCGCCGGCACAAGACAGCGCCGACGATTCTTTCCGCTCCGCTTCACACATAATTTCTCTTATTCCTCTTTTTCAGATGTCTCTGCCGTTTCTTCCCCCGCCGGAGGCGTCATGCACTTTGCGCGCACTGCCTGTTCCGCCTCCTCAAAGATCTCCGGGTGCTCGGCCAGATACTTCTTGGCATTCTCGCGCCCCTGGCCGATGCGCTCGCCCTTGTAGGAATACCACGCGCCGCTCTTTACGATAATATCATATTTGGCGGCCAGATCCAGGACGTCTCCCTCTCTGGATATGCCCTTGCCGAACATAATGTCAAACTCCGCCTCCTGGAATGGCGGGGCAACCTTATTCTTTACCACCTTGACTCTCACCCTGTTCCCAATCTTCTCGCCCGCCTGCTGGAGAGTCTCAATCCTCCGCACGTCCAGACGGACGGAGGCATAGAATTTGAGCGCGCGCCCTCCCGTCGTGGTCTCCGGATTGCCAAACATCACGCCGATCTTCTCGCGGAGCTGGTTAATAAATATCACCGTGCAGTTGGACTTGTTGATGACACTGGTGAGCTTGCGGAGAGCCTGGCTCATGAGCCTCGCCTGGAGTCCCACATGCGAGTCTCCCATCTCGCCGTCTATCTCAGCCTTCGGCACAAGAGCCGCCACAGAGTCCACAATGACTATGTCCACAGCGCCGGAGCGCACCATCGTCTCGGTGATCTCCATCGCCTGTTCGCCGCTGTCCGGCTGTGAAATATAGAGTTCGTCAATATTGACGCCGATATTCTTTGCATATACCGGATCCAGTGCGTGCTCGGCGTCTATAAATCCGGCAATCCCCCCCTGCTTCTGTACCTCGGCCACCATGTGGAGGGCAACCGTCGTCTTACCGCTGGACTCGGGGCCATATATCTCCACAATGCGTCCCCTGGGAATCCCTCCTACGCCCAGCGCCATGTCCAGGCTCAAAGAGCCGGTCGGCACCGTCTCCACCTGCATATGGGCCGTGTCGCCCAGTTTCATCACAGCTCCCTGGCCGTATGCCCGCTCAATCTGTGCAATCGCTGCCTCCAGCGCTTTTATCTTATTCTGATCCTTTTCCATCGAACTATCCTCCTGATCTTTCATCCGAACATATCCGAACGAATGTTCTGTATATACCTATACTATACTATCCTGAAATCTTTGTCAATAACTTTCCGAAAAATATTTCTATCGGTTATATTATAGAGCAGGACTCGCTTCCTGTCCATTGCCATTCAGACGAATTTCTCCGGAGCGATTCACGGCTGGCTCTTATAGGCCAGGCGATATGTGGACTTTACCTGATACCTGTCCGACACGGTTATCAGCGCGCCGTCCCATGGATCGATCGCCAGGAAATTGGCAGCGCTCAGTGCATTGGCGGAGTCCACGTTTTTGAATCCGACGACAGTAACCCAGTGCTGGCTGGTTTTTCCCGTCACATGGAGGATACAGGGCTTCCCCTCTGAGATCTGGCCGTAGGCCGCCTGAAGCACCGCCAGCTCCGAGGCATGGGCGTAAGTGGTATATCCGCCCCGGCTCCACACGCAGTCCACCGTCTCCTCTCCCATCCAGTAGGTGTGGGGGCTGGGCGCCGTGCCGTACAAAATGGCATTGCAATAGGCCAGCGCATAGGAGGCACATGCCTTTTTCTCCAGCGCAGTTCCCGTGGACTGGTGCCCGATCCGGCTGATGAGAGCGGCGTTGTAAAACAGCGTTTTGGCGCTCCCCGCAATCTGGGTATATACGCTGAAGGCTCTGTTGATGACGGTAAAGCTTCCGCCCTCCTTATCGGTCGCCGTGACGCGGTAGGTATAAGCCCCCGGCTCCAGGCGGCCAAACGTGATTGCGGCGTCCACACCGGACAGGCTGTAGGTGCAGGCGTCCGGCGACACGGTTTTTGTCAGGACGCTCCGGCCGTCTCCGTCCAGGACGGAAGCGGTCAGCGTCTCGATCGTATAATGGGAGGACACGGTTCCCTTCAACACGAAGGGAGAACCCGCCAGAAGCGAGGTGGGACAGGTCGCGCCCTCCACCGTCATTCCGGATTCCGGCCGGACAGTTTTTGACAGCTTATATTTCCACGCCTTTTTATTCTTCCTCTTGCCGGTCGTGATATCGGTTCCGTCCGTGTGAAGATAGCGTCCGCTGCCCACGGATTTTATGAAGTAAGAGCCGCCGGTTCTGGCCGCCTGAAAGAGCTGCCCCCTGTCCTCCGGCTGATACTTCTTCTGGACAACGCGAGTGTTCTTTTTGGATATGTCCTTCAGCGCCATATATAGACCGCTGTTGACGTTTTTCAGACGGAAGCGCTTTTTCCCCGCCGCCTCCAGTTCCCAGACCTGCCCTGCCGCCCCGCTTCGGGTGGCCACGGTCACACGGCTCCCCGCATGGAGGGAAAATTCCTTCGCCCCCGCCGCCTGCGCCGTATTGGTCTTGGGAATCAGTTCATAGAAGCCCTCTTTCTGAGAGACCGACTGATTCGCCGCGATCACATATGTCTTTTTCTTCAGTTTCAGGTGAAGGAGTTTCTTCCGTCCGGATTTCATCGTAATCCGGACGGTATACCATCCCTTTTTGGCAAATGTCACCTTTGCGCCGGTGAGAGAGACCACGACGGCCCGCTTCCACAGACTGTTTTTCTTCGTATAATATCTGCCGCGCCGATACTGGATCTTCTTCGTAGAATCCGATACCGCCGCCTTCTCCAGCTGATCAAAATATTCCTCATCGTCCGCGGTTGCCGCCGCGGCGTTACAGACATGGGAAAAAACCGGTATGAGCAGACACCCTGCTGCCAGCAGAATTATTCGTTTTACCCCCAATGTTTTCCCGCTTTTGTGCATCGCCTTATCCGTCCTTTATCCTGGATTTTATCCGAAAATTTTCTTCAAAAAGACCACATATCCCTTCTTTGTCTCGTATATATCGGCTTTGCTTGTGATCTCCCATGGCGCGTGCATATTCAGGACAGCCACGCCGCAATCGATGACGTCCATGCCGTACAATGCCATGATATAGGCGATTGTCCCGCCCCCGCCGACGTCTACCTTGCCAAGTTCCGCCGTCTGGTACGCCACCTTGGACTCCTTCAGAATACCGCGGATCTGTGCCATAAATTCGGCATTTGCATCATTGCTCCCCGATTTTCCCCTGGAACCCGTAAATTTATTAAATACCATGCCGCGGCCAAAATAGGCGGCATTTTTCTTTTCGTATGCCGATGCGTAGGTGGGATCAAAGGCGGCGCTCACATCCGATGAGAGCATCTTGGAATTTGCCAGGCAGCGGCGGAGCGCCAGCTCCGAGTACTGTCCCAGGCAGTTCATCACCTCCGCCACGGTATTGGCAAACACATGGGAGCGCATTCCGGTAGCGCCCACGCTCCCAATCTCCTCCTTGTCCACCAACAGGCAACAGGTCGTATATTCCGTGTCCTCTACCTCCAGCATGGCTAACAACGAAGTGAATGCGCACACTCTGTCGTCCTGTCCATAGGCCATAATCATACTGTTGTCAATGCCTGAGTCCCTGGAGCGCCCCGCCGGTACTATCTCCAGCTCGGCGGAGAGGAAATCCTCCTCCTCTATATCATACTTCTCCTTCAGAATGGACAGGACATTGTGATATACCGCATCCTTTTCCTCTCCCTTCAGCGGACGGCTGGCAAAGAGGATATCTAACGCCTCCCCCTCAATGACCTTGTCCGCCTTCTTCTCCATTCGCTCATGCGCCAGATGAACCAGCAGATCCGTGACGCAGAATACCGGCTCGCTCTCCTTCTCGCCAATGCACACATCGACGACCGCGCCGTCCTTTTTTACAATGACGCCGTGAATCGCAAGGGGAAGCGTAACCCACTGGTATTTCTTGATTCCCCCGTAATAGTGCGTGTCCAGATAGGCCAGCTCCGTATCCTCATACAGGGGATTCTGCTTGACGTCCATGCGGGGCGAATCGATATGGGCTCCGAGGATTGCCATTCCCTTTTCCATCGGCTGACGTCCCAGCTGAAACAGGGAAATGGATTTTTTCATATTGACAGAGTACACCTTGTCGCCCGGGCGGAGAGGTTCTCCCGCCTCCACTATGTCGCTCAGATTGCGATACCCGGCTTTTTCGGCCATCTGCACCGCCAGCACGGTACATTCCCTCTCCGTCTTGCCGGCATCCAGAAATTCCCGATACTCCCTGCTCAGTTTTTCCAATTCCTTTAATTCCTTTTTGGTGTATTCATTCCACACATTTTTCCGTTCCATTGTTCAATCCGTCCTTTCTATTTATTGTCTGCGGACTGTGCGTCCGCTGTCTCCGGCTCGTCCTCGTCAAATTCAACCACTACATAGAAACCCTTTTCATTCTCCTTTATCTCGCGGACGATTCCGCGGTCGGAGCGCAGCCTCTCCCGAAACGTATAGTTGCCGGACATCGCTACCGCCGGATTAATCACATAATAAAAGGCGCTGGGCAAAATCCCCTCTGTCACGGTGACTTCGTCCCCCTCCTGCACCAGATTCTCCCTCTCCATCTTAAATTCCATTCTTCTCATACCTGTCCCTCCGCTCACTAATCGTACCGAACCGAGAGCAGGGTGAGGCCCTGCGCCGGCGCTGTCCCGCCCGCCAGTCTTCTGTCACCGGCGGCAAATATTTCCCGTATGCTGTCCGGAGCCCTCCTGCCGTCGCCAATCTCAACCAGCGTCCCGACAAGAATCCGCACCATGTTATAGAGAAAACCGTTTCCCTCAAATCTGAGAAAAATGTCCCTCTCCGTCTCGCGGATATCAATGGCGTCCAGACGGCGGACTGTGGATTTTTTCCTGGAGGCCTTCGTGCAGAAGCCGCGGAAATCATGGCTCCCTGTGAGCAGCTCCGCCCCCTTCCGCATGAGAGCCGTATCCAGGTCTCTCTCCATCTGCCAGCTGTATTTGCGGACAAACACATCATAGCAGCCCTTCTTGAGAAGGTGGTATTCATATACCTTGCCCGTGGCGTTGAGGCGGCTGTGAAACCGCTCGCCCGCCCGCTGCACTTCCAGTATCCGTATATCCTCCGGCAGATATTCATTCATCTTGGCGGCGAGGACTTCCGGCTCCCAGCCGCACTCCAGCCGCACATGGGCCACCTGCCCTCTGGCGTGGACGCCGGCGTCGGTGCGTCCGGCCCCGTGAACCTCTGCGTCCTCTCCGGTCAGCCTGGAAATCACGGCCTCCAGACGGCTCTGTATCGTATCCGCCGACGTCTTCCCCTGTCTCTGCCAGCCCCGGTAACGGGCGCCGTCATATTGGACGCATAAACGGTAATTCGTCAATTTTTCTCTCTCCTGTCGTCTTCGTACCGGCTTCGTATCTCCAGTTCGGATAAGATCAGTGCGTATCCGCCGGAAATGTCGTCAATGGACAAATCCAGACTCACGGCAATATTATTCAGCATATGCTCGTCCAGACTTTCCCTCATATCCTCAAACAGTTTTTTCTTTTCCTGATAGGTATCGGCATCAAAAAAGGCCATGAGCTTCTGTATCCTCGCGTCAGAAGTCTCCGCCGGATCCGGCTGCGGCTCTGTTCTCTCCTCCCCCTCCGGTTCCGTCCCGTCTGCCACCTCTCCTTTGGAAATCCTCGGCTGCTTATCCGGCAGCTCACCCCTCTGGGCGATCTGTCTCTGTTCCTTTTTGGGAAGTTCTGCAAATCTTTTTACATACTCTGCAAAAAACTGCCTTTTCTCCATGACAAAATGCCCGTAGGGCGCTGTCAGTTCCTGATAGCATACAACCTCCTGAAAGGTCGGCTTTGTCTGTGCGCGTGCAATGATCTGGACAGGATTGCCCGTCCGCTTGTGGTAAAAAAGTTCTGTCTTCATTACAAACACTTCCTTTTCCTGACATAATATGATTGCTCTTTCAGATAACTCCTGCTGTTTTCTATCTTACTTCTTTCCTTAAAATATATCAATAGATAAAGTGGAATTTATGATGTTTTTTGCACAACAAAAAATGCCGGCCGGTTCGCTGCGCTGAACGCTGTCATGAACCGGCTGGCACATTTTCACATTTTAATCCCCATTCCGGAGCGGCATATAAAGCAGGGCTTCTATCAGATGTTTCCCGTGCCCATCACGCCGCTGGCTACCTTTTTCTTGCCTACCTTGGTGAGATATTTCACGCGGATATAGTATCTCTTGTGTTTTTTCAGTTTCTTCTTACCGCACTTTTTGATTGTGATAGAAGTCGACTTCTTCCCTAAGGTCTTTACCTTCTTAAATCCGGATTTAGCCTTCGTGGAGATCATAACCGTATATCCAGCTGCCCCGGAGATTTTCTTCCATGTCACCTTAATCTTATTGCCTCTGCGCCTGAGAGTTACCTTCTTGGCCGAAGCATTGTAGTTCAGATCGGACCACGCGCCGTATATCTTCTTGTTATTGATGATGATATAAGCTCTCGCACGGGCCTTGGTAAAGACTCCCTTTTTGAACGGCTTCACATAGATGTAGTTGGCGTAGCCACTGCCCGTATCCTTAGTCAGAAGGTTCTTTCCCTTGTAGGTCTGAAGCTGGAACTGGTATCCGCTGGCGTTGTTTACGCTGTTCCACTGATATGTTGCCTCCTGGAGTAAATCATCGTAATTCGTCATGGAGATATAGGCAACCTTGCTGGGAACCGTACACATATAGACATAATTACTGTTAGAACTCTGGCTGGTAAAGCCGGATGATGTCGTCACATTGGCGCGGACAACATAATCTATTTTCTGGGAAGCGCCCAGACCTTTGACCGTACAGGAAGTGGCCGCCGTCGTCGCGATTGGCGTGTAACCGGTATTGTTGTAGCGGCATATCGTATAACCGGTGGCTCCCGGTACCGGATTCCACTTCATGGTAATAGAATTCGTAGTGGCGCCTGTCTGCATCAGGCCTGTCGGCGCCGACGGACTGGTAGCCACCTGAATCACCTCAGAATAGGCAACCAAAGTCTCCGGCTTCTTGTATCTGGCGGAATCAGAATAAGCCCTCACCTGCACATAGTACACGCCGCCCTCTGACAAACCGCCAATATACTCCGACGTCCCATAAGCCGATTCCTCTTTGGTGAGGCTTGTCGGACTGAAACCGATGACGGTAGTATAATACACACCTGTCATCAAAAGGGGATTCCAGGACACATTTACACTGGTCCCTGCGTAGTTTGTCTGCTTCAATCCCGCATTCCATGTAGTCGCCGCTTTGCCGGTTCCTGTAAATATCAACAGGCCAAAGGCAACGGCAAATACCATCATTAACCCTCTTACTGCTTTCTTCATCTTTTTCATGCTCCTTCTTTTAAAATAAAATTTTTAAGAAAAGTGTCGTTTAAATAATAAACTTTTATTTAAAAACTGTCAATCCATTTCAATAAAAAATCGAAAAAGGAAAATACTGACAGGAAACCTTACTATTGTATGAAATCGCCTCCAGGCGAAAATTCAGCAGTTCTTTTCTTTTATCAGCCGTACCAGCTTGTGGCGGAATGCCTTTTCATAGATGTTACCCTGGTCAAAAGCATACCGGTTAAAGTCAAAACGGCTCTCCTCAATCATCTTTCTGGTGAAGAATTTGTCCTCGCCGTCCCGGAATGTCACCCAAACGGCTCCCGTCAGCTCCTCCTTCGTGTAGTCGGAGGCCTCCACGAGTCCCGGCACCGCTTTTTTGTCCACCAGATATACATGGGCATAGGTTCCCACTGTCTCTGCCAGACGGGAAATGTTAATCTGCCTCTCCTCGTCTTCCTCCTCCACGGCGAGAACCACCGGCAGGTTGCGGGCGGAATTGACAATAAAGGCGCTGAGGTTTTCAACGTCCTCCATATTGCGAATCCGCCGTGGCTTCAGGGACATCGGCAGGACGTCCTCATAGCCGATTTTGCGGAAAATTTCATCTACAAACCGCGGCTTGGCAAAGCTGTCCCTCACAAACCGATCCGGCGGGTGGCAGTAGTCGCAGGCTACCTTCATGCGGATCCGGCTGCTCCGCTCCAGACTTACGTTCGTGCGCCAGACCACTCCCTTGCGCGTGATGTCCACATAGTCTAATTCCAGTTTATAGATTCCCAGAGACACATTGCCGAGAATCTTGAGATTATATCCGGCCACATGGAGCTCGTAGTCCACCGGCGTGACCGGTATGTCATTGGCGATGTTGCGGAAACGGCTTCTGGCCCAGTTCCCAATCATCTGCACCGCCGACATAAATTCCTGATGAAGCTCCACGCTCTCATTATGGGACAGCTGCACGTTTAACTGAAAGGCGGGCGTCACATCGAGCGGCTTTAACTCCAGTCGCTCGCTCCTCACGGTCTTTTCTTCTTTTGTGACCTCGTTGCAGAGTCGGGCGAGCCGCTTTTTCAATTTCCCGTCGTAACCAGTCACAACTTCGTTGGCAACCTTGAGCAGGAGATCATAGGTAATCTGCCCGTGGTTTCCCTCCCGCAGAAGGGCGAATACCACCTGCTCTCTGGAACAGCGGTATATGCCGTATGCCACCGCCGGATTTTCGTCCAGAAACTCAATCAGCTCAGAGGCCAGCGGCTGGGCGGCGAAGCGGAGCCGGAACTTGCCCTTGAGCATCATTTCCCAGTTCCCCTCCTCATAGTGGTAATAGGACAACTGGTCAAAGACGCTGATTGTAGACCAGTCGCACAGCTCCAGATTAGCCAGTACGCAGTTGAGTGTGCGGGACAGATTTCCGTTGTTTCGCCAGAATTCCTCTCCATAGGGGGATTTATAGCGCATGTCGTGTTCGATCTCATGCCAGCCCTCAAAGGAAATCGTCCTCAACTGCACCTCAAAGGTCAGTTCTGCCGGAATCCGGCTTATATCTCCATTGTAAATCCGCTGGTATTCATCGGGCAGACAGAATACGCCGTTTAACTTAGACGCCTTAAACTCCGCCTCGGAGTTGTCCGTCTCCGACCACTCTCCCACCCGGCGGAACGTCTTATCCAGAGCCGTGCGGATAATATTTGTATCGTCCTGGTAATACGCCACCACCCGCAGCCCAATCAGATCCTGAATTTTTTTGTCGCCCTCCCCAAAGCCATAGCCGTCCTTTTCCAGTTTTCCGGCAATGGAAAAGGGCGTTTTGGCACGGGAAAAAATGCGGAAATAAATTCCCGCACGATTTAATATCCCTGCGATGTCCTCCTCCAGCCGCTCCCCGATGCCCTCCAGCTGTCCAATGTGGATTTTTTCCTGAATTTCTTCTACTTTATACTTCATTATATAGTTTTCCCTTCTCACCCTCAGTCACAGATTGTCCGGCAGGAAGTCCCCGTCGTCAGAATCGTCTTCATCCCCGTCTTCTTCATTCCCATACTCATATTTGTCGTAATCGCCAAAACCGTACTCATCCGAATCGTAGTCATGGGTATCGTCAAATATATCGTCAAAATCTTCGGAATATGCCCCGTGCTCCGTACTCCACCGCGAAAACGTCCGGCTGGCCTTTTTCTGAAAGACAGCCAGCAGAACAACAAGCACGATCAGAAGTATCACACCGGCGCCGATGACTGCTCCCACAAGAATTTTTGTATCTCTTTTTTTCTTTTCCGATTCTCCAAAGTCCGGCTCCGGCTGCTGCACGAACTCAAGCTTCGGCTGCTCCACGGCTTCCGGTTCCTGCTGCTGCACGGACTCCAGTTCCGGCTGCTGCACAGGCTCCGGCCGTTCTTCCGCCAGCCGGGTACCGCAGTACCGGCAAAATCTATCCTCGCTTCCCACCTCGTTGCCACAATGCTGACAATACATAGAATCCTCCATTCCGAAACGTCTGCGCAGGAAATAAACTATCCGGCTTATTTCCCATACCATGCCTCCGTTCACTCTCTTTTGGGCGGCGCCGTTTCCAGCCGCCGCTTTTATCTGTTCAATATTATATCATTTTCTTGTCAAAAAGTCCATACGGTGCTATTCTTTGTATAATAAGACTATTTTTGAAGGGGCGTAAAAGTTTGAAAATCCAGACAGATATGCAGGGAAAAATTCCAGATTATGCCTATGCGCAGAACCGCGAGCTGACGGAGGCCGCCATACCAGAGGGCACGCGCTGCATTGGCCGCCATGCCTTCTATAACTGCCGCGCCCTGGAAACCATATCCCTGCCCCACGGGGGAATCGTGATTGAAGACGGGGCTTTCAAAAACTGTCCCCGCGTCTCCCGCATCGTCCTCTGGCGGGACGCGGAGGACTGCACCTGCCTGAAGGATATTTTATACGATATGAATCAGGAAATCACCGTGACCATCCACTATGCGGACGGTGAACAGGCCGTGCTTTTGTTCCCCCACTACGAATACGAATTCATCGCCAATGAACCGGCCCGTATCTTCAGCGAGGTCGGCTATGGGGCCGGTTATCTGTATCAGCAGTGTTTTTACAACGCCCAAATCGACTACCCACGCTATGACGGCCTCTGGAAGCAGGCCTGTGTCAGTGAGGAGCTGCCCGTTCTGGGCAGACTTCTCTCCTGCCGGCTGCGTTTTCCCTACGCCCTGTCCGACGAGGCCCAGGCCGCCTATCTCGCCTACTGGAGCAGCCATACCAGAGAACTCCTCACTTTTTATATGAAATCATCGGATATGGACAGCCTCCGCTTTTTCCTCGAACGGGAAGGGACGCCGCTTCTGCCCGCGGCAAAGGATATAGCCGCAAATCTGAAACGTCCGGATATAATCAGCTATCTGCTCGACTGGGAGCGGCGGCGCGGTGCGGGAACCGGCGGAGCAAAAAAATTCCGGCTTTAGACGGCCCCCGGAAAGGAGTTGATCTGTATGAAAGAGCTGCCATTTGAACAGCTGGGAAAAGAAATCCTGTCCACGGCGCGCAATGAGCTATATCTTGCCATGCGCTTTCTTGACGTGGCCCTGTCCGGCCTTTCTTTTGCCATGAATCCCGCCATCTCCTCCACGGCCACCGACGGCGACACTCTGTATTTTCAGCCCCGAAATCTCCTGAGCGCCTATGAGGAAAATCCGGTTTTAGTCAACCGCTCTTTTCTCCACAATCTGCTCCACTGCATCTTTTCCCACCTATATCTGCCTCCCATGGAGAATGACGCGCTGTGGAACCTCTGCTGCGACATCTGTGTGGAATCCATAATGGATTCCCTGCCGATTTCCTGTGTGCAGAAGCTTCCCTCACCGTTTCGCGAAAAGACCTATCAATATCTGGATGGCTCCTGTTCCCTCTACACGCCGGGCAGACTGTACCGCATACTGGAGGGCAGCATTTTTTACCACCAGAATATGCCGCTGCTCGAGCGGGAATTTTGCATCGACAGCCACGATCTGTGGCCGCGCGAAAAGAAAAATCCGGACGGGGACTCCCCCGACGAGGATACCCGCCGACGGGAGGAGAAATGGAGAGAGATCGGGGAGAAAACACGCACCGCTATGGAGACATTTGAGCGGCAGGCCGGAACAGAGGCGGGAACTCTGCTGCAGGTATTGAAGCTCTCCCGCGAGCGCTCCCCCGGGTACGGCGCCTTTCTCCGGCGCTTTGCCTCCTGGCATGAATCTATCCGCTTAAATGACGAGGAGTTCGACGCCGCCTTCTACACGCTGGGCATGGATTTATACGGCAATATCCCGTTGATCGAACCTCTGGAGTACAAGGAGGAAAAGAAAATCCGCGAACTGGTCATCGCCATTGACACCTCCGGCTCTGTGCAGGGCGCGCCGGTGCGCAGATTCCTGTCCGAGACATATGACGTCCTGAGGGAGTCCGGACATTTTTTCCGCCATATGGAAATCCGGCTTTTACAATTTGACACAGTAATCCAGGAGGAACTCCGCATTACCTCCATGGAACAGCTGCAATCCCTATCGGAATCCGTCACGGTTCGCGGTTTCGGCGGCACGGACTACCGCTGCGTATTCCGATATATAAATGAGAGGAAAAGCCGCGGGCAGCTGGGCCGCCTGCAGGGACTGATGATCCTGACTGACGGCTATGGCGTCTATCCCGACCGGCCGGCTGGATATCCCACCGCCTTTCTGCTGGCAGATTTTCTCCGCAGCGACGGATACCGCGCCGGTGAACCCGCCTGGGAACGGGTACCGCCCTGGGCCATAAAAATCCGCTTAACGGAAAATGAATGGAGGATTGAACATGAACCCCTATAAAATGACTATCCGAGAGGCCAAAAAGGAAGTGGCCGACACACTCCGCATCTATCTGAAGAAGAACCGCCTCTCCCAATATGAAATCCCCGTGGAGAAACAGCGTCCGGTGCTTCTGATGGGGCCGCCCGGCATCGGGAAAACCGCTATTATGGAGCAGATTGCCGCGGAGGAAAACGTGGCGCTTGTCTCCTATACCATCACCCACCACACCCGTCAGAGCGCCGTGGGCCTTCCGGTTATACGGGAGCGGACATACGGGGGAAAGACTTTTTCTGTCACCGAGTATACAATGAGCGAAATCATCGCCTCCATCTATGAGAAAATGGAGGAGACGGGCCTCTCGGAGGGGATTCTCTTTCTGGACGAGATCAACTGCGTCTCCGAGACGCTGGCGCCCACCATGCTCCAGTTTTTACAGTATAAGACCTTTGGTTCCCACCGGATCCCCGACGGCTGGATAATTGTGGCCGCCGGAAATCCGCCGGAGTACAATAAGTCAGTTCGGAATTTTGACATCGTGACGCTCGATCGCCTGAAACGCATCGACGTCGCAGAGGATTTTCACGCCTGGAAGGAATATGCCAGCGAACACGGCGTCCATCCGGCCGTCCTCTCCTATCTGGATATCAAAAAGGAAAACTTTTACAATGTCGAGGCTGTCATGGACGGCGAGGACTTTGTCACCGCAAGGGGCTGGGAGGATCTGTCACGCTTTATCCTGGCCTGCGAGTCGGAGGAACTGCCTGTCACCACCGCCACGATTCATCAATATCTCCAGCACGGGGAAATCGCCGGAGATTTTGCCAACTACTATGAACTGTTCCGAAAATACCGGCGGACTTATGATGTCGCGGCGGTTCTTGAGGGGCGCGAACCGGAGGATATGCTGCCGCGCCTGGCGGCCGCTCCCTTTGACGAGACGCTGAGCGTCCTCCGGCTCTTTTTGGGACAACTGGGCGGAATGTTTGCGCAGACACGCCAGACGGACGGTATGCTGACCGTCCTGTTTGAGGCGTTGCAGCACTGGCGCGGGCAGCTCGCCTCCTCCGGCCGGACGGCGGCTGAACTGCTGCGGGAGGAACGGGATCGCATCGCGGCACAGCGCCGCGCCATGCGGACGGCCGGACAGCTCTCCAAAGACCGGGAGGAGCAGTTTCTGGGCGCCGAGAAATTTCTGGGAGAGAGTCTGGAGGATCTGGCGGCGGAGAGCGAAACCGCCTTCGTCCAGGTAAAAGAGCGCTTTGAACAGGAGACGGCTGCTTATGAGTCGATGGCGGACAGTACCCGCAGCGCCCTCACCAATGCGTTTCTCTTTCTGGAGAAAGCCTTCGCCGGACGCCAGGAGATGGTTCTGTTTGTCACAGAACTGACGCTGAACGGCAATGGAACATGGTTTGTCGCCGAACACGGCTGTGATAAATTTTACGAGTATAACCGGGAGCTTTTGTTGGATGAGCGGAAAAAGGAGTTACAGGAACGAATTCACCGGGCCCTGACATAGGACGCGGCCCGCAATTTATTTCTAAATATTGGTAAAAATTCACATTTTTTTCACACTTTTTATTGTTTTGAACACATTTGCGTCACAATTAGGCCGTATACTAAGGTCGTAAGTTAAGATACTTACAGTAAAGAAATGCCAATTTCTAATATTTGATATTTTTTCATAAAACTCCTCTTTCAAAGGGCGGCTGGATTACCAGCCGCTCTTTCCCTTTGGCGCTCCCGTCTGCGCACAGGACTCCACGCCCTCTGCGCCGGGGGTTGCCGGACATCGTTTTTTGTGATATAGTTTGGAAAAACACAGATTATTCTGAAATAGAAATAGAGGAGTTGTGAAATTATGCTGAAAACCGGAATCCGAGGAAAACAACATATCGTCGTGGACGACGCCTGCACTGCGCGCGCGATGGGAAGCGGCACACTGGACGTGTTCGGCACTCCGGCGATGGCCGCCTTGATGGAAAGGACGGCCTGGACAAGTATTGCCCCTTTTCTGGAGGAGGGACAGGGCAGCGTGGGCACCCGTCTGGACATCACGCACGACGCCCCTACCCCCTGCGGCCTCACAGTCACCTGCGAGAGCGAGCTGATTGAAATTGACGGCCGCCGTCTGGTATTCCGGATCACGGCAAGCGATGAGACCGGTCTGATTGGCGGCGGCCGCCACGAACGCTTTATTATCAACGAAGACTCCTTCATGCAAAAGGCCTCAAAAAAAGCCGACGCATAAGAAATTTCCTGATGCTATTTGTAAATCAACTGCACATCATCAAGATACCAGGCCAGGTACTCCTCGTTGGCCGGGCCGTAACTGCCGCCCACCACAAAATCAAAAGCGCTCTGGCCGCGCAGCGCCGCTGTCAGATTTTTATTGAACAGCAATGTCTTCACCGCAAAACCGGCATTGGAATTTTTCTCAGAGAGCTTGTGCCCTTTCATGCTCTTTCCATTCTTCACCTGCGGCATCTCGCCGTCTTCCGGCGTCTCGCCTGTCACCATTCCCTTTGTATAATAGAATTTGTAATATTCCCGTTCCGCCGGCAGAGCGTCCTTTTCCGTAGTATAGGTGTTAAAGGCGTATTTTTTGTTGATGGTTCCGGCATTGCCGAAAAATGAATTCAGCCCGATGCCAACATGCCGGGTGGCGTCGCTGACAACCCGAACCCTGACGCGGATTCCGGCATAGTCCCCCAGTTTTCCCGCTGCGCCGGTAAGTTTTTCCAGATTCACGGTAAAGACCGGACAGAAGCTGTAGAACTTCGGCACTACCTTCAGTACTTTGTTGGACGGATCTTCCGGATCCGCCACCACCTGCATAGTCTCTCCGGCCGCCAGATAGTGGGGTTTTTCATCTCCGCCGCTGGTAAGGCCCTCCCCCAGCGTATAATTCGCCCAGTTCGTCCCCGACGCATAACTCTCAAAGTTTTCTACCATACAGGTCTTATAGACCTGCTTTTTCTTTTTCACCGTGACGCGGCATTTTAACTTTTTCTTTCCAATCTTCGCGGTAATGACTGCCTTCCCCGCCTTTTTGGCCGTGACCTTTCCCTTCTTTGTCACAGAGGCTACTTTCTTTTTTGAGGAGAACCACTTTACCTTCTTTTTGTTATTTTTCACCTTCAGTTTCGCCGTCTTTCCCACATAGAGCGTGAGATTTTTCTTGTTCAGTTTTGCCTTATTCTTTCCCGCTGCGACCGTCCCCCCGTCAATGGTAAGGACTAACGCCAGTGCGAGCAAAAGGCAGCCTGTTCTCTTTATGCGCTTCATGTGCTTTCCTCCTTTCAGCGGGTGCGCCCCGCACAGCCGCGCCTGTCTTCAGCCGCCGGCCGGGTAATTGCTCTTTCTCTTATTATTGTAAACAATTTCCACTAAAAGCACAAGACGCACAAAGCGATAAAATTCGCTGATGTGTTTTCACAGGGCTTACTTCACACGCCATATTGTTTTTTGGAAAGGCGAAAATTTTCCTAACTAATAAGGAAATCCGCGATGTGCATTGTCTTGATGCCCTCATAGTTCCCGCCCGCAAATTCATCTGACCTGAGTACATATTTGGGATAATTGTCACGTATTTTAAGCAGACAGTTGTATTCCCTTTTTTCTGTTTTTTCGGAGTTTATCTCCTGCGTAACCTGAACATAAATTTTTTCATTTTGCCTCGTTGCCACAAAGTCAATTTCCCCGCCGCCTGCCTTGCCAACATAAACGGCATATCCTCTGCGGCAAAGTTCCAAGTATACGATATTTTCAAGGCTTGCGGCGATGCTGTCGGCGTTGTAACCGAGAATGCTGTACCGCAGGGAGTTATCTGCAAGATAAAACTTTTCCTGTGTTTTCAAAATTTCCTTCCCCTGTAAATCATACCGTGAACAGCGGTGAAGAAGATAGGCTTTTTCCAATTTTTCGAGATAACTGTACACCGTCTCGTTATCCAATGTCCTGTGCTCCGATTTTAGGTAATCCGAAACCGACTTTGCGGAAAATGCGTTGCCGACATTCTGGAAAGTGTATTTGACCACCCGTTCCAACTGATCTATTTTCCTGACTTGGTTCCGCTTCACAATATCAGAGAAAATGGTTGAGTTATAAATATCACGAACAATCGTGTAAACCTCGTCCTGTGAATACTTTTGCAAATGCGTCGCCGGGAAACCGCCCAACCGGACATAATCTGCAAGCTCCGTTCTCGGATTGCCAACCTCATCGTATTTTTCCTTAAACATCAGATATTCGGAAAAAGACAGGGTGAAAATACGGAACGCAACATACCTTCCGGTCAGGTAAGTGGAAATTTCCGAGGACATCATACGGGAATTGGAACCTGTCACATACAAATCCACATCAAAGTCCGAAGCCAAAGAGTTTACAACTTTTTCCCATCCATTGATTTCCTGAACCTCATCAAGAAACAGATAGGTTTTTCCGTTAGGCGAAAGCTGCCCTTTCAGGTGCGCATACATCTGCTTCGCCGTCATATCCCCGTATTCCATCGAATCATAGTGGCAGCTTACAATACGGTTTGCAGGAATGTTCCGCTCCGTTTGCAGTTTTTCCATAATCATTTTAAGTATCGTAGACTTTCCGCAGCGGCGAACCCCGGTAAGTACCTTTACAAACGGGGTGTCTGCATAAGCCATTATCTTATCCACATACATGGGCCTGTAAATCATAATCGCCACCTCCATCCGCAAAATATCTATAAAATAGTATACCGCAAAATTTACAAAAATCAATCAGTTTTGCGATTACAAACCGCAAAACTTTCAAATATTGTATTTTATTGCGGTTTGAATCCGCTAAGAACGCGTATGAAAATTCATGAATATCGTTTTATGTAGGGCGGCTCAGCTTACAGCTCTGTCTCCTTCAGCGGAGTGTCCCATGCGATATTATAAATCCAGCTTTTTCTCAGCTTTTTATAATATTTCAGGCGATCCGTCTTTCTTTTGCCTCGCCAGAACTGGTAGCCAAGTGTGTAGCTTCCGACCATGTCGTCCCATGAGGAGAAATTTTCCTGTAGAAGTCGGCAGGCTTTCAGCGCGATTTCAGAAGCCTCCTCATATTCCATGCAGCCTCCCATATATGCACCTCCGACGACGGAGAGAGCGCGCACGAGATCCCAGCCAATCATTCCCTGCTTCGGATATTTTTGTTTCATTTCCTCTAACAGTTTCATCTGAAAATCTGTAAATCCCCATAATGTCCTTAATATCCTTAAGTGTTCAGAGGATGTGGCATTGCAGTATTCTTCGTATTTGCTGTTATAGCCGGACGTCATACAGTCCTCGGCACATTTTTTTGCGTTTTCACAGGTAAGTTTTCCCCAGCCCCATTCATACAATGTGACAGCACGCTGTTTTCCGGCTTCCGATTGTCGGGTATTCCAGATATCGATGACACATTTATAATTGTTTGCAATGGTCGGCGAGCTGGCGGCAAGAATGAAATGCTGCGTCTTTGTAAGGCTCTTTTGGGTTTCTGGGACATTCTTTCCATGCATTACGTCATTTTTCCACGTAAAGAAGCTGATGATCCCCCACATGAAAAGGATAAAGAGAATACAGATAACAATCACTCCCGCAATACCGAGAATGACCTGCCAAGGTTCAAGTACTCCGCCGCCAATGGATTTTAACAGCGCTTTGTAGGGCATGTGGGTGACGACGAGCCGCGGGACTGCGGTAACGTCTAAAAAAGTGTTCATAATAGATAATAGTTCCTTTCATGATTCTTGTAAGCATAACGAGAATCCGCCTCGCTATGACGATCATAAAACAAGTAATATCCATGCAGTAAAAATATATTTAAGCATGAAGTTTGGACATAAAAATCATGTTCATTATATCATATTGCATATGGTTTTTGTATAAACAATTTATAAATATGAGTAGATTTCTTTTGATTTTTTTTGTATAATAAAAAAAGAATTTTGTATCTGAAAACAACACCAAAGGAGGGGATGGTATGCTCAAACTGGAGATCAAAATGGACGACAATAAAATCAATCAGGAGCACCGATACAGCACAGACAGCATTTACCGGGCGCTTACCCAGACCTTTGACAGATATCATCTAAGAAAAGAGGAACGGCCGGACGGTACGGTTGTTTTCTATGGAAGTGGTCATCCAAAGGATTACGGTTCGTTTGGATATATCATAACATCCTTGAAGGAAAAGGCATGGTTTATGGACTATGTAACAAAGTGGATATGGTATAACAGTGATGACGGTGAAAATGAGGAAGATTTTACTGTCGAGGACGTTCTGTACCATTATACAAAAAGAGAAAGCGTGGCATAGTGGCAAGGCGGGAAGTGAAGCGTTATAAGGCACTTTATTTTGATTTGTGTGTAAAGGATTTAGAAAAATATTATTCGGAGAAAAATCCGAGAGGTGCATACCGCAAGATAAAAAATTATCTTCTTGGACGACATTTTTCACATGAACAGTATTCAGGATATCACTCTGAGTACAGGACAACAGATTTGGAAATTTTTGATCTTGTTTATGATATGGGAAAGGAGTTTCCGTGGCTTGGAAAATGCCTGAACCACTTTGAAGTAACAAATGTAGGTGCGAACCATGATTTGATGGAACTGTTTGAAAAACCACTGCCGGAACCGGAAGAATTCTCAAAAGAATAAAGTGTAAGGGAAATATTGCATTGACATGGGAGCAATCGGAATGGTTGCTCTTTTTGTTTTGTAGAAGTAATATTACATTGCGGAAACTCAAGCAAAAAACATATTGACTTTTTTGCAAAGATGTTATATAGTAAACTAGTCAGTGGGAATCCCATTGAATATCGAGGTGTGGCTAAGTTTGGTATAGCGCTGCGTTCGGGACGCAGAGGTCGCAGGTTCAAATCCTGTCACCTCGATTTTTTTTGCCTGCGGGCACTCTGACAAAGAGGAACTATCACGCGTCCCCTACTTTCCGGTGACGCGGATATGCGCCTGCGCAAGCATCTTTATGACATTCTGGCAATAAAAAAAGAAACGAGCAGCCCGCTTGAGTGAAAACACTGCACGGTAAGAACCCATTTCTTATTGTCAAGAATAAGCCTTTTTTCCCGTACTGTCAATCCCAGATTTTAATTTTTTCGGTGAAAATTTGCAAAAACCACACGGAGATTGCAGTATATATGGCTGTAATCCCTTGTCAGAGGCAGACGCCCTACTTTGTGTTAAACTGTTTACATCTACAGTTCACGAAATATCTCGCGTCCCCTACTTTCCGGTGACGCGGATAGAACCCTTTTTCTTTTTTACTCTGGTGACAAACTTTTCCTTGAAGATAAGTTTCTTCGCTCCCTTTTTGAGTATCGTTTTCTTCTTGCCTTTGGTAGAAACCGTATAGACGGCCCCTTTTTTCGTCATAAAAATGAGATTTCTGCTTTTCTTTATAAATCCGGCCTTTTTTACGCCCTTATACTTACGACTTTTCCCACCTTTGAATTTGAGCACGCCTTTTTTGCTGAGCGCAAATTTGCTTATCAGTCTGCCTCCCGAATAGAGACAGGTATACGAAGCCTGTTTTTTTATGGAAACTCTGGCGGATACGGAGGAGACCGTGCTTTCCGAATCATTGACAGAGGGTTCCGGCACAGCTGTGGGATCAGCGGTCGGGATTGCTTCAGGAAGCGAGGGGACTGCCGGCGCAGGGGTTGGCGTCGCTGTGGGAGCTGACGTGGGTGCTAATGAATTTGAATTGTTTGAAATTTCCAATTCATTTTTGATTTGAGCATAAGTAAGTATGGGTTTAATTTCATCGGAATCAGTAGTTTTATATCCCACAACAAATTTGTTGTTATCATCAAATACTAATGATTCAACATTATCAATAGATGATTCATGGCCTTCATTATCTAATTTAGTAAAAAAATGCACAAAGATTACGGTATCTTTCTCTAAATCATAGTTCCACCAAGCTATAAAATTATCTCCGTCATGAATCCAAATTGTACCATACATATCAAATCCAACATCCAAAGTATTATTCCATATATACATGGAACCTTCATGTCCTACTTTTAACCAAGTGACACCATCTCTAGTTACAGTTAAAGTCCGTTCAATCCCATTAAAGTTACAGGTACAGGTTTTTACTACCTCTGTGTCAGAATCCGTCTCTGCCCTAACTGTATCCATCGGCACAATTACCCACGACGACAGTACCATTGATAGAATCACTAAAAGCGCTGTTATTTTACTTCTTATTTTACTTCTCATTTTCTTTCTCCTCCAAATCTTCCGTTTTTTTTCACATTATACCATCACTTTATTCTATAACAAGGAAATAATATTTAATTTGTCACAAACGGGACAGATTTGGTTATGAACGGCGGGACAGGCAGGGTGTTTTTTGCTCGCAGGAGGCGACTTTTCCCAAAACAAAGGCAGCCACTCTGACAAATAATATTTGCAAAGCGACTGCCGCAGCCTCAACAACTGACTTTAATCAACCGAATAATTTTTCTTTTCATGAACCATGCCTGCATATTCCTCGTGGAGTTCCCTGACATAGTCTATCGGCTGTCCCGTCAGTTTGCTGACCTCGTCCGGCGTCCGGTTCTCCTCAAACATATGGTTGACTATCTCTCCTATACCTTCCCGTTTGCCTTCTTTTCGACCTTCTTTTCGACCTTCTTCACGGCCTTCTTTCCGGCCCTCCTCGCGCCCTTTCTCGCGGTACTCCTCACGGTATTCCTCCCGCATCATACGCATATACTTCTCCTCGTCAAAATCAAACAGTATGCTCATTCTAATCACCTCCGCGCGGTTTTTCCGCAAAAATTCCTCCAGTATCCCCTCCCGGATACACTCCGTCACGGCACGCTCCACCGCCTCCGGAAAAGGCATACGCTTACGGTACTTCCTCACCCGCTCTACATACAGGGCATATTCCCACAGGGTATGGCAGTCCTTCTTCAACTTCTCGTTAAAGCCCGCATTGATGTTTAACTGGACTACTACCAGTTCCAGGTTGATTTCCCCTGTGTCCGCCGCAAACGAATCCGACAGTTTCATCACCCGACGCTCCGGCTGCTCCTCCACCCCGTTATACAGAACGATAAATTTCGGTGTCGGCAGGGATATCCGCCTGCGGGAGTATATGTTTGCATGTATAAGCCACTTCTCGTACATCGTCCCCACATAGAGAAGGTACCTCAGCGGCATGTTCGGGTTTACCGTGGACTGGTGCTCATAGAGGTGCAGCTGCAGATCCAGCACACAGGAAATGTCATTTTTGACAGACATGTATATGGCATTTTCCAGGGTGGTGATCTCCAGTTCCTCCGGATCGTCATAGTTCGTCCCCGCTATCGCATTGAACAGGGACAGCAGCTCCCTCTTATCCTTAAACAGCATACGGAATATGCTGTCCTTGTAGTTGCGCTGCACGGGTGCCTCCGGCATGGTTTCCGGTGCTCTGTCTTCGTTTTGTTCGTTTCGTTCATTTCTCATAGGCGTTCCTCCCTTTTACGCTCTGCGGCAGGAACGCGCGGCGGCAGGGGTATAAGGCCCCGCCTCCCTGAACCCGTCTGCCTGACAGTGTCCGGACACGCTCCTGCTTTCTTATAATGGTTTGAATTAATTAAGCAAGAGTGTAAGACCTGTCAGATTGAATAGATCAGACGATAGATTCACGAACTTATAAATAAAGAAATTACTTATAAGTCTGCTTAATTAAAAGATTTGAGATGATTATAACATTACACAGCTAATTTGACAAGAGAAAATTTTATGCGTAGATAAAACACCCTGCCCGACCACATGCAGGGTTGTCCGGAAATCATGCAGATGCGCGGTTTTTCCATCACTGTCCGCCAAACACACTCTCTCGGTTCTTCTCCGTATTTCTGAAGAACCGGACGGGCTCGGCCTTTTCCTTTTCCTGAAGTTTTCCGGACACCGTCTCGGCGGGAACCGTCTCCGGCTCTGTCCGCTTTTTCCCCGTCACGGAATATTTTGTGGAAACGCCGCCCTCTGTGGCATATACCTCTCCGGCGATCCGACGTCCCGACACAGTATAACTGCCAACCCCTCCATAGACGGGAACCCACAGCCTTCCCCCGCCGCAGAAGAAGCAGACATTTCCGCTATATGTGTCCATACTGCTGCCAGTCACCTGCACCACTTCCCCCTCCAGGAAATTATTCAGCACTATATGATTGGCGGTAATCGTCTCCTCTCCGGCATCCACCGCATGTTTTTCATGCGTCAGCGCCAGCACTGCCGGTTCATTTCCCTCCAGATTCAGACAGGCGAAATACAAATCGCCCACTCCCTCCCGCTCCCTCAGATAATCCCTATAGGCTTCTCTTTCTCCTCCCGCAAACACTGCCGTCTTCTCCTCTGCTTTCTCCGTCCCCTGTTCCGATGCGGCGCCCGTCCCATCTCTCTCTGTTCCGGCACACGCCGTGACGGAGAGGGCCAGCAGAACTGCCAGCAGTATCCTTATCCCTGTCTTTCCCATTTTCCGCCTCCTCATGGACTGAATTATCCCTCCCTCTTATCTGCAAATAATTTTGCGAACCGTATATAACACCAGAACATGAACGGCAACAGCATGGAAGCGCCGAGACTTGCCTTAAACAGTTCGGGCGCCGCCGGCGATGTAGTGAGGGCCGCTATCAGCGTGATGATATACATTGCCAACAGCAGAACGACTACGATGGCAGCGATGATCCGCTGCCCCTTTGTATAAGAACTTTTTATTTTCTTTTCATCCTTTGTTTCCTCTTTTTTTATTTTTTCTTCTTCCATTTTTTCTTCTTCCATTTTTTCTCCTTTCAGGATCCCATCACTCTTTTGCGGATTCGCTCAGCGGCCTGTCCGCTCCGATCTTTTTGAAATATTTCTGTATCTCCGCCTCGTATCCGTTGTCCGACGGGCGGTAAAAATGCTCGTTTTTTACCTCGTCCGGCAGGTATTGCTGATCGACATAATGGTTCTCAAAATCGTGGGCGTACTGATAGCCAATCCCGTGTCCCAGTTTTGCGGCCCCCTTATAGTGCGCGTCCATAAGATAGGACGGAATCCGGTAATTGGAATGGCTCTGCACATAGTCCATGGCTCTGTCGATAGCCATAATAGCGGAATTGCTCTTGGGCGCACAGGCCACATAGGCCGCGGCCTGGGCCAGGACGATCCGCGCCTCCGGCATACCAAGCCTCTCCACTGCCTGGGCCGCGCTGACTGCCACAACCAGAGCCTGCGGATCCGCATTCGAGACGTCCTCCGCCGCACAAATCATAATCCTGCGGGCGATAAAAGTGATACTCTCCCCCGCATACAGCATCCGGGCCAGATAATAGATGGCGGCGTCCGGATCAGAACCCCGCATACTCTTGATAAAGGCAGAGATGGTATCGTAATGGTTGTCCCCCATCTTGTCGTAGCGCAGCGTCCGCTTCTGGATGCACTCCTCCGCCACTTCGGTGGTGATATGGATAAGTCCGTCCTCACTGCGCTCTGTCGTCAGGACGCCCAGTTCAATCGCATTCAGGGCCGTGCGGGCGTCTCCCCCGCTTATATCCGCCAGAAATTCCAGCGCTTCCTCATCTATCTGCGCCCGATAGCTCCCCAGTCCCTTCTCCGCATCATTTACCGCCCTCAGCAGAAGCGTCCGGATATTTTCCCTGCTCAACGGCTTCAGCTCAAAAATGACGGAGCGGGACAGGAGAGCCCCGTTTACCTCGAAGTAGGGATTCTCCGTAGTTGCCCCGATCAGTATAATCGTCCCGTCCTCCACAAAGGGGAGAAGATAGTCCTGCTGTCCCTTATTAAAGCGGTGGATCTCGTCAATGAACAAAATCGTCTTTTTGCAGTAAGCGCCCAGATTCTCTTTGGCCTTCTCCACCACTTCTTCCATGTCCTTTTTACCGGCTGCCGTGGCATTGATCTGGAGAAAGGCCGCGCTGGTTGTATTGGCGATGACCTTCGCCAGCGTCGTCTTCCCCGTGCCGGGCGGCCCGTAAAACAGAATCGAACTCAGTTTGTCCGCCTTGATTGCCCGGTACAAAAGCTTGCCCTCGCCTATGAGATGCTCCTGTCCGACCACTTCCTCCAGCGTCGCCGGACGGAGGCGCGATGCCAGCGGAGCCTCCTTTTCCTTATTCTGCTGACTCATATAATCCAGTAAATTCAATGCTCTCTCCCTTCTGCGGCGCTCCCTCTCAAAACAAAACCACCTGTCCGTCTGCCACACCGTAACGAACCCTGTCCAGTCGCTCCAGCGTCGCCCGTCCGGCCGTTTTTTCCGTAATCTCCTGTTCAGCCGCCTCTATCTGTTCCTCCTGCACCAGAAGAATCTCCTCTACTCCGTCCGCATAGGAAATCTCCAGCTCATGGAAGCCCCTTGTCCTCGTCAGGTATTGTATCTTTCCAATCTCGTTGTAGTCTGTCTGTATCTTCAGTTTATAACCGGTACTCTGCTCCAGCAGGACACAGCGGGCCAGCCCCTCCTTTACCGCCGTCGAATATGCCCGGACAAGTCCCCCCGTCCCAAGGAGCGTCCCGCCAAAATAGCGCGTCACCACGGCCAGCGCATCCCGTACCCCCTGCCCCGTCAGAACCTCCAACATCGGCCTCCCCGCCGTGCCGGACGGCTCTCCGTCGTCGCTGCAGCGCTCTGTTCCGCCGTTTTCCTCCAGCGTATAGGCAAAACAGTTGTGTCTGGCATCGTAGTATTTTTTCTTCATTTCGGCAATTTTTTGCAGCGCCTCCTGCTCGGTCTTCACAGGAAAAATATTGGCAATAAAACGGGATTTTTTCTCCGTATATTCGCCCTGCCCGCCCCGGTACAGGATAAGCGAAGCATGTCCCATGTCCGACTCCTCCTCCTGCCTGATTTTCATTCCACTGCTGTTATTTTACTAATTCTGCTTTTCCTTTTCAAGGGTTTTTGTTATAATGTTGTAAAAGACGTGACGGACAACCGGCACAGAATCGAGGAAATCCATGAACTATAGTCAGAGAGAGGTAAAAAGGCGGGCCCGCCGGCTTCAGTCTCCGGCCGACCGCCGCCTGCACAAATTACGTCTGATCGGCCTCCGCATCCTTTTGGCCGGCTTTATTTTTGGCGTCTGCTTTTGCGCCAGCATACTGTTTGGTTCCTTTCATGCCATTATTTCCTCGGCGCCGGATATCCAGTCGATTCAGATTGTTCCCCAGGGATATACCACCACCATTCTGGACACAAAGGGAAACAGCATACAGACTCTGGTGGGCCGGGACGCCAACCGGGAATACGTCTCCCTCGAACAGATTCCCGCCTCTCTCCAGAACGCCTTCGTCGCCATTGAGGACGAGCGCTTCTGGACGCACAATGGCATCGACCTGCAGGGAATCCTCCGGGCGGCTGCCGTGGGGGTTGCCGACGGCGGCGACTTCAGCCAGGGCGCCAGTACGCTGACGCAGCAGCTTCTGAAAAATCAGGTGTTTGGGGGCGGTGAGGAAAAAACCCTGTACGACCGCATACGGCGCAAGCTTCAGGAGCAGTATCTTGCCGTACAGCTGGAGACAAAATATACAAAGTCACAGATATTGGAATATTACCTCAATACCATCAACCTCGGACAGAACACACTGGGCGTACAAGCCGCCTCAAAACGCTATTTTAACAAGGACGTCTCCGAGCTGAGCCTCTCTGAGGCCGCCGTGCTGGCCGGAATCACAAAAAACCCATCGGCCTACAATCCCATCTCCCACCCAAACAAAAATCAGAGCCGCAGAACCACGGTTCTCACCTCCATGAGGGAGCAGGGCACCATCACCGCGGAGGAGTACAACGAAGCCATCAAAGACGACGTATACGCGCGGATACAAAAGGTAAACCGCGAGACCGCGCAGGCTTCACGAACCACCTCCTACTTTACGGATGCCCTGATCGAGCAGGTGGCCGGGGATCTGAAGTCACGGCTGGGCTACACGGAGACACAGGCTTACAACGCCCTCTACAGCGGCGGCCTCACCATATACAGCACGCAGGACACCTCCCTGCAGAAAATCTGCGATACGGTAATCAACGACAGGAAATATTATCCGGCGGATTCCAAATATCAGCTCTCCTATCAGTTGACGCTCCAAAGGGCGGACGGCTCGGAGAAAAATTATGACTTCCAGTCCATGAAAGCCTGGTATAAAAAACAAAAATCCAGAAAAATTCCGATGTATTACAGCCGGAAGTCAGATGCCAAAAAGCTGGTCAAAGCTTATAAGAATTCCATCGTAAAGGCGGGCGATACCATCATTGCGGAGTCGGTACACCTGGTTTTGCAGCCGCAGGTCTCCTTTGTGCTGATGGATCAGAGTACCGGAAGAATCAAGGCTCTCTGCGGCGGACGGGGCCAGAAGACGGGAAGCCGGACGCTGAACCGGGCGACCGCCTCCACAAGACAGCCCGGCTCAACCTTCAAGGTTCTCTCCACCTATCTGCCCGCTCTGGATACGGCCGGTATGACGTTAGCCACCGTCGAGGACGACTCCAAATACTACTATCCCGGCACCAAGCGTCTGGTGAAAAACTGGTATGGCTCCTCCTACCGGGGACTGACTCCACTCCGCACCGCCATCGCCGATTCCATGAATGTAATCGCCGTCAAGACACTGGAGCAGGTTACGCCAAAAACCGGATATGATTATTTGTTAAATCTAAATTTTACTACACTGGTGGACAACTATACCGACAGCTCCGGAGCAACCTACACGGACATTGCCCTTCCCATGGCGCTGGGCGGCCTGACGAAGGGTGTGACGAATTTGGAACTGACTACCGGCTTTTCCGCCATCGCGGGAGGCGGCGTCTATCACCCCGCCACCTTCTACACAAAGATCTTGGATCACGACGGCAATGTTCTTCTTGAGAACAAGCCGAAGGAGTCGGGCCGGCAGGTCATGAAAGACTCCACCGCGTGGCTTCTCACCAGCGCCATGCAGGACGTCATAACCAAGGGCACCGGCACCCTGCTGAAATTCCAGAAATCCAATATGCCTCTGGCCGGCAAGACCGGCACCTCCACAGGGAACCGCGATCTGTGGTTTGTCGGCTACACGCCCTATCTGACCGCCGGTATCTGGGCCGGCTATGACGCCAGCGACAAACAGTCCTCCTCCTCTTATCACAAGATAATCTGGCGCACTATCATGGAGCGGATCAACCGCCGCTACAAGCGGAAGACCTTCACCCGTCCCTCATCCGTCACATCTGCCGTCATCTGTACCAAATGCGGCAAACTCGCTATCGACGGCGTGTGTGAAAATGCCGTGGGAGGCTCCTGTGTGCGCACGGAGTACTTTGCAAGGGATTCCGTCCCAACGGAGAACTGCGACTGCCACGTCCGGTGCCGGATCTGCAAATCCTCCGGCCATCTGGCGGGAGATAACTGCCCCTACTCGCAGATTTATACCGCCGTCTATCTACAGCAAAAAACACCTGACGCCTCGGTTGACGAGACGGCAGATGCTCCTTTAATCATTCCTTCCTATCTGAGCAACTCCCTCTGTGAAGTGCACAATTAGTCTGACAGTTCCCGCAGGTAGCGCTCCAGGGCGTCCTGCCAGGGTGGCAATTTATTAAATCCATTTTTAACAATTTTGTCTTTATTCATACGGCTGTTATGCGGTCTTCTGGCCTTTGTCGGAAAAGAGCCGCTGTCCACCGGCGTCACATCCACCCTCAGGCCGGCTTTCCGGAATATCTCTGCGGCAAATTCATACCAGCTGCAGAACCCCTCATTGGAAGCATGATATATGCCATATTTTTCGCTCTCGGCCATATCGGCCAGAAGTATTGACAAATCCCTCGTATACGTCGGGGAGCCAATCTGGTCGTCAACCACCTTCACTGCCCCCCGCTCCCTTCCCAGGCGCAGCATAGTCCGGACGAAGTTGCCTCCGTGGAGGCCAAAAACCCAGGATATCCGGACGATGAAATACTTATCCAGATACTCCTGAACCGCCTGCTCCCCCTCGTACTTGCTCTGTCCGTACACATTCAGCGGATTCGGGGTATCATCGGGTTCCCATGGACGTTCTCCCTCCCCCTCAAACACATATTCCGTGCTAATATACAGCAGTTTACAGCCATACTCCCGACAGAACCGCGCTATGCGGCGGGTTCCCTCCGCATTTATCCGGCGGCACAGCTCCGGCTCATCCTCCGCCCTGTCCACCGCCGTATAAGCGGCACAGTGGACTACCGCCTCCGGTCTCACCCGGTCAAATATCTTCCTCACCTGCTCCTCGCTGGTAATATCCATATCCGCCGAGCCCACGCCGATTGACTCATGTCCCCGCTTCGCCAGTTCCTCCGCCACATCATGCCCCAGCTGCCCGGTCGCTCCCGTCACCAGTATTTTCATAATCCGCCTCTCATTTTACCCTGTTTCCCCGCCTTCCGGATACACAGGCGTCTCCCGCGCCAATGCCGTCAGCGGTTTCCATACATTTTCTCATAATAACCGGCATACTCGCCGTTGATAATATTCTCCCACCAGTCCCGGTTGTCCAGATACCACTGTACCGTCTGCCGGATTCCCGTGTCAAAATTATAGGTCGGCTTCCAGCCGAGCTCTCCCTCTATCTTTGCGGGATCAATGGCATAGCGCAAATCGTGTCCCGGCCGGTCTGTCACAAAAGAAATCAAGCTCTCCGGCTTATCCAGCACCTTGAGTATCGTTTTCACCACTTCCAGATTGGTTCGCTCATTGTGCCCGCCAATATTGTAGATTTCTCCCTCGCGTCCCCTGTGGAGAATCAGATCGATGGCCTCGCAGTGATCCGCTACATGGAGCCAGTCCCGCACATTTTCGCCCTTGCCGTACACCGGAAGCTTTTCATCCGCCAGCGCCCTCGATAAAATGAGGGGAATCAGCTTCTCCGGAAACTGATACGGCCCATAATTATTGGAGCAGCGGGAGATAGTCACCGGAAGGCCGAACGTGCGGTGATACGCCATGACAAACAAATCCGCGCTCGCCTTGCTGGAGGAATAGGGGCTGGAGGTGTGAAGCGGCGTGTCCTCCCTGAAAAACAGATCCGGACGATCCAGCGGAAGATCGCCGTACACCTCGTCCGTGGACACCTGGTGGAAGCGCTTCACTCCGTACTCCCTGCTGGCGTCCAACAACACCTGCGTCCCCAGCACATTCGTCCGCACAAACACGCCCGGATCCTCAATTGAGCGATCCACATGGCTCTCCGCCGCAAAATTAACGACTATGTCAAACCTCTCACGGGCAAATAAGTCCATGATAAAATCCCTGTCGGCAATATCGCCCCGCACGAACCGGTAATTCGGTTCCTTTTCTACCGGCTTGAGCGTCTCCAGATTGCCGGCATACGTTAATAAATCCAGATTTAATATTTCATATTCCGGATATTTCCGCACCATATGGTGGACAAAGTTCCCTCCGATAAATCCGGCCCCGCCGGTCACACATACTTTCATATATATATCCTTTCTTTTCATTTTATTTTTTCTGTCAATGTCTCCCTGTCTCCCTCATAAACCCTTTGTCCGGTCTTCCGTCTCCCCGTCCTTTTCCCGCTGCCGGAAAAAGCGCACAACCTCCGCCGCCGAGCGCTCATTCATGCCCGGCACCTCCCGCAGCTGCTCAAGGGTTGCCGCTTTGATCTGCTCCAGCGACTCGAAATACCGCATCAGCGCCTTTCTCCTGACCTCCCCAATGGTAGGTATGTCGTCCAGCACGGAGTGAACCTGTGTCTTGCTCCGTATCAGCTTATGGTATTCAATGGCGAACCGATGCGTCTCGTCCTGGATTCTTGTAATCAGGCGGAATCCCTGGCCGTGGGTGTCAATGGGAATCTCGCGGTTATTAAAATACAATCCTCTGGTGCGGTGATGGTCGTCCTTCACCAT
Source organism: uncultured Lachnospiraceae bacterium (assembly GCA_947629865.1). GTDB lineage: Bacteria > Bacillota > Clostridia > Lachnospirales > Lachnospiraceae > Eubacterium_F. The sequence continues at coordinate 133,637 of CANRFJ010000002.1, read as the reverse complement.
ACCGCAGACCGGCAGATCATATCCCAGTTTTTGCAGCACGCGCTCCGCCACATTCACCTGTCCCCTGCCGCCGTCCATGAAAATAATGTCCGGCAGAGAGCGAAAGGAGTCCGCCTCAGACAGTCCCTCCTTCCGGCTGTGCTCAAAGCGCCTTGTGAGCATCTCCTCCATGGCCCCGTAGTCGTCCGGGCCGGACACCGTGCGGATCCGGAATTTGCGGTAGTCGTTTTTCTTGGCCTTCCCGTTTTCAAAAACCACCATAGAGCCCACCGTCTCAAAGCCGTTGATATTGGAAATATCGTAGGACTCCACCCGAATCAGGCCCTCTATGCCGAGAAGCGACTGAATCTCCTCCATGGCCCCAATCGTGCGGGCCCGCTCCTCTTTCAGTTTCTCCGCGTCCTTTGTCAGCACCATATAGGCGTTCCGCTTCGCCAGCTCCAGAAGCCGCTCCTTCTGGCCCCTTTTAGGGACACGGAAGTAAACCCTGCGCTCCCGCCTCTCAGAAAGCCACTCCCGAATGGCCTCCTCGTCCTCAATTTCCTCCTCCGTCCAGATCTCCCTCGGTATATAGGGTGTGCCGGAATACATCTGCTTAATAAACGCGGACAGGACGCTGGCATTTCCCTCGTCGGCCGTCCCGGTGAGGTAATAGTGCTCCCTTCCGATTAGTTTGCCGTCCCGAATAAAAAACACCTGTACCACCGCCTCGTCGCCGCCCCTTGCCATGGCCACGATGTCCCTGTCCTCATTGTCCTCCGCCGTGATCTTCTGCTTCTCCGTCACCTGGCGGACGCTCTGGATCAAATCCCGATATCTTGCGGCCTCCTCAAACTGCATCGCCTCCGACGCCCGATTCATCTTATCCGTCAGCTCCCGAATGATTTCCCTCGTGTCCCCCTGCAGGAACTTTATGGCCCGTTCAAAATTTCTCCGGTACTCCTCCTGCTCCACGAAGCCCTGACAGGGCGCCGGACACTGCCCTATCTGATAATAGAGGCAGGGCCTCTCCTTGCCCGTATCCCGCGGCAGCACCCGGCGGCAGTTTCTCAGATGAAACAGCTGATTGGCCAGTTCAATGGTGTCACGGATAGCGCGCCCGCTCGTAAAAGGGCCAAAATAGCGGCTTCCGTCCCGTTTCATCTGTCTCGCAAAAAGAAGCCTTGGGTACGCCTCCTGTACCGTTGCCTTTAAGAAGGGATAGGCCTTCCCGTCCTTTAACATTGTATTGTACCGGGGGGAGTGCTCCTTGATCAGATTGCACTCCAGCACGAGGGCTTCGAGCTCACTGTCTGTCACAATGTACTCAAACCACGCAATCCGGTCAATCATGCGCTGAATCTTCGGCGTCACATTCCGGCTTTTCTGGAAATACTGACGCACCCTGTTTTTCAGGCTGATGGCTTTTCCCACATATATGATTTCATCTGAGGCGTCGTGCATCAGATAGACTCCCGGCTTTGCGGGAAGTTTTTTCAGTTCTTCCTCCAGGTTAAACACACTCACCAGTCCTTCAGTCCGTCTCTTTTTCTGTCAGCTCCGGCTTATCGGCATCTTCGTTCCCGTCACCCTTCTTTTTCAGTTTGATGCCGGTTATCTCCTCAAAGATTTTCACAAATTCCTTTCCTGTGATCGTCTCCTTCTCAATCAGATGAGCGGCAAGCGCCGTCAGAACCTCCTTGTTTTCCCCGACGATCTTCAGCGCGCGCTCATGGCACGAATCCAGTATCTTCATAACTTCGCCGTCGATCTCGCTCTCGGTAGCCTCGCCGCATGTCATGACCGGACGCCCGTCCAGATAGCGGCTCTGTATAGTCTCCAGCCCCATCATGCCGAATTTCTCGCTCATGCCGTACTGCGTCACCATCGCGCGGGCAATGGAAGTCGCCTTTTCAATATCATTGGAGGCCCCCGTCGTCACATCATTGAATATGACCTCCTCGGCGGCGCGCCCTCCTAAAAATGTGGTGATCTCCGACAGAAGCTCCTCCTTTTTCTTCAGGTATTTCTCCTCCTCCGGCACCTGCATCACATAGCCGAGGGCTCCCATCGTGCGGGGCACAATGGTAATCTTCTGCACCGGCTCCGTATTCTTAAGCATAGTCGTCACCAGTGCATGTCCGATTTCATGGTAGGCGACGATTTCCTTCTCCTCCTTGCCGAGGATCCGGTCTTTTTTCTCTTTTCCGGCGAGAACCACCTCTACCGCCTCAAACAGATCCTTCTGGCTCACAGCCTTTCTTCCGTCCTTGACTGCCATGATTGCCGCCTCGTTCACCATGTTGGCAAGGTCGGCTCCGACGGCGCCGGAAGTAGCCAGGGCGATTTCCTCCAGATCCACGGTCTCGTCCATCAGCACGTCATGAGAATGAACTCTCAGCACATCTATGCGCCCCTTCAGATCCGGCTTCTCCACAATGATTCGCCGGTCAAAACGCCCCGGACGCAGCAGCGCCTTATCTAACACCTCCGGACGGTTCGTGGCGCCCAGAATAATAATGCCCTTATAGGAATCAAAGCCGTCCATCTCGGACAACAGCTGATTCAGCGTCTGCTCCCTCTCGTCGTTGCCGCCGCCATACTGACTGTCACGGCTTCGTCCGATTGCGTCGATCTCGTCTATGAATATGATACACGGGGCCATCGACGTCGCCTGCTTAAACAGATCCCTGACGCGGGACGCCCCCACGCCCACGAACATCTCCACAAAATCCGATCCGGACAGCGAGAAGAACGGAACGCCCGCCTCCCCTGCCAGCGCCTTCGCCAGGAGAGTCTTACCGGTTCCCGGAGGGCCCACAAGCAAGGCTCCCTTCGGGAGCTTGGCGCCTATCTGACGATACTTGCCCGGATTTTTCAAAAAGTCCACCAACTCGGTCAGAGACTCCTTGGCCTCCTCCTCGCCGGCCACATCTGCAAAGGTCACACCGGTCTTTTTCTCCACATACATCTTGGCATTGGACTTGCCAATGCCGCCCATCAGGCCTCCGCCCTTCGTAGCCGAGCGCATAAAGAACCACAAAAGCAGCCACAGTCCGGCAATCGGCAGGATATACGTCAGAAGAAATTCCATGACGCCCGATCCGGTGTCCGGCACCTCGGCCTTAAACTCCACGCCGTATTTATTCAGCATATCCTGTATCAAGCTGGTGTCGTTCACATATCCGGTATAATAGGTCACAGTGAACATGGCGACCTTTTCTTCCGTCTTCGGCTCAATGTAAATGAGATTGCTCTTAAAGGTGACTTTTTCAATCTGATCCTTCTTCAGCATCTCGATAAACTTAGTATAGGTTATCTCCTTCTCTGTATTTCTCTGTATCTCTGAATTCAGGAAAAAAATCAGGCATATGGCGAATACCGCGGCCGCCACGCAGAGAAGTATATTCAGCTTGTTTCTTCTCTTGCCGTTATTGTCTTTATTTGACTGCTTATTGCTGTTTAAATCCATCTGTTTCTATCCTTTCGTTCATTTACATACTTCATTCTACTAGTATAAAAGATTTTGCCCCATAAATCAATGGGGTGATTTTAACACTTGAAACCCTCCTGAAAAAATGGTACACTTAAAACGTGTTTTTTGTGTGTTTTTTATTGAAGTTATCCACCACAGCAGATATATGAATCAGGAGGAAAAAATGGCAATCAAGTATGTATTCGTGACCGGCGGTGTTGTTTCCGGTCTGGGCAAGGGAATCACGGCCGCCTCACTGGGGCGTCTCTTGAAAATGCGCGGCTACAGCGTCACCATGCAGAAATTCGATCCGTACATCAACATTGATCCAGGCACTATGAATCCTATCCAGCACGGCGAGGTATTCGTCACCGACGACGGGGCTGAGACCGATCTGGATCTGGGACACTATGAGCGCTTTATCGACGAGAGCCTGACTAAGCAGAGCAACGTCACCACGGGAAAGGTGTACTGGTCTGTCCTCTCCAAGGAGCGCCGGGGCGATTACGGCGGCGGAACCGTACAGGTCATCCCCCATATCACTAACGAGTTAAAGAGCCGCTTTTACCGCAACGACGGCTGCCGGGACACCCAGATTGCCATTATCGAAGTGGGCGGCACTGTCGGCGATATCGAGAGCCAGCCGTTTTTAGAGGCGATACGCCAGTTCCAGTTGGACGTGGGACACGAAAATGCCATTCTCATTCATGTGACGCTGGTTCCCTACCTCAAGACCTCACAGGAGCTGAAATCCAAGCCCACCCAGGCCAGCGTAAAGGAGCTGCAGGGAATGGGAATCCGGCCGGACGTCATCGTCTGCCGCACGGAGGTTCCGTTAGACAAAGCGATTCGGGATAAAATCTCCCTTTTCTGTAATGTTCCCAACAGCCAGGTAATCCAGAATCTGGACGTGGAGACGCTCTACGAGGTGCCACTGGCAATGGAGAAAGAGCATCTGGCTCAGACCGTGTGCAAATGTCTGCAGCTGGACTGCCCGGAGCCGGATATCCAGGAATGGGAAAATATGGTGGACTCCATCAAACATCTGAATAAGGAAGTGACCGTCGCTCTGGTCGGCAAATACACCGCTCTCCACGACGCCTATATCAGCGTAGTGGAATCCCTGAAGCACGGCGGCTTCGCCCACAACGCCCAGGTAAATATCAAGTGGATCAATTCCGAGGATGTCACCCGCGAAAACGTGGCGGAATACCTGACCGACGTCAGCGGCGTACTCGTGCCGGGCGGCTTTGGCGACCGCGGAATCGACGGAAAAATATATGCCATTGAATACGCCAGAAAAAATAATGTCCCGTTTCTGGGACTGTGCCTTGGTATGCAGCTGAGCCTGGTGGAATTTGCGCGGAATGTCATCGGCTGGAACGACGCCCACAGCGCCGAATTAAACCCCTCTACCACCCATCCGGTTATCCATCTGATGCCGGATCAGGACGGCGTGGAGGACATCGGCGGCACCCTGCGCCTCGGCTCCTATCCCTGTCAGCTGGACAAGAACAGCAAGGCCTATGAACTCTACGGCGCGGAGATTATTCACGAGAGACACCGCCATCGGTATGAAGTAAATAATCTATACCGGGAGGATTTTGAGAAACACGGCATGACGCTCTCCGGCCTCTCGCCGGACGGCCGAATTGTGGAAATGATTGAGATCGCCTCTCACCCTTGGTTTGTAGCCACTCAGGCCCACCCGGAATTTAAGTCGCGGCCAAACCACCCGCACCCGCTGTTCAAGGGCTTTGTGGGGGCCGCAATGGAATACCAAAAATAACAGACCGTGAGATAGTTCACGTTGTACCGCGGGGCTCTTGCCCCGCTTTTTTTCTTCCTCCCTCCGCTCATTTTTCTCCCATGCAAAATCGCCTAAAATCCTTTTTCCTTTAACTCCTGTACCAGTTCCACATAAAATTCCCTGACGTCGAAGCCCGCAAAATTCTCACGGTTCAGATCGATCATGTCGCCGTGCGAGATTCCCCGTCTGCCAGCCGCCTCCACCAGCCGGAACTGCTCGCCCCACGGAAAGGACTCCTCCCCCACCAGACCGTCGTTCGCGCCGTCAAAATGCTTTACAAGATAGTAGGAAAAATTCAGCGGAAAACGCCCTCCCGACGGCCGGCTCAGTCTGGAGCCCACGCTCTGGTAGTATACCCTGTCGCTGTCCGGCAGCTCCTCATTCCGGCTGAGACAGGCCTCCTCCGTCAGATCGCCCACGGCCGCCAGAAAGTCCGGAGATGCATCCCCTGCCGCCGACAGCGCCCTGTTATAAGCTCCGGCGACCTTCTGCTGCTTTGACTCCGATATCTGCGACAGGAGATAATCGGCAAATTTGCAGCCCCTGTGGGGCGTATTGATCGTGGTGAGCGAGGCCACATACCGATCCGTCCCCAGGCGGGAAAGGGCATAGCGGCAATCAAGCCCTCCCTTGGAGTGCGCTATGATATTCACCTTTTCACAGCCCGTCCCTGTCACGATTTCCCGTATGCGGGCATCCAGCTCCTCCGCGCTGTCCTTTACCGAAGATGCCGATGCGTGGTTGCCATAATAAATCGTGGCTCCGTTTTTCTCCAGTTCCGCCGGAATCCGGCCCCAGTAATTAAAATGCTTATAATCCCGGAAAAACACTCCGTGAACCAAAAGCAGCGGATACCTCGTCTGACACCGCTTCTCCTCCCTGTGCTCCTGAACCTCCAGTTCCTTCGACTGCTCCGTGACAACCTCCTGCCTCACAATCCCTATCATCTTCAGGAGCACGATTATGTTGAGAACCGGAATCCAGCCGCACAGCGCGCCTATGATGCGCCACTTTATGCCCAGCTGGACGGAGGTGACGTATATCCGGATCATTCCATTCCAGAACACCACCGCTTCCACCAGAATGGCAATCAGCGTATTTACAATCCAGAGCACAGGGCTGTTCACAAGGCTTCCGACCGGCAGGCAGCCAAACCACCCGGTCAGGGAATACACAATAGACATACCTGTGGAAATCAGAAAAAGTTCCAGCAGTTCGCAGCCGTCCCTGCTGTTTCGGAGGCGTCCGGTATACAGCCTGCGGCTGGCAAAAGAGGGAACCAGATTGATCCCCGCAAAAGGTATAATAAAAAGACACAGCCACCCTCCTGCGGGCAGAATATGCCCCAGAGAGTAGCTGTTTGCAAGTATAAAAATAATCAGACTGTATATTATCCGAACCAGGTATTTCATTGGCAGCCCCACAACTTTCATCGTAATCTGCCATTATTATACAAAGTATTTACCCTTCCGTCAATATATGGCTTTTTTCCTGCTTCCCTTTCAGTGGCAGCCACCGCAGTTTTTGCAGTCGCAGCCGCACTGTATGGATTTTCCCTTTTTCTTATCCCGCACCATAGCGCAGATAATCAGGACGACTACTGCCAGAAGAATAATTCCCACGATCCATGTCCCCATAATACGCCCCTCCTTTCTCTGCCGCGCAGCGGGACGGATAGAACCTGTATCACCCGGATACAGGTTCACCCAAATGGCTTAGTATGTTCATTATATATATTTTACCAGATATTTATGGCAATCATCTGGCGCCCGCCATGCTTCCCGATACATTTAACTTAAGGCTGCCGCTCTCCTTATACGGCCGGAACAAAAGATACAGAAGTCCCGCCGCCAGCAGCAGTGCAACTACCGTCCAGCCGCTGAACACGCCTGTGCACAGAAGCCCTGTCCTGTAGATAATCAGGGCGACCACATAGGCAAATACACACTGCCAGGCAATGGCAAACGCCGTCCATTTTCCATTGTTCATCTCCCTCTTTATCGCACCCATCGCCGCAAAGCACGGAGCGCACAGAAGGTTGAACGCCAGAAACGCATATCCGGCAATCGGCGTCAGCCCCTCGAAATCCAGGACGCCAAATACGCCCACGACTTCCTCCTTTGCCACCAGTCCCATGATTGTGGCGATAGCCGCTTTGATATTGCCAAATCCGAGCGGAGCAAAAATCCACTGGACGGCGCTTCCGATATAGCCGAGGATACTGTTTTCCAGTTCCATATCCGGATTAAATCCAAATACTCCATTTTCCACGCCGAAGGTGGAACCCGCCCAGATAATCAGGGAGGAGAGAAGGATAATCGTTCCCGCCCTCTTGATAAATGACCAGCCCCGCTCCCACATGCTCCGGAGCACCGAGCCCACAGTCGGCAGATGATAGGCCGGCAGCTCCATAACAAACGGCGCGGGCTCTCCGGCGAATACTTTCGTCTTTTTCAATATGATACCGGTGATGACAATGGCCGCCACACCCAGAAAGTAGGCACTCGGCGCCACCCAGCCCGCTCCGCCGAACAGGGCGCTTGTCAGCAGGGCAATAATTGGCAACTTCGCCCCACACGGAATAAATGTAGTTGTCATAATTGTCATTTTGCGGTCTCTGTCGCTCTCAATCGTGCGGGAGGCCATGATACCCGGCACACCGCACCCGGAGCCGATCAACATCGGGATAAAGGATTTTCCCGACAGACCGAAGCGCCGGAAGATACGATCCATGATAAAGGCGACGCGCGCCATATACCCGCAGCCCTCCAGAAAGGCCAGGAAAATAAACAGCACTAGCATCTGCGGAACGAAGCCCAGTACCGCTCCCACACCGGCTACAATACCATCGTTTATCAGACCGCTGAGCCAGTCGGCACAGCCAATCGCATCCAAGGCATTTCCCACCAGAACCGGAATACCCGGAACCCATATGCCATAATCCTCCGGAGCCGGCTGATCGATCCACTCTCCCTCCTCGTCCAGGGGGAGCACGGCTTCCAAATCATACCCTCTCTCTGCCAGATCCTCCCCATAGGAACCGAAGGCCTCCTCAAATCCGCCGAAGTCCCCGTCGTCAAACGTTTCTTTTATATCTACGCCGCCGATAACCGTTTCATCTGCTGCCGCAGCATCCACCACGGCCTGAACAGAGGCGTCATTGAAGATGTTCTCCTCCGCCCATGTATCCGTGGCGTCCTCATAATCACTTCTACCCACACCCGCCAGATACCAGCCGTCGCCAAAGAGACCGTCGTTTGTCCAGTCCGTCACATAGGTGCCGACCGTAGTTACGGAGATATAGTACACAATGAACATAATGACTGCAAAAATCGGCAGCGCCAGAAAACGGTTTGTCACGATCTTATCGATCTTATCGGAGCGCGTTATCTTCTTCTCCTTATTCTTCGTGCAGCACTCCCCGATAATCGATGAAATGTATGTATACCGCTCATTGGTAATGATGCTCTCCGTGTCGTCGTCAAGGGCCTTCTCAAGCGCTTCTATTTCCGGCGTTACGTCCGGAACCACCTGCATCTGCTCTGCGATCTTGTCGTCTCTCTCCAGCAGTTTGACGGCAAAGAAACGCTTCTGCTCCTCCTTCACATCCGAGCCGAGCCTCTCCTCCACCGCGCGAATAGCCATCTCCACTTCCTCCGCAAATTCGCATACCGGAGCCGCCGTCTTCTTTTTCTCCGCCAGGGCAACCGCCTTCATGGCCGCCTTCTGGATTCCCGTTCCCTTCAGGGCGGAAATCTCCACCACCTCGCAGCCAATCAGGGCGCTCAGCTTATCCACGCGGATTTTGTCCCCGTTTTTCTCGACCACGTCCATCATGTTGACGGCCATGATGATCGGAATACCCAGTTCCATCAGCTGGGTGGACAGGTACAGATTTCTCTCAATATTAGTACCGTCTACAATATTCAGAATGGCGTCCGGCCTCTCGTTGATCAGATAATTTCTGGCAACGACCTCCTCCAGCGTATAGGGAGAGAGCGAGTAAATCCCCGGCAAGTCTGTGATCACCACATCGGAGGCGCTCTTTCCGGAAAAGCTTTTCTTCAGTTTTCCCTCCTTCTTCTCCACCGTGACGCCCGGCCAGTTTCCGACGAACTGATTGGCGCCGGTCAGTGCATTGAACAGCGTTGTCTTTCCGCTGTTCGGATTTCCTGCAAGTGCAATCTTAATCGACATCTTCTTTCCTCATTTCTGCGCGCTGCGCGTGAATTTGTTATGACTTCCTAAAATTAGTTGTGCCTAACCACTGCCCAAAAAAAATATGTAGCAGCTCAGGCAGGCGACTCCGCGCCGTCACTCCACCACTATCATCTCCGCATCGGCTTTGCGCAGGGACAACTCATATCCGCGCACTGTTACCTCTACCGGATCGCCCAACGGCGCCACCTTCCTCACAAAGACCTGTACGCCTTTGGTAATTCCCATATCCATAATACGCCTTTTCACGGGCCCTGTTCCCGTCAGTTTTTTCACCGTGACATTCTGGCCACAGCCCACTTCTCGCAATGTCTTCATTTACACTGTCCTCCATCATATCAGACCATGATTTTGTTGGCCATATCCTTACCAAGAGCAATCCGGGAGTCCCTGACATTCAAAATCATATTGCCGCTAATCTCGGAAACCACTGTGACAACACCACCGGCAACAAACCCCAGATTCTCCAGAAATCTTCTGGTATCATCCCGGCCGCCAATCCGCTTGATCGTATTGGGTTCACCAATCTTCGCCATCGTCAGAGGCATCTTACATCACCCTTTCCTGATTGTAACTGAAATGGTTTTCTTTTCATGGTTAGTATATACTAACATTTATTAGTTGTCAAGAACTTTATGCAAAAAATTTTTCAAGTTTTTTTTTGTCCCAAATCCGCCGCGAGTATTTGATAAAAAGGAAAATAAATGGTATACTGGATTTAAATGGGATATCCCCGGTTGTGGAAATGGGATATATCGGGGGCATTGAACCGCGCAATGCAGGAAGGGGTTACACAATGAAGACAAACGAATCCGCAGAGAACTATCTGGAGACTATCCTTATATTAAGCCATAAATTGCCCGTTGTCCGCTCCGTGGACATCGCAACGGAACTTGGATTCAAGAAATCCAGCGTCAGCGTCGCCATGAAAAATCTGAGGGAGAAAGGGCACATCACCGTGACGGAGGCGGGCTATATCTACCTTACCGACGACGGGCGGGCCATCGCCGAGATGATCTACGAGCGGCACAGCTTTCTAACCCAGTGCCTCACCGCGCTGGGCGTTCCGGAAGATATCGCCGAGGAGGACGCCTGTAAGATTGAGCACGTTATAAGTAAGGAGAGTTTTGAGGCGATTAAAAAGGCGTGGCTGAAAAGCGCACGCTAGGAACTATAAATAACGCCCCTCCAGGGAGCAGGGGGTTTTTGCAATAACAAAAAAGGCGTCGAATCCGACGCCTTTTTCAGCGTGCGTGAGAAGATTCGAACTCCCGACACCTTGGTCCGTAGCCAAGTGCTCTATCCAGCTGAGCTACACGCACAATGCAAATATTATAATACCCGAAGAACTGGCAAAAGTCAAGTCCTTTTTGCCTGCGACCTTTTCCGGAGATCTTTAAGGGCAAAAAGTAAGCCGCCATTACCCGATACGTAATGACGGCGACCTCATTAAGAGGTTAAAACTATTACAAAGGGTAAACCGCTTCCGGTTTTCCAGAGGGAAGTCTGAATGGCTTCCCTTTCTTATCTAAACTATACCACGCTCCTCCGTATTCGTCAAATGAAATTTTTCGCCTCCGGAGATGAAAAGCGGTTTTTGCCCGCGGCCTTTTCCGCTGCGGCCTTTTCCGCTCCTGCCAAAGTGGGCTCGCCGTTTGAGCCGCTCCGCCGGAATATTAAAATATATCAATAAAACTGATTAAATTTAATCAGTTGCATTTGAATATTTTTATGATATAATGTACGCGAAGACAAAAAAGGCAAAAAATTCTGTTTTCACAGACAATGACCGACGATATAAGCAAAGGCAAGGATGAGGAATAGTACCTGTACTGCTTTTTACAGAGAGCTGCCGTCCGGTGCAAGGCAGTAAAAGGATTACAGCGAACTCGCCTCTGAGCTGCGTACTTGAACCCGGCGCCGCGCCCGGAACAGGGTGGATTTTCTCCCTCCGGAGCCGCCGCACAGTAGAGTAGGCCGGAAGCCCACCGTTACAGGGGAGAGGCATGTTAGTGCCGGCAAGGGCATGGTTCGGGAGACCGGACATGAAGTAGAGTGGTACCGCGGGAGAATATCATCTTTCGTCTCTACAACCGCATGGTTGTGGAAACGGAAGATTTTTTATTGCAGCAGGAATGGAGGAACAAAATGGAAAATTATACGAAATATCAAAAGGCATACTTTATGCCGCCGGAGTGCACCTACGACTGGGTAAAAAAGGACGCCATTACAGCGCCGCCTATCTGGTGCTCCGTGGATTTGCGGGACGGGAACCAGGCGTTAATCGAGCCGATGAGTCTGGAGGAAAAGCTTCAGTTTTTCCAGATGTTAGTCGAAATCGGTTTTAAGGAAATCGAGGTGGGATTCCCCGCCGCCTCCGAGACGGAGTATGAATTTATGCGCGCCCTGATCGAGCGGGACATGATTCCCGACGACGTGACCGTGCAGGTGCTCACCCAGGCCAGGGAGCACATCATCAAGAAGACATTCGAGGCAGTAAAGGGAGCGCCCCATGCCGTCGTCCACTTATACAACTCCACCTCCGTGGCACAGCGGGAGCAGGTGTTCAAAAAGGGCAAAGAGGAAATAAAGCAGATCGCCATTGACGGAGCCATCTTATTAAAGGAACTTGCCGACGAGACCGATGGCAGTTTTTCCTTCGAGTACAGTCCGGAGAGTTTTCCGGGCACGGAGGTAGACTATGCGGTAGAGGTCTGCAATGCCGTTCTGGATGTGTGGAAGCCGGACGCTGACAACAAGGCCATCATCAACATACCGACTACCGTGGAAAACGCCATGCCGCATGTATTTGCCACCCAGGTGGAATACGTTCACAAGCATCTGAAATACAGAGACGCCGTCATTCTGTCCCTTCACCCCCACAACGACCGCGGGTGCGGCGTCTGTGATGCAGAGCTGGGCATACTTGCCGGAGCCGACCGCATTGAGGGAACTCTGTTTGGCAACGGCGAGCGCACCGGAAATGTGGACATTGTCACACTGGCAATGAATATGTTTTCCCACGGCGTGGATCCGAAGCTGGACTTTTCCGATATGCCGAGAATCCGGAAAAACTACGAGACCTTTACCAGAATGAACGTCTATGACCGCCAGCCCTATGCGGGAGATTTGGTGTTTACCGCCTTCTCCGGTTCCCACCAGGACGCCATCGCCAAGGGTATGCAGTGGCGGGAAGACAAAAAACTGGACACCTGGAGCGTGCCCTACCTTCCGGTGGATCCCAAAGACGTGGGACGCACCTATGACTCCGACGTTATCCGGATCAACAGCCAGTCCGGTAAGGGCGGCGTCAACTATATATTAAAACAGAATTTTGGCATTTCCCTGCCGGACGCCATGCGTGAGGAAGTCGGCTATATGATGAAGAACGTCTCCGACGAGGAGCACAGGGAATTGTCCCCGCAGTGGGTATATGAAATCTTTGAGGAGCACTACATCACGCCGACGCCGTACTTCCAGATCAGCGAGTGCCACTTCAAGCAGATTGACGGCATAATGGCAGAAACCACGATTGCCTGCGGCGACAAAAAGACGATTGTAGACGCCAACGGAAACGGCCGCCTGGATGCCGTGAGCAATACCATCAAGCAGTTCTTCGGCATCAGTTACCAGTTATCCGCCTATGAGGAGCACGCGCTGACTCAGGGTTCTTCCTCGCGGGCCATCGCCTTTGTGAGCATTACCTGTCAGGGCAATGTCTACTGGGGCGCCGGTATTGACGAAGATATCATCAAGGCCTCCATACACGCCCTGTGCGTCTGCGTCAACAAACTGCCGGAAATCCAGAACAATGAATCCTGCAAGGACGAGCGGCTGATTGCCATGAAAAATTACATTCAGGCCAATTACCAGACCGTCACCCTGGAATCCATGGCGGCGCAGTTCCATCTGAGCGAGCCCTATATCAGCAAATATATTCGGGAAAAATCCGGAAAAAATTTCGTGGATCTGGTGACAGATATCCGGTTAAAAAAGGCCCGGACGCTCCTGAAAAACGGCAGTATGACCGTGGAGAACATCGCCTCTGCGGTTGGCTATCCGAACGTGGAACACTTTAACCGCGTCTTCCGCAAAAAATATGACATGACGCCGATACAGTACCGCAACGGCGGAAAATAGTAATCGCATATATGTAGTTTCAAGGGGTTCCGCCTGGCGGAGCCCCTTTTTCCGTCCTCACACCACATAGTACATATCCGTGTAGAGCAGCCACATCGGCCGGTACAGGCGCATAATCTGCCAGACGCCGATGCCCCTCAGATTGTACTCCGTGACAAGATTGAATTTATCCCTCATGCTCCTCACATCTTCAAACCATACCTCGTGCTCCCTCCCGTCCCTCTGATAGAGAAAAAAGGGAGAGCGGGCTGTTTCATCAAACCGGATGGGCACGGAATTTTCAATGGCGATCTGCACCGCTTCTATATTACCGATAGTGACCGCCCTGCTCTCGCCGCGGACATAGGGAAGCGTCCAGTCGTACCCGTAGTTGGGGATCCCCAGATGGATCTTCTCTGCGGGGATTTCCGTCAGGGCGTACTCCACCACCTGACGCACCTTGTTGAGAGGCGCCACCGCCATGGCGGGCCCATACGTGTAGCCCCATTCATACGTCATTAGCAGAACCTCGTCGGCTGCCTCGCCCAGCCCCCGGTAGTCCTTCCCCTCATAGAGAAGCCCCGGCTGATCCGCCGACGTCTTCGGGGCGAGCGCCACGCTTACAGTAATTCCCAGCCGGTTCATACTCTCCCGCAGTTCACCGACAAAACGGGTGAACAAATCCCTGTCCTCCGCCAGAATGTATTCAAAATCCACATCTACCCCCTGAAATCCCTTTTCAAGAACCGTTATCCGTATATTTTCAATCAGGTTCTCCTCCGCCGCCTCATCATTTACCACCGCATGAATCAGATTGTTGTTGAATTTTCCATCTGCTCCCAACGGCGTCAGGACGAGCACCGGCGCAGTGGCGTACTGATATGCCTCCCGAATCAGCCATTCATCTGAGACGGCCGGAGGAATCAGCTCCCCTGTTCCGGTAAATCCGTAGGAAAAAACATACAGGCTGCTGAGATACGGAAGTGTCTGGCGCAGAACCCACGGACTGATAAACGGATAGGCATAGCCGTTGGAGGTCGCTGCGCGTTCTGCCCCCGCCCCGCCAGCGTCCTCCCCCGTGGGGATCAGCACGGCCTGGCCCACCGCCAGCCTGTAAGGGGCGGGAATCTGGTTGACATAGGAAATTTCCTCTGGTGTCACGCCATATAAAGCGGCGATCCGGTCAATCGTATCGCCCGGCTCCACAATGTAAATCTGCATATCGCCCTCGCTCAAAAAAATGTCTCCCTTCATTCTATGCCGGGAGAGTCCTGCAGTGAAACGACGCGCAGGGGGAAAGCAAAAAAACGGCATAGCCGATCTTCACGACTACGCCGAATTTCCAGAGATTATAAATCCCTTCACTGCACCGCCTTTTGAGCGGTTTTCTTTTTATGCTGGTAACCGGAATCGAACCGGTACGGGTGTCACCACCCACAGGATTTTAAGTCCTGGGCGTCTGCCAGTTCCGCCACACCAGCTTAGAAATTTGTCCGGTATTCCGTCAAAACTTCGCCGGAATACGCAACGACCCAGATGGGACTCGAACCCACGGCCTCCGCCGTGACAGGGCGGCGCTCTAACCAACTGAGCCACTGGGCCAGTATGGACCCTCGGGGACTCGAACCCCGGACCGTCCGGTTATGAGCCGGATGCTCTAACCAACTGAGCTAAAGGTCCCAAGCAGCAGAAAATCTGCCAATGACTCCAAGGGGATTTGAACCCCTGTTACCGCCGTGAAAGGGCGGTGTCTTAACCACTTGACCATGGAGCCATACTTTTTTGCGTCAACATTAGATATATTATCATATCAGTCCCGAAAATGCAAGTGATTTATCGTATTTTCCGTCTTTTGCCTTTTATCTTCCTTTGTCTTTCCCAAAAACAATTATGGCGTCCGCTTTGCAGAACGGACGCCACAATAATAAATATCCTCTGTATAGTATCTGTCTACAGCGTAATCAACGTTACGTTGGCTTCATCCGCCAATTCCCTCATCAAAGAATTATTCGGCGCCACAATCACAGCCAGTTTGTGGCAGGAGTTCACGCTCAAGGTACAATATCCCAGTTTTTTGGTGTCAAGGACAAGGGACCTTAATTTTTTTGCCTTATATATAGCGCGATACCCCAGATTATCGAGATTCTTTCCAAAATACAGTTTAGTCAGATTGGCGCAGTACTCAAAGGCCCAGGCTGAAACACTCCTCACCGAATTCGGCGCGGTAAATGTACTGCCCGCTTTTCTGGCCGGATACTTGATCAGCTTTGTCATATTTCCATTGTACAGGACGCCTTCCTTCACGCGGTATCTGCCGCCTCCGCCTGTAAAATACGCCAGTTTTGTGCAGTCGTATACAGCGCTCTTGTCAAATGAAGTCAGAGCGGAGGGAATGTGCAGGGTACGCACATTGCTGAACGCAAAAGCGCGGGGCCCAATATGAGTGACCGAATCCGGCACCGTTATTTTGTTCAGCCGGAAATCATTGTCAAATGCCGACTCTCCAATCCTCCTCACGCCGGATAAGAGTGTGACGGAGCGGAGATTTTTCATCTCATAAAAGGCACGGCTGCCAATGGAATCCGCAGACGTCGTCACATTTTTTAGGTACAGATTTCCGGAAAAAGCACGGGAGCGAATCCGCTGAAGACTGCCCGGTGTGCGGAAGGAGCTGTTTGTCTTGTGCAGCGGATACTGAATCAGTTTTGTCTTTGACGCATTGTAGAGAACCCCCGCCTCGCTGCAGTAATTTGCATTGCCGGACGCCACATTGATCGCCCGGAGACTCGTACAGTTGTTAAAGGCGCCCGGATTAATTCCCTTTACGCTAGCCGGTATATATACCCGTTGGAGTTTTTTGCAATCGGAAAAAATCCGGTTGCCTATGTAGGTCACACGGGAACCCAGCGTAATACTCCGTATATCCGTGTCACGGAACGCTCCATTCCCGATAAATTGCATTTGCCGGTTCATCTTGATTTTCCTGAGGCCGCTACCCTCAAAGGCGCGGTCGCCAATGGCATACGCCTTCTTATTCATCACGATTTTTTTCAGGGAAGTACAATCCGCAAAAGCCCTTTTCCGAATAATGGAAATTGTCTTCGGCAACGCAACTTCTCTGAGGGCGCTGCAGCCAACAAAGGTCTCCTCCGGTATACTCCTCAGTTTCTTTGGCAAATCCAGCTTTTTCAATGAAGTACAGCGCCGGAACACACCTCTCTTTAGTTTTGTCCCTGCATTTTTAAAATAAACAGCACTCAGATCCTTGCACGACAAAAACGCTCTTTCCCCCACAACGTTCAAATGGGAGGGAAGGGTAATCTTCTTTAGTTTGTAACATTTGCGAAAAGCGCACTCACCAATCTTGCGGAGTTTTTTATTGAGTTTCACGGTCGCCAGCTTATAGCAGTATGCAAACGCCTCATCATCAATCTCCTCCAGAGAAGACGGCAAAGTAACCTTTTTCAAGGAAGTACAATCTGCAAACGCTAAGTCGCCAATACTCGTCAATTTTTTGTTGAAAGTGATAGAAGTAAGTTTCCTACAGCTCTCAAAAGTCGACATCTCTATTTTTTTCAAATTTTTAGGGAGCCGGACAGACACCATTTTGCAACCTATGAAAGCATACCCGTCAATCTGCTCCACCGTATCCGGTATGTATACAGCAGACCACTTGTCCTCGGCAAACGTCCTTGAAGCAATCCCTGTCACCGGAAATCCACCGAGACTGGAAGGTATAATCAATTTTCCTTCCTGGGGATACTTGTAACATCCTGTCACGATAGCTTCCCTGTCCTTTACCTGATATGAATAATCCTTATCATAGTATGTCTTCTTTGCCTCCGCCGGCACAGACACGGCCAACATGGCCATAAACATAACTACTACCACAAAACCTATTTTCCGCATAAAAATTTTCCTCCTGTATTTTGTTTTATATTTAATTTATAAATATCGGACAAAAAGAATCGCCGTCGCAATGAGCAGCACCAATACCGTCACAGGCATCACCGACTTGCAATACTTGCCCCAGCCGATATGATGGCCGTTCTTTTCCGCCACCGCAATGCCCACGACATTAGCCGATGCTCCAATCGGAGTCGCACTGCCACCCACGTCGGTTCCAATCGCCATGGCCCAGGCAAGTATGGGGAGGCCTACTCCCTGCGTCTGGGACAGTGTGCGAATCACCGGAACCATCGTAGCTGCAAAAGGAATATTGTCTACTACTGCGCTGGCAATGGCGGAAATCCACAGGATAATACCCACGATCACATATACGTTACCGCCGCTGATGCTTCCGATGAAATTGGCGATAATCTTCAGTATACCTGTCTCCTCCAGACCGTTTACCACGATGAACAATCCAACGAAAAACAGCAGCGTCTTATAGTCCACCTTTTTCAGTATCGAGCCTGCCGCTTTGCCGGCCGCCAACAGCGTCACAAGGGCGATAAACAGCCCGATGAACGCTACCGTCAGCCCCGTCTGGGCATGTGTGATGAGCATCACAACAGCGCAGAGAAAAATAATGCAGCTGATGACAAATCCTTTTTTATCCGTAATGATCTTCTTCGGATCAAGTTCCTCAGGATTTTCTGTAACCTCTCCGGTCTTCTTTTTCAATTCGTTCCGGAATACAAAGTAAAAATATATGACTACGGCAATCAGCGCCACACCGACAATTACGCCTGTGTTGGTGATAAAATCCGTAAACGTGTAGTGCAGGGATGTCCCTATGATGATGTTGGGCGGATCTCCGCACATAGTAGCCGAGCCTCCCAGGTTGGCGCAGAACACCTCCGCCATAATCATGGGAACCGGCGTAAACTTCAGCAGTCCGGCCAGTTCAACCGTCACAGCCGCCAAAAACAGAATAACGGTAATACTGTCAATGAACATCGCCAATACCGCCGACATAATCATAAACGTAATAAAAATCGGCACCGTCTTGTAGTGAACCAGTTGGGCAATCCTCATGCAGAGCCAGCGGAAAAATCCCACACGGGCCATTCCCTCTACCATCACCATCATACCGGCGATAAAAATAATCGTGGCCCAGTTAATGCCTCCGCTGGATTCAGCCGACTCACCTGCCTGATACCAGAAATCCATCGTAAAAATAGTCCTGACATTCAGGGTATTCCAAATCGCTGTCAGACTGTGCATACATAATCCGAATACCAGAACAAGCGTCAGGGCCCCGCAGCCCAGCGTCACATACTGGCGCTCGATTTTGTCTACGACAATCATGGCAAACATAAAAACAAAAATAACAACAGCTAAAATCTGTGCAACCATCATACCTATGTACCTCCTGTGTATGTAATTGATGCAAAAAGTTATGTTATCCTCTATAAATAAGTAGGGATATTTATTGCACACAGTCGATTTTAGTCCTGAGTTATATTTTTGTCAAGCAATTTCTGATATGAAATCCGCAACTATTCCTGCGCACTGTCCGGAGCTTCCCCTGCCGGAGCAGCCGTCTCTGCAGCAGCGGCGGATTCCTGGGCGGAGGAGGAAGTGGACGCCCCGCCCTCTCTCCTCAGCTCGCGGATTTTCTGCTCAGAGTCGGACTCCTCGTCCTCATACAGAGACTTGTGATTCTTGTGCTTCTCATTGGCATGAATGGCCGCGGCCGCCTTAGCCATCTGATAGAGTTCCGAACTAAACTCCATCAGTTTTTTTTCGTCAAGGGGCGGCACCCTGTCGCCCTTTGCGATTCTCCGGGCAATCTCCAGCGCCTTCGCCATCTCATCAAATCCCTCGCCCGCCGCCTTGGCGTTCTCCTTCGCGGCCTCCAGCTGCTTCTGGTACATCTCCTTCAACTGCTCCGAGATCTGGACTGTGACGCCCTCCTTTTCCTCTTTCTGCTTCGCATCGTCCTGCTCTTTTTCTGCGCCGGTTATCTGCTGTACTGTGGCAGACACCACATTCCCGACGACGCCAGCGCGGCCACTGCCCACAGCCCCGGCGCTTTCCGGCCCAACACCTTCTATCTTCATAGCGCTCCTCCTTTCCCTGCTATCCGTTATCTGCCTCCGGGCACTTTGGGAAGTCTCGCAATGCTCGCCTGTATCTCCTCGTCCGTCAGCGTATAATCCTCCATTTTCCCGTCGTGATAACTCTCATATGCATACATATCAAAGTATCCGGTTCCCGTGAGTCCGAACAAAATCGTCTTCGCCTCACCTGTCTCGCGGCAGCGCACCGCCTCGTCCATGGCCGCCTTGATTGCATGGCTGCTCTCCGGCGCCGGGAGGATTCCCTCCACTCTGGCAAATTCCTCCGCCGCCTTAAACACCTCCGTCTGCTTCACGCTCACTGCCTCCATCAGCCCGTCGTCATAGAGCTGGGACAGCACCGAACTCATACCGTGGTAGCGGAGGCCTCCGGCGTGGTTTGGCGCGGGCATAAAGCTGCTGCCCAGCGTATACATCTTAGCCAGCGGGCAGATGGCTCCCGTGTCGCAGAAGTCATAGGCATACGTTCCTCTCGTGAAGCTCGGACAGGAGGCCGGTTCCACGGCAACAATGCGGTAATCCGCCTCACCCCTCAGTTTCTCGCCCATAAATGGCGCAATCAGTCCTCCCAGATTGGAGCCGCCTCCGGCACAGCCGATGATGATATCCGCCTTCTCGCCGTATTTATCCAGCGCAAGTTTGCTCTCCAGGCCAATCACAGACTGGTGGAGAAGTACCTGCGACAACACAGAGCCAAGCACATAGCGGTATCCGTCCTGGCTCACGGCAGCCTCTACCGCCTCGGAAATCGCACAGCCAAGACTCCCGTTGGTATCCGGAAACTCTGCGCGTATCTTCCGTCCCACCTCCGTCTTCTCCGAGGGAGACGGAGTAACTGTCGCGCCATAGGTACGCATCACCTCGCGGCGGAACGGCTTCTGCTCATAGGAGACCTTTACCATATATACCTGGCAGTCCAGATCAAGGAACGCACAGGCCATAGAGAGCGCCGTGCCCCACTGCCCGGCTCCCGTCTCCGTCGTGACGCCCTTCAGCCCCTGCTTCTTGGCATAATAGGCCTGGGCAATCGCCGAATTCAGCTTATGGCTTCCTGACGTATTATTTCCCTCGAATTTATAATAAATCTTAGCCGGTGTGTCCAGATAACGCTCCAGATAGTAGGCGCGCACCAACGGCGCCGGCCGGTACATCTTATAGAACTGCCGGATTTCGTCCGGAATGTCAATATACGGCGTCGTCATATCCAGTTCCTGCTTCGCCAGCTCCTCGCAAAACACACCGCTCAACTCCTCCAGCGTCATCGGCTGTCCCGTCCCCGGATTCAGAAGCGGCGCGGGCTTATTCTTCATATCCGCCCGCAGATTGTACCACTGCTTCGGCATCTCGCTCTCCTCCAGGTAGATCTTGTAGGGGATTTCTTTTTCACTCATCTGATAATTCCTCTCTTTCCGTCCACTTTACTAAATATATCGGCTCAAAGCCTTTGTTCTACTATACCACATTATCGATTATTTTAACAGTCATTCCTACCGAAAACACATTGAAGTTATATAAAAAATATGTTAGCATAAAATCAGGCCGGCAATGCCGGACTGCAAAAACTTTTTTACGGATATTCGTAAGATAAATGAAAGGGGAAGGACTATGAACAAACGGACATTTTCAAAAACCAGGAAAACGCTGGCAAAGCTGCTGACGGCAGCTCTGTTTGTCGGCGCGCTGCAGGGGTACGCACTGAATGACACGCAGACGGTATCCGCGGCAAAAAAAGCAAACGTAAAGGTAAAACTGAACAAAAAGAAACTATCATTGAAGAAAGGAAAGACGTACAAACTGAAAGTGAAAAAGAACCCGGCGAAGGCCCGGCTCTCGTGGAAATCCTCCCGTCCCGGAACCGTATCGGTAAACAAAAAGGGAAAGATCAAGGCCCGGAAGGCCGGAAAGGCAACAATCACCGTGACAGCCAGATACAAGGGGCTCCGGAAGAAAGCGACCTGCAAAGTAACCGTAAAGGCAAACACACAAAAGACGCCGGATACCACCTCGCAGAAGACGCCGTCTGCCTCACCATCTTCAAACGCCAGCGCCACACCGGCGGCTCCGACAGGCAGCCCCACCCCATCACCGACGCCGACCAATTCGCCCCGGCCATCAAAAAAACCGTCGACTCCGACGCCGACTCCGGTCACGATTGCATATAAGGCGGATTACGAACTGGAGCTGGGCGATAAGCTGGACACAAAGACAAAGGTAACACCGGCAGAGGGCGTTATCGACGATTATACCGTCACCACGACAAACGAATATGTGGCGTCCGTCGATGCGAACGGCGTGGTAACGACCAATCACATCGGCAAATGTCTGCTCGTGCTCACATCAAAGACCGACGAGACAAAGAAAGAGACCTACAAATTGTGCGTGACGGATTACTTCATCGCGCCGGACGGATTTAATATATACAAAGAGGACATCGCACACGGCGAGGTAAAGGACTTTTATTACCCCTCGCAATACCGCGAGAGCGGGGAAGGCCATGCCAAAATCTACTTCCCGCCGAATTATGATCCCGAAAGCAAAAAATACAACGTATTATTCTGTCTGCACGGCGGCGGACAGGACGAGAACTTCTGGACACTGGGACGCCCGCTGGGACAGGGCGGCTGTCATGCACAGTATATTCTGGATACACTGTACGTCTCCCCCAAAATGCCGGATGTCATCGTCGTATTCCCGAACGGCGACATAAAGTACGATAAGAACAAGACGTATCCGCACACGGTTCCGGATCCGACGATACAGAATTCATGGAGCAATTGCTACTTGTTTGAATACGAGGTAATCTACGACCTGCTGCCGTATATGCAGGAGAATTATCCAATCGAAAAGGGAGCCGACCACACCGGCGTGTGCGGCCTGTCCATGGGCTGCGGCGAAGCAATCGAGCTCGGCCTGAAACACCCCGATCTGTTCCACTACATGGGCTTTTTCTCCGCAGGCCCCTTCGCCTCCGTCAACCAGACAATCGTGACGACAGAAGAAACTGCGGAGCGGATCAATGAGGAGATCAAACTCTGCTTCTTTATCACCGGCGAACGCGACCGCATGATGGACGACAGCGCAAGAAGATTTGTAAATAACTGCGACGCGCTTGGCATGAACAGTATGTTCTTTGAAGTGGCGGGCACCGGACACGATGACGGATGCTGGGACCGCGCACTGTACGCATTTATGAAACACGCTTTCAGATAACATAACAGCGTCCGATTTTAATCATCCCCGGATAAATGGCGGCTGACGAACGGCTGCGTTTATCCGGGGATTTTTCTTCTTTATGCGAAACGGCAGGCATAGCATCGCTCAGTCTGCGAGAAGCCACTCAATCAGGTTCTCAGACTTGATGCCCTCGTATGAGTTATCCAGTCCCGGTTCAAGCGATAACACGATTTTTTCATAGTTGTCGCGTATCCTTTGCAGAGGAGCCAGTTCACGCTTTCTTGCCTCCTCGCTGTTCATGGATTCTGTCACCTGAATATATTTCCTCTCATCCGCGTTGGTTGCAATAAAGTCCACCTCCATGTTATCAATCTTACCGATTGCAACGTCGTACCCCCTGCGCAACAGCTCAAAATAAACGATATTTTCAATGCTGTGACCGCTGTCGCGATTTCGAAAGCCCAGCAGATAATTTCTCAATGCTATGTCAACAATATAGTACTTGCCCAGCGTGCGGAGATACTCTTTCCCTTTTATATCAAACCGCTTAATCTCATAGAAAAAGTAACTTTCAAGCAGCGCGTTGACATATTCCTGAACAGTGTGTGCGCTCGGAGCGCCTTTCCGTTTATCGTCCTCAAGAAGACCTTCATTCACTAAGGTATTTCCTATGGATGCAATAGAAACATTAGAACCAATGTTGTCTGCGAGGAACATGATGATTTTGCGAAGCAGGATCGGATCGGTAATCCGCTTCTGTCCCCGGCGTTTTTCCCGTTCCAAAATGTCACGGATAACAACGGTGGAGTAGATGCCGTCAAGGAGAGAAAGCGCCTTTTCCTGGTCAAGACCAATATCGGCAATACCCGGCATCCCGCCAAAACGCATAAACGCCTCAAATACCTCCCGCAGCTCATAGTGTCCGCCGTTTTTATCAAACACCTGTTTACGGAGGCCGCCGAGAGCGCTCTTAACTTCCCTAACCTCAAAATCATGAAAATAAAGAAACTCACTGAAAGAAAGCGGCAGCATTTTGATTTCCACACATCTGCCGGAAAGATAAGTGGAATATTCGGAGGAAAGCAGGTAAGCATTGGAACCAGTCACATAGATATCGCAGTCCAAATCCACACGCAAAGCGTTTATTGCGTCCTCCCAGGCGTTAATCCTCTGGATCTCATCGAAAAATAAATACATTCGCTTTCCCGGCATCGTTCGCTTTTTTACATAAGCATAGACGTCGTCATCATTCATTTTACGAAAATCATACGATTCAAAGTTCATCTCAACAATCTGCTCCGGCCGGATGCCTGTCTCAGTCAAATGAGCGACCATTAGTTTCAAAAGACTTGATTTTCCACAGCGCCTTATGCCGGTGACGACCTTTACAGGTTCCGTATCCTGAAAGCCGATTAGTTTATTGAGATAATGATCCCTTTTTTTTAATTTGTGCAATTCTATCATAGCGCATCGCTCCTTCCAATCATAAAATAGCACAAACAGATTAAAAAATCAAGTTTTTGCATTTCAGTGCAAAAACTTTGCGTTTTCGACAAAAAATGCAATGCAGAGCAAAAAATTATTTTGTACGCTAGACCTATCGACAGCCGCAAAAGGGCGGAACCAATTTTTATGGTTCCGCCCTTTGCACAGTTAATATCCTGATTTATGTTAGTTCTGGTGATTTATAATATCCTGCGGTGGATTGGGTAGTTTCACCACCTTACTATTATATCCTCAGAACAACCGGTGACTGTAACCTCTCCACCACACATCAAGTATTCCAAAGCCGGATTTTTGCTCACGTCCAGATTGCTCAGTTGGGTATGATCACAATACAATTTCTTCAACGCCGGATTACTGCTTACGTCCAGACTGCTCAGTTGGGTTCCATCGCACCTCAACTCCTTCAACGCCGGATTTTTACTTACGTCTAGACTACTCAGTTCGTTCCAACTACAATCTAAACTCTCCAGCGCCGGGTTGTTGCTTACGTCTAGACTACTCAGGTGATCACCTTCGCAATGCAAATACTCCAATGCCGGATTACTGCTTACGTCCAAACTGCTCAGTGCGTTCCAACTACAATCCAAATACTTCAACGCCGGGTTGCCACTTACGTCCACGCTGGTCAAGTTACTATTTCCAATATATATCCTTTCCAGATTTTTCAGTCCTGCAAATGAAATTTCGCCTGAAAGGCCAGCGCCTTCTTCGTTATGTTCTCCCCATGCAATCCCTGTCAAATTTCCCTCCTCAGACCACGTATACTCCTCACTGATCAAATTCTCCGACACATATCCCCCACGCGCTTTCTGCTCGGCAATCAGTTTCTGCAGTGCCGCCACATCGCTTTCATTTTTTCCATCCAAAGACTTATCGGGACTCGTGAGTTTTATATTCGCATAGATCAGTTGACTTCCACTCATCACCTTAATATCAAATATGTAACATATATAACTCTTGTCTTCACATTGAACTTCGCTCCATTCTACCAGCCCTGCAGCAGGTGATGCTTCATAGTCTTTACCACGATATGAGAAATGGATTTTTGTCTTTGTCAAATCAGGAATAACATCCTTTATGTTCTGCCCCTTACCCTCCTTAAGGCTAAAAAGATTAAAAACGTCATCTATCATTTCCGTTTCGAGCAGAACGCCATTCTGCTCAACCCCTGTGACAGTAAGTTCAGTCCCGTAAGTATCATAATACCGTTCCAGTATATTGACAGAAGTTTTATAAACCTTATCTCCCTTCTGTGCGTATAATGTAAACGAGTAATATCCACTGTCTAATGAACCGCTGGAATATGGCTCATCACTCCAATGGATGTCTTTTATCGCAACCTTTGACACCTTTTCACCAAATAAAAGGGCTGTGATTTTACATTTTGATACATCCGGCACTGCCTCTTTAACTGTCTTTTTATTTCCTAACTCCAATAGTATATCATTCCATGACAGTTGGTATACAAGTGAGGAATCCTCAAAAATGACCTCGCTAATCAACAGATCCTCATCATTTGTCACCCACTCTGCCTTAGATATATCTATATCGCCGGAGGAAGGCGTGGTCGGAGTCTGCGTGGTTGGTGTCTGCGTAGTTGGAGTCTTGTCGGTCTGAGCCGTCTTACTCACCGTCGTCTTACTGCCGCCGGTACTCTTTCCTGCTCCCTGCACCGTCACCTTACAGATGAGTTTCTTCTTGCCTTTGGCCTGTACTTTGGCCTTGCCCGCTTTTTTACCCACTATTTTTACGCTGGCTTTTTTCTTGCTTTTCAGTTTGATATACTTCTTGCCGGAGACGATACTCCACTTAATCTTCTTTTGGGCGTTTTTGACTTTTAAGGTCTTTGTCTGGCCCTTTTTGAGAGTCAGCTTCTTACTGCTCAGTTTTTCTTTTGAAGTTTTCGATTTCTTCGCCGCCTGCGCCTTGTCCGGAGCGGTGATTCCGCTGCCGAGGAGCAGGGCTGCGATCAGCAGCCATACGGTTGCTTTGTTCTTTCTGAATAAATTCATGATTGGTTTCCTCTCTTTCTTTCTGTGTGGTCGTCAGAAATCGCTCCCGCCCCTTTCCTGGGAACCGGCACTTATCGACCTGTTTGCTATTATATCACGGACATGTATGAGAAAATTTTCCGTTTTTTTCACTTTTGGCCTCTTTTGAGACATTCGCACAAGAAGAACAACGGAAAACCGCTGTTTTTCTCTTTTGAAATTTTTTTAAAAAATTTTTTTGCCGTCATTTCACACCCGGATTTTGAACTCTTTTGAGAAATCGCTGTATACCTTCTTCTTTTTCCTCTTTTTATAGGTTCGGACTTTCAGGCGTATAACCGTTTTTCTCACCACATACTGTATTTTGAATTTCCCCTTGTATTTCCGGATATGGTGAGAGGCAAGCTTCAGTCCCCGGTACTTCTTCCTGCCTGTGGCGACGTAGATGTCCACATATGTGCCCTCGTATTTTTTCAGCGACACCGTCAGATAGCGGATTCCCTGCCGCGCTCCCTTTTTGACAGAAATCGTCGGCGTGCGGATTTCCCTGCCGCGGAAAGATACTGCCTGCGATTTTTTGCCCTCGTAGTTCCCCCCGTCTCCGCTGCGCACCGCCGCGATCTTATAATAATATTTTTTCCATATTTTGGGTGGAGTGTCCGTGTATGTATGGCGGGTGGCCGGAATCTCACGGAGAAGCCGATAGCCTTTTTTCGCTTTGCCGGAACGATATATCCTGTAAGCGGAGGCGCCCTTGACAGACTCCCATTTCAGGACTGCCTGCCGTTTGGCATTGGTCTGGATCTGGAATTTTTTCATTTTCAATCCGGAGCCTCCGGTCGGCGCGGTCGCGGCAGGCGACGGTGTGATTCTCCCTGTGCCGGGAGACGACGTCGCAGGAGCGGACGGCTTAACTACCGCCGATGCGGTCGCCGTGGCGGACGGAAGCGAGGGTTTCGGAACCGGCGGCCCTCCGGTTTTGTGCAGGGTGATGGAATAAATGGTAAAGTGAACGTCCTCGGCATCTATCCCTGCTATGCTGTCGTCGAATGTATTGTACTTAAAGAGGAGGCGGTTTATTTCTGCGTCCCGCTCCTCCGGCCTGTCCAGTTTGTATATCAGGTCGTCCAGCCGGATTGTCAATTCAAACAGGGTGTTTGGCTGTGTGATTTTCCCATAAAGCTGCATGTTTTCGTCGTGCCACAGACCTTCTGTCTGTCCCCTCACGCCGCTGACTATGACGTCTACGCCATCTTTGCCCTCCGGTATGTGGTCTACGGTGAGCCAGCAGACGATCCTGTCATAACCGCCCCAGCTGACCATTCCCCTGTCCTCACTGTCTACCCACCAGACCAGTCCGCCGCCGTTCCAGTATCCAAGAGCTGTAAAATCGACGCTGCCGTCGCTATTATATACGATCCCGTCCTTTGTGTCATAATAACCGCGGTCAGATTCATTTTCCCAGCTGAGTTCTATGGACAGGTTGCCGTCCGGCACGGCGCCCTGTGCGTCCGGCGTCTCCCGGAACATCTGCGCGGCGGACAGCGCCACGATGCACAGCAGGCTAATCCATCTGATGGTCTTCTGTTTCAATAACTGCATTTTGATCTCCGTCCTTATGATGTTGATACTTCTGCCTTCTCATACGAGAGCAAGTACATCTGTATATGTATACATTTCATTCTTTTGGAAGCAGGCGAGCAAAACGGCGTCCAACAGGTATTTCTCGTTGAGCGGTTCCATGCCGCACGCAATCAGCGTCTCGTCCGCCAGTGTGGTGAAAACTTTTCTGGCCCTCTCGCCATCGTAGGGCGCTCCGCTCTGTCTCGTCTCCTGCAGGAAGGTCTGCTGCGCCACATAGAGTATGAGCGGAAGAAGATCTCCCCGCTGCACAATGAGACGTCTCCGCTTATTTTCTTTTTCAAAGCGCTCCAGACATCCCACCGCTTCCTCCACCGTCTCCGGCTCTCCGCCTCCACATTCCTCGGCCAGAGAGACGATCTCCTTCGGCGGCGCCGCCCCGCTGTCCATCTGCCTGAGACGGAAAAGAGCCCTGTGCGTCTGCTGGGCAAGCCGGTTTCGGACAGGAATATTAAAGAGATCCGACACATGTTTGCCCGACATGAACTTTACTGTCTCTCTGGGCAGTATCCCCTGCCGTTCCATTCCGGCTCTCTCCCACATCTCAAATAATTCAGATACGATATAAGTATTATAGGCGCGATTCGTATAAGCGATATTGACCAGCTCGGATATGTTTTTCCGGAGTTCGGGCGACACAGTCGGTTTTTTCCTGCGCGAATCCGCAGACAGGTACCTCTTTATCTCCTTCTTTTCATCGACGCTTTTTCTTCCATGCTCGTCCCGCCAGCTGTAATATCGCGTCTCTGAGAGAAGGATATGCAACTGCCGTCGGATCTCCTGCTGGGATTGCTCCACCATTCGCTTGCGGTAATGCTCCAGATAGCCCTGCAGTGTCCGGCTGTACCCCTTGAACGATTCCATATGCTCCCACATCCAGGCCAGAAACTCCCGCTCCGGAAATATTTTGATATTCTCGAACTGCCGGAACAGCCACTCCGTGCCGCGCGCCTCTGTGCGCGGAGAGCCGGACTCATATCCGGCCATTTTTTCTTCATACTCCGAGAGCATACTTTCATATTTCTTCATTCCGAGGCGGTTCTCCAGAACATACATGGCGATTATCTCGCTGTAATCGCTGATCTGGAAGGACGGCTCCAATATCCCCTCTTTGAGGAAGCGCTCCGTCTCCGGCAGGGACAGCCGAAGCGAGATGCAGATGCCATAGATCTGAGCTCTGTTCGGGCTATGAAATTCCCCGATTCCAAACCATCTGCGTATCGTCGGCAGGGTGGCGCACCGCTCGTCCTCCGTGCGCTGTAAAAACAAACGGTAGGCTTTCTTTCTCATCTCGTCTCCCGGCCCGTCTGTCCCTTCCCACTCATAGCCGAGGAAACGAATCAGAAATTCGTCAAACCGATGCCAGTTCTGTGTCTCCCGAAGTTTTTGCACAATCAATGAAAAATTCTTTCTCGTCGCTGTAGCGCTCATTGTGTTCTGTTTCCTTCCACTGCATTTTTCTCTTACCGGATAACTCCCACAAAACTGTCCCCTTTATCTGCTTTACTGTCTGTGCTGCCGCTGTTCCTGCTCGGACTGGGCGAGGGTGTCCTCTGTGCGGCGACTCCACTCCCGTCGCTGAGCGTCAGCAGGATTCGTGTTCCCTCTGCCTCTTTCTTCCCGGCGGGCGTTCCCTGCGCCAGAACGGTTCCTCGTCTTACATATCCCGTCGTCCAGACAATTTCACTGCGGAACCCTCTCGCGCTCAGAAGTTTCTGCGCCCGTTCCCTCGTCCTGCCAACTAGCTGCGGCACCTTTTTCTTTTCCTTCCCGCGGCTGACGGTGAGCGTCAGCCGGACGGGTTCGTCTCCCTGCTGTATCTGCGTCCCTTCCGGCACGCTCTGGGATATAATCTCTCCTTTTTTCACCTTCCCGGAGTATTCCTTCTTCCATGTGACGGCAACCAGACTGCCATAATGTTCCAGACGCTTCTCCGCCTGCCCTCTCGTCATACCGGACAGCGAGGCCAGCCGCTCCGGGACAGGCGTCCTCCCCGGCGTCTCTATGGCGCCCGCAGTGACCGGATTCGCAGAACCCGCTCCGGCGTCTGCCGGCTGTCTGTCCCTGACAGTCCGCGCATAAATTCCGCCCGCAAGTAAAATACAGGCCGCACACGCCACGGCTGCCACACACGCCAGTTTTTTCCTTCGTCCTAAGATGCGGCGCGGCTCCTCCTCCTGGAAAAACAGAGCCTTCCTAAGTTGTCCCACACTCTGGTAACGATCCTCTGCAGACACGGCCATTCCCTTCATAATGGCGTTTTTCTGGGCGGGCGTCAAATCAATATCCTTCCTGTCCGTCAGAGGAGGAAGTTCATCTTTTATGCGCCGCATGACCGAATCCATCGGAGCCTCTGCCGTCAGCATGTAATACATAGTCGCGCAGAGGGAATATATATCCGTGCAGGGGCCCAGACGCCCCTTTCCCCGGTACTGCTCCTCCGGTGAAAAGCCCCGCTTGAACATAACTGTCATCGTCCGGGTGGCGTCCATATTTCTCATTCTGGAAGCACCGAAGTCAATCAGCACGAGGCTCCCGTCATCTTTTAATAGCACATTGTCCGGACTGATGTCCCTGTGTATGATCCCCCTGCCATGCACCTGCTCCATGGCAGACAGAACCGGACGGAACATCTCAAGCACCCTGTGTCCCGGAATCCTTCCTTTTTCCTCCACATAGGACTTTACCTTCGTGCCGTGGATATACTGCATGACGATGTAAGCCGTATTGTTTTCATGGAAAAAGTTCAGCACCGATACCACTCCGTCCACTTCGCTCAGGTGTGACAGAGTCCTTGCCTCCTCCAGAAATCTCTCCAGCTGTTCCTGATAGCCATTCTTTTTTTCATTTTCATATACATATACCTGATTACCGGAACCGCAGATTACGTCCCGGCTCACCATGTTGTAGGGAAAATATTCCTTGATTGCCACTGGTATATCCAGCACGGAATCCCAACCGATATAGGTGATCCCAAAGGCCCCTTCGCCCAGAACCCTGCCGGTCGTATAGCGTCCGGCCAGCACGGTACCCGGCATAAGGCATCGCGGAATCGGCCGGTACTCCTCCTGGACAAAGCCGCAGTGCTTACAGGCGCCGTCCCCGTCCAGCAGTTCCATACAGCCGATACAACGATTCTTTTTATTTATCTGCATGACAGTCACTTCCAGCTACAAGTTTATAAAATCACGATTGTTTGTCATTGTGACAATTATACCTAATAAACCAGTGTTTTTATTTTCGTAGTGTACCACATTTCGTCTTGATTTTCCAATATAAATCATAACTGGACATTTTTCTTCATAACTTGCATTTTTTATCCCCTGATTTACAATTTATGCACAATGTGATATAATATCCTGCAGTTTCGAAACAATATTTTTGACATTATTTGCTAGTGCTATAGGACGGAAAAAATGAAATTATCAGTTTGCGACGACAATACAGAATATCTGACCTATCTTACAGAACAGATAACAAATATCTGCGGGGAGCGCGGAATAACGGCCTCCATTGACACATTTTCCCCGGAGGAGCTCTCGGAGCGCCTGAAACAGCGTAACTTCGACTACGACATTATCTTTCTGGATATACGGATGAATACCTATGACGGGATCTCGCTAGCGAAGCGAATCAACGACATTGACCTCTCCTGCAGCATCGTATTTGTGAGCAACTATCTGAATCTGGCAACGGAGGTTTACGACGTGCGCCACACCTATTTCATCCTGAAATCGGAATTGGAGCAGCGGCTCCCGCTTGCACTGGACAGAGCCTTAAACACCGTTTCACAGGACTTCGCCGGACAGATTACCATCACCAGCAATTCACACAAAATCCGCCTTCAGGCGGACAATATCCTCTATGCGGAGGTATATGGGCACAGGCTGACGATTTATTATTCCGGAGACAAGAGCTTCCACACTTACCAGACCTTGAAATGGCTTCACAGGCAGCTGCCGTACTTTATCAAGATCCACAGCAGTTATCTCGTCAATCCCGCCTACATTCTCTCCCTTGGCAACGGCGTCTGTGCCCTGACAAACGGCACATCTCTCCCAAACAGCCGCTCCTATGCCAAAAAGGCCGCTGAGGATTACAGCCGGTATCTGGCTTCTCTCCTCTGAGCCGGTGCGGTTCACTCCGCAGCTTCTTCGCTCAGATTGAAGGTAATGACCATTGAATAGGTGTCTTTTTTCTTGTCGCAGACACAATTTCCCTGGTGCCTGCGCACTATATCGTACACGATTTTCTGCCCCATGCCATGGAGGGCAGAATTCTTTTTCCATGTTTTCCCCGTAAACCTCTCTTTTTTCTTCCGCGTATTGAGGCACGAGAGCACAAACTGACCGTTCCTGACGCCCGTGCGGAAAAAGACTCTGCGCTTTTCATTCCGGCCCATTCTCACACAGGCCTCAATGGCATTATTCAGAAGATTGTGAAATATGGATATCATTTCGGACTCTGTGCATACCATATTTTCCGGCACATAGGACATCACATCGAACTCGATTCCCTGCTCGTCGCAGAACTGCCTCTTGGAGTGGAGCACCGCATCCAGCAGCGGCCGGTTGCACATTTGCTGCCATTTTTTTTTGTTACATTCCGCCAGTATATTCTGCGTGTACTCCTTCGTTTCTTCAACCGCCGCCTGCTCTAACAATTCTTCGATATGTCCCATGTACCGGGAGACTTCCCGCTCCAGTTTTCCAAGGGATTCCTGCTCCCTCTCCATCTCCCGGCGGTTGTTCTCCTGAATCTGCTTCTCCGCCTCAATGATTTCCTGTTCATAGTCCATATGGGTAGTAAAATATAAAAGCTGCCGCCCGATGAAAACCGACGCCAGAATAAAAAACAGCGCCAGAAGAAGCAATTGCACATTAAACTGCCTGATCAGCCCCCACAGGCAGAATATAGCAAGGAGATTTAGTAAAAGAAAGACAAATACAATAAACACTGTCTGGAATTTCTTTTGTTTTTTCATCCTGTTCCTCCGTTCTGCCGCTCCGCTCCGTACTCCAACGCCGCCACATATTCCCGCGCCCTCTCCGGTTCGCCGCGCTGCAGCAAAAGCTGTACCGTCTGGAGATGATCCGCCAGATCGTGCCGGATTTTCCGCGCCTCGTTCTGTCTCTCTTTGAGACGGGTATACCGCTTATACTGATACCTCTCCTGCCTCTCCATGAAAATCTTCTCCCGCCGGATATAGGTATTTTCCAATATTATCCCGCGGACGATAAAGATAACGGTGATTGTGCAGTTGAAAATAATCGTCGCGTTTGCCACAATTACGGAACCCGCCCCATAGTCTGCAAATGCAAAACTCATCGAAAGAAAGTACGCACAGAACAAAATCTGACAGATATTCATCAGACGCCTTTTCCTCTTTTCGCTGCGCATTATCCTCTTGGTGATTTTCGTAACGGCAAAGTATGCCACAAAGTTCACGAGGAAGTAGAGCGGTAACACCAGAAGTTCCCCCTCCTCTTTATACATCTGGACTACCAGCGTCCCCATATAAAATTCATTTTCCCCGACTATAAGATTCAGTATCGGATAGAACAGGCACATTCCCAGACTGGAAGAATTCATCTGTGTTATAAAAAACAGGGTTATGTAGCGGTACCACTGCCAGCCTCTCACCAGATACCACGGCATGAAAATGGTGTCTGTAATAATCATGATCGTGCGGAGTATTATCGCATTTCCCATAAGATCCCAGCCAGTGACCGCTAACATAAATACATAAAATGCCTCTATCAGTGTGTAGATCAGGACGGCCTTCCGCTTTCTTCCCTCACAGTAATCAGAAGCCAGTGAAAAGAAGCAGTAGAGCACCGCTGCCTCGGTAAATACTTCACCGAGCGCAAATCGAAATATATATTCGCTGTAGTTTACCATTATATTCTCCTTTCCGGAACTCATGCGTAACGATAAAACTCATATATCCACCGGGACGCCACACTAAAACGATTAGGGGTTTCTTCAAGGTCAATATAAGGTTCATAATAATTATACATCAGCAAATTACAATATTCCCCCCCTGACATATCGAAATATACCGTTCCATCCACAAGATGTATCACCATATTTCTAGGACAATCGTTCAATATCCTGTGCAGTCTCTCCTTCACTTCTTCATATGGGCCGTCTGCTCCATCTACTATCATCGCACTTCGCCCCATATTCATATAAAATTTGACCTCCTGTGGATCATGCGTTTTGTTATATCTCTCAAAGTACTCTGCAATCACCTGCAAGTCCTCCGCATAATCCGTCAGAAGCCTCCTCATGTTCTCCTCCGTATACTCTGTATTGGTAAATTTCCCCGGCCTCGCATAGTTCTTTACTGTGATGTTGATTTTGCCGGTGGTATTGCCGTTGTGGGCCCTGGCATAGATCTGACAGGTGCCGTATTTTCCCCCGGTCGTCACCTTCCCTTTGCTGTCTACCGTGGCGATACCCGCATCGGTCGTATACCACCTCAGCGAAGTATCGAACACCTTCGCCCTCTTGTTCTTCGCATACCGGCTGGTGCGGATCGATACTTCCATCTGTTTGTTCTCGTATATTCCCAGTTGGTTCTGGTACTGCTTCGCCCGCACTGTACCCGCATTGACCTTCTTTCCCTTCTTCCTGGCATAGGGGATTGCGCGCACGGCATAACTGAAGGCTCCCTTCTCCTTTTTCCCATCTGCCATACGGCACGCGCGAATCTTATACCGCATGGCCTTCTTCGTCCGGGGACTGAGCCAGGAGGTACGCCCGCCCGCCACCTCAGCCACTTTCCGGTAAGCCTTCTTCTTTTTCCTGTACTGGAATATCTCATAACTGTCGGCCTCTGCGACGTCACTCCACCGCAGCCGAAGCCTCTTTCCCTTATAGTTGCGCAGACGCACCTCCGCAGGGGCGGAGAGTGTGGTCTGAGGCTTTGCCGCAGTCTCGGCTCTTGCCGTTTCCGTCCGTGCGAGGACGCCTCCACAGGACAAAACGGATAGCAGCACAGTGGCACAACATATCTTTAACATTCCAGATCTTTTTTTCTCTTTTTCCCGCATACATATGCTCCTTTATGCGTAACGATAAAAACTATAAAACCAACGGGCGGCAACTCTAAAATTACTGGGACCTTCTTCAACTTCTTTTTGCGCAGGGATTATATTCATAGAAAAACTCAGTTCATTATTGTACATATTGTTCGATAATTCAAAATGAACTCCCCCTCTCGTCACATGTATCACCATATCTCCAGGACAATCGTCCAATATCCTGTACAGTCTCTCTTTCACTTCTTCATATGGGACGTCTGCTCCATCTACTATCATCGCACTTCGCCCCATATTCATATAAAATTTGACCTCCTGTGGATCATGCGTTTTGTTATATCTCTCAAAGTACTCTGCAATCACCTGCAAGTCCTCCGCATAATCCGTCAGAAGCCTCCTCATGTTCTCCTCCGTATACTCTGTATTGGTAAATTTCCCCGGCCTCGCATAGTTCTTTACTGTGATGTTGATTTTGCCGGTGGTATTGCCGTTGTGGGCCCTGGCATAGATCTGACAGGTGCCGTATTTTCCCCCGGTCGTCACCTTCCCTTTGCTGTCTACCGTGGCGATACCCGCATCGGTCGTATACCACCTCAGCGAAGTATCGAACACCTTCGCCCTCTTGTTCTTCGCATACCGGCTGGTGCGGATCGATACTTCCATCTGTTTGCTCTCGTATATTCCCAGCTGGTTCTGGTACTGCTTCGCCCGCACTATCCCCGCATTGACCTTCTTTCCCTTTTTTCTGGCATAGGGAATCGCGCACACGGCATAACTGAAAGCTCCCTTCTCCTTTTTCCCATTTACCATACAGCACGCGCGAATCTTATACCGCATGGCCTTCCTCGTCCGGGGACTGAGCCAGGAGGTACGCCCGCCCTCCACCTCGGCCACTTTCCGGTAAGCCTTCTTCTTTTTCCTGTACTGGAATATCTCATAACTGTCAGCCTCTGCGACGTCACTCCACCGCAGCCGAAGCCTCTTTCCCTTATAGTTGCGCAGACGCACCTCCGCAGGGGCAGAGAGGGTAGTCTGAGGCTTTGCCGCAGTCTCGGCTCTTGCCGTTTCCTGCTTTCCTGTCCAGCTGATGTTAATCATCTGACAGATTATCAGCCACACTGCAAAATATCTACCACAATTTTTCATAAACTGTTTTTCCATCCTTTTGTTCATCCTTTCTGTCTCGGATTACCTCCGATGTCTCATAACGCCCCTGATACACATAGTCCTGATACGCCTGGCTCACATCGTCCTTGTCGTCGGCACTTCGTCCATATGCCAAGAGCATCATCTCTACATCATTGGCCGTGATTTTTTCTTCTTCCCTGTCACACTTCATTATGTTTTTCCACTTATCATCATTAGTATATATACATGTCTCACCATTTTCCCTCATGCGGTCGATTATATTTCCCTCTCTTGTCTCCACCAAATACCCATCCCACAGTCCCAGTGTGTGTCCCAGTTCGTGAGCTGACAGGCAGCGAAAGTTCAGTGGAGTCTCCTGTCTACCTAGTTCCTCATTGACGGCCATATACAGGTGGCTGTCCCCGGGATCTGCCACATCTGTGCCCAAGATATCGCCATGAAACCAATCTTGCTCCGGACAGTCCGGACACTCGCCCCCGATTCGGATTTCCAGATAGTGCTGCTTAGATGGAAGCGCTTCTTTTCCCTTCTCGTGCAGGATAAACCGTGTTTGAAAATTGACGCCTGGTGCAAAATCCCCCCTGTCCCCCTGGACTCCTATCTCATAGGCATAACGCACCCCATCTATAAATTCCTCCCGGTATGTTTTTCCCTGTTCTTTTCCCTCATACTTTATCCTGCCAGACGGCGGAGCAACCCGCACTGTCTTGTTACCCACTTTCTTATAAGACAGAAAATCCACATACATATGTATATACAGTTTATTTGTCGTCAGATGGTATTTTATATACGGATAGGCAGTCTTTCCTTTCCGTGTGATACCATAGTTGTTCATTTTCTGAATGGACTGTGCTTCTGTCACCTCTTTCTGCTCCATACATACTCCATTCCATTTATTCTTCATGCTGTAAAAATAATTCCAGTTTGTCTCCTCAGATACCGTCGCATAAGTTTTGGCTGTGGCTATAGCGCTCATTGCTCCGTTCTTTAATTTTTTCTTCCTTTTTTGGTATGCGCAGACTTTATAATAATAGGTGGTAGAAGTTTTCAGTTTTTTGTCATCCCATTGAAATTTCTTTTTCTTTTTTATCTGCTTTATGCACTTGTATCTTCCATTTTCCTTTTTGCTCCTGTATATCCTGTATCCTTTAATTCCATGCAGATACCGGCTTTTTTTCGGCTTCCAGTTCAATCGTATACTATCCAGTGAGGTCGGCTCGGCTGTCAGTTCCGGCGCTGTCGCCCGGATTTTTATTTTGCGGCTTTTATCCAGGCATTTTCCGGCGCGGTTATATGCCCGCAGATAGTAATGATAGACAATACCCTTTTTTACTTTAGTATCATAATAACCTGCCTTTGTAAGTTTTTTGCTCTTATACACTATCCTTTTCTTTTTTGGTTTCCATGTGCCCTTATACAGGCGATAGTAACTGGCGCCGGTCATCTTCTGCCAGCCCACATAGTTGCCCCGGAAGTCGTTGTCCTTTTCCAACACAAGATTGTGCTTGTATATCCGGGCAGGCGCCAACACTCTCCAATTCACCAATACCTTATGGCTTGCGCTCACTCCACTGTATTTCTCTCTGGCCGTGATCTCCGCCAGGCCCGACTTGTGAGGCGTCACAACGCCCTTGTCCGTCACAGAGGCGATGTCGGGATTATCACTGCTCCACAGAATCTCCTTTCTGGTGGCCAATGCCGGTTTTATGCTGACATGAAGCGCAAGTGTCTCACCTGCATTTAGTATCGTCCCCGCTTCCGGCCGCTCCATCTTTATCTCTGTGACCGGTATCGTAATGTCGCTCTTTTGCACATAAGTGGTAGCCTGATCCAGTTCATCCTTAAAATCATAGTCCTCCGGAAGTCTTACCCGATAAAAATCACTGCACTGGGCAATCACAGTGAGTTTCTGCCCTGCCTGTCCGGTATTGCGAACCTTGGAGTCCGTACTGGCCCCACGGTAAAAATCTGCGCTCTCCTGCACATAACCAACCGGTTGTTCCTTCAATACCGTAACTGAGGAAATCAGACAATCTGTGGACACTGTCTCGTTCTTATCCGTGACAACGGTGAGTCTCAACCTGGCTGTTCCCTCTTTGTGCGCCGTTACGGTCGCACCCGCTGCACCGCCGACCACCGTGGCGACGCCTGTATCTGTACTCTGCCAGACAGCGCTTTTTACCTTGCGACCTTCATTCAGTTCAATGCCCCAGCCCGTCCGCGTCTCACCGACACTCATAGTCCGGTTTATGGCATGATTCAGCGTTCCCTCTGTAATATAGACTTTTACCTCCACCGCTGCATGTGCCTCCGGGCAGAGCAGACTCACGGAGAAGAAAAAAGCCAGAAGATATATAAACTTCCTCATTCCGTATTTCCTCCTCTATTTTATTAGTTATTCTATCATTATTTCAACCGGCTGTAAATATAATTGTGCTGCTCGCCGCTTTATGGTAAACTATGCTATATAAGTGTAAAAATCATACCGCGAAAGGAGAAGATCCCATGCAGACCACAGAAAACCTGACAGAACTTCTCCCCCAGCTCACACTGGAGGAAAAAATCAAGATGATACACGCCGCCGGTCTCTTTCGCACCGATGGCATTGAACGCCTGGGGATTCCAGGGCTCCATATGTCCGACGGGCCAAACGGCGTCCGGCAGGAATTTGAGGACGACGCCTGGCAGACCGTAGACGACGGCGGCGACTATTCCAGCTGGCTTCCCAGCAACACCTGTCTGGCCTCGACCTGGAATCCGGAACTCGCTTTCTATTTCGGCCAGATCCTCGGCAACGAAACCAGAGGCCGGGGCAAGGACATCATACTGGCTCCCGGCGTCAACATCAAACGCACCCCCCTGTGCGGCCGGAACTTTGAGTATTTCAGCGAGGATCCGGTACTGACCGGAACGCTTGCCACCTCCCTGATCCAGGGAATTCAGGACAACGACGTGGCTGCCTGTGTCAAACATTTTGCCCTGAACAATCAGGAACAGGATCGGCTGGAAGTGGAGGTGGAGGTGGACGAAAAAACCCTCCAGGAACTCTATCTGCCGGCATTCCACGACGCTGTCATTGACGGGAGCAGCCTCACTGTCATGGGCGCGTACAACCGCTTTGACGGAAGTTACTGCTGCGAATCAGAGCGTCTTATACAGAAAGTTCTCAGAGAGCAGTGGAACTATGACGGCGTAGTAATATCGGACTGGGGAGGCGTACACAACACGGAGGAGGCCGCTCTCCACGGTGTAGATATCGAGATGTCTGTCACCTCTGACTTTGACAATTACAAGATGGCGTCCCCTCTGTACGAGAAGGTGAAGTCCGGCGAGATACCGGAATCTGTCATTGATGAAAAAGTCATGCGCATCCTCTCCCTTATGGAAAAACTCCGCATGAACAATCCCTCCCGCAAACCCGGCTGTTTTAATCTCGTGTCACACCACAGCACGATTGAAAAGATTGCCGCTGAGGGAATTGTCCTGTTGAAAAACGACACCGGCCACCTGCCGCTTGAGGCGGGAACAGACGGCGAACGCCGGAACCGGATTCTGGTTGTGGGCGATAATGCCACGAGAACCCACGCCGGAGGCGGAGGCAGCGCCGAAGTCAAGGCTCTGTATGAGATCACTCCGCTCCTCGGCATACGCATGGCGCTCGGCGGCAACACAATCTGCGACTGGCTTCCCGGCTACTATGTGGACAATGAAGAACTGCTCCATGTAGAGGGGGGAGACTGGCAGGCCGACAGCCTGAACGAGTACCATGACAAATCAAAGGACCAGAAAAATCTCACTGACGACGTACTCGCCAGACGCAGACAATATCTGGAGGAGGCCGTGGCCGCAGCGCCGGATTACGACGAGGTAATCTTTGTGGGCGGCCTAAACCACAGTTTCGACGTGGAGGGTGTGGATCGGCCGGATATGAAACTTCCCTATGGCCAGGACGAGGTGATTTCCGCCCTGGCAGATACAGTGGAAAATCTCACCGTAATCCTTGTAAACGGCAGTCCGGTAGAGATGCCCTGGATCGACCGGGTACACTCACTGCTTCAGACGAGTTACTACGGTATGCACGGCGGACTCGCACTGGCAAGGGTTCTGTTCGGCGAGGTAAATCCCTCCGGCAAACTGCCGGAAACCTATCCGCTCTGTCTAGACGACACCCCCGTCAGCCAGTATCATTCCTATCCGGGCGTGAGACAGGCGGACGGACACCCCCATGTGACCTACTCGGAAAAGCTTATGGTCGGCTACCGCTATTACACCACCAAGGGAGTGCCGGTACTCTTTCCCTTCGGGCACGGCCTCTCCTACACCACATTTTTCTGCCGCAACTTCCATGTGGTCGTGCGCAATATGGACAGCATCGGCGAACTACAGATCACCGTCTCCTGCGAGATCCAGAACACCGGACGCTGCTATGGCAAGGAAACCCTCCAGCTCTATGTGGGTATTCCGGAGGAGGGACAGCCCAAAATGGCGCTTCGCTCCTTTGAGAAGGTGGCCTTAAAACCAACTGAAAAAAGGGAAGTTTCCCTGATTTTGACTCAGCGGGACTTCTCCACCTACTCCGTAGAGGAGAAGCGCTTTATCGCCCGGCCGGGTAATTACCCGCTGTATCTGGGCGTCTCCTCGGAGAACATTTTATACGAAACTTCCATTGACTTACTGAAGGAGTATCCGTGCTGATTCTGCCGGGCGTCTCCTAAGCAGGACAGCAGAATGAACCGCGGTGTCCGTGCGGTATGCCGGCCCGCGGTAAAATTTTATTTTTTTCATTCCTCTCCTACTTGCTTTTTCCCCCGAAACTTATTATAATAGATAATATAAGAAAAAAGATTTTCATCTGTTGCGGATTGAGTGAAAGGAGGAACTGCTATGGGTATATCCGGTATATCTGCTATTTCCGGCTATTCCGGAATCTCAGGGATTTATCCCGCATACAGCGCCATGCCTGTCCGAGGCGTCCGCGGTGCGGATACGGTGGCCCGTGGCAGTGACGGGACGGCGCAGGCCACAGTGGACGGCGCCAAATCCGCCGACTCCCGCCGGGTGGAAAAGGGAGAGTGCCAGACCTGTAAGAACCGCAAATATGTGGACGGTTCCAACGAGGGGGACGTCTCCTTCAAGACACCCACCCATATCAGTCCGAGCAATTCTGCCGCCGCAGTCATGGGCCATGAGCAGGAGCATGTGGCAAATGCCGTGGCAGAGGGAAACGAAGCCGGCAAAGAACTGGTTTCCGCCACCGTCACCCTGAAGACGTCTGTTTGTCCGGAATGTGGACGGGTATATGTCTCCGGCGGCGTCACGAATACCACCATACGCAAAGAGATGGGCAACACCAATCCCTATATGAAACGCCAGGCTGATTTGAATTATCTGATGTCGGCCGGCGCAAATCTGGATATAAGTGCCTAACATATATATAAATTCAGAGAAGGGGCGTCCGCGATGCGGACGCCCCTTCTCTGTCTGTATACGACTGCGCTTTCCGGCCCGTCCTACTGGGCCATCAGTTCTTTCCACTTGTCATTATAAATCTTGTCCACATCTTCCCCCAGATATTTCAGTGTCTCACAATTGGTCAGGGAGTCAAGCGCCGGGAAGGCGATCTCGCTGCTTCGGTACTCCTCCTCCTCGATCAACGCCTGTCCGGCGCTGCTTGGAATGGAATAGGTGATGTAGTCAAAGTTTTTCTTCATAATCTCCGGACGGCACAGAAAATCCAGAAATTTCTCCGCATTTTCCTTGTTTTTTGCCCCTTTGGGAATGGCGAAGCAATCCATCCAGAGCTCGCTTCCCTCTTTGGGTATCACATATTTCAGATCCGGATTCTGCTGCTGGCACGTCAGCGCCTCACCAGAGTAAATAACCCCAATCGCCGCCTCGCCCGCGATCATCTTGTCCCGCACCTCGTCCACCACATAGGCCTGCACGATCCCACGCTGCTTCTGTTTGAACAACTCCTGCTTGGCCCTCTCAATCTCATTGATGTCGGTGGAATTCAGAGAGTAACCCAGATATTTCAAGGTGATGCCGAAGGCGTCCCGTACGCTTTTCTGCATCAGCACATTGTCCTTGTATCTTTCGTCCCACAATACCGCCCAGCTGTCAATCGGCTCCTGCACCATGGCGGTGTTGTACAGAATCCCCACTGTGCCCCACAGATACGGCACGCTGTACTTATTCTCCTCGTCAAAGGAGCGGGCATACTCCCAGTATTGTTCGTCTATATACTTGCGGTTTGGCACATTGTCCCAGTTTATCTCCTCCAGCAGCCCTTCCTCTTTCATTCGCTGCACCATATAATCCGAGGGACAAATCAGGTCGTATTCGGCCGCCCCCTTGGCGATGATCGGATACATGGCCTCGTTGGTCTCGTACTCGTCGTATGCCACTTCAATCCCCGTCTCCTGCTCGAACTGCTCTATGGCGTCCAGATCGAAATACTCCCCCCAGTTATAGATATTAAGACTTCCCGCAGAACCGCCCTCTCCAGACTCAGACACGGCGGAACCGCTTCCGGCCGGCGTCTCCCCGCTGCCGCCGCAGCCGGCGAGCAGTGCGCAGAGCATCGCAGTCATGCAGAACAGGCTTACCATTCTTTTCACAGTCATCTCTCCTTTTTTCGATTATAAATAAGTAACAGGACAAATACTGTCACAAACATCAGAGTGGACAGCGCATACATCTCCGGCCGGATCCCCTTCCGCGCCTCGGCATAAATCTGTGTGGACAGAGTAGCCACGCCAACCCCCCTGGTAAAATGGGTAATGACAAAATCATCTAATGACATAGTAAAGGACAAAAGAAATCCTGTCAATATCCCCGGCATGATATCCGGAAAAACCACTTTCCAGAACGCATATCCCTTAGAAGCGCCCAGATCCAGCGCCGCTTCGTAGGCGCTGCGGTTTATCTGCCTGAGCTTCGGAAGGACGCTCAGCACCACATATGGCAGATTAAACGTAATGTGGGCAAGCAGCACACTGGAAAATCCCATCGTGTAGTGAACGGCGATAAACAAAAGCATCAGGGAGATGCCGGTGACAATATCCGCATTGAGCATAGGGATATTGGTGACGGACATCAAAAACGCCTTGGGAATTTTCTTCATCCGGCTGATGGCAAAGGAAGCCGCCGTCCCGAGAAGCGTAGCCAACAGCGCCGAGAGGAGCGCGAGCGCAAGCGTGGTTGCAAGCGCGTCCATGATTACCTCGTCTGCGAACAGGCTCTCGTACCATTTCAGGCTGAAGCCTCCCCAGCGCCCCCTGAATTTTGACTCGTTAAAGGACAGTACGATGAGCGTCACGATTGGCGCGTAGAGAAAGACAAAGATAAGTCCCATATAGAACTTTCCGGCCAATCTGGAGAACCGCTTTGCCCCCGGCCGGAAAATCCGCCGTGTTCCTACCATATTCCCGCCCCCTCCCCGCTCTTGTCATATTTTGACATCAGCGCCATGCTCGCAACCACTAAGACCATCAGAACCAGGGACAGACCGGCCCCAAGATTCCAGTCGTTGGCCGTGGTAAAGGACTGCTCGATCACATTTCCAATTAGCTGGATTTTGGCGCCGCCCAGCAGATCCGACAGCACGAAGGTAGTCAGCGCCGGTACAAAGACCATCGTTCCCCCGCTGACAATGCCCGGCAGAATGAGCGGCAGAATGATGCGACGCAGGCTCTGCCACCAGCCGGCTCCCAGATCCCTGGCCGCATCCAGTGTGTCCTGACTGATTTTCACCAGCGAATTGTATATCGGAAGTACCATAAAGGGCAGATAATTGTAAATCATTCCTAGCACAACGGCCCCCTCCGTATTGATCATGCTCTGCGCAGGCAGGCCAAAAAAACCGAGTATGGAATTGATTACTCCGGTTTTCTCCAACAGAGACTGCCACGCGATAGTGCGGAGCAGAAAATTCATCCACATGGGAAGGATAAATATAAAGATGACAAAACCGGTGCTCCGGATACGGAGGTTCCGTATCACCATCGCAAGCGGCAGGGCGAGCAGAAAGCAGATCGCCGTGCAGATCACCGATAGCTTCAGCGACGTCCCAAGCGCCTTCAGGTGAATGGGCCAGACGACGCTCTTAATGTTATCCAGCGTGAAGGTTCCGTCTGATGCGGTAAATCCGTAATAGGCCACGATAAGAAGCGGCACTATGACAAAAATCACCATCCAGACGCTGTAGGGCGCCGCCAGTATGCCTGTCCGTCTCTTACTCATCCCGCAGCACCTCCTCCGCCTCACTGGAAGGTTTCTTCATAA
The DNA here is from genome assembly GCA_947629865.1 of uncultured Lachnospiraceae bacterium. Lineage (GTDB taxonomy): Bacteria > Bacillota > Clostridia > Lachnospirales > Lachnospiraceae > Eubacterium_F. Next base: position 89,217 of record CANRFJ010000002.1, on the reverse strand, counting down.
TCTGTATATTAAAGGGATCTACAAAAAGGCCCGTCTCGCTGCCGACCTCCGCCAGCCGGGTGCTGTGAACCAGCCAGGTGAAGCCGAGGGCCTCAACCTCCATCTCGTAGTGGACGCCCTTGAATATGAGAGACGTCACCCTCCCCCGGAACATTCCCTTGTCCGGCGGCACGAGGATCAAATCCTCCGGCCGGATTACCACGTCCACCGGATTATTTTCCCCGAAGCCGACATCGACGCAGTCAAATTCCTGTCCCTGGATATTTACCTTTTTGTCGCGAACCATAATGGCGGAAAGAAGGTTGCTGTCTCCGATAAAATCCGCCACAAAAGCATTCTGCGGCTCATTGTAAATATCCTCCGGCGTGCCCACCTGCTGGATATAGCCCCGGTTCATCACCACGATCCGATCCGACATGGTGAGCGCCTCCTCCTGGTCGTGTGTCACATAGACAAATGTGATTCCCAGTTCCTCCTTGAGGCGGATAAGCTCGTACTGCATCTCCTGGCGCAGTTTCAGATCCAGGGCTCCCAGCGGTTCGTCCAGAAGAAGGATTTTGGGCTCGTTGACGACGGCCCTGGCAATTGCCACCCGCTGCTGCTGCCCGCCGCTCAGGGAATCCGGCATACGCTTCTCAAACCCCTCCAGATTGACCAGCTTCAGGGCATACCGGACTTTGTCCGCTATGTAGTCCCTCGACTTCTTCTTTATCTTCAATCCAAAAGCGATATTCTCCTCTATATTCATGTGGCTGAAAAGGGCATACTTCTGGAACACGGTATTGATGGGCCGCCTGTTGGCCGGCACGCGGGCAATATCCTCCCCGTTCAGCAATACCTGTCCCGCGTCCACTGTCTCAAAGCCGCCCATAATGCGCAGGGTGGTGGTCTTGCCGCAGCCGCTCGGGCCGAGCAGGGTGACAAATTCATTCTCCCGAATCTCCAGATTCAGGCCGTCCAGAACCGTCTCCCCGTCAAAGGACTTTGTGATGTTTTTCAATTCAATACACTTTTCCGCCATCGTGTCATCACTCATTTCTGCATTGTATTTCAAATCAGTGTTATCTTATCACAAAACGGCTCAGGGTTCTACCGTTTTTTTCGGACAATATTCTTCATCATCTCGACCTTCGCCCTGTCCTTCGGGCTCATATCCTTTGTCAGTATCTCCATCAGGACGCTTACCTCCTCCGGTGTAAAGGACAGATTCTGGCTCTGCAGACGGCTTCCGGCCGCCATGATAAGCGGCGCGGCCTCCTTCATTCCCTTCCCGTTCACGCTGTTTACCAGCTCCTTCATCACCTCTACCTTTACCGGGTGCATGGTTTTGAAAATATCGTACTCGTCAAATATCGACCGGCTCATGTTCTCCTTCCTGCTGTCCCGCGGGCATCATGGACATCACCGCCATCGCCATGTCCACCATATCCTGCTGCTCCGGCGAAAGGGAGTTTTTCAGCATCTCGAACATTCCGTCCGTCGGAGCGCCCGCCTGCTGCCGGCGTTCGTCTCCCGCCTCCGGAGAGGCCTCTCCGAATTCCTCGCCGAATGTCTCCCCGGATGCTCCCGCCTCTGCAGAGGTCTCTCCCTGCCGGCTCTGCATCTCCTGCATCGCCTGTACTACCTGAAGCATATCCATCATATGGCGCATCTGGAAAAACTGCAGAATCATATCCAGCACATGCCGCTCCCTGCCCCGGCTGAACGGCCGGACTGCCGCAAGAAGCCCTTCCAGATCGATCTGTTCCCCGATGTCAATGTCGAAAAACGGGATAGCCGTCTTCAGAATTTTGATACTTTGATTATTCTGTATCCGGCTATCCCATTCTAACATTCTCCGTCCCTGCCTCCGAAACAATCATTCGCTGCTATTTTTTACTATACCTATGCAGGGATACTCCCAATTATGAATATTTCAACCGCTCCGGGGTAATGTCCATAAGCACCTCCCGCAGGAATTTATCCGCCAGATATCTCGCCATCGGGAGGTTCATATCCAGATAGTTGCCGCAGCACTCCGGCGCCGCCCCCGGCACCTCCCCCTGATAGGTTCGGATATACTCGTACATCTCCTGAAGAAGCGGCACAATATCCTCCGATTCATAATCGCCCGCCAGGATCAGATAAAAACCCGTGCGGCAGCCCATCGGCCCAAAATAGATAATCTGGCTCCCCATGGTCTCGTGGTTGCGCAGGAAGGTGGCGCCAAGATGCTCGATGGTATGAATCTCTCCGGTGTTCATCACCGGTTCAAAATTCGGCCGCGTCATGCGGATATCAAAGGTTGTGACTACATCGCGGCCGGTACTATCCTTCCGGCTGACGTACACACCCGGCAGCAATTTCATGTGGTCTACGGTAAAGCTTGCAATTGTCTCCATGTTCTTCTCCAATCTTTTTTACATCAGGCGGGCCATGCGCTCCAGCACGCGGGCGGATGCCCTCCCGTCATCGACAGAATTATATTTCTCGCGGAATCTCCGATACTTTTCCTCATACTCCGACGAGTCGTAGCTCCGGATATCCGCGATCAGTCCCTCCGTATCATAGGAAACCGGCCCCGGCATCTCCCCGTGGTAGTCAAAGTAAAAGCCCCTCAGCTCGTCTTTATATTTGTAAAAGTCATAGGCATAAAAAAACATCGGCCGCTGTAAAATGCTGTAGTCAAACATAACCGAGGAATAGTCTGTCACAAGAATATCGGACACCAGGAATAGCTCCGCTATATCCGAACTCTGGTCAAAATGATAGATAAATCCCTTATACGGGGACCAGTCCACGGCGTCCATGATGAGGTAATGGTATTTTACAATCATGACATACTCATTCCCCAGTTCCTCCTGCATCTTTGAAAAGGAAATCTTCGGGCGGAATTCATATCTGTCGTCCGCAGAGTATTCATCGTCCCGCCAGGTCGGGGCATAGAGGATAATTTTTTTGTCCTGCGGAAGCCCCAGCTCGCGTCGGTACCGCCGTATTGCCTCCGGCGTATTTTCCCTGAATAAAATGTCGTTGCGCGGATAACCGATCTCCAATATCTCCTTTTTGAAGGCAAAAGCCCGGCGAAAGATTTCACTGGAAAAGGGGTTCTGGGAGATCAGACAGTCCCAGGTCTCCACATTCCGGACAAAATGTTTTTTGTAGGCGTCAATATCGCTCTCGCGCACCATAAACACATCTTCCATATCCAGCGCCAGTTTTTTCAGCGGCGTGCCGTGCCATGTCTGGATATAGAGGGTGTCCCTCCGACGGATAAGAAACTCCGGCTGCCTGCTGTCAAATACCCATATCCTGGCCGTAGCCATATAGTACAGATAGCGCAGACGCCCAAAGCGCACCTGACGGCTCATGCCGGGAATGTCATATCGCTCGCGCTCATAAAACCAGATGCAGTCCCAGCGCATATCATAGCCGTTCGCCACAAGATACTCATATATATGTCTCGGATTTCCGGCATAATTTTTCCCCACGCTGCTGTCAAAGACAACACGATTTTTCTTTACCGGAAGTACCGCACACATAAGACGGTATAGGAGAACCACTGCGCCCTTTGCGGTTTTATGAAGCAATTTTCCCACGCTCTGCACTCCTCTCATACTCTATGAGGCGCTGCCCTTTTCCTTTTTCTCGCTCTCGCCAAATATCTTCTCGATGATCCGCTCCGAGGCGTGTCCATCGTCTATACTGCAGAATCTCTCATAGAATTTTTCATAGCGGTCATGGTAGGCCTCGGTGATGGCGTCCATGTTGTGAAGCGCCTCCACGACGGCCTCATTGGTGCGGAGGACAGGCCCCGGCAGTTCCTTCTCCATGTCGATGTAGAGGCCGCGGATTTCGTCCGCATAGGAATCATAGTCGTATGTGAAAAACAAAATCGGCCGCTTCAGATTGGCATAGTCAAAAAATACCGAGGAGTAATCCGTAATGCAGATATCCGACGCCAGATACAGACGGGATACGTCCTCGTACTGGCTTCCGTTATATACAAATCCAGCATATTCGGACAAATCCAGTATATCGGCAATGTGGTAATGGGTGCGCAGCAGGATCACGCTGTCCTTTTCAAACTCCCGACGCATCAGATCCAGATCCATCGCCAGATGGAATTTGTAGCGCCCCTTTTCATAAAACTGGTCGTCCCGCCAGGTCGGTGCATAGAGAATGACACGCTTGTCCTTCGGGATCCCAAACTCCCTCTTTACCTCCTCTGCAATCTCGTCGCGGTTGTCCGCATAGAGAATATCGTTGCGCGGATAACCGTATTCCAGTATCCTGTCTCTGTTATATACAAAGGCCCTCTCAAAAACGTCCGTGGAAAAACGGTTGGCAGACACCAGATAGTTCCACTCCCTGCCCTGCTCATAAAATTGCATTTTGTGATTCTGGCTGGCGGCGAAAATATCGTCGAGGTCGAAGGCAAGGCGCTTGAGCGGCGTGCCGTGCCAGGTCTGCAAAAAGACAATACCCGCTCTCTTTTTGCACCACATCGGCTGGCGCACATTGAAAATGCGGTAGCCGCTCCGGGCCGCGTAGTACACATAGCGCAGACTGTTCATCTTGCAACGGGTATGTCTGCCGGACTTCTTCAGCGCCGCCGATTTCTGGTTCAGAACCCAGATATAACGGTACTTGTTCCCCCGCGTCCTCTGCAGATATTCGTAGAGGTATTTCGGGCTGTCCGAATAACTCTTACCAAAAAAGCTCTCAATAAAAATCCAGTCGTGGCGGAGGGGCATCTTCTTAAAGATATACTTTTCCAGTACCCGGTACCACTGTATACGGCTGCCAAACACTCCCTTTTTCTTCCGCAGCCAGGTACTCACCCTGCTGACCGGCTTCGCCATGCGGTATTTCCCCCGGCGCACAAAGCCAAGCTCCCTTCTCTCCAGAAACCGGAACTCCTTCATCAGCGCTCTCCAGTCGGGAATCTGCTGCATGGCCTCCGTGTAACGCCGCGCCTGCTCCCCCCGGATGCGCACCGGAAATTTGCTCAGGGAAAAACGCACCAGAGAGCGGTCAAGCGCCTGACGGAGCGCCACGTCCTTCTCCGTGAGGAAGGCGTGGGAACGGCTGTAGGAATCCATAAACTCGCGCCCCCGCTTCGAGCGCTTCTTCTGGCACAGGGCCGGCAGATGGATCCGGTCGTTGCGGTGCCGCCACACATACAGGCTGTCGCCGTCCACCCACATTCGGTCGCCGGCGGCCTGCAGAGCCTGAACCACAAAGCGCATATCGCTGTAATAGGTGTTCTCCTCGTCAAATTCAATGCCGTGTTCCATCAGGAACGCGCGCTGAATCAACAGATGGCCGACTGAGAACATTTCCTCAAAGCGCTTTTTCAGGACGTCGCCCGTCATCTGTTCGATTCCCTCGATAAAAGTCTCCTGACTGGATCTCTCAAAAGTAAAATTCGTCGGCTTGAACCAGGAACTGTATTTATTGCCGGTCGTAATCAGGGAGTCCTTCTCCTCGGCCAGTTTCAGCAGGCGGGGCAGCGCCCCCTCCAGCACATAGTCGTCGCAGTCAATGAAATAGACATACTTCCCCGTGGCCTTTTTGATTCCGATATTCCGGCACACTGCCACACCAAAGGGATTCACCTCGTCAATTTTTTCCTCATACTCCTCTGTCAACTCCCCCTCGTCCGGATACAGCTGGCTCTCCGTATAGACGCTCTGGCTTCCGCTTTTTTCCAACGCAATCCGGCGGCGCTCCGCTCTGGACATGCGCTTTTCCACCGATTCCTGGATCCGCCTTTCGCGTATGAGCTTGCCCCGCTCCTCATTGGCGCGGAGAACCTCTGCGGGCAGTTCCTCTATGGCGTTATACACTTTTACGAGCGCTCTCTCCGACACAGAGTCGGGAACCGAATGACCGTCCTTATCGTTTACCACAATAATTTCATAGTCGTCCAGCCCCTGCTTTTCCACGCTTTCCACACATTCTTCCAGATAGGTCTGCCCCTTCAGATAGGGAATAATAATACTTACCTTCGACATGGTAACACACTCCTATTTTCCGAATACTGTTTCAACCACTTTGCGGGTGGCGTTGCCGTCCTCCCAGGCACAGTATTTATCGTAAAATTTATCGTATTTCTCTCTGTATTTTTCTTCAATCTCCGGCAGGTTTTTCATGGCCCTGAGTACCTCGTCCGTGTCAAAGAGCATAGGCCCCGGCAGTTCCTCCTCCACATCTATATAGAAACCCCGCAGAACGCTGCGGTATTTCTCAAGATCATAGGTGAAAAACAGCATCGGCCGCCTCAGATTTGCATAGTCGAAAAATACCGAGGAATAGTCTGTAATCAGGACATCGGAGATCAGATACAGTCTCGCGATGTCGTTGTACTGGCTCACGTTGTAAGCAAAACCGACATAAGGGGACAAATCCAGATTGTCAACAACAAAGTAGTGGGTGCGTAGTAGCAGCACATACTCGTCCCCCAGCTCACGCATCAATTTGTCCATGTCCAGTTTGAGGGTAAATTTGTACTGGGCCGAGGCGTAGAATTCATCGTCCCGCCAGGTCGGCGCGTACAGGATTACCTTTTTGTCCTCGTCGATACCAAGCTCGCGCTTGATCTCCGCCGTCAATCCGGACTTATCCTCCAGGTGGAGAATATCATTGCGGGGGTATCCGGTCTCCAGCATCTTGCCGTCGTACATAAAGGCGTGGCGGAATACCTCCTCCGAAAACCGGTTCGGCGCTACCAGATAGTCCCAGGAACGCGTCTGGATATAAAACTGTTTTTTGTACAGGGGCGAAGCCGTCGTCACCTCGTCCATGTCAAAGACCAGTTTTTTCAGGGGCGTGCCGTGCCATGTCTGAAGGAATACATTTCCCTTCCGTTTTATGAAGTACTGCGGCTGACGCCCGTTGAACACAATATATTTTGCCCGCGCCATGTAATAAAAATACCGAAGGCTGAACCGGATTACCTTTTTGGACGAATAGGGTAGTTTTTCCTCCCTTCTCCTCCTGCGGTCGGAAAAAATCCATACATACCTGTATCTGTCCGGATATTGGCTGTTCAGATACTCGTATATATACTTGGGGCTGTCTGAGTAATTTCGCCCGAAAAAGCTCTCCATGAGAACTACATTGTCAAGCAGCTTCATGCGGCTGAATACCTTGCGGTACAGGTACTTGCGCATGGCGGAGCGGCTCGTGATGATGCGTCCCAGCGTCTGTATCGAGCTGTGGCGACTCACTTTTTTGGCAATCTCGGCCGGCCCTTTCTTCTGGGAGAGTTTCAGGAGGCTCCTTGTATACCTCATCGACTTCTGTTTGGCTCCGTCTGTGATAAGGGGCAGGCACCGGAGTGACTGCTTATAGATTTCCTCCCCGTCCTTTTTCCCCGCCGTTACATAGTAACGCGCAATCTTTGTCACATAATATTTTATGAATTTGCGGTCCAGCATAATCTCCGCCTCACCGCGCCCGCGGATAATCTCCTTTATTTCCTGATAGGCCCGCATTGCTTCTCTGTGCTTTTTCTTATCGTCGGAAATCTGTCCCAGCGACGGCAGGTTGATTGGATCATTGTGTCTCCTCTTGATATAGAGCGTCTTGGAGATATGTCCCGTCCTCTCTGTGTCGCACAGCAGCCGGATTGCATAGGGCAAATCGGTGTAATAGGTATAGCTCTCATCAAAGAAATACTCTCTCTCCCGGATATAGTCTCTGCGCACCAACATCCCGAGCGCTGTGATACCCTGGAAGGAAGAACAGTTGTGGATAAACATATCGAATGTCTGTAACCACTCGTCCTCCTGTACCAGTTCCTCCCGGCTGTCCGGCTCGTCGGACTCCCTGTCGGGATCCTGCTCATCATCTTCTTCCTCAATGCTCTTGCCGGTATTCTGTGCATAGAGCTGTTTGCCGTTGTCATAGTACACACGCCTTCCATACCACGTTCCGGCATGTCTGGCATATACTATGTCCCTGCCCTCCGCCTGGGAAAGCATTTCCTCCAGCGCGTAGGTCTCAAGATAATCGTCACAGTCCAGAAACAGCACATACTCGCCCTGGCTGTTGCGGATTCCCATATTCCGGGCGGCCGCTGTTCCGTGTCCCTCTGTCAGCTCCAGCACCGTCAACGGAAAGGGGCTTTTCTCCGCCCGCTCCCGAAGTTCTGACACCGCCTCTGCGTCACAGTCATCGCAGACTACGATTGCCTCCATATCCTGCATGGTCTGATCCCACAGACTGTCCAGACAGTCCCCTATATACTTTTTTTCATTATGATAGGGAATGATAACTGTTACCTTCAACTCTTACCTCCATATATCCCCAGGTATCCTAACCTTTAACCACAAGGTTAATGATGCGTCCCGGCACATAAATTTCTTTGACTATCTCTTTTCCCGCGAGTTTGTCTGCCACAGCCTCTTTTCCGGCTGCCAGCGCCTCCTCTTTGGAAGCGTCCAGCGCCAGCGCCACTACCGCGCGCACTTTACCGTTTACCTGCACGCCGATTTCCTGCACTTTTTCCACCGTCATGGCCTCGTCATATTCCGGCCAGCTGCTCTGGTACAGCCTTCCGCCGTACTGCAATTCGCTCCACAGCTCCTCCGTGATATGAGGGGCGACCGGATTCAACAAAAGAAGCAGCGTCTTAAATTCGTCTCTCGTCACGCTGCCCGCCTTGTAAAAATCGTTGACTAACGCCATCATGGCGGCAATCGCCGTATTGTATTTCAAAGTCTCAAAATCATTGCTTACCTTTTTAATTGTCTGGTGTATCTTCGTCTCTAAATCACGGGAGTAACCGCTCTCCTCTGTCACCATATCGCGGCACTTCCACACACGTTCCAGGAACCGCCGACAGCCCTTTACACCGTCCTCCGACCAGGCTGCCGCCGCGTCGAATGCGCCGATGAACATCTCGTAGGTACGCAGGGTATCCGCCCCGTAGTCCCGAACAATATCATCCGGATTGACGACATTTCCCCTGGATTTACTCATCTTCTCGCCGTTCTCACCCAGAATCATACCATGGGAGGTGCGCTTCTGATACGGCTCCTTCGTCGGCACTACCTTTTCGTCATATAAGAATTTATGCCAGAACCGCGAGTACAGAAGGTGCAGGGTTGTGTGCTCCATGCCACCGTTGTACCAGTCCACCGGCAGCCAGTAGTCGAGCGCTTCCCTGCCCGCCAGCGCCTCCGTGTTGTCCGGATCGATATAGCGCAGGAAATACCAGGAGGAACCGGCCCACTGAGGCATGGTGTCGGTCTCACGCTCCGCCTTTCCTCCGCAGCACGGACAGGTGGTCTCCACCCAGGAACGGATATTTGCAAGGGGGGATTCCCCGTTATCCGTCGGCATATAGTTCTCTACCTCCGGCAGCTCCAGAGGAAGTTCTTCCTCCGGCACCGGCACATAACCGCACTTCTCGCATTTGACAATCGGAATGGGCTCGCCCCAGTATCTCTGTCTGGAGAACACCCAGTCGCGGAGTTTGAAATTTTTCTTGGCCGTCCCGACGCCCTTCTCCACCAGCCAGTCAATGATGGCTTTCTTGGCATCCTCCACGGACATGCCCGTGAGAAAACCGGAATTGACCAACGTGCCGGTAGCCACGTCGGTAAAGGCCTCCTCCTGCACGTTGCCGCCGGCGATGACCTCGACAATCGGGAGATCGAATTTTCTGGCGAATTCCCAGTCCCTCGTGTCATGGGCCGGTACCGCCATGATCGCTCCGGTACCGTAACTCATCAGGACATAATCGGACACCCAGATGGGTATTTCCTCTCCGTTGACCGGATTGACCGCGGAGAGACCGTCGATGGCCACGCCGGTTTTGTCCTTCGCCAGCTCCGTCCTCTCAAAATCCGATTTGCGGGCGGCCATCTCCCTGTATTCGACAATCGCATCCCAGTTTTTTATCTCGTCTTTATATTTATCCAGATACGGGTGCTCCGGAGACACTACCATGTATGTCACGCCGAAAAGCGTGTCCGGCCGGGTGGTATAAATCCGCAGCGACTCGTCCTTGCCCTTCAGGGCAAAATCCACCTCGGCTCCGTGGGAGCGTCCGATCCAGTTTTTCTGCTGCACTTTCACGCGCTCAATGTAATCGAGGCCGTCCAGGTCGTCAATCAGTTTGTCGGCGTATTCGGTGATCTTCAGCATCCACTGGCTTTTTACCCTGCGGACAACCGGACTGCCGCACCGGTCGCAGACGCCGTTCACCACTTCCTCATTGGCAAGACCGCACTTGCAGGACGGACACCAGTTGATCGGCATCTCCGTCTTGTAAGCCAGGCCCGCTTTGAACAATTTCAGGAAAATCCACTGCGTCCATTTGTAATAGGCCGGATCCGTGGTGTTTATCTCCCTGTCCCAGTCAAAGGAGTATCCCAGCGCCTGGAGCTGCTCCTTGAAGTGAGCCACGTTTTTCTCTGTCACTTCCCTTGGGTGTATTTTATTCTTTATCGCATAATTCTCTGTCGGAAGGCCAAAGGCGTCCCAGCCCATGGGAAAGAGTACGTTATAGCCCTGCATACGGCGCTTGCGCGCCACAATATCCAGAGCCGTATACGGTCTTGGGTGCCCCACATGAAGTCCCTGTCCCGACGGATAGGGAAATTCTACCAGCGCATAGTATTTGGGCCTGGTGTAATCCGCAGAGGCCCGGAAAGCCTTCTCCTCCTCCCATATATTCTGCCATTTCTTTTCAATCTCCTTGGGATTATAACTCTGACTCATCTTTCTCCTCCAATCGCATACAGTCCCGCCGCCGTAACCGCCGGGCCGCTGGCGCTCTCCGCTGTCACCGTGATCTTCACTTCGATTGCCGGAACCGTCCCCGCCCAGTCGGAAGGCAGACTCACTTTCCCCGTGGCCGTATAGGTTCCCGCCGCTCCGGTGTAACCGGAACAACTCCATGTCACAGAGGCCTGTGCTGTGTGTCCGTGGGAATCCGCTATCGTCACTGCGCCGGGCAGCACACGCGCGGTAATCTCCTGCCAGGTCGTGCCCGCCGCCACGCTCTTTGCCTCCACATTCGTAGTGACCGCTTCATATTTATAAAATACTGTAATCGTATATTGAGCCTTTACCCCGCTTCCGTCCTTTGCTTTGGCGGTAATGGTAACGGTGCCGCTCTTGAGCGCCTTCACGCTTCCGGAGGCGCTGACAGTCGCCACGGACGTATCGCTGGATGTCCAGGTGAGCGCCTTGCTGGAGACGTCGGCCGGACTGAAACCTGCCCGCAGCTGCATGGCGTTGCCCACGTCCAGCGTATTGCCGGGGGCCGTCAGCTTCAGAGAGGTTGCATACTGAATGACTGTGACCTTACAGGAGGCCGTCGTGCCAGAGCCGTCCGCCGCCTTGACATAAATGGTTGCGGTTCCCGCTTTCTTCGCCTTTACCACGCCCTTTTTGCTCACTGTGGCGACCGATTTATCGGACGAGGTATAGAGCACTTTTTTGCTGGTGGCGCGGGCCGGTTTGATCTTCTTGACCTTCAGGGTAAACTTCGCCGCCGCGGCCTTGCCGCCCAGGTACAGCTTCTTGGTCTTGTTTTTCAGGGTGATGGAGCTGACATTCACCTCAGTCAGAACCTTATACACCACTGTCACTTTGGCCTTATGTCCGATTTCGTCCGTAATCTTGTAGGTCACTTTATATTGTCCCGGTTTTTTGGTATTTATCTTCTTTACCTTTTTGTATTTGGATTTCTTATCCAGACGGTACTGTATCTTAGTCTTTACCAGTTCCTTCGCATTGTATCCGGTCGAATTTTTCGCCTTGATCCCCTTCATGATCTTGAATTTCGAGCCGTAGGAAATGTTTTTGCTCTTTGCGCCGGTTATGACCGGTTTCTTGCTGCGATAGGGATTGGCCGGATCGGGATCGGTTGGATCCCAACCGGAATAACCGTTTACCTTGATGGCGGACGGCTTGCCTAAGGGCCCCGGCTTCGAAGAATTATAGATGACTACTTTCGTGCCCGACGGACAGTTGTCATAAATCCACTTGGCGTCCTTCACCGTCAGCCGCACGCAGCCGTGGGAGGCCGTGGTGCCAAGACGGTTGTACTGCACATAGGACTGGGTATTTTTCTTGCCCATCTCATAATACCAGACCGAGTGGAACAAAAATCCCTGGTAGATGCGGCTGCAATACTGACCATAGCTCGGCCCGTCCAGCACATGCCAGCGCATCTTCTCGCCCAGCGAAAACGTCCCTGTGGGCGTCGCGTATCCGACGGAGCACACGAATGCCTTGTACGCCTTGTACTCTCCGTCCTTCTGCCGGTAAATTGTCACCACATTCTGCTGCTTATTTACTTTTATCATATAGGTTCCTGCAGCTCTGGCGGGAGCCGTCCCCCCCAGTATACCGGATAATCCAGTCAGAACCAATGTCATTATAAATATCGCAATGCCTTTTTTCACACCTGGCACCTCCAAACATATTCTGTCAATCCTGTCCCGCGGGACAATAAAAAAGCATACGTTTTAATAATACCAATTGCCCGGTTCTTTGTCAAGAATACTTACCGAATCCCCATCATAGATTATACTAATTATTTTACTGAATCTACTGGTACTTATATGTCATTTGTGGAAAATATCATCGAACAGTATGGGGTGGCCGCCATTTTTGTCCTCATTTTGCTGGAATATGCCTGCTTTCCCATCTCCAGTGAAATCATTCTCCCGCTGGCGGGCGTGCTGGGGGCAGGCCTCTCCCTTCCCTTTGGCTCCCTGCTCCTCGTGAGCACAGCAGCGGGATTGGGCGGCACCTCGCTCACCTACGGCATCGGGCGCTTTGGCGGCTCCCCTCTGCTGGAAAAGGCCATGCACCGCTTCCCCTCGCTGGAAAAGCCGGTACTGGCCTCCTACCGGATCTTCGGCAACCACGGCGGCGCGGCTGTGTTCCTGAGCCGCCTCGTTCCCCTGTGCCGGACTTATATCGGCTTTGTGGCGGGAGCCATGAAACAGCCCATCGGCAGCTATCTGTTCTGCTCCGCCCTTGGAATCCTGCTGTGGAATACCGTACTGACCGGACTTGGCTACTACTTCTACCAGTACCGGAATACGTTTTTCCTCCTTTTTGACCGGTACAAAAGGTGGATTTTTGTCCTGGGTTCCCTGCTCCTGTTTCTGATACTCCTCTGCAGACTCAGCAGAGGCCGCAGACAAAGCGGAGCAGACCGAGCAGAATCAGAATAACCCCGCCCGCACCGTTGACGCGGCGGAGATTGCAGCGGATTTTCCCTCCCGCCGTCAGAAACGTTATGCCTGTGAGCGCCGTGAGGACGGGAAACGTCCACACCACCCACGACTTTCCTGTAATGCCGATTCCGGCGCTCGCTGAGTCGAGCGCCAGTGTGAGTCCCAGCGCTATGCCCTCCCAGGGCTCCAGAACATGGGAGTCGTCTCTGTCATAGTGCGACGTCCTGTCCTCGCCCAGTGCGCTCCGGAGCATACGTATTCCGAGAAAAAGGAGGACGCCGCCACCCAGGGCGGAGCACCACGCAACCGGCAGCCGTTCCCCCAGCTTTCCACCCGCAAAGACGGCCGCCGCCGTGAGAAGGGCGTTCAGCGCTGCGATAACCAGTTTGGTGCTCCAGGGAATCCGTATGCCGGACATGGCATAGGCCATCCCGATCCCCAGCGTGTCCAGACTCAGCGAGATGGCCAGCAAAATTATCACACCCATTTATCTATCTTTCCTTCTGTTGCTTACTTTATAATATGCTGCCGGGGACAGTTGGCGAGATATTTTGACATTTTACTCCCTTTTCCGGAGCGTTTTCGCGACGGGGCGGAAAAAGGAGCGAGCAAGATTAGAGAACATGATTATAAGAAAGAAATGAATGGAGGAAACTATGAAATGGTATGCCATGAGCGTTCCCAAACTAATTGAGGAGACCGGCTGCCGCCCGGAGCGCGGCCTGTCCGAAAAGGAGGTTGCCCGTCTCCGGACAAAATACGGGCCCAATGAACTGGCTCAGGAAAAGGGGCCGGGGCTTTTCGCCCGCTTCGCCGGACAGTTTAAGGACTTCATGATCCTGACACTGCTGGCCGCCGCGCTGATTTCCTTTCTGGCCTCCTACATACGGGGAGAGGCGGATTTTACCGATCCCTGCATCATTCTGGCAATTGTCATTATCAATGCCATGATCGGCGTCTATCAGGAAAAAAAGGCCGAGCACTCCCTGGAGGCTCTCCGCTCTCTCCAGACGCCCCGAAGCACGGTTCTCCGCTCCGGAAAAAAATTGACGGTTCCCTCCTCGGAGCTGGTGCCCGGCGACGTCGTGTGCATAGAGGCGGGCAGTCTGATTCCCGCAGACGGACGCCTTCTCACCTGCCACAGCCTCTCCACCGAGGAGTCTGCCCTCACGGGAGAGACCGGTGCCATTCGAAAAACCGCCGAGGCCCTTCCCGACCGCGAGACAGCCGTCGGCGACCGGATCAACTGCGTCTTCTCCGGCACCATGGCCGCCACCGGCCGGGGCACCTTCTATGTCACCGCCACAGGCATGGACACCCAGATCGGGCAGATCGCAGGCCTGCTAGCGAGAGAAAGCGCCCCGGAGACTCCGCTTACCAGACGGCTGAACAAGACGGGGCGGCTGCTGGGCTTTCTGGCTCTCGCCATCTGCGCCGTAGTGTTCTTTCTGGGAGTCAGAAAGAACCAGCCCGTATTTTCCATGTTCATGACCTCCGTGAGCCTCGGCGTGGCCGCCATTCCGGAGAGCCTGCCGGCCCTCGTCACCATTATGCTCTCCCTGGGCGTGGAGCGCATGGCGCGCCAGAAAGCAGTCATACGCCATCTGCCGGCCGTGGAAACTCTTGGCAGCGCCTCTGTCATCTGTTCGGACAAAACGGGAACGCTGACGGAAAACAAAATGACCGTGCGAAACTTTTTCTGTCTCTGCGAGCCATCGAAGCTGGCCCGGCTCTTTGCCCTCTGCAACGACAACGCCGGACCCATGGAACAGGCCCTCATGGAATTTGCCCGTACCCACGGAGTCACGCCGGAAGCGGAGAAAAAATCCGCTCCCCGCATCTTTGAGATTCCCTTTGACTCCCTGCGCAGGAAAATGACGACGCTCCACGATACGCCGGAGGGTTTTCTCTCTATCACAAAGGGCGCTCCGGAAATCATTCTGGCGGATTCCACTCACTATGAGGAGCAGGGCGTCCTGCACCCGATGACGCCCTCAAAGCGGAAGGAGTTTCTGGCGCAGGCCGAACAGTTTGCCTCCCAGTCCCTGCGCGTCCTCGCTATCGGCTACCGCCTCTGCCAGAGCCCCCGCCAGGACGCCTCTCTGGAGCAGGAGCTGGTCTTCACAGGACTTGCCGGACTTATGGATCCGCCGAGGAGAGAGGCCTACGCCGCCGTGAAAAGCTGCAAGGCCGCCGGTATCCTGCCAGTTATGATCACCGGCGACCACCGCACCACCGCCGCCGCCATCGGACAGGAACTGGGCATCTGTTCCGGCAGCGACGAGGTGATGACCGGCCGGGAGATGGATCTTCTGACAGACGGAGAATTGTCCGGAAAGCTGAACCGCTACCGCATCTTTGCAAGGGTATCACCCTCCCACAAGGTGCGGCTTGTAAAACTGTTCCGCCAACAGGGAAATGTAGTGGCAATGACCGGAGACGGCGTGAACGACGCGCCGGCGCTCAAGGCGGCCGACATAGGCTGCGCCATGGGGAAATCGGGAACAGACGTGGCGAAGAACGCCTCGGATATGATCCTGATGGACGACAATTTTTCCACAATCGTGGCCGCCGTCCGCGAGGGGCGCGGGATTTTTGACAACATAAAAAAAGCCATTCATTTCCTCCTCTCCTGCAATATAGGGGAAATCATGACTATTTTCGCCGCTATCCTGTTCGGGCTGGAGGTTCCCCTCCTCCCCGTGCAGCTACTGTTTATCAATCTGGTTACGGACTCCTTCCCCGCGCTCTGTCTGGGAGTGGAGCCGCCGGACTCCGGTATCATGAAACGCCCTCCCGTGCGGGCGGGCAGCGGTATGTTTCCCTTCCACTCCGTATTCCAGATGGCGGTGGAGGGAATGTTCATCGGCTCACTGGCGCTCTTTGCCTATGTCGCCGGAAATTCCACCATGTGCTTTGCGGTTCTGTCCCTCTCCCAGCTGGTGCACTCCTTCAACATGCGGAGCAGCCGCTCTCTGACGGAAATCGGCTTCTTTGGCAACAAAAGACTGTTTTTCAGCGTCCTTTTGTGCATCATCATGCAGTGCAGCGTAATCATGGTACCGGCTCTGCAGGGTATTTTCCACACAGTGCCGCTCACGGCGATGCAGTGGGGCATGGTAGTGGTTCTCTCTCTCCTCCCGATCCCGCTGGTGGAACTGGAAAAACGGCTGTCTGCCTGATGGCCGCGCCTATGTCTCCGGCCGGGCGTCGAGGCACCAGGCCGCGATATCCTCAATCGGCGGCCTGGCCATATGGCCGCTTGTATCATAATCCGAGGCGTCGCCATTCTGGGCGGACGGCATAAAGTAGTGATTGAGATTCTGGTAGGAGCGGTAAACGGTGTGGGAGCGCCCCTTCAAGAGCTTCTGCCAGGCCTCATAGTGAGAAACCGGCGTCTCAAAATCCTTTTCCCCCTGCAGTATCAGAAGGGGAAGGGTGGAATTTTCATCTATAAAATATCGGGCGTCGCAGTCCACCGTGCGGGCGTCCTCTCCGTAGAACTGCTCCGTGGCTTTCACGGGCCTGGCCCCCATCAATACGGCGCCGGATAAACGCCGGGCCTTCTTCTCCACCAGCGCCGGAAGATAGTCGGCCGCCTTTCCCATGGCCGCCACATAGATCCGGCTGCTGTCAATCTCACGGGCATTATACATCTGGTCGATGGCATACCAGGCGTCTTCGAGAAGCGTCTCCTGAATCCCTGCCTGGCCGGACAGAGAATCGGGGTACTCACACCCCCGTCTGTTGTAGCGCAGGCTGGCAACTCCCCGTTCGGCAAGCCCCTTTGCCAAATCCTCCAACGGCTTATTCCCGGCTTCCCCAACTGTGCCGTCCATATCCATGTCCATTCCGGGCTGGAGAAGAATCGCTACCGGCGCTTTGTCCACACCGGACGGCAGCGTCAGCTTCCCCGCCAGGGAGTAGGGCTCCCGCCCCACCGCAATGTCTTTCTGGACAAAATCCAATGCGGCCTTCTCCGTCGTATCCGGAGAATTCTGCGGAGACTTCTCTCCACTCTCATCGGAATCCGGCAGTTCTACAGGATAAAACCACAGTCCGGCAATCGTTTCGTCCGGCTCGTAGACAAAGCGGATCATGCGCCCCTTATTCTCCCGATAGCGCAGAGTGACCTGTACTACCTCGTAGCCGTCTCTGTCAAATTCCTCTGTGGACTCTATCCCCTGGTAGCCCGTCACGCCTTCGCCGGCGCTCTCCCACGACATTTTCAGCTTTTCCTCCGTGAGCGCGTCTGCCAGGGCAGCCGAAAAGTCCTCTATCACCGGCGCATAGAGCCCGGCCGCAATCTGTCCGGCATATTTCCGGCTTTTTTCCGAGAGACTCAAGTCTTCCTCTGCATCTCCCTCGTCCTGAACCGCCGCGCCGCCTGTGGAGGCCGCTCCCGTCACAGCCGCCCCTGTCGCCCCGCCCGAAGGCGTCTTCTCACGACAGCCGGCGCAGAGAAACACGAGGAAAAAAATTCCCAGCCATTTTATGCGGCCGACGCCGCTTTTCTCAGACACTCCTTCCCACTACTCCTCTCATATAATCCCGGATACGCTCCTGCAAAACCGTCTCAAAAAGTCTGTCCGGGTAAACTTCAATCAATATTTTCCTCTGCACGAATCCGCCTGCCTTGGTCTGGCGTCCTCCTCCGGAGCCGATTCCCCCGCTTATGTGGGCCGCCAACCGGCTTGCCTCCACATCCCCCGCGCTGCTCCGTATCGACATTTTGTAGCCGATTGGCGTCTCGCTGTAGACCACACACACGCCGATTCCGGCCACCTGGATCGCCAGGTCGCTGATAACTCCCAGCAGATTCGGATCGCAGGGATCCGTGTGCAGAACGGCAAATTCATACGTCTCGTCATAATAGTAGTCGGAGAGCGCCCGGCCCGCTATCGCGAGTTCCCTCCTTGACAGATTGGAATTTACCATGTTCTCCATAACTTCCCTGTCGATGCTGTCCGCCAGGTAATCCCGCATCTCCCTGTCCTTTGGGTGATAGATCTCCGAGAACTGTCCGGTGTCGCTGTAGAGCCCGTAATAGAGGGCCGTGGCCAGTTTCCTGTCCTTCCTCACATCATACCCGACCTCCTCCAAAAGCATCCAGACCACTGTGCAGCAGCTCCCGCAGTCGCTGACTATGTAACACCATTCGTCCACCGGCACGCAGGGCAGATGATGATCTACCATGGCAGTCTGCGCGGCGTCAAAGCAAGTGATATTCCCGCCATTGTACTGGCAGTCCACAGTAATCAGGGCTTCGCAGTCCGTAACTTCTTCCCTGTATTCGATGGGGATAGAGAGTCTTTCAAGCATGATTTTCAAACTCGGCTTGGTAATCCGGGTGCCGCCTGCGTAAATCAGATGAACCTCTTTGCCCATCTGGCGGAAATATTCATACAGGGCAAAACCGGAGCCGATGGCATCTGCGTCCGGGCTGTCATGGCACTGAATATATATTGACTGGAATTTTTCAAATTCTTGCAGGTACATAATATCCTCCGTTCCGGGGTGTTATATACATTCGTGATTTTTCACACAGACATCCCTTTCCTATCAGTTTACCAAAAAGAAAACGATTCCTCAAGAACTCTTTCCTTTTTTGTCAAATTTATGTTATACTGGATTTCGAGCACATGAAAGAAAGGAGTCATACGACAATGGCATGGTATGATGAAGCAGTATTTTACCACATATATCCGCTCGGACTGAGCGGCGCCCCGCCCCTGAACGAGGGAGGGGAAACCGTACACCGCCTCCGTGACATGGAGGCCTGGATTGCGCACATAAAGGAAATCGGCTGCAACGCCCTCTATATCGGGCCTCTCTTTGAGTCCGTGGGCCACGGCTACGAGACCACGGATTACAAAACCCTTGACCGGCGCCTGGGGGACAACGCGGATCTGGCGCACTTTGTAAAGGCCTGCCACGACGAGGACGTCCGGGTTATTCTGGACGGCGTATTTAACCACACGGGGCGGGAATTTTTCGCCTTCCGCGACCTCAAGGAGAAGCGGGAAAATTCCCCGTACCGGGACTGGTACTGCAACGTGAATTTCGGGGGCAACAATGAGTACAACGACGGCTTCTCCTACGACAACTGGGGCGGCTACAATCTGTTAGTCAAACTGAATCAGCAGAATCCGCAGGTGCGGGATTACATCTATGACGTAATCCGCTTCTGGGTGTCGGAGTTCGATATCGACGGCATCCGCCTGGATGCGGCGGACGTGCTTGATTTTGATTTCATGAAAGGTATGCGCCGGGTGGCAGACGAGGTAAAGCCCGACTTCTGGCTGATGGGAGAGGTTATCCACGGGGAGTACAACCGCTGGGTAAATCCGGACACCCTGCACTCCGTCACCAACTACCATCTGAACAAGGCGCTCTGGTCTGGCTGCAACGAGCACAACTTTTTTGAGATTGCGCACACGGTGAAGCGCCTGTACGACATGGGCGGCGGCCGCTACGAAAATCTGAAACTGTATAATTTTGCCGACAACCATGATGTGGAGCGGATTTACAATAAATTACAGAACAAAAAGCACTTTTCCATCGTCCATATCCTGATGTATACGCTTCCGGGTATCCCGTCCATTTATTACGGCTCGGAATTTGCCATTGAGGGAAAGAAGGAGAAGGGCTCCGACGCCTCCCTGCGCCCCTGCCTGTCACTGGCAAACTATGCGGACGCCCTGGAGACAAATCCGGCCACAGCGCTGATTGCCAGACTGGGAAAATTCCGCCAGAAATCCAAGGCGCTTGCCTATGGCGAATATCGTGAATTGCTTCTGACAAACAGACAATATGCCTATGCGCGCCAGTACGAGGGCGCAGAGGTCATCACCGCCGTCAATAACGATGACGAAGAAGCCGTCCTCTCAATCCCCTATAGCGGGGAAAAGACGGTTCTCACCGGCGTTCTTGGCGGAAAGGAATATCCGGTACAGGACGGAAAGGTCACAGTGCCTCTGGCTGACTGCGAGGGAGAGATTCTCTTTTGAGAACTCTCCCCCTGTCCCGCCGGAAATTTTATATCCCACCTGGATTTTATGTTAGTGTAAAATTCTATGTTCCGCTTGCAACCGGAGACGCTTTGGATTATAATGATTACAGGAGAAGCCTCCGGCTCTCCTCGTCTGAAACTACCAAAGGGGGAACTGCCAATGGACGCACAGGAATTATTTAAAAAATCGCTGATGACCTATGACACGAAATATGGCACCAACGATTCCTTTTACTATAATCTTCCCTATGTCAAGGACTTTGACCTGTGCAATTGGAGGCCCATGCGCATGTTCAGCGGGAATATAATAAAATTTTATCAGTACACGCTGGACAAACCGGTTATTTTGTTCACGGATACGGACGAATAAGACGAAAATAGGAGTCCGCAGTTTTTTCCGTTGACCTTGCTGAAAAAATTTTGTTGAATGTATGTGTAAAGTGTGATATAGTGTTATCAGAAAAGGAAAGCACCCACTCCAAAGTGGATGCTCCCAAGAACGCATTTGTCCTTACGGACGCCGCCTATCCTGTGGACCAGACAGGATAGGCATTTTTATTTTCGCTTTTTCTTTCTCTTTTGGAGAAAGGCAAGCAGCGCTACAATCAAGCTGCCAAAGGCACATAACAAAGTTAATATGCCGATGAAAATCGAAATAATTTCAAAAACTGTCATATAACGCCACCTCCCCTCTAACGTACTATGTACGTTTTGTATTGCCGGCAAACCGGTCATTAATCATTGGGAGGCCACACCTTACGCTTCGTTCCGGTCGGCGCTAAACAAGCGTCCCCCGGACGCTTAGCGCCCTGTCATGGGTACTTTCCTATGGCTTTCGCCACGCCACTAATATACCATTTTCAACATCACATTTCAACCGCTTTCTATACAATAAGTGCATTACATAATACAGCCGTTCTAATCGCTCAGAATCCCATACTTATCCGAATGGCGGTACCTGTCCCCCATCACCTCATGCCCGCGATAACACCGCAGCATATCCATATCAATCTCCGCCAGGTAGACGCCTTCCTCCTCCGGCGCTTCAAAGACACACATATCCCGTACTCCCGGCTCATGCTTCAGCCATGCAACTCCGTCAAACACCGTAGAATGACCGTTACAATCCGGCTGCCCCTTGGGATAATTACAGGTGGCAACAGCCGTCATATTTTCATACGCTCTGGTTCGGAGCGCCGACAGCCGGTTGATTTCCATAGGACAGGCGTTGGGCGCCAGAATAACCTCTGCCCCTTTGAGCATCAAAATCCGTGCGCTTTCCGGAAATTCCCTGTCGAAACAGATCATCGCGCCCACTTTTATTATGTCTCTCCCAATATCCAGTTCAGTCACATAGAAATCGTCCCCAGACGCCAATACCCTCTCCAGGTCAAAGGCACAGGTATGAATTTTGGAATAGTGCAGACGCTCTGCGCCACTCCTGTCAAACAGAATCACAGAATTGAGTGGTTTCGGCTCATTTTTCTCAAGAAAAGTAATGGCAATGGCCATCTGAAGTTCAGCGGCCAGTTTGCCAAACGCACGGACAAAATCACTCTCCGCATCTACCGACAGGGCAGCCAGTTTCAGGCTGTCCTGCGGAAGATTATAACCGTCGCTCCACATTTCGGGAAACAGGGCAATGTCAGCGCCCATATTTTTTGCTTTAATGCAGGCGGCTTTTCCCTTTTGCAGCTGCCCGTCAAGGCTTCCCTCAGGGAGCAGCTGCAACAATGCTATTTTCAAATTCATCTCTTTCCCCATAATTGCACGCCCTGTCCATCCAGGAGGATGACAGGCCGCCGTCAGAAAATACTCTTAAAGAAATCTACAATCGCCTCAATGAGCTTCTGAAAGAACGCGCCAATTTTTTCAAGTATCCCCTCGGCTCCGCTCAGGTCAATATCCAGATCCTTTAGTTTGTCATAAATCCCCTGAGCCTGATCCTTCAGGGTGTCCAGATCCAGATCCAGATCGCCGATTTTCTGCATAAGCGATACAAGCCGGTTCTTGAGGCCTTCTTCCAGATCCACGCCCAGTTCTTTCTCGGCCTCGGCAATGGCGTCGAGAATCTCCTCCTCCGTGGACAACTCCCCACTGACTACCTTATCCTTCAACAACGCCACAAACTCCGAGGCCTTGTCTTTGCCAAGGCTCTCCCCCAGTTCGCCGGTAAGCACCAGCTCGTTCGTAGCCGCATCTGCGCTGTCGGCATCAATCTCCTCGCCGGTCATGGTGCCATAAGCCTTCATGGCTCCCACCAGGGCCGCCGTTCCGGAAATCTCAAAGGGCGCCGCCACCGTCACGCGCGCATCGCTAATCCCCGCTGTGACAAGGGCATTGGTATACATCTCCTCTGTGCAGAACGAAATATTGTTGGCCTCCACGGCAATGCCGCTGCCCGCATCGCCCTCCTCAATCTTAACCGAGGACAGGGCTCTCGTTCCAATCACGCTTTTGTCCAGATAAGAGTCCAGGTATTTGTGTTCCTCGTCATTCGTCACCTCGACCGTCTCGTAATCGGCCAGTTCCTCCTGCGTGAGGCCAAACTGCTCCAGTACCTTCGCCTTCTGACTTTCGTTCAAATCCGCCCCAAAGGCGATATATGGTTTTACTTCAATCGAATCCGCCATACTCTCCTGTCCGGGCGCCAGACACATTATCAGAGCCAGCGCGCCCGCCAGTACGGAAAATACTGTTCGTTTCAATTCCCCACCGTCCTTTCACTCATTTCACTTTTTTGCTTTTTGACTTTTATACTTTTAGCCTGTCTGCTTTACCGCTTTTCACTCTCCTACAGGCTGCGGATACGCTCCAGCGCCTTCTCCGTGTTCTCGGCGGAGCCAAAGGCGGTGAGACGGAAATATCCCTCCCCGCTCGGCCCGAAGCCGGAACCGGGCGTACCTACTACGTTGGCCCTCTCCAAAAGCAGATCAAAAAATTCCCAGGACTTCATTCCCTCCGGAGTCTGGAGCCAGATATACGGAGCGTTGACGCCTCCGAAGACCGAATAGCCCATATCTGCCAGCGACTCGCGGATATTGGCGGCGTTTTTCATATAATAGGCAATCTGCTCTCTCGTCTGCGCCTTCCCCGCTTCGCTGTAGACCGCCTCGCCCGCTCTCTGGATAATATACGGCGCACCGTTAAACTTCGTGCCGTGGCGTCTGGCCCACAGGCTGTTCACGGACACCTCCCCGCACTTTAACTCCTTAGAGATCACCGTAAAGCCGAGACGGGTTCCGGTAAAGCCCGCATTTTTGGAAAAACTCCGCATCTCAATGGCGCAGGTTTTGGCGCCGTCGCACTCAAAAATGCTGTGTGGCACATCTTCCTCGGAAATATACGCCTCATAGGCGGCGTCATATATGATCACGGACTTATGCGCATTGGCATAGTCCACCCATTTCTGCAGCTGGGTTTTGTTCAGCGTAGTTCCGGTCGGATTGTTCGGGCAGCAGATGTAGATAATATCCGGCGCCTGCTCCGGCAGTTCCGGCACAAAATCATTTTCCGCGGTGCACGGCATGTAGATCACATCCGACCAGCACTCCTTATCCTTCAGATATTCGCCGTTTCTGCCGGACATGGCATTGCTGTCCACATATACCGGATATACCGGATCCGTCACGGCAATCGTATTATCTTTAGCAAAAATGTCAACAATATTTCCCGAATCACTCTTGGCGCCGTCGCTGATGAATATCTCGTCCAGGGCAATCTCCACGCCCCTGGCCCTGTAGTCGTTCTCTGCAATGGCGCTACGCAGAAATTCATATCCCAAATCCGGCGCATATCCATGGAAAGTCTCCGCGTGGGCCATCTCGTCCACGGCGCTGTGGAGCGCGTCAATCACCGCCGGAGCGAGCGGCTGCGTCACATCACCGATACCGAGGCTGATTATGTCCCTGTCCGGATTGGCCTCGCGGTAGGCGGAGACCTTTTTGGCGATAGTGGAGAACAGATAGCTGCCCGGCAGTTTTAAGTAGTTGTCATTAATTTTAAACATAAATTACCTCCCTCACAGGATCAAATCCAGTCTTTCTTTTCCAATCCATTTTACATGAAAAAAACATATTATGCAAGCCCCTGTTTACAAACATACGTTCCTGTATTATAATATATACATACCGGCCGCGGGGCCTGTTCCCGCACAGACCGGGGAACGGAGGTTTATATGGAACGAATCATTTTTCACATCGATGTGAATAACGCCTATCTCAGCTGGGAGGCCCTCTATCGCATGGAGCAGCTCGGCGAGACAGTGGATTTGCGCACCATTCCCTCCGCTGTGGGAGGAGATCAGGCCAGCCGCCACGGTATCATTCTGGCCAAGTCTATGCCGGCCAGGGCCTGTGGAGTCCGGACGGCGGAGACGCTGGGCGAAGCCAGGAAAAAATGCCCGGAGCTGCTCATTGTCCCTCCCCACATGGATCTGTACCGGCAGTATTCCCGCAAGTTTATCGCCCTGCTCCACCGCTTTTCCCCCGTCATCGAACAGTACAGCGTGGACGAGGCCTTTGCCGACATGAGCGGCGCCGTCCTGATGCGCCGCTTCTCTCCCGTAGAGGCCGCCAACATACTCCGGCAGACTATCCGCGACACCCTCGGATTCACCGTCAATGTGGGCGTATCCTCCAATAAACTGCTGGCTAAGATGGCCTCGGATTTTGAGAAGCCGGATAAGGTGCACAGTCTCTTTCCGGACGAGATACGCGAAAAAATGTGGCCCCTGCCCGTGGACACTCTCTTTTTTGTGGGGCACGCCACCCGAAACAAACTGCACAATCTCGGCATACGGACTATCGGGGAGCTGGCCGCCTTTGACCGGAAGATCATCTGCGACCATCTGGGAAAGCACGGAGCCCTGATCCACGACTACGCCAATGGCATCGATCACTCCCCGGTGGCCGCTGAGCCCGCAGACAACAAGGGCTACGGCAATTCCATCACACTGCCCCATGACATCACCGAACCGGCCGAGGCCAGGAAACATCTTCTCTCCCTCTGCGAATCGGTGGGCCGCCGCCTCCGGGCCGACCACGTCATGGCCGGCGTGGTGGCCGTGTCCGTCAAGGCCGCCGATTTTACCAGAGGGAGCCACCAGTGCACCCTGACCTCCCCCACCAACGTGACCGGCGAGCTCTATGACAACGCCTGCCGCCTGTTCGACGAATACTGGGACGGCTCCCCTATCCGCCTGATTGGGGTATCCACCTCCAAAATCACAAAGGAATCCATGCGGCAGTTAAATCTGCTGGATCAGGACAAATATCTCCGACAAAGCAAATTGGAGACCGCGCTGGACGGTCTCCGAAAAAAATTTGGCGATAATGCTGTTATGAGGGCGAGCTTTCTCCCGCCTGCGGAGGAATCCGCAAAAAATAATGATAAGGAATGACCTCTCCTAGCGCGAGAGCCTGCGCGTCATGCTGAACAGGTGCTCGTCAATGTCCTTTGTCATGGAGAGAGCCTCGTCAATGTCAAAATCACAGAACGCCCCATCTTTATAGGCGACGACACGGTTTGTCTTGCCGGCAATCAGAAGATCGACTGCCAGGGCTCCCATGGCAGAGGCGTATACGCGGTCGCGGCATGTAGGATTGCCGCCGCGCTGGATATGACCGATTACCGTGGCGCGGGTTTCGATTCCCGTCGCCTCCTCAATCCGCTTGGCCAGTCCGTGAGAATCGCCGATTCCCTCGGCATTTACAATAATATGGTGCTTCTTTCCGATTCTCCTCTTGGAAAGGATTTTCTCAATGATCTTCTGCTCGTCGTTGTCATAGCGCTCCGGAATCAGCACGTATTCCGAGCCGTTGGAAATACCGCACCAGAGGGCAATGTGTCCGGCCGTCCGCCCCATTACCTCAATGATGCTGCACCGCTCGTGGGAGGCAGAGGTGTCGCGCACCTTGTCAATGGCCTCCATAGCCGTGTTACATGCAGTGTCAAAACCAATCGTGTATTCCGTGCAGGCAATATCCAGATCAATCGTACCCGGCACTCCAATGGTATTGATTCCATTTTCAGACAGTTTCTGCGCACCGCGGAACGAGCCGTCTCCGCCGATCACGACGATTCCGTCTATGCCGTGCTTGCGGCATATATCCGCCGCCTTCTTCTGTCCCTCCGGCGTGCGCATCTCCTTGCAGCGGGAAGTAAACAAAATTGTGCCCCCCCTCTGGACAATGTCCGTGACGCTCATGGTATCCATATCCATAATATCTTCCTCGAGAAGTCCGGCATAACCGCGCCGGATTCCCTTTACCTGCAGACCGCTGGCAAGACCGGCGCGCACCACCGCCCGGATCGCCGCATTCATGCCCGGCGCGTCGCCACCGCTTGTCAGCACACCAATTGTCTTCACTTGCTTCGTCATATTTCCTTCCTCCAATGCTCATTAAAATATATCTTTATCCATATCCATATTTCCCATTCAGACTTCCACCGCATACACTGGTTATTTTACTATGACTGTTCGCTTTTTTCAATACTCTTTTCCACGACTTTTACATTTTCCTCCCCAAATTCCCTGTAGAGTTTATCCAGCAGTTCCCGGCACACATGTGTCGAGTGGCTGCCCGGAAGTCTCTTTCGGGCGCGGACTTTCGACAGGAATATATTCACTCCGTCCCGCCCGTCATAGGCGGCCAGCGTCTGAAAGAGCCACGGCTCCTTTTCCATATATTCCTCCTTTGTCCCGCACTGGATCCACAGCTCCCTGTCCATCTCGTCAAAGGGGATAATGCGGGAGCAGATGAGTTTGGCCGGTTTGTCCTCCTCCACTGTCGCGCGCCCCCGGACAAACACCTTGCGGTCTTCCTCAAGAATATTGCGGTATTTCTCATAATCCCTCGGAAAGACAATCACCTCCGTCGTGCCGTAGAGATCCTCTATGGTAATAAAAGCCATCGGGTTGTTGGTGCGTGTAATCTTCACCGTCTTGCCGGTGATCATTCCGCCGATCACAGCCATCTCCTGATCCTTTACCGCTGGCGCCTCCCCGTCCTCTCCGGAGGCAAAATCCGCCGTCGTGCGGGTGATGTTTCGCTCCAACATTCCCACATACTCCTCCAGCGGGTGTCCGCTGATGTAGACGCCCAGCACCTCTTTTTCAAATGACAGTATCATTTCCTTGTCATACTCTCCCACGTCCGGCAGCCCTTCGTCCAGTTTTTTCCTCTCCTCCGGAGCCGTAAAATCAAAGAGTGACATCTGCCCCTTTATCGTATTCTTCCGCTCCTGGTTCACACCGTCAATGATGCTGACATAAATGCTCATTTTCTGCTTACGGGTACCCGGCAGACTGTCCAGGGCTCCCGCCTTGATAAAACTCTCCAGCGTCCGCTTGTTGATCGCCTTGGGAGACACCCGCAGACAGAAATCCCGCAGGGACTTGTACGGGCCGCCCTCCTGCCGCTCCGCCACGATTTCGTCTATGACAGGCTTGCCCACGCCCTTAATGGCCGCCAGCCCGTAGTGAATCCTATTGCCGTCCGGCGTAAAACGGTACTCCCCCTCATTGATGTCCGGCGGCGCAATCTCTATTCCGATCTGACGGCAGTTCATGATGTACTCGGTGATCTTGCCGGTGTTCTCCATGAAGGAAGTCATGAGAGCCGCCATAAACTCCACCGGATAGTGGCACTTGAGGTAAGCCGTCTGATAAGAGACGACCGCATAGGCCGCCGCATGGGATTTATTGAAGGCATACTTGGCAAAATCGGTCATGTCGTCGTAGATCTTACGGGCCACTTCCTCCGGAATCCCCCGTTTTATGCAGCCCTCTACGCCCTCCTCCTCGTTGCCATAGATAAAATTGTTTTTCTCCTTCTCCATCACGGAGGCCTTTTTCTTGGACATGGCGCGGCGCACCAGATCGCTCCGGCCATAGCTGTATCCGGCCAGATCCCGCACAATCTGCATAACCTGCTCCTGATAGACGATGCAGCCGTAGGTCGGAGACAGGATCGGCTCCAGCTCCGGACAGTCGTACCGGATACTATCTCCGGAATTTTTGCCCTGTATATACTTGGGAATAAAGTCCATCGGCCCCGGCCGGTACAGGGAGATGCCCGCGATGATATCCTCCATGCATCGGGGCTTTAACTCCTTCATAAAGTTTTTCATTCCCGCGCTCTCCAGCTGGAACACGCCCTCGGTGTGCCCGGCGGAGATCATATCATAGACGGCCTTGTCCTCGTAATCAATGTTATTTATGTCGAAAGCGCCGTTTACGGCGTCCTTGATTACTGTCAGTGTGCGCAGCCCAAGAAAATCCATTTTCAAAAGCCCCAGCTCCTCCAGCGTCACCATCGTATACTGGGTGGTGATGGTTCCGTCCGCCGCGCGGGAGAGAGGAACAAATTCATCGACCTCCTCCGGACTGATAACAATGCCCGCCGCATGAATGGAGGTATGTCTCGGCAGTCCCTCCAGGCGAAGGGACATGTCAATGAGCTTCTTCGTCTGCTCGTCACCCTCATACATCTGCTTCAGCTCCGGATTCATCTGGAGCGCCTTCGTAATCGTAATCCCCAGCTCCATCGGAACCGCCTTGGCGACAGAGTCCACATAGGCGTAGGGCATGTCCAGCACGCGCCCCACATCGCGGATCACCATGCGGGCCGACATCGTACCGAACGTCACAATCTGCACCACGCGCTTTTCCCCGTATTTTTCCGTCACATAGTCAATGACCTCCTGCCGTCTCTCATAGCAGAAATCCACGTCGATATCCGGCATCGTCACACGCTCCGGATTGAGAAAACGCTCAAAGAGAAGATTGTAGCGGATTGGATCAATGACGTCCGTTATATTCAGCGTATAGGCAACCAGGCTTCCCGCCGCCGAGCCGCGGCCCGGCCCCACCGGAATCCCGTTGTCCTTGGCATATTTGATGAAATCCCACACGATGAGGAAATAATCCACAAATCCCATCGTGATAATCGTGTCCAGTTCATAGTTCAGCCGTTCGCGCAGTTTCTCCGCTTCGTCCCCGTAGCGGCGCACCAGCCCCTCCTCGCAGAGATGGCGCAGATAGGATTCGGAGGTATATCCCTCCGGCACGTCAAAGCGCGGCAGCTTATAATCGCCAAACTCAATCTCCACATGGCAACGGGAAGCGATTTTGTGTGTGTTTTCCAGCGCCTCCTGCGCATAGGGAAACAGTTCCGCCATCTCCTCCGGAGATTTCAGGTA
This sequence comes from uncultured Lachnospiraceae bacterium, assembly GCA_947629865.1. Lineage (GTDB taxonomy): Bacteria > Bacillota > Clostridia > Lachnospirales > Lachnospiraceae > Eubacterium_F. The sequence continues at coordinate 59,808 of CANRFJ010000002.1, read as the reverse complement.
ATACTGCCCTCCCTCATAACGCATACGGTTCTCGTCCGTCACTTTTTTCCCTGTCTGTATGCAGAGAAGTATATCGTGGGCCTCGGCGTCCGTGTCGTAGATATAGTGCACGTCATTGGTGGCCACCAGTTCGATTCCTGTCTCCTGATTCAGGCGCAGGAGTCCCTGATTGACCGTCTGCTGATCCGGTATGCCGTGATCCTGCAGTTCGAGGAAAAAATTCCCCTCCCCGAATAATTCCCGAAGTTTCAGCGCCTCCGCCCTGGCCTCCTCATAGAGTCCCCGACGCAGAAGGGACGGCACGGCTCCGGCAAGACAGGCGCTCAGCGCTATAATCCCCTCGTGAAATTCCCGCAGCACCTCATAGTCCACGCGGGGGCGGTAGTAAAATCCCTCGGTGAAGCCGCGGGAGACAATTTTCATCAGGTTGGCATAGCCGGTATTGTTCTCGGCCAGCAGCACCATGTGGTGATATCTCTCCTCATTGCCGTTGCCCTGCTCCCTGTCAAAGCGGGAGCCCGGCGCCACATAGACTTCGCAGCCAATCACCGGCTTGATTCCGGCGTTTCTGGCGGCGCGGTAAAAGTCGATGACGCCGTACATAACGCCGTGGTCGGTGATAGCCAGGCTGTCCATGCCAAGTTCCTTCGCCCGGTTCACGATCTCGCCTATCTTACTTGAGCCGTCCAGGAGGCTGTATTCCGTATGCACATGTAAATGCGTAAAGTTCAATCCCATCTCCCCCTCCGTATCTACCTTACAAAAAAGGGACTGTCCACGCCAGCCCTTATTATTCCTATGTCCGTGTGACAATTCCCTTCTTTGTCTCCGTTTATTTTCCTGTCAAATAACTCTCGATGCTCTGCATGGCCATCTCCTCATCTTCGCCGTCCACAGTGATCTCCAGCTCCTGTCCCGGTATCAGCCCCAATGTCATCATTCCCATGATGCTCTTGGCATTTACCGTCTTGTTGTCCTGGCAGATACTCACACTGCTCTTGTACTGGCTCGCCACCTGTACCAGCATGGCGATTGGCCGTGCCCCTTCCTTTTCCACACTGACATCAATACTTTTCTTAATCATCTCTTCCTCCATCCTGCTGTTTCGCAGCAACCGCACCCCGATTCAGGCCGGCAATCAGATTTCTGTACTCTTTTGCCTTCGCAAACCTTCTGCTATTTCACTTAGTTTCCGCAAGCGGTGGTTTACCCCCGATTTCCCGATCGGCGGCTTAAGCATTTCCCCCAATTCCTTCAGGGAGACTTCCGGATTGGACAGACGCAGTCTGGCAATCTGAGCAAGGTTCTCGGAAAGAGTTCCAAAGCCAATCGTATCGTGAATATATCGGATATCGTCCATCTGCCGGGAGGCCGCTGAAACCGTCTTTTTGATGTTGGCCGTCTCACAGTTGACCTGACGGTTGATAGAATTGCGCATCTCTTTCAGGATCCGCACATTTTCAAATTCCATCAACGCCACATGGGCGCCGATTACATTCAGAAAATCAACGATTCCGGCACCGTCCTTAATATACACAATACAATTTTTCTTTCTCTCTGTGATTTTTGCTTCCAGTTCAAAAATACCCATCATCTCCTGGATCCGAACGGCACGTTCATAAGTCCCGGCCGCCAGTTCCAGATGATATCCTCTGTTGGGATTGCTAACAGAACCGATGGCCAGAAAAAGCCCCCTCAAAAATGCCCTGAGACAGCAGGAGCGCTGAATCAGTGCATCTGACACAAAAAAAGCACCGTCAAAAATCCGAAGGGCTTCCATAAAGGCCAGCACGTCACGATCCTCCAAAAGATAGAGCAGATACTGATGATGACCCCGGATTGACAAATCCGGCACAATATGAAAGGCTTTCTTAATTAAAATAAAGCATTTTTCTGCAACTGTCAAGTTTTCCGTTGTAAAGAGAATGATTTCCCCGCCGTCTCCGTCCATTGCCACCTGCCCGCAGCAGGCGAACAATGCGGCTAATTCCGCCAGCTGGCAGTGCTTCGCCTTTCCTGTCTGCTCCCGCAATTCCTCTTTTACTTTTCCTGCGAACGACATATATTCCGTAACCTGTCTTTCTCTATATCTCTATGTTCTTTCTTGCTTCCGTATTCCGTGTTCTCAAATTCTTTGTAAATGGCGTTAGTCAGCGTCACCGATCGGTGTTTTCCGCCGGTGCACCCTATAGCGATGACTAACTGCGTCTTCCCCTCCGTGATATAATTGGGAATCAGAAAATCCAGCATATCCTTCATCTTTGTCAGAAATTCCCTGGCCTTATCCGAGGCCATGACATAATCATACACCTCCGCATCGTTCCCCGTCAGCGGCTTCAGCGCCTCCACATAGAAGGGGTTCGGCAGAAAGCGGACGTCGAAGACCAGATCCGCATCTGTGGGAATCCCGTACTTAAAGCCGAAGGAGACGAAGGTGAGGTAGAAATTGCAGAAATCCTCCTCGTGTACGAAAATGCGGTCGATCTCCTGCTTGAGCTCCCGAATCAGCATGGTGCTTGTGTCTATGATATAGTCCGCCTGTTTTTTCAGGTTGGACAAAAGTTCCCTCTCGTCCTCAATGGCTCTGTCCATGCGTCCGCCGTCCGCCAGCGGGTGGATCCGCCTGGTTTCCTTATAGCGTTTTACAATGACCGGAGTGGAGGCCTCTAAAAAGAGGATCTCCATGGCATAGCCCTCCTCCTTCAGGCGGCTCAGCACATGGGCTGCCTCCCGCAGGGAGCTCTGTCCTACCCGTATATCCAGCCCAAGCGCCACCCGGTCGATCTCCTCGCTGGAATTTTCCGTCAGCTGCACAAAGGTGGGCAGAAGCGATACCGGCAGGTTGTCCACGCAGAAAAACCCGTCGTCTTCCAATATGCGCATCACCGAACTTCTTCCCGCCCCGCTCATTCCCGTTACGACTACAAACTTCATGGCAACTCCTCGCTTTCATGCTGCAACTTTTATCTTTCCTTCATCCAGATAGGCAATCGGGAAATCCCACCAGACGAATCTCCGGCTCCAGTTCTATACCGGAGTTCTCCTTTACTCTCGCCTGCACATCCGCCATCAGGCGGCAGACCTCTGTGGCAGTGGCATGTCCCCGGTTGATTACAAATCCACAGTGCTTTTCCGATACCTGGGCGTCTCCCACACGGTAGCCCCGCAGCCCCGCCTCCTCGATGAGACGGCCGGCAAAATATCCCGGCGGACGCTTAAAAGTGCTTCCGGCGCTTGGATATTCTAACGGCTGCTTTTCCCTGCGCCGCCCGTTTAACTCCCGCATCTTTGAGAGGATTTCGTCCCGGTCGCCCCTCTCAAAATGAAAGACTCCGCCCGTGACGATATAATTTTTTCTCTGGACGACGCTGCTCCGGTAGCCGAGTTCCAGCTCCTCCCGTCCAAGCGTCCGCGCCCGCCCGTCCTCTGTCAGGACGGTGGCGCTCACGATGCAGCCCCGTATCTCGCCTCCGTAAGCTCCGGCATTCATGGTAATGGCGCCCCCCAGCGTGCCGGGGATACCGCTGGCAAACTCAAAGCCGGTATATCCCTCATCTGCCAGTTTGGAGGCCATGGCGCTCAGGGTGATCCCCGCCTGTGCGCTCACCGTGCCGTCTTCCCCCCACTCAAGATTTGACAGGCCCTGCCCAATCTCAATTACCACGCCCGGATATTCGCCGTCGTAGAACAGCACATTGCTGCCCCTCCCAAGCAGAAAGTAGGGAATTTCCTTTTTCCTGGCAAAATCCACGGCGTCGCAGATCTCCTCCTCGCTCTCCGGTATCATATAGTAAGCGGCCGGCCCGCCGATGCGGAAGGTTGTGTGCCGGCTCATAGGCTCCTGCTCTAATATAATCATACGAATCCCCTTTTTCTATTCATGATTTATTGAAACAATACCATGCGCACCGCACCGTAGATCCCCGCGTCGTTCCCCAGTTCAGCCAGATGAAAGTCCTTGTTTTTCAATGCATACATGGAATTTTCATCATAGTATTTCTGCACTACGTCCAAAATAATCTGCCCGGCCTTTGATACGCCCCCTCCGATGACAAAGGCCTCCGGATCCGCCACATGGGCCACATTGCTCAGCGCCACGCCCAGATACCGGCCGAATTTCTCCACGATTTCCAGGCAGTATTCGTCCCCCGCCTTAGCGCCGTCGAAAACCATCTTGGCTGTGATTTGCTTCTTTCCTGTCAGACAGGAATCCTCCCTCATGTACTTTTTCGCCAGACGGACTACTCCCGTGGCCGACGCATACTGCTCCAGGCAGCCGTGACAGCCGCACCCGCAGGTCTCCGTCTCCTCCATCTCCACTTTCATATGTCCAATCTCGCCACCGGCTCCACGGCTCCCCGTCAGTATCTTTCCCTTGTGAATGATCCCGCCGCCGACTCCGGTTCCCAGCGTCACCATAACAATGCTGTCATAGCCGCGTCCGCCGCCCTTCCACATTTCGCCCAGGGCCGCTATGTTGGCGTCGTTTCCCACCTTTACATTGCCCACGCCGGTCAGTCCCGCCAGCGTATTCTTCACGGAGAAAACGTCCCAGCCCAGGTTGGCGCATTTGAGCACCACGCCGTCGTCGGTGACGGGGCCGGGTATTCCCACGCCGATTCCCCGGATATTGCCGCCTCTCTCCGCTCTTTTCTGCTCCATGCTCTCCACCACGTCCGGCAGGATATTTTCGCCGTGGTTGTCAAGCCTGGTCGGGATCTCCCACTTTTCCAGCAGTTCGCCCGTATCGGAAAAAAGCCCCATCTTAATCGTGGTTCCCCCCACGTCTACACCTATATAATATGTCGCCATACTCACTCTCCATTCCTTTCCAGATTTTTTATTTTATCTGTTACTGCGTCCGCCGCACGCCTGTACTGTCACGAACCGGACAGGTTGCTCGTTACCCGGTTATACAGCTCCAGCGCCGCATTGTATCCCATCTTCTTCTGGCGGTAGTTTACAGCTGCCGACTCGCATATGATTGCCACATTCCGCCCCGGACGAATCGGGATAGAGTGGCACACCACCTTGTTGCCCAGGTATTCGATGTAGTTCTCCTCCAGTCCCATGCGGTCATACTCCTGGTCTTTATTCCACTCCTCCAGTTTAATCACGAGGTCAATGGACTGGGTATTTTTTACACTCTCCACGCCAAACAGCGTCTTGGCGTCAATGATTCCGATTCCTCTCAATTCGATAAAATGTCTGGTGATATCCGGCGCCGAGCCGAGCAGCGTCACGTCGCTGACCTTGCGTATCTCCACTACGTCGTCCGATACCAGACGGTGTCCCCTGTGTATCAGTTCCAGCGCCACTTCGCTCTTTCCGATGCCGCTCTCACCGGTGATCAGCACTCCCTCTCCGTATATATCCACCAGCACGCCGTGGATACTGATGCGGGGCGCCAGTTCCACCTTCAGCCAGCGCGTCACCTCCGCGGAAAAAGAAGACGTGTCCGAGGGCGAACGGAATATCGGCACGCCGTACTTTTCAGACAGTTTCAGAAATTCGTCCGGCACGGACAAATTCCGGCAGAACACGATGGCAGGCACCTTATAGGACATGATGCGCCCCACCATCTCCGTGCTCTTTTCCACTCCCTGTTTCTCCATATAGGTGTGCTCCACCTGTCCGATAATCTGGATCCTGTGGTGGTCGAAATAGTCAAAAAAACCTGCCAGCTGCAGGGCCGGACGGTTTACATCTGACTGGCTGATCTCAATATTCTCGACGTCTACCTGAGGCGTCAGATTCTCCACGTCCATTTTTCCGATGAAATCCTGTAACGATACAGTATACATTTCACACTCCTCCATTTTTAAATATTTCCACTCTCAAATCTGCTTATACTTATTCTGATAATAGCACAGGAACGGCTTTTTTGCAATATTGAAGGTGTCGCGCCCGCTCCCCGTCCCGCGCCGCGGCAGAGTTCCCGCGCGGGAAAAATCATTGACAAATCACCCCCTGTCGTACTAAAGTAGATATATCTACTTTGGTACGGCAGTACGATATATCTATGGCAGAACAATATATCTGCAGCGGTACGATATTTGAATGGTAAAGGAGATTATCAATATGAGCGAAGAATGTACCCATGACTGCTCCAGCTGCAGCAGCAATTGCGCCGACAGGGATCCGAAAAGTTTTCTTGAGGCGCCCCACCCGAACAGTAAGATTGGAAAAGTAATCGGAGTCGTCAGCGGCAAAGGAGGCGTGGGAAAATCCATGGTGACGGAACTTCTGGCCGTCGAATTTGCCCGCCGCGGCTATCACTGCGGAATCCTTGACGCCGACATCACAGGCCCCTCCATTCCCAAGGCGTTCGGCCTGACGGAGAAGGCCATGGGAAACGAGACCACGATTTTCCCTGTCAAGACAAAAAAATACGGAATCGACGTCATTTCCATCAATCTGCTCTTAGCCAACGAAACGGATCCGGTCGTATGGCGGGGCCCGGTTATCGGCGGCACGGTAAAACAGTTCTGGACAGATGTGCTGTGGGACAATGTGGACTATCTCTTTGTCGATATGCCGCCGGGCACAGGCGATGTGGCGCTGACGGTGTTCCAGAGTATTCCTGTGGACGGCATCGTGGTCGTCACAAGCCCCCAGGATCTGGTTTCCATGATTGTGGGCAAGGCCATGAAAATGGCGGAACTGATGAATATTCCGGTTCTCGGACTGGTGGAGAACATGAGTTATATCCAGTGCCCGGACTGCGGGAAAAAGCTGTATCCGTTCGGTGAGAGCCGCATTGAGGAGACGGCGGCGGCCTACCATGTACCGGTGCTGTCACGCATACCGATCGATCCGGATCTGACGGCGGCCTGCGACGGCGGTACCGTGGAGGATTTGGAAGAAGACTATATGACCGACGTGATTGGCGTCATTGAATGAGAAAAAGAGGTGCTTTAGGTTGGAATCAGAAATCTGCTATATTTTCGGGGCGGGAGAACAGACTCCCTGCGACGTCTCCCTCTCACCGAAGGATCTTGTCATCGCGGCGGACGGCGGCTTTGACTATCTGGAAAAACTGGGCCTGCGGGCCGATATTGTCCTGGGAGACTTTGATTCCGTCCTGTCCTCCGAACTGCCTCCGGACAGTCTGCGCTACCCGCCCGACAAGGACGACACGGATATGATGCTGGCGGCCAGACTGGGGCTGAAGAAGGGCTACCGTGAATTTATCATTTACGGCGGGCTGGGCGGCCGTCTCGACCACACGCTTGGCAATATCCAGGTGCTCACCTATCTCTCCCGCAACGGGGCCGCCGGCACGCTGTATGGAAAAGATCACGCCCTCCGCGTCGTCACTGACGGCACGATTGCCTTCGGAAAGGAGCATCCGGACAACGCGGCCGGTAATCTCTGCTCCGTCTTTTCCCTCAGCGATATAAGCGTCAACGTCACCATTCAGGGGTTGAAATACGAAATCGAAGATGTGAGCCTCACCAATTCATTCCCTCTCGGCATCAGCAATGAATTTACTGGAAAAAAGGCATATATAAATGTAAAGAAAGGCACTCTGGCCGTATTCTGGCAGATCCTGTCCGCATAGTAATGCGCCCGCGTCGCGGGCGCATATGCAGGACAGCTCTATTCATCAATCATTAATTCCCAAATCCACCGCTACAATCTGATCAATCGGGCACTCGCTCTTACCGCTGCCGTCTGTTCCCTCAAGATACGTCATGGCCGCAGACTCAAACAGTATGAAAACTTCATTGCCGCTTATCTCCACTTCCTCGGCCATCGGCGGAAGCACAACTGCCATCGTAGACTCCCATGTATAGGAATCCTCATCGTCCCATGTGGCATCATATACCATCAGCTCGGAGATATACCTCGTCTTGCTTGTATTTCTCCCGTAAGAGCGGCTGAATACAGTCTTCCCGTTTTCCAGAAATGCCACGCCCTGCACATAGAAGGGTATTACCCTCGTCACAGGCTGTGTCTTTCTCTCGCCCAGCGTCATAGTCCCCTCCAGCGTGTGGAGTACGCCTTCTTCCTCCCTCTGTACGGTGAGGGTTACTTTATCACCGGCGCTGTACTTTCCAAGCGCCCTGTCCAAATCCTTGTGGCCGGAAATATCGCTTTCGCCCAGACGGACTACCATATCCCCCATCAACAGTTTCTGTTCCTCGCCGTCCACTGAGAAATCCTGGCTGCGCACTACGGCAGTCACCACTGCGCCGCTTGCCGCGCCCGCCTGTCCGGCGTCTGTCTCACCCGCGGCGTCCTCTGTATTGATTCCCAGATAATCCTCCTCCTTCGTATTCAGGAAGGTAGTTACCGGCTGTAATTCGTTATCCCGGTACTCATAGGCGGCCATAATCGGATCGTCCACTTTTTTGCCGCTTTTTTTCGGCTCGGCCACAAATTCCGTCACCCATATATAGCCGTCGTTTGGATTATAGGCGACTGCGGACGGCTTATTTGCTATATCGTGATAGCCGTCAGCATCCGGCAGTTTTAACTCCTCCGGCTGGTAATTGACGCACTTCTTTGAGCCGGAGGCATATTTTTTGAGCGCCGTATACGGTATTCTCTGAAGGGAGGTGCGGTTAGCATGACAGATCCAAACATTGTTCCCGTCATAGGTGATACCGCCCACATGACTTTTCTCCTTCAGCACGAGCGTATTCAGATAATCGCCCGTCTCCTTGTCGTAGATGAAAATACAACTGGTGTGCACTCCGTCCACGCAGTAGGCGGTAGTCAGCATATAATCCCCGGCGAAGGTGAGGCCCTGCGGACAGAGATTATTGCACTGGATATATCCCTTTGTCAGATCGTTGTCTGCTGTGGGCGCCAGGCCCGGAATGGAATACTTGTCCACAATCCGCCACGAAAAATCCGTCAGTTTCTTTGTAATACAGGAATATGACGGCAGCTGGTAATTGAAATTCCGTATGCTGTCCTCCGTATTGACTGTGCGCACCGGCTTTTTATTGATCGTGACCGGCACTGTGACAGAAGCTTTCTTATAAGAAGCCGTGGCGGACACCGTAATCGTTACCTTGGCGGTGCCTCGCTTCACTACCGTCACTTTACCTGTGGAAGATACCTTGATGACATCGGAGGTCGGGCAGGAATACTGAATCGTGCCTTTCCCCTTGGAGGGCTTGGCCGTAATGGTAAAGGCGCCGTCTCCCTCCACGGCCGAATAACTGCTCTTGCCCGGAATAATGGTACGGGCAGCCTTGTTTATGCGGAAGGTCTTGCTTTTCTTTCCCTTGTACTTCTTTTTATTTTTGGCAGTGATTGTCACACGGGCCTTGCCAACTTTTTTATTGTTGGAATAGGTAACTTTGTAGTCGCGGCCCTTTTTCAGTTTCTTCTTCTTCAGGCGGACTGTCACTTTGGGTTTTCTGGCCTTTCCATTATATGAATAGGACGTTTTGGAAAGAGAGATAACCGCCTTGGACAGGGATACCGGCTTTTTCTTCTTCTTTGCTGCGGCGGTATCCGCCATTCCGAGGGCCACCGCCACCATGACGACAACTACTGCTACTGTGCACAAACACTTTTTTCTTCTCATACTCTCAGACTCCCTTATATTTAATACACTTATTAAATCATCCAATCATGGCAAAACAACGTCATCTACCGGCACAGTTCCGTCACAATCTGATTGATAAGTTTTCCGTCCGCCTTTCCCTTCAGCTCGCCCATCACCTGCTTCATGATCTGACCTTTGTTCTTCGTGGCGGCCAGATCCGCAAATTTGTCCAGAATAAAAGCCTTTATCTCCTCGCCGGACATCATCTGCGGCGCGTATTCGCTGATTATATCGTAGCGGGCCTGGTACTCCGCCCTGAGCTCCGCTCTCTCCTCCGGACAGCTGTCTATCTGTTCCTTTACCGTCTTCAGCTCCTTCAGAATAACGCGGTTCACAATTTCCTCCGTGATATTGTCCCTCGTCCCCTCGTCAATGGCCGCCTTTTTGGCCGCCGATACCAGAGCGGAAATCGCGTCCTTCCTCGTCTTATCCTTTGCCTTCATGGCTGCAATCATATCCTGCTGCAATGTTTTGAATTCCATCTTTTTTCCTCCATTTCAAAAATTATATCTTGATTATATTTTAATATTTCCGTATCGGATCCGAACCGTCGTCCACGGTATTTCGTATGTTTTTCACTGTGACGCAGTAGGAGACACCGGGGGAGACTGTCACCTCTACGCGGTCTCCCACCCTGTGTCCCATCAGGGCGCGTCCGAGGGGCGATTCGGTGCTTATGAGGCCTCCCAGCACATTCGTCCGCACCGTAGTGACTATTTTATATGTCTCCGTAGTTCCCTCGTCCTCAAAATATACCTCCACTGTGTTATTCAGTCCCACCTCGTCCTCTCCGGAGTCCTCCGAGACCACAGTGGCAGTCCGGATCATGCGCTCCAGATAGCGGATCCGGCTCTCATTCTGATTCTTGTCCTTCTTGGCCGCATAGTATTCAAAATTCTCGCTCAGATCCCCGTGGGCTCTGGCCTCCTTCACCGCCTCGATCGCCTTGGGGCGGACAACCAGCTTGCGGTGGTCGATCTCCTCCTGCATCCTGGCTATGTCCTTTTCCGTCAATTCATTCCTCATACTTCCCTCACTTCCGGGTAGCTACCCACATCGCCGGACGCACTGCCAGCCCTCTCATCTCCACAGGCGCGCCGTAGGAAACCGGCTCGCGCAGGTTTGAGAGATACATGACTGAGAAACCGTCTCGCCCCGGCGTCCTCAGGCACAAATTCTTACCCTTCCGGCCCAGGACTTCCTTAAAGTCCTCCGCCTCTCCGGCGCTCAGGAGAAAGAGTGTGTCCACCGTATCCTTTCCTCCTTTTGTCCCGTATACGGGATTGTCTTCGCTCTTAACGTGCGTCCTGCAGACTGCCTTTATCTCCTGCGGGGTGCATATTTTATTTATAAAATCTGCATTTAACTTTTCTCTCAACGTGCACTTTTCCCAGGTCACTGTCCGCGCTGCATCGTCATACACCGCTGATTTCATCTTCTTATCCAGAATCAGAAGCGCCTGGGAGTCTCTCTGCTCCAGCACCCGCCAGCGCCGGGAGCCGAATATAACCGTATCCCCCGGTTTGGCCTCTAACAGAAGCTTTTGCTCCAATTCCACTTCCCTGTCCGCGCTGTCGCTGTAATCCTCGGTCGCCAGTCTGCTGAATACCTTCCGCGCTTCTTCCGTTCTCCCCTCCTCAACGAGTGAACAGGCATATGCATACGCGGAGACCTTCTCTCTCTCATGGCTGTCCTTGTAATCGCCGAGTTTGTGATAGGACTCCCTGGCCTGCCGGTGCAGTCCCATGCTCTCCTCCGCTCCGGCAATGATGTAGCGGGTGGGAGTGGCTTTATAGGATACTGCCGCCAGCACAAGCAGCAGCACCGCCGCCAGCACTACCCACCTGGCTCTGCCCCGCTTTTTCCCCGCCGCCTCCTGCTCTCTGACAGTGGTTGTCACGGTGCGGGAATACTCCTCCTCGACCGGGCGCTGCCTGTCCAGCTCCTCCGCCTTCTGTCTGCACTCCTCGCTCAGAGCCTGACACTGCTCCCAGCCCTCGAAGGGCTGCTCCTGTTCCTCGGCCTCTTTACCCAGACGCTCAAAATCCCCCGCCAGGCGCGCATATATCTTATAGGTCTCATTTATGCTCAAAATACAGCGGGTGGCCTTTTTCAGCGCTAGCAGCTGATTAAATTTTTCCTCCGGCGTCATGGCGGCTTCCTGCTCCTGCCTTTTCTGCGCCATGCGCTTCTGCCTCTTTGTCATCTTCGCTTTCTTATTCTTCTGATTCTCCTCCATCTTCTGGAATCCTCCTTAGAATCCGCCGCCCGCGGGCTTAAATATATGTATACCACCCCTAGTATAGCACAGCCAGGGGAGAATTATCAACTTTCCGACACACATTTTCGCTGTCCGATGCGGAAACAATGCAAAAAACAGCCCTCACTCAGGACAGCCCCCAGGCCTTCTTCACAATCTCCTCCGCCTCAGCGGCCTCGTCCTTCCCCAGCTGCGGCGTCCCCTCCAGCGGATATTCAATCCCAAGTTGCCGGTATTTCACACGGCCCATGGAGTGGTAGGGGAGTATCTCCAGTTTTTCCACATTCGGCAGTTCCCGCAGAAACAGGCCAAGCGCCGTCAGTTCCTCCCGCTGCCAGGTAATGCCCGGCACCACGACATGACGGATCCACACCGGCACCTTCTTTTCGCACAGATAGCGGGCAAATGCAAACACCCCGTCGCTGCCGTGGCCGGTCAGCCTCCTGTGCTTCTCCGGATCCATGTGCTTTATGTCCAGCATCACCAGTCCGGTGTGGTCCAGCAGCCTGTCCACCTGTTCCATGTGCGCCTTATCCTCCGGCCGGAAGCAGATGCCGGAGGTGTCAAGACAGGTGTGGATCCCTCCCGCAGCCGCCTTTTCAAACAATTCCGTCAGAAATTCTATCTGCAACATAGGCTCCCCGCCGGTGGCAGTCAGCCCTCCGGTCTCGTAGAAGGCGCGGTTTCGCTCCAGTCTGTCCAGAATCGCGTCCGGCTCCATGACCTGCCCGCCCTCCGGCTCCCATGTGTCCGGATTGTGGCAGTACAGGCACCGCATGGGGCATCCCTGAAAAAATACCACAAATCGCACGCCCGGCCCGTCCACCGTGCCAAAGCTCTCCAGTGAGTGAATGTGTCCCTCCATAGGCTACATCCTCTCGTGGAAGGTGCGGGCAATGACCTCGTCCTGCTGCTCTTTCGTCAATTTGATAAAGTTGACCGCATAGCCCGATACACGAATCGTCAGCTGCGGATACTGCTCTGGGTGCTTCTGGGCGTCCAACAGGGTATCACGGTTCAACACGTTGACATTCAGATGATGGCCGCCCCCGGCAATATATCCATTCAGCATAGCCACCAGATTGTCCTGCGCCTCCGTCTCATTCCGCCCCAGGGCGTCCGGCACTATGGTAAACGTATTGGAAATGCCGTCCTGTGCATCGGAAAACGGCAGTTTGGCCACCGAAGCAAGCGAGGCCACAGCGCCGTGGCTGTCCCGGCCGTGCATCGGATTGGCTCCCGGAGCAAAGGCCTCTCCCTTTTTCCGTCCGTCCGGCGTGGCGCCGGTATTGCGCCCGTAGCTTACATTGGAGGTGATCGTGAGAATCGAGGTAGTCGGTATACCGCCCCGATATGTGTGGTTTCCCCTCACATACTGCATAAATGTGTGCAGCACCTTCTTTGCCAGTTCGTCCACCCGGTCGTCGTCGTTGCCATATTTGGGGAAATCCCCCTCCACCTCGTAATCTACAATCAGTCCGTCGTCATTGCGCACGGCCTTCACCCTGGCATACTTAATGGCGGAAAGAGAGTCCGCCACCACGCTCATACCGGCGATCCCCGTGGCAAACCAGCGCTTTACCTGCTTGTCGTGCAGCGCCATCTGCAGCCGCTCGTAGGAATACTTGTCATGCATATAATGAATGATATTGAGGGCATTGACATACACTCCGGCCAGCCACTTCATCATATCCTCATACCGGCTCCACACCTCGTCAAAATCCAGATACTCCGAGGTGATCGGACGGTATTTCGGCCCCACCTGCTGCCCGGTGATCTCGTCTACGCCGCCGTTAATGGCATAGAGGAGGCATTTGGCCAGATTCGCCCTGGCGCCGAAAAACTGCATCTCCCTGCCGATACGCATCGAGGAGACACAGCAGGCGATGCCGTAGTCGTCCCCGTGCGTAACCCGCATTAAGTCGTCATTTTCATACTGGATAGCCGAGTGGCGGATCGAGGTCTTCGCGCAGAAGCGCTTCCAGTTCTCCGGCAGATTCTTCGCCCAGAGCACAGTCATGTTCGGCTCCGGCGCCGTGCCGATATTATTCAGCGTGTTGAGATACCGATAGGACATCTTCGTCACCATGTGGCGGCCGTCCACCCCGATACCGCCGACAGACTCCGTAACCCAGGTCGGATCTCCGGCAAAAATGGAATTGTACTCCGGCGTCCGGGCGAACCGGATCATGCGCAGCTTCATGATAAACTGATCGACAATCTCCTGTATCTCCCTCTCTGTAAAACGCCCTTCTCTCAAGTCCCTCTCCGCATATATATCCAGGAAGGTGGACGTGCGTCCCAGACTCATGGCCGCCCCGTTCTGCTCCTTGACGGCCGCCAGATATGCAAAATACACCGCCTGTACCGCCTGCTGCACATTCTCCGCCGGACGGCTTATATCACAGCCGTAGATACGCGCCAGCTCGTTCAGCATTTTCAGCGCCCGGATTTGCTCGGAAAGTTCCTCCCTCTCCCTTATCACATCCGAGTACATAATCGTGCGGGTAGTGGCCAGCTGCTCCTCCTTGTCCTCAATCAGACGATCCACCCCGTACAGCGCCGCGCGGCGGTAATCGCCGATGATTCTCCCCCGCCCATAGGCGTCCGGCAGACCGGTGATGATATGATGCGTCCGGCACCGCCGCATCTCCGGAGTATAGGCGTCAAACACGCCGGCGTTGTGCGTCTTGCGGTGCGTGGTAAAATACTCCACCACCTCCGGATCCACCTCGTAGCCGTTGTCCTGGCAAGCCTTGATTGCCATGCGGATACCGCCATAGGGCTGGAGCGCCCGCTTGAACGGCTTCTCCGTCTGGAATCCCACGATTTTTTCCCTGTCTTTGTCCAGATAGCCCGGCCCGTGGGAAGTGATCGTGGAAATCACCTTCGTGTCCATATCGAGCACGCCGCCGCGCTCCCTCTCCTCCTTCGAGAGCGCCATCACCTGCTCCCACAGGGCCGTCGTATCCTCAGTCGGGCCCTCCAGGAACGAATCGTCCCCGTCATAGGGGGTATAATTTTTCTGGATAAAATCCCTCACATTGATCTCCCGTTCCCATGCGCCGCCCACAAAACCGTTCCATTCCTCTCGCATCACACTTTCCTCCTTGTGCTTGTCCATGTACAATCCACTCCCGCGCAGCAACCGTCATCCGGCCTCCATATATTTCCAAAAAATGGAAAAAGCCGCAGCCCAGGCGTGCAGCCCAGACGGTCGGCTTTTCATGCTACTATACTCCATGTGGTATATCTCCACTTTTTCCGTCAGTCATATAGTGGTTTTATTATAACGTGACTGTATGTGTTTGTCAACAACATTCCCACAAAATTATTTAAATTATTTAAGTTGAAAATTATTTAATTTTTTTACCTCGCCCACCGTCATTGTGATGGCGATCACAGCGGCCATCAGATCGGCGCAGGGGGCCGCATACATGATTCCGTCAATCCCAAACCACAGGGGGAACAAAAGCAGCAGCGGGAGAAGGAATAAAATCTGCCGTGTCAGGGAGAGAAAAACTCCCTTATAGGGCTTGCCGATGGCAGTGAAAAAATTGGAGCCGATCGGCTGCACAAAATTGATAAACACAAAGAAGAAGTAAATGCGGAAGTACCGGGCGGCAAACCGGAAATACATCTCGCTTCCGGAGCCGAAGGCGCTGCTGATCTGCCTCGGAAACAGCTGAAACATGAGAAACGCCAGCACGGAAATGATTCCGGCGCCCGTCAGGGCATTTCCCAGCGCCCGGCGCACACGCCCGTATTTCCCCGCCCCGTAATTAAAACTGGCAATCGGCTGCAATCCCTGGGAGATTCCAATCACCACGGAGAAGAATACCATGCCCACCTTGTTGATGATCCCCGAACAGGCCAGCGGTATGGACTCCCCGTAAACCGACAGGGCTCCGTAGTAGGTCAGGGATTTGTTCATGACAATCTGCACCACCATCATGGCAATCTGGTTGCAGAAGGGCGACATTCCCAGGGAAATCACACGGCCGGCATAGCGCCACCGCGGTATCAGGTGGGCCAGTTTGAGCTGCACCGTCTTGTAGCGGCGCAGATACCAGAACACCATGCCCGCAGAGAAAATCTGGCCGGTAATGGTCGCCAGGGCCGCCCCCGCCATTCCCATGTGCAGGGCCAGAATAAGGACGGCGTCCAGAGCGGTGTTGATGACGGCTCCAGACAGATTGCAAAGCATGGCAAACCGCGGGCTCCCGTCCGCCCGAATCAGATGTCCGCCGCCGGTTGTTAGGATCAGAAAGGGAAACCCGATGGCCGTGATGGAAGTATATGTCCTGGCATAGGGGAGCACATTGTCCGGCGAGCCGAAAAAGCGCAGCATGGGCGTCAGGAAAATCTCCGTCACAAGACAGAGAATCACGCCGCACAAAAACAGGAAAAAGACCGCATTGCCGATGTAGCAGGGCGCCTTTTTTCTCCTGCCCGCTCCCATGGCAAGGTTAAAACAGGAGGCGCCCCCGATGCCAAACACAAGTGAAATCGCCGTGCAGGACGTGGTGAGCGGAAACGAGATATTCGTAGCCGCATTGCCCAGCTCCCCGATACTGTTTCCGATAAACAGCTGATCCACTATGTTATACAGGGCGCTCACAAGCATGGCAATAATGCTTGGTATGGCAAATTTTACGAGAAGCCCTGTCACGGGCGCTGTGCCAAGCGGATTGTCCTCCTCCGTCCTCTTTATCTCTTTTGTCTCCTCCATAGACGTCCTCATCTCCTCACGGCTGAATATGTATCTCCAAAAACGGGGCCGGATTTTCACCCGGCCCCGTACCCTTTTGTACTATGCCTGTTCAATTTATTTCCCACAACAGGATTCCCTTATCCGGCGAAAAAATTCCCCGTCGGATTATTTTTTCTTTTTAGAATAGGTAACGCCTTTTTTCTCCTTTTTGCCCTTTCCCATAATCAGATACCACAGCGGGGAAGCCACGCATATAGAGGAGTAGCATCCGGCGATAACGCCGACAATCAGCGGAATCGCAAACTGGCGCACCGAACTTACGCCCAACAGCGCAAGCATAAAGATCATGATAAACGTAGTCACGGATGTGTTGATGGAACGTGACAGCGTCTCTGTTATACTCTTGTTGATAACCTCCGCCAGGTCCGTCCGCGACGAAGCCGTCTTGCGGTTCTCACGGATACGGTCGAATACCACGATGGTATCGTTGATGGAATATCCCACAATCGTCAGTATGCAGGCGATAAAGGTACTTCCCACCTGGATCACCGAGCTGGCCACTACATAGACCGTAAATACGACAATCACATCATGAATCAGGGCGATTACCGCACTGGCGCCGGTCTTGATATTGCGGAAGCGGATCCATATATAAATCAGCATACACACAATGGCAATGAGCGTCGCCACAACCGCATCCGTCTTCATCTCATCGCTGACGGAGGCGCTGATAGTCTCAGATTCTACCTGTCCCTGCTCCACGCCGAATTTATCTGCCAGTCCGGTTCTGACCTCATTGGCCTGATCCTCTGTGAGGGCCGTGGTGCGAACCGTGATCTTTTTGACTCCCTTATCGTCGGAGGTGGACACCTCGCCGTTCAGTCCGGTGATATTCTTCACCTCGGCCAGTACATCTTCCTTCAACTCGTCCGTGATCTCCGTCTGCTCATCCACAGATACCGAAGTGGACGTACCGCCGATGAAATCCAGACTGTAGTTCAGCAGCGTACCTCTGGCGGCTCCATTCACAATCAGACCGCCAATGCAGATTACGACGACTGCGCCGGAAATCAGCACATATTTCTTCCAGTTTCCAATAAAATCAATCGTCTTTCTCTCTCTCGGAAGACCATACAGTTTGACATTGTCACAGCCCAGATAGCAGAAGGCCTGCATCAGAAGGCGGGTGACGAAAATAGCTGTGAACATCGACAGGATAATACCGATTGCCAGCGTCTGTGCAAAGCCCTTTACCGTACCGGAGCCTCTCAGATAGAGCACAAAGGCAGCGATCAGCGTGGTCACGTTTCCGTCAATAATGGCGGACAGCGCCTTGGAAAATCCTGTCTTAATCGCAGATGAAACAGTCTTGCCGGTCGCCAGTTCCTCTCTGACACGGCTAAATATAATACAGTTGGCGTCCACGGCCATACCGATACTCAGAAGGATACCCGCAATACCCGGCAGGGTAAGCGTCACGTCTAATGCGTGCAGAACCAGAAGCATGGCTCCCACATAAAAGAGCAGTGCAATGGAAGCCGACACACCCGGCAGACGGTACATCACAATCATGAATATGATAATCAGAAGCAGACCAATCACACCGGCCAGGAGGCTGCTTTCCAGCGCCTCGCTTCCCAGGGTAGCTCCTACCACATTGTCATGTATATTTCTCAATTCCAGCGGAAGGGCGCCGATACGGAGAGTAGAGGCGAGTTCCTCCGCCTTGGAAAACTCATCAAAGCTTCCCTCGATAATCGCTTCGCCATCGCTAATCTCTGACTTAAGAACCGGAGCGGACACCAGTTTATTGTCGTATACGATTGCCAGCTGCTCACCCACATGTTCGCCGGTCACATCTGCAAACTTCTTCGTGCCCTTGCCGTTAAACTTGATCTGTACCACGTTCTCGGCGCGTCCGGTCGACTCCTCACGCTGCGTCGCGGCCGTAGCCGATTGCAGCATGGAGCCGTCCAGCTCTACATCGCTCTCTCTAAATGTCACCTCGTCCCCGTCGGACGGTGAGGCATTGCCATTCTTATCTTTGAGTTTATCATATAATATAAACTGAAGGGCGCCGGCCTGTCCCAGTTTTTTCAGGATCTCAGCCGAATTGCTGACGCCAGGGATATCAATCGTCACACGGTTTTCGCCCTCCTGGTATACGGACGCCTCGGTACTGTAATCCTCCACACGTTTCTGCATCTTGTAGACAGTATCCTGCATCTCCTCCGCTGTCGGGTTTTCCTTCACCGCTTCGTAGGTCACACTGACGCCGCCCTGCAGATCCAGTCCCAGGCGGATCCATGAACCCTTCGAATCCGTCACGGCGGAACCTGTCACACTGCTTCCCGTAACCGCTGCGGGCGTAGCCGTATCACCTCCGCCGGAACCACCGATTCCCTGATATGCGACAATTCCAAAAACCGCAATCAGTATCACAACCAGCAGAACCTCTAAAACACCTTTTGCTTTGCTGTTCATTTTCTTTTCTCCTTTTCCTTATACTTGCGTGAGATATACTCTCATTCGAGCATTACTCGATATTATAGTATAGCACAACAAAAAAGGTTGTTCAAGTCTTATAATCAAAAAATCAGGTGTGGAAAACCACACCTGATAAAAAGGACTTCTGCCTTCTATGTATAGCCTCTCACAAAAACAGGAATCAGCTAAAATATCTCTTGAGCAGTCCCTCAAACGCCTTGCCGTGGCGGGCCTCGTCGCGTGCCATCTCGTGAACCGTGTCATGAATAGCATCCAGATTGGCGGCCTTGGCGCGCTTAGCCAGATCAAACTTCCCTGCGGTTGCGCCGTTTTCCGCATCTACGCGGAGCTCAAGGTTCTTCTTGGTGGAGTCGGTCACTACCTCTCCCAAAAGCTCGGCAAACTTGGCGGCGTGCTCCGCCTCCTCCCAGGCAGCCTTCTCATAATAGAGACCTACCTCCGGATAACCTTCCCGGTGCGCCACACGGGCCATGGCCAGATACATACCAACCTCGGAGCACTCGCCCTCAAAGTTCGCGCGCAGATCTGCCACAATGTCCTCGCTCACGCCCTTGGCCACGCCTACCACATGCTCGGCGGCCCACTCTCTGTCTCCTGTCTGCTCTTTGAACTTGTCAGCCGGAGCCTTACATACCGGACACTGATCCGGCGCGCTGTCTCCCTCGTGAACATAACCGCATACGCTGCATACAAATTTTTTCATGATCTTCTCTCCTTTATTAATATATTTTATATTTTTCAACAGCAGGCATCGGGAAAACTGATATCCGCTGTCTATATAACAATGTTTATCCGAGACACTCCCCGCAAATTCCATAAAAATAAATCCGGTGCCCCTCAATCTCTCCGGGGAAGTCACGCCCCGCCTCGCTGTCCAAATCGTCCGGGTCTCTCATCGGCATGTCTAATACCCTGCCGCAGCTCCTGCACACAAAATGGTGGTGCGGCTCCGTCGTGGCATCAAAGCGCTCTGCGCCGTCCCCGCAATCCAGCCGGAGAATACGCCCGCTGTCCGCCAGCAGATTGAGATTCCGGTAAACCGTCCCCAGGCTGATCCTCGGAAACTGCTTCCGTATGTTCCGATAGACAGTGTCCGCCGTGGGGTGCGATTTGGTAGACTGCAAATAGGCAAGAACCGCCTCGCGCTGCCTGCTGTACTTTAACCCCGCCATGCCTCACCCTCCTCCTGCAATAAAACAGTAATAATTACTATTATTCATATAATATATTCTGACGGCGGATTTGTCAATCTTTATTTCAAATTTTTTTCTGATTTCCAAAAAAATAGCACCTTCGACTTTTTTCTACATACTATATGGTAAGAAAAAAACAAGGAGAAACTATGAAACTTTCAAGTAAACCGCTCGCCATGGCATATGTGCCCTGGCAGACCTTTGAAAATGTTCTGGACGGCAGCTGCGGACTGTCCCAGGGGAGTATTTTTGAAGATTTGATTTTCCCCTTTATCGGCCCGCAGGCCGCCTGTCAGGCAGACGCCAAGGACTGTCCGATGAACGGGAACCGCCCTCAGGCAAACCCCGGCAATCATCCGAGAAACAACATGGGCCGCTCCTGGCAGACGCAAAACCGCTCCTGTGGAAGGAGATGTGGCTATTGAAAAATCAGAATGAGAGAGAATGTCTGATGCAGAATGTGAGAGAGGCGGCCTTTGCGCTCATTGACATCGGCCTGTATCTCGACAGTCACCCGGAAGACGAACAGGCTCTGGACTATTACAACAAGTATCAGGAAATCAACAAGGAGGTGCGCCGGGAATACGAAAAAAACTTCGGCCCGCTCACCTCAAACGGCGTAGACACCTGCGCCGGGTGGACCTGGGTATGCGGCCCATGGCCCTGGGAAGGGGGTTGTGATTAATGTGGACGTATGACAGGACTTTAGAATATCCCGTGAATATCACACGGCCAAATGCAAAGCTGGCAAAAGTGATCATCAGCCAGTTCGGGGGGCCGGACGGAGAGCTGGGAGCCTCCCAGCGATACCTCTCCCAGCGCTACTCCAACACCAACAGACAGGTGTGCGGTATCCTGACGGACATCGGTACAGAGGAACTGAACCACGCCGAAATGGTCTGCGCCATTGTCCATCAGCTGACAAAAGGGCTGAGCCCGGAAGAAATCCAGGCGCAGGGCTTTGCGGAATATTATGTGGATCACACGCTGGGCCTCTGGCCCCAGTCGGCCGGCGGTGTTCCCTTTACCGCCACGGAATTTCAGAGCACCGGCGATCCCATCACGGATTTGACGGAGGATCTGGCCGCGGAGCAAAAAGCCCGCACCACCTACGACAACATTCTCCGTCTGGTAAAAGATCCGGAGGTGTGCGATCCGATTCGCTTCCTGCGCCAGCGGGAACTGGTTCACTTCCAGCGCTTCGGCGAAGGGCTGCGCCTGATCCAGGACGATCTGAACAAAAAGAACTTCTATGCGTACAATCCGGATTTTGATAAGAGTAACTGCTGAACTGACGGCTGAGGCTGACAACAGATATGCCAGGCGGGGAATCCCCGTCTGGCATATTGATCAGCCTTTTATAAATTTCTTAACAAAAATTAACCTGGAGGATTTTCCGGAATAAACAGTCCCTCCGGCCCGGCGTCCATTACCAATACCTGTCCGGCGTGGACTTCGTCCGCCAAAATTTTCTTTGCCAGCAGCGTCTCCACATTTTTCTGCAGATACCGCCTGAGCGGTCTTGCCCCATAAGCGGGATCATAGGCCTGCTCGGTTATATAGTCCTTCGCCCCCTCCGTCAGCGTCAGGGAGAGTTCCCTGTCCGCAATCCGCTCATTGACCTCATGCAGGAGAAGGTCGATGATACTGCGGAT
Source organism: uncultured Lachnospiraceae bacterium (assembly GCA_947629865.1). Taxonomy (GTDB): domain Bacteria; phylum Bacillota; class Clostridia; order Lachnospirales; family Lachnospiraceae; genus Eubacterium_F. Next base: position 37,910 of record CANRFJ010000002.1, on the reverse strand, counting down.
ATTCTGTCGGGACAGCGGACGGAACATCACGATCTCGTCGAGGCGGTTCAGAAATTCCGGCCGGAAGCTGCCCTTCAGCCGATCCATCACGGCCTCTACGCTCTCCTCGGACAATTCTCCGTCTTCATTGATTCCCTCCAGCAGATACTCCGCGCCCAGATTCGATGTCATGATCAGAATGGTGTTTTTAAAATCCACCGTCCGCCCCTGTGAATCCGTTACCCGTCCGTCGTCCAACACCTGGAGAAGGACGTTGAACACGTCCGGATGCGCCTTCTCAATCTCATCAAAGAGAACCACCGAGTAGGGCTTCCTGCGCACCGCTTCCGTCAGCTGGCCTCCCTCCTCGTAGCCCACATATCCGGGAGGCGCACCGATCAGGCGTGACACGGAATACTTTTCCATGTATTCACTCATGTCAATGCGCACCATGTTGCTCTCATTGTCAAAGAGACATTCGGCCAGACTCTTGGCCAGTTCCGTCTTACCCACGCCGGTCGGCCCGAGGAACAAAAAGGAACCAATGGGCTTGCCCGGATCCTTGATCCCCGCCCGCGAGCGGATAATGGCTTCGGTCACTTTCGTCACGCCGTCGTCCTGTCCAATCACACGCCTGTGCAGCTCCTCGTCCAGATGAAGCGTCTTGTTCCGCTCCGACTCCGTCAGTTTAGCCACCGGTATTCCCGTCCAGCGGGAAATAATCCTGGCGATTTCCTCATCGCTGACGCTCTCATGCACCATAGTCTGCCCGCCGTCCTGCATATCCTCCTCTGCCTGATGAAGCTGCTGCTGAAGCCTGGGGAGCGCACCGTATTGTAATTCCGCGGCCTTTTCCAGATTGTAATTGTGCTTGGCTACCTCAATCTGGTTGTTCGTATCCTCAATCTGCGCTTTCAGCTCGTGGATTTTTTCCACTGCGGATTTTTCATTGTCCCATCTCGCCTTCTGCCCGGCAAATTCCTCTCTGAGTTCCGCCAGTTCTCTCTGGAGATTCTCCAGGCGCTCACGGCTCAGCCGATCCGTCTCCTTCTTAAGCGCCGCCTCCTCTATCTCCATCTGCATGATGCGCCGCTGCACATCATCCAGTTCTGTGGGCAGGGAATCCAGTTCCGTCTTTATGAGTGCACAGGCCTCGTCCACCAGATCAATGGCCTTGTCCGGCAGGAAGCGGTCGGAAATATAGCGGTCGGACAGCACGGCCGCCGACACCAGAGCGCCGTCGGTTATTTTCACCCCGTGGAATACCTCGTAGCGGTCTTTCAGGCCCCGAAGAATAGAAATCGTATCTTCCACCGTGGGCTCCTCCACCATCACCGGCTGGAACCGCCGCTCCAGCGCCGCGTCCTTCTCAATATACATGCGGTACTCATCGAGCGTCGTGGCTCCGATACAGTGGAGCTCGCCCCTCGCCAGCATCGGCTTGAGAAGATTTCCGGCGTCCATCGCTCCGTCCGTCTTGCCGGCCCCCACGATCGTATGCAGCTCGTCTATGAACAAAAGCGTCTGCCCGTCGCTCTCCTTGACCTCCTCCAGCACAGCTTTCAGCCTCTCCTCGAACTCGCCCCGATACTTGGCGCCGGCAATCAGAGCCCCCATGTCCAGCGCAAATATCTGCTTATCCTTCAGGCCGTCCGGCACGTCGCCTCGTACAATACGCTGAGCCAATCCCTCTACAACGGCGGTCTTGCCCACGCCGGGCTCTCCGATCAGCACCGGATTGTTTTTCGTCTTGCGGGACAAAATCCGAATCATATTGCGGATCTCCGCATCGCGCCCGATGACCGGATCAAGTTTCTGCTCCCTTGCCCTCTTTACCAGATCCGTCCCGTATTTCTCCAGGCTCTCATATACGGCCTCCGGATTGTCGCTCGTCACCTTCTGGTTCCCCCGCACCATTGAGAGCGCCTGCAAAAACCGCTCTCTGTCTATCTGAAATTCCTTCAACAACTTCTTCACGTCATAGGACGGCTTGCGCAACAGGCTCAGAAAAAGATGCTCCACGGAGACATATTCATCTCCCATAGCCTTCGCCTCATTTTCGGCATAGACCAGGACTTTATTCAGCTCGCTCCCGATATACACCTGTCCGCCCTCTACCTTGGGACGCTTATTCAACAGCCCCTCCACCTGCGCCTGGAACACGGCCGGATCTATCTCCATCTTTTGCAACAGCCGCGCCAGCAGACTGTCCTCTACCGTGAGCATCCCGTAGAGAAGATGCTCCTGCACGATCTCCTGATTGCCAAAATCATAGGCAATTTTTTCCAGGTTATTCAAGATCTCCACCGATTTCTGGGTAAATTTTGTAATATTCATGCCTCTCACTCCCTTCAAAACAGAGTTCTGTTCTACATAGAATATAACACTCATTGTTAGCACTGTCAAGAGGTGAGTGCTAATTGTTTTGTAAAAATTTTTCGATTGGAAATATATAGATTCACAGCGTGCCGTCCCCGTCACCCTCCGCGCCAAAGAACATCACATCATAAATCGGCAAATTTGTGATTTTCCCCTTCGTTGTGATCTCGCGGTTATTGGAGAGGACAAACGCTTTTTTTACATGATAATCGTCGTTCTTTACGAAAGTATTCAGTGCGCTGTGGACTGTGTAATCCTTGCCGGACTTCACTTCGATGGGGACGACGGAGAGACTGCCGTAATTATCAATCAGGCAATCGACCTCACCCCTGCTGCGGTTATCATAATAGTAGAGAGTGTGACCGTGTGCGATAAGTTCGCTGGCGACTACGCTTTCATACACAGAACCCAGATTGATGCTTTTCTCGTCGTCCAGAACCGCGCGGATATTATTGCCGTACAAAATGGACGTGAGGATACCCACGTCGTTCAGGTACAGTTTCAACAGGTTCCTGCCTGAGGATTCTATCAGAGGAAAAGTCGGTGTAGAGATGGCCTGCACGTTCAGTGCAATACCGGCGCTGATCAGATATGCAAACTCGTCCTCATAGTCCGCAAAGGTACTGCCCTTTCTGCCCTCGATCCGCTGTGCGACCACGCGCTTCTTTTTGTTTCCCAGATTGGAAGGTATTTGATCGTAGATCCGACGGATCTTTAATCTGCGCGCCGCGTCGTACTTCGAGGCGTCTGCGGCATAGTAATCATGAATCTCCCGCTGAACCCCGCGCACGGGCTGGATATTCTTCGTCTCCAGATAGACATTGACCGCCGCCGGCAAACCGCCGATTAAGAGGTAACGCCTGAATAAATCCATCATCTTCCCGTGCATCGCCTCATCAAGCGATTCCTGCGCCTCGTACTTCTTCTGCAGCGCACTGACAGCAAACTCATTCACACCGTTTGCATAAAGAAATTCTTCAAAATCCAATGGGAACATGCGGACTTTACGGATACTGCCTATGGGGATAGAAGTCGTCTCCGAAAGCGTCACGCCGAGCAAAGAGCCGCTGGCGATATAAGTAAAACGATTGTCATCACGGAGGAATTTCAACATTGTAAGGAGATGGGGATAGGCCTGGATCTCATCAATGAAAATCAGCGTGTCCTCCGCCCTTCCCATCTTATCCCCCTCAATCATACTGACGCGAAGATAAAAGTCCTCTCCAAAGAATCAAGTATACATGACATTTTTCTAAAAAACTATGAGTTAGAATCATACCATTCAATTTGTCAGCCTGTACTCTAACACATGACTTAATAAACGTCTTGGCTCAACTCCAAACTTCTCCGCGACTTTGACGAGACTGTCGTTTATCAAATCCAGATTTTCATTCTCGTAGCGCTCTATGTCTTGTTTCCGATGCAACATAAACTCTGCTATTCCATTCGGAACCGCACCCAATTTTTCAAATAACTTTTGGCTCGCATAATTTTCCGGATCAATCTGTACGCGAAATTCTGTAACACCTACTCTTTTCTTTATTTCATTCATCAATGCTCTTACTGCGGCATATCCAATTCCCTGGTGCGTCCATTCTTTCAGAATTTCGATAGCAATTTCCCATTTCTCACGGCCAAGATTTTTTATTCCACAATACCCCACATAAACGCCGTTGTTTTCAATAGAACACATCAATGACTTACAGCTTATATGTTCTTTCCAAAGCAGTTCTCGGCAGGATTCATCCTTTAACATTGATTTCATTATGAAATACTGATACTGTAATTCATAAAAAGATGGCTTATCGCTTTCTTTCACATCACGCAAAACAATATCGTCTGTTACCCGTATTGTATCCCCCTGTTTCCAAAATTTTAACTTCATTCGGGTTCCTATTTCGTCCTCTGTCGCAATACCCAAAAGTGTTTCTGCTAAAGTCGTATCCGTTTGTGTCTGCAAATATTGAATGGCTTCAGCCTTTTTTCCCTCAAACGTCCTTCCATCCTCTTTTTCCAATATATCCAGTACCTTCTGAACAGAGTCTTCCATACTGATTCTCATAGATTTTTTTGCAACAGAGTCTTTCTCCATAAGGTCGCACCTCCTCATATATGCCATCTGACTAATGTACTTTTTCATAATTTTTGTTTTCAGTACAGCCTTAATTCTATCACGGAGCTGTGTCTGCGTGGAGCGGAAGTTGTTGACTTTCGGCAGTTGATGTGATAGACTTTATTCCTGTGATCAGGTTTCAGATACTCGCGAGGACTGAGACCGGGGGAGGACCTGAGGGCCCTCCTTTTTACTTTGATAGGGAAGGGGGAACTGCCATGCCAAAACCATTTCTTACAATTATCCTCACTGGTACCGCCCATAGCTGGTCTCCCTCCCCGCCGTTTTCTTACGGTTTATCTCATTTCAAAAGATTTTCATAAAACATATAGTCAATATCCTTAAACACATTGAAAACAATCTTGATTCCACTTCCGGTTGCATCTAAATAATCCTTAACCGTCCTCACGGCAATTTCCGCCGCCCTCTCATTCGGGAACATAAATACTCCTGTAGATATACAGCAAAATGCAACGCTCGATAGTCCATTCTCATCAGCCAGTTTAAGAATTGACCGATAGCATGATGCGAGATCATCTTCATTCTGCTTCGTCAGCCTGTGCTGCACGATAGGGCCGACGGTGTGGATAATATGCTTCGCAGGAAGGTTAAATGCCGGCGTGATTTTTGCCTGTCCTGTCGGTTCCGGGCAGCCCTGCTTCTCGATGATATCATTACAGCAAAGTCTAAGCTCGATACCGGCCTTTGAACCCAGGATGTTATCCAGGCACGAATGAAGCCACTGATAGCAGCCGGTGAAGCCGGAGTTAGCCGGATTGACCACTGCATCCACCGCAAGCCTGGACATATCTCCCTGCCACAGATAGATTCTTTCATCAGCTCCGATCGGCGACAGATCCGCTAACTTTACTATGCCTGCTGCTTGATTTTCCGCAGTCAGGTATTCATCCTGAACCTTCAAAAACTCATCACTGATGGGCTCAGGCATACGGATATTCATAAGACCTCTCAACAGATCCTTCTGTTCCCGTTCTTCTGACGGTATCTTTACATCAGCTGCATCCGATCTCTCCGCCAGCAGCTGTTCGATCAGCCATATTCTCTGTTCTTCATGTGTCATTTACATCCATTCCCCTCTGCCTCTCCGCTCTGCTCCTTTTTTACCTTTCGGTTAATAGCCATGCCGAGGCCCAGAAGTCCCCAGAACACCGGCGCCACCGCCACTGTGGAGTCGTTGGCAAGTCCGGTCACAAGATAACTGAAAATACTTATCATAACCGCCAGCCCCAGCCTGTCCGACAGCCCGTTCAATGGCCGGTTAAAATATAGCTTCATGCTTCCTGCCAGATACCAGATCACCATTACCAGAAAGGCGAGCAGAGACAAGAGGCCCGTGTGCGCCCATATCTGCAAATACATATTGTGGGGCTTTGTGACTATAACCCCGTCATAATTCATATTGGTCTTTCCCACATAGTCGTCATTGGGAAATATCATGGTAAACACATTGGGGCCGCACCCAAGGAAAATATAGTCCTTCAGAAGCGGAATGGTGCGAGACCATATGTAGCCGCGCTTATCCCCAAAATGCTGATTTTTTTCAAATCCCCAGGCGGGTATCTCCCTCAGCTCGTCCAGTTTGCCGAAGGCATTGTATACCATATATTCTCCCCTGAACTGCACGATTGTCCACATTTTATTGATATCGGGATTGGAAACCTGAACCGCCGGATATCCGGTCTTGCCGGCCGTCACCGTCTTCGGGTACAGGCGGAAGTCCTTAAACCGGTCGTCCTTCAGGACATAATAACTGCTGCCGTCGTCGGTTTTGTTATTCGCGAGCGGAATCTCTCTCCCGTCCTCTCCGGCCACCGTCATCGGACTGCTCTGATTGCCGGTCAGCTGCACATAGAACGTCTCATCCGAGACCGTCGTCACCTCCAGTCCCCTGTCCGTGGAGAGCATACTAGCCACCACATGATAATCCCTGGTGGGGTGGAAGATCTTATTGACGCCGTACTGTATACCCTCCGGGAAAAAGACGCACAGCAGCGTTATGAAAACCGCGATTCCGGCGGCCCCCACTGCGATTTTCCTGCGCCCCATGGTTTTGACAAAGCCCGGCAGCATAAAGGCCAGAAAGAATACAGCGCCCGCCACTACGCCCACGCAGCCGGTGACGGACTGCGAGCCAATCAGCGTTATCAACAAAAGACAGGCGTCAACCATCGCGAGTCCCACCCAGAACGGCGGTATCTTTTTTTTCTGCTGCATCGCCGCGGCCACCACGACCGGAAGCGCCAGAGCAGCATAAGAGCCCACATAATTGGGATTATACAGCGTAGAATATACCCAGCCGTCGGAAAAATTAAAGGAAAATTCCATATCGCCGTCCATGAACAGTTTCATGACATTCTGTCCGGCTTCACTGCGGAAAAAGTCCATTTGCATAAACTGGCCGGCCCCAATGAGCCCCAGCACAAAACTTCCCGCAATCAGCCCATAGACAAAAAGTTTCACAGCGGCCTCCGAATCCACCACGCAATAGGTATACAAGAGCAGAATCCCGTAGGCCAGAAGCACCGGCAGCCCCTCCCACTGCTCGTAACTCCCCCAAAACGCCTGATCCGGCCAGGCCGAGAATATCGTGGACAGCACGGCCAGAATAAGATAGAGCCCCAGGCAGGCGAGCGGCAGAGTCCGGCTTTTCTGCCACAGCATATGGCGCTGCTCCTTCACGGACAGGAAAAACAAAAATCCCGCCAGCATCAGAAATGCCAGAAGGAGCAGAGCCTGTCCCTTCCAATACAGAAACAGATCCACAGAATCCGATGTGTTGAAAAACCAGGGGAATCTGCCAAGCTCTATAGAATAACTTTTTGCTGTCACAATCAGGGGCACAAAGCCGACTGCCAGAAGCACCGGCAGGAGCACGAGCACCCCTTTAACTGAATACGCAGACGCCCCGCTGTGCGCGGCATCCGCTCCTCTTTTCTTTTCCATGCCAAAATCCTTTCCCGTTATTTTGCGATACATTGATTTTAGCACAAGTATAAAATTCTGACAAGGTTTCTAACTGCTCCTGCGGCCGGCCTGGAGCATACCCCCCAGCATACCGCCGGACACACAGAGAAACAGCGCCGGCAGGATTCCTGGAATACTGGTAAAGACAGTCCGGTTGCAGATCATCGAGGTGACGAGGAGTATCAGATAATAGAGCGCCCCCATCAGAATCCCCCACAAATATTTCCGCCCGCTCCGGCAGCGACTCACCACCATGCCGCTCACAAAGCAGGAAAACACATAGGCGAATACAATGCCGCCCCGGACAACCCCCTCGGACACATCCCACTGAAACAGCAAAAAAGCCAGAACAAGGAGAACCACGGCCGATACGGCGTAGGCCAGGATCACACCCTTAACCACCTGTAAAACGGTTTCTTTTTTCATCTTTCCTTCCTTTCCGCACCGCGGCTCCCCACCGCCTGCACACATAAAACACTTATATGAAAAAATATGAATCTTTTCAAAAAAATATAACTATGGTATAGTATTTATTAAATGAAAAAGCAAGGAAGGAAGGGATTTCCAATATGCAATATATCGATTTACACGTTCACTCCGACTGCTCTGACGGAACCTTTTCTCCGGAGGAGCTGGTACAGTTAGCCCTGGACAACGAACTGGTTGCCTTTTCCCTGACCGACCACGATACCGTGGACAGCGTCGGGCGGGCGCTGGCCGCAGCAGAGAACCGTCCGATCTCCGTCATTCCCGGCGTGGAACTCTCCTGCGAATATGTGGTTTCCCCTGAGAAGAAAAAGGAGATTCACATTCTTGGCTACAACATCGACTACACCCTGCCGGAGCTGCGGGAGGCGCTCGTCCGCGTGGCAGAGGAGCGGGACAACCGCAACCGGAAGATGTGCGAAAATCTCCACGGAGCCGGTTTCCCGATTGACTACGAAGCGCTGACCGGACGTTTTGGCAGCACAATCCTGACGCGCGCACATTTCGCCCGCTTTCTTTTGGAGCAGGGCGCCATTCCGAGCATCGACGCCGCCTTCAAAAAAATTCTGGCAGAGGACGGCCCGTATTTTGTGCCCCGCCGCTATCTCACTCCGGAGGAGGGGATTTCGCTCATAAAAAAAGCAGGGGGCAAGCCTGTGCTGGCGCATCCTCTGCTGTATAAGTTCTCCGTCACACAACTGCACGACCTGATCACGGAGCTGAAAGACTATGGCCTGGTGGGAATCGAGGCGATGTACTCGCGCAACCGCGGCAACGACGAGGCCTTTGTCCGCAAACTCGCCAGGGACTTTGACCTGTTCATCACCGGCGGCACGGATTTCCACGGCGCGAATAAACCGGATCTAGAAATCGGAAGGGGAGAGGGAAATCTCCGCGTGCCGGTTATGCTTCTTGAAAATTTGAAATAAGTTCTCTTGTGGCGGCTGTTATATCCTTCTGTCCGACGACGGCGGAGATGACAGCCGCCCCTTTTGCGCCTGTCGGTCTGAGTCGTGCGATATTGTCCGCCCTGACTCCGCCGATAGCCACCACGGGAATCGGCACCGATTGGCAGATCTCCGTCAGTTCCTCCAGCGACAGGCGCCGGGCGTCCTGCTTGGTGGACGTGCCGAACACATCACCCGCCCCCAGATAATCGGCGCCGGATTTCCACGCCCGCACCGCCTCTTTCACCGTATGGGCCGTGGCCCCTATAATCTTATCGGAGCCAAGCAGTCCTCTGGCCGCCTGCACCGGCAGATCGTCCTGTCCCAGATGAACCCCGTCGGCCCCCACCGCCATGGCGATATCCGCCCGATCATTGATGAGAAGGGGAACCTCGTAGGCGTCCGTTATTTCCTTCACCCGCACGGCCATCTCATAAAACTCCCTGGAGCTGCAATCCTTCTCCCGCAGCTGCACCACCGTAACGCCGCCCTTGACGGCCAGTTCCACCGACTCCTCGATCGTGTCGGTCGTCATGAGCCTGCGGTCTGTGCACAGGTACAGCGTATAATCGATCTCCGGTTTCATTTTCTCTCATTCACTCCTTTTGGTGTTATACCGGCCCCTGGCTGAGTATCCTCTCGACTTCAGCCGCATATTCCGGCTTTTTGTCCCGAATCATTTCCATCTCCTCCAGACATTCCTCCATAATGCCGGTATTTCCGTCCAGCTGCTCGCGCAGCTTCTGACGGCGTACATTCAGGTCGTGGCGCACCTCCACCATCTCCTTTGGCTCTACCAGCGCGTCCGCCTGCGTCAGCCAGATCTCCTTGTCCTTTATGCCGAGGCGCTGCAGCTCCTGTATGATGGTCTGGCTGTTCTCGTGAATCTGCAGCGTATTCTCACGCTGTCTGGCCCACTCCCTCTTTTCCTTCTGGTACTGGCTGAACACAAAATCCAGTTCCGTCGCATTGCGCACCCGGTACTTGTGACAGAGATAATCCAGCGTCCTCACGTTATTAAAATATTTCAGTTTAACCCTGTTGCTGAGAAAGACAGCCCGATTGCATTTTTTCTCCGTAATCACCATATCGATGCGGTTTTTCCTCGCCTCGTTCAGAATGATGGCCGCCGCCACAAAGGCAAAGCCCACCGCCGCCACAAACGGAACGGTGATATCCACCTTAAAGCAGAACAAAAGCGCCGCGAGCATGGCCCCGATGGCGATTAGCACCGCCAGCAGGCACTTGCCGATCGTCTTCAGCGTTCCCTGTCTGCGTATGATATCCTGCTTGTCCGCCAGCAGAAGATTCTTCTCGCTCCCAAGCTGGCGCAGGTCGTTTTTGATCTTCACCTGGTAATCCTCGTATTCCTGCCACCTGCTGATATCTGCGGGCACCACGGTCTCATAATTCTCTATGGCGCGCTTCTGGGCGTCGGTTATCTTATATTTCTGCCGCCGGAGACGACGCCGCTCCTCCGTCAGCTCCACAAGCCGTCTGGCCGCCCCGTACAGCGTCTGCTTCTCCTCCGGAGGCGCCTGGTCGATTAACTGTATATCCCTCAGATAAGAAGTCACCTGGGCATATTCCGTCTTTATGTCCCCGCACTGGGCCTTCGCCTCCAGAATGGACTCATGCAGCCGCTCCAGATAGGCGATTCTGGCCTTGTCGTTCTGGATATCCACCTTTTCCTTCTCGACGCGCACAGGCCCCCCCGCCAGCGCCTCGAAGTCCTCCTCCCGGTCTGCTGCCTGAGCCTCTGCGGTATTCTCGATATCCTGCGCCTCTTTGGAGACATCTTCTTTTTCCAACCGGCGCTTTCTAAAAAAATGGAATCCCATGCCAGCCATCCTTTCCGCCACTAACACGCAAATGCCTTTTTCAACTGTTCCTTATATCTCTCAATATCATCCTCCGACGGTTCCGGCACCGCGCACTGGGACACCGCTCTGGTGTACTCGCTCCTGGCCGCCCTCACCTCCTCCGGCGCCATGCCGAAGGATACAGCCTCCGCCTCAAAATCCTTCTCCCGCCCCTGCATCAGGAGCAGCCACAGATAATGGCGCAGCGAATCCGGTTCATGGTTCCGCACATAGGCCTCCTTAAAATCATTCTCAGCCTCGGCAAAGGAAGATGTGTAAAAGTGGGCAATTCCCTGATTGTGAAGAATATCCCCGTACTCCTCCGTCGTAAAATTCACGGCAAAACTGCCGTGGAGAAGCCTCCGGTACTCGGACAGGCTCTTTCCATATCGTCCGGCCCGCAGATAATTGTCCGCCTTGATCTTCTTTTTCTTATACAGCGGCAGATTGGCGATGCCGTCCATCACCTTCACAAGGTTCCGGATCTCATCCTCCCGATAGTAATCGCAGCCGCACAGCAGCGTCACTACCAGATCCTTTAGCGAGGGCTCTGAGCGGAGCATATCCCCGATCTTCTTCGCCAGCACAGGCAACCCCGTCTCATCGCGCAGCCACACCGCCAGAGACTGCTGGAAAAAATCTTCATTTATGCTGTAGATGTTGTTGTAGATATAATAGCACAGCTCCTCCAGCGAATATACTTTTTTCTCGGAAAATGGCAGCGTATACGGTTTCTTCGCCACCCTGTCCCTGCACAAAATAAACATCTCAGGACACCTCCATCTCCATGCTCACTCCGTCAGTCTATCACCAGCGTCCTCTCCCAGACGCGGTTTGAAGTGGGGAACATCTCCCCGAATCCCCTGTCCCGTATCGTGACGACACAGGTGCGCACATCTTCAAAGCGGATTCTCACGCCCAGGCGACACTGTCTGGCGCTTTTCCCCGACACGGGCTCCAAATCCAGAATAAAACGCCTCTCCTCCCTTGTAAAAAGGTTCTGCGCCTTCAGCTCCAGCTCCGTCTCCCCGTCCGGTATGACGTCCAGCTCCTCGTCCACCTGATACCAGGGAGTCCCCGCCCTGGCAAAAACGACCTCCTGCTCCTTCGCGTCCGTATACAGAACCGCCGATATATGGGAGGAGATCATCTCGTCGTCCAGCAGGATATAGTCCGACAGCCTCGCCGTCTCCCCCGTCTCTCTGGCCGCATAGCAGGCCCCGCTGACATACAGATTTCTGCCGCGAAAGAGACGCCGCCCGACGCACAGTCTCCGGAAGACAGGATCCGCCCACTCCCCCTCAAAGCCCTCGCCCGTCATATAGAGCGCGGACAGAATCTGCTTGTGGATCGCCCCGTGCGCGATATTTTCAAACAACGCGCCCCGATGCTCATCACCGCCATCCGGCTCCATTGCGTCCGAAAAATCCTTCTCCGTCACTCCCACAAGCGCCGGCTTGCGCTGACGGTCAACCTGCATCTGAAAGTATTTCAGGCGACTTCCGTCATAGTCAAAAAGTCCCACATCATTGATCCACAACTCCTTTTTCTGATACAGCACATAGTACAGATAACTCTGCTTGTGGCTGATCACGAGCGACCGGTCGCGTCCAATGCCGAGCACGGCCAGCGCATCATAGATTAACTGGATATATTCGGGGGACTGCTCCTCAACCGTCACCACCAACTGCTTAATGGTCTCAGAGGGATACTGCTGCCTCGTCATGGACAGAAGCTTGCGAAAATAATACGCCAGCACATTGACCGGATTGGAATGTCTGCCCTGCACCGAAATCTCCTCACCCCGCCGGATACGGGGAAGAAAATCCACCAGAGGGGGCTGGCCCTCCAGATAGATTGCGGTATCCAACAGCGCGTCCGGATTCTCCTCCGTCTGTCCCACCAGCACCGGCTCCCTCTGTTCTCTGTTATATACGGCCAGCTGGGTTTTTGCGTCTCCCAGATCGCACCCCAGCAGCAGGGTTCTGCCGGACACCGGCCTCTCCTCCGTCTCTTTTGCCTCCATCATATCCTCCATTCGCACTCCGCGCCTGAACTATCGCAGCGTAAAGAGCTTTGCCGCCGCTCCGCGCTGGATCTCGTACTGACGCCGCAGCGCCTCATACTGTTTTTCGTCACCCCGGTCTCTCGACCGGATCATATCGTTCACCTGCCTGAAGAAGCCCGGTGAAAAACCGGAGCCCTCCGGCCGCCGGATCACCATGTCCTCTGTCCGCTCGTCCGTCTCCTCCTCATAGATATAGCAGGTCTTCTCCTCTCCCTCAAAGAGCAGCAGCTCTCTGGTGAAAAAGCCGTCAAAAATCCGTTTCATCGGCTGTCCCTCGAATTTTCCCTCCTGATTTTTCACAAAGAGGAACACTCCCTTATCCGTGCCGCTGTTGTACTGGAGCAGTACCGTATTCTCGATTTCATAGGGCACGGCCAGTTTGCCGACAAATTCCTTCATAAAGGTAAATATCTGCCCCTCGCTGGCGCAGTTTTCCAGGCTCAGCTCAATAAAATCCCTCTGCCTCTCCGTAAACTCGCTGCGCCCGCTGTAATACTTCAGCGCCGCCAGCACCATCACGGTTTCCTTTTCATAGAAGGCCTCTTTCTCAATTTTTGCAAAGACCTCCTTCGACAGCTCCAGCCTCCCTGCGATGTACTGGTATGCCATGACGGATAAAAACGCCTTGACTAACACCCGATTGTTTCCGTCCTGAAAATATTCCAGAAACAGCGTCTCATAAGGAGCCGGATCCACTCCGGTAAAGAGTACCTGTCCCAGCAGCCTCTCTTTGGAGCCGTCGTCAATGACGATCTCCGGATTCTGTAGGCATTTTTTGTAAATATCCGTCAGAGTCTCTGTATTTCCCATATAATATTTGAGGAGGTACTGCATGGCGCCCCTCTCATAGAACCGCTCGCGGTACAGATGATAGGCCCATTTTACAAGAAGCGGGGAAAACTCGCCGTGGAACTTCTGTATCTTCTCCTGCAGAAGCATCGCCAGCGCCTTTTTCTCACAGCCCGTGAAACCATAGCGCATAAGCATGGCGTCCGCCCGTTCATACATTCCCTGGTAGATGCAGTCCGTGGCCACCTCTCCGATGCGCTCCCTCTTGATTGCCTCCGGCACGATTTCATCCAGTACCTCTAAGAGCATTGCCATATCTCTCTTTTCCTTGCAATAGTCATAGAGCCTCAGCAGGATCTTCCCGTTCGTATAGTCGCGGAAGCAGTGCAGCTTTGCCGCCCGCAGCATAAGCTCCGCCCTCGTCCCGTCCAGGCGCGGACTCCGCAGCGCCTCCACCGCCAGATATGCCAACAGCTGCGTATCCTCCGAGCCATGCTCGTAACAGGCGGGCGCAAACTCCTCCAGGTTGAGGAGTTTGTGCATCGTATAGTCCACAGTCCCCGTGCAGTAATTTCCGTCACAATCCACAAAATACAACTGATAATTCGGGGTGAATATCTGCACTACCGTCTCCCCGTCCTTCAGGGAATAGAAGGCCTCCTCCCTCATTTCCGAATGAATCACTACGACCGCTTCAATCCTTTTGTTTCGGCAGACCAGACGCCTCGCAAACATAACCTGCGGGAGCTCGTATGCCACCGCCCCCTGAATATTGTCCCTGAGAAACAGCCCCTCATAGATTGTCCCCAGATCCTCGCTGATTCGCTTACGGGAGAGCTGCTCCAGCGCAAATTCGCGTATCTGACTGCCGTACAGCCGGAACCACTCCTGATTCTCGCCTCTTTTCCGGACAATATAGGCATAGAGAAACGCCTTGCAGGAGTCATTGAGATGATTCTCATACTGGAAGTAGGAGAGTACCGAGTCCGGCAGGGAAAACGTAGTCTCCGTATCCATCGTATACATATAGTACTCATACAGATCCGTCAGCCTCAGATGCTGCTGCACCCCTCTGGCAAACCAGGAGAAGTACTCCGGCTCCCGAAGCTCATTTCGAATCAGCAGACTGCATATACTGTGCAGCGTATCCTCCATGTGGAATTTCTCATAAATGAGTTCGAGCACGTGAAACGCAACCGGATCCATATCCGGCATCCTCTCCGCCAGAAAACTAACCCGAATGGCGATTTCTTCATTTATTAAATCTTGTTTTAACCCATAGTTTACCGCGGCGAGCGTCACTCTGTCCAGCGCGGTGACAAGCCCCGGTTCCTGCCGGTAAACCTGTATCATTTCCGAGTAGAGAAGCGGGCTGTTCGAGCCCTGCTCAAGCTGCTCGCGGATATCCCTTTCCCGAATACGGACAGACTGATAGCGACTGTCCGTGCGCAGCCTCAGGCAGAACAGGGACAGGCTGCTGTAGCCATTGTCGCTGTAGCTCTCCAGAAGTCGGGCAATCCGCTCTCTCTCCTTCTCCTTCTCCTTGCCTTTATTCAGATATTTAATATATTCAATCAGGATATAATTTTCTATCTCCGCCAGCAGTTTCTCCTTCGCCGCCGCATCCTTCCCGGCCGCCGCATGGCCCGGCAGCTCTCTCTCCTCCTCCAGCTGTGGCAGCGTAAGAGCCTCTGTCTCCTGGTACAGATCCAGTATTCCCTTTGCGTCCTCCAGGATAACCGCCGTATATCCCATCATGGGCAGACGGTACCGCTCGCTGATTTTCTCGATCACGCTCCGGCTGCGCCGCAGCATTTCCTGAAATTCCGATTTGGGCAGCCGTCCCTCCTGATAGGCCAGATACGTCCGCAGCAGCATGGCCGACGCCGCCTTTTTGGCCCTCGCCACCTTCCTCTGCTGCGCCCCCTCGGCATTGTGGGCGCTGACGGGAATCTCCTGTGTCTCATAGTCCGACTCAAAGATCAGGCTGCCAAACCGCCGTCCCGTCCCGATCCGGTCTGCCCGCACGGTAAAGCGCAGACCGGCCTCTCCCCCCACAAAATCGTCGGTCCACAGTTCATGTACATCCGGCTCCAAAAAATCCGCCGTGCTCCTCACACGGATCCCCGCGCTCCCCCATGTATTGACACGGACAGTCACCGTCTCCTGAATATCCTCCCCGTCCAGTTCAAAGGCAAGCTCCCCGTCCCGGCTCAGGGCCCCGCTCACGATCTCAAAGCGAATGGCCGGCTTTTTGCCCATGGCCACCAGAAATTCCTCCATACTGCGCAGCTTTGTATTTTTCTTCGTCAGCTGTCGGTAAAGAAGCCGACCGCTCTCATCTCTATACAGGAATACCTCCTCAAAGTTCGGATCCAGAAAAAGTTTTAACCCGTTTGACGGATTCTCCTGAATCCTCTCCTGAAGGGCATAGTAGTCCCTCACTACCCCGCGCTCGTCCTCCAGACGGGGTGAAACCACGGAAATATGATATGGGAGTTCGGCTTCCCCGCAGTCCGTCACCAGATGGATCTCGCCCTGCAGCGTCTCCCCCGGCACCAGTTCTCCGGCGTCTATCTCCAGTTCCAACTCATTTTCCTCTCCGTGGAATACCGGAAGGAAATTCAATTCCGTCGCCTCTGTCGAGCCGAAACCCTTCATTCTGGCGCCCCGGCGGTTCTTCAGGGTAAACCTCTCCTTCTTCTTCTCGCCCGCCACCACAGAGAGCTCCAGCCGGTCTGGTGTGAGTACCAGGCCGGGCGCCTCATATGTGAAATTTCCCTTTGCCAGAGATAGTACCTTTTCCTTCATCTGTAACCTCACCTTTGTAAATATGCGTAACGCCCACTCTCCCCATTATTCTATTAGTATACCATTTTTTCTCCCATATTGAAATACCTATTTGACGAAAAAGCATATTGCGGCTATAATTAAGAGATACACAACGCCGCAAATTCATGTAAATACGGGAAGGAGTATTGCCATGAAGCCAAAAGAACATTTTCACGGCAGCGATCTGGAGAAGATCGAACGGACCTATAACATAAAAAAAGAAGATATTATCCAATTTTCCGCCAATGTAAATCCTCTGGGCATTTCATTCGCCCTGCGCAAGACGCTGGCGGAACACATCGACGCCATCAGCACCTATCCCGACCGGGAATACACCTCCCTGCGCCGCTGCATCGCCCGCTATGCCAATACAGATCCCCGAAATATCGTAGTGGGAAACGGATCGACTGAGCTGATTTCCCTCTTTATCCGGATTACGCATCCGGACAAAGCGCTCATCGTGGGCCCTACCTATTCCGAATACGAGAGAGAGGTCGCTATGGGCGGGGGGCGCTCCCACTACTTCAGCCTGACGGAGGCCAGCGAGTTTTGCCTCGACACGGCCGCCCTCACCGAGGAGCTGTCCCGCGACGTAGATCTGCTAATCCTATGCAACCCCAACAACCCTACCTCCTCTGTAATACGGCACGCTCAGATGCGGGAGATACTAGACTACTGCAAGCGCCGATCCATCACTGTGCTGGTAGATGAGACCTATGTGGAATTTACTGAAGATGTGGAGGACGTCACAGCCATTCCGCTGACTGAATACTATAATAACATCGTGATTCTGAGAGGGATCTCCAAATTTTTCGCCGCTCCTGGCCTGCGTCTCGGCTATGCCGTCTGCGGCAGCCGCGATCTGCTTCAGAAGATCGAGCAGTGCAAAAACCCTTGGACGATCAACTCACTGGCCGCCATCGCGGGCGAGATTATGTTTACAGACGACGAATATATCCGTCAAACCAGAGAGCTCATAAGCGGGGAGAGACGCCGCATCCTTGCGGCGCTGGAGGCCAGTCCAGCCTTTCAGCCCTATCAGCCCCACGCCAATTTCGTCCTTGTAAAAATATTAAAAGAGAATTTAACATCTTCTGACGTTTTTGAGGCCGCTATCCGCCGGAATTTAATGATACGCGACTGCTCTACGTTCCCCTTTCTGAACGACAAGTATTTCCGCTTCTGCTTTATGCTGCCGGAGCAGAACGACGCCCTGATGAAAGTATTGGGGGAACTGGCCGGTTAACCCCGCCATATGGCATTTAAAAGGGGCTGCCGCTTTGCGAATCTACATTCGTCAAAGCGGCAGCCCCTTCTTTTATATTTATTACAGATTCATGATAAGTCCTGTCCTGGCAGAAATATTCCTATTTATCCCAGTACCTTTTCTTTGCATCAAGCACTGCATAGAAAGCGGACTTCGGTGCAAACAGCCCCTTAAAGATACACGGGGTGCTGTTGGCGCGCCAGCTCACAGCGTCATACAGGCTCCAGATGATAAGACCGGTAATGTTGCCGCCCTTCTTCTTGCTCTCAAGCAGAGCACGCATAATCTGGTCATAATAAGCCGCCTGATCCTCATCAAATACCGGATTGTCGGCTGTGCTTGTCATTCCGGCATCCAGCTCTGTCACCTGAATCTCTACCTCCGGCATATTTACACGGAAGAATTCCAGAGCCGTCGCATAGTTGTTCGCAGAATGGAAGGAGTCGTTGAGGCTCAGATGCGACTGCATACCAAGGCCGTCACAGATCTTTCCGTCCTCGTTGATGAAGTCAATCAGGTGTACTATATCGTCCGGATTCTGGTAACAATTGTAATCGTTGTAGAAAAGTTTTACGTCCTCGCGGTTATGCTTCTTGAGCATATCGTCTGCAATCTCGAACGCTTTCTTCACAAAACTCGGCCGCAGCGTCACACCGCTCTTGACCGTGCTGTCCTCCGTGCCGTAGATCAGGCCCCAGTATGTCGGTCCCTGTCCCGGGCCTACCGGTGTTTTCTCTGCCCCTTTGCTGTGGAGATACTCGTTCACCACATCATAGGCATACAGGCAGTCTCCGTACGGGCTTGTGAGAATGTGCTCCAGCACGCTTCTCTCAAAGAACTCCTGACGTACATCCATAACTTCCTTCGTCGTATTGTATTTCGTGTTGGCTACGGCGCGGTAGTTCTGCTGGAAGAAGTAGTACGGCGTCTGCTGATGCCACAGCAGAGTGTGTCCGCGGAGTTTCAGCCCCTTCTCGTGGCAGTACTTCAATATATTGTCCACGGTCGTAAAGTTCAGTTTCGGCACAACGAAGTCCTTGTCGCCGTTTCGCGAGCGGTTGTCGTCATACTTCGTATAATCGTCCGGAATGATATAGCCCAGCTCCTTCGCCTCTGCCAGGCTGATCTCCTCCAAATCCCCTGCCATAATCGCATTCGGCTTCATGTCGTTGCCCGGCGTGATGGCATTGTACTGGCTGGCGATGAATTCCGAACCGCTGTCCCCGAACAGGGCGTCCACACCGGTTCCCACGCCTATGATGTCAAATACGTCTTTGTACTCATCCTTCAGGGACGGGATGGTTTTGTCCGGCGCCACGGCCGTCTTTTTCGTCAGTTTGATGTTGTCGATATAGATGTCTGCGGTTGTGCCGCCCGCCGTCACGGACTCAAAATAGATGGCATAGTAGTACATATCATCCGGTATGGTAATATCGACCTCCATCGTGTTCCACTGCCCCTTCTTAAAGATGTAGCGGGAAGAAGAATCCTTACCGAAGTTTCCGTAGCCGGTCTCTACCTCTTTTACGGCCTGCAGCTGATAGGAGCAGTACATATCGGTGCCCGGGCTGTATACTTGCGCTGTCAGCGTATAGGTACAGCCACCCTCCACCTTGTCAGCTATTCCGTTTGCCTTGTCCACTACCGGGAGCATCGGGCCCTGCCACGTCTTCTCCTTGCGGTGGCACATCAGTACGTTGCCGTGTGTGTTCGGTTCCTCTAACGGGCCTCCGTCTGCTCCCTTCAGCGTAGAGGAGTCCACTACCTGCAGATAGTCGTCCTTCAGGGCATTGTCTTCCGAATCAAATCCGCGCAGGACAAATCCTTCGATACCCGCACCCGATATAGCGTCTGTACTCTTTGCCCCGACAGTCAGACTATCAAAATCCGCACTGTATGCGTCTGGCGTGTTCGGATCCAGTGTCGGATCCGGCGGAGTGGTCGGGAATATGTCAGAACTCTGCTTTTCCACCGTTACCGGCGCTACCGACGTCAGCGGACGCAGGGTGGGTGTCGGCGTAGCCGGCTTCTCAGACGGCGCTGTACTCGGATTGCCGCTCGGTTTTGTGCTCGGATTGCTGCTCGGCACCGCACTCGGACTGCTGCTCGGACTGCTGCTCGTATTCTTCGGAGCTGTTACAGTAATGGTGCTTTTCAGCTTGTAGGTCTTCTTTCCTACCTTTACCTTAGCAGTCAGTTTGGCTGTGCCCTTCTTGAGAGCCTTTACCTTTACGCTCTTAGCTTTCTTCTTGCTGAGCTTAACTACCTTCTTGCCCTTCTTGTTAAGGCTCCATGTTGTCTTCTTTACCTTTTTCTTCGATGTCACTTTAATCGTCTTGCTCTTACCCTTGACGATGGACACCTTCTTCTTCATCGTCGGCTTCTTGGCAGCCGCCTGGGACTCAGGCGCAACCATGGCCGGAATCATGAGGGAAAGCGCCATGATACAGGCAATTCCTCTTTTTAGACCATGTCTCATTGTCTAAAACCTCCTACTATTATGATTCTAACATTCCTGATGTGATTTTCTCGGTACACCATCAACAACGGACGATGTCACTGTTCTGTCTGAAAAGGGCACCACACTCACCTGTGCGGTGCCCTCTATAGTTTGAGTATCTTATCTTATGCGTATTTTACATCACTCTTTCTTGAAAGTGATGTCTGTAATTGCAATGGAGCAATCTTCCGGTATTGCATTGAACTGAAGATTGAATCCTCCAACATCGGCCAGCTTTGCCTTATCTACATCTGCAATTGACAGTGAACTGGTTGCAGCTGGTATAGCCGGATCTCCACCGCCGCCAGTAGCTGCAAGGCCATCGGTATAACCGTTCAAACTAGCTACCGGAACCCAATGAACCGGTTTGCCCCATCCTGGTTCAAAACCAGCCGGCCAATCAGCAATCGCTTTTCCGTCAGCATCACGCACTTCATATGTCACGTCAAGCGATTTATAGCTTGCCAGGTCAAGGTTCTTTGCGCTTATATAAGCACTCAGATTGACATAAATCATAGAAGCGCCATTCAGGAATACCATGCTGTCAGCAGTTTTATCAGCATCCGGAGTAACATAGTTTCCATCTACCTGCTTGTTGGACTGTGCCACTACACCTGCATCTGTGAAATCTACTTTATGATTTCCTTCCTCTGCCGGCGGCTGTGCAGAACCATCTGTTATATTCAGTTCAATCGTTCCTGTTACGCCGCTTCCGTCGGTTGCTGTAGCGGTAATCGTCACTTTACCGGTCTTTCCTTCGGTAGTTGTCACTATACCGTTGAAGGTTACAGTTGCCAGAGTCTCATCACTGGAGCTCCATGTTACGGTCTGTCTTGTTGCATTCTCCGGTGCGACAGCCGCGGTCAGGGTAGCAGTACGTCCTGCCTGTACCTCATTGTTCTCCCTGTTGGAAGTAACAGTGATGCCTGTCACCGGTGTGTCATATTTCACTTTGACAAAATCAATGGAATGGATGGTTACTTCCATACCGGTTCTCTGCGGGCAGATACCGAATGCGGTCAGTGTAGCCGGGTTGCATCCCTTCTCCTGCAGGGCAGCAAGCGGGATAAACACTGTACGCTTCTCGTAGTCAGCCTTTACCGTCTTACCTGTGCCGCCGTCGCTCTCCATGTACTCCGAAGCTCCTACCGGGCCAATCCAGCCGGCCTCAAAGGTCTCGCTTGTACAACTTCCCGGGAATCCTGCTGTCTCCAGCTGGTCGTTTCCGTTGTAGGTACGGAAGTTCATCTCGTTGCCACTGGTCAGGCAAATGCGGATATAGTCATATGCGGACATATCCTTGGTTCCATTCTGATAGCCCAGGAAGCCCTCGCCTCTGGTTGCAGAGATGTCTACGATATCGTCGTCCGAGGTACATGGGTTGACATAGAAAGTCACGCCCGAGTTGTAGTCCACGGTAGATGTAAAACTTATAGAACCGTCGCGGTTGTACAGCTTATCACTGGCCAGCGGATCAGCGTTAGCCGGTCTTTTAGCCTCGCAGGTGAAAGTGGTCTCGTTGAGCTCGGTCAGCGGTACGTTGTAGGTAGCAGACTCATCTACTGTTACAGTTGCACCGTTTGCAGTGAAGCTGTGTACCCTGTCAGCATACGGATCCGTGCTCGGCGCTGTGCTCGGATTGCTGCTCGGCGCTGCACTCGGACTGCCACTCGGCGCTGCACTCGGACTGCTCGACGTCTTGTCGCCGCTCGTATTCTTCGGAGCTGTTACAGTAATGGTGCTTTTCAGCTTGTAGGTCTTCTTTCCTACCTTTACCTTAGCAGTCAGTTTGGCTGTGCCCTTCTTGAGAGCCTTTACCTTTACGCTCTTGGCTTTCTTCTTGCTAAGCTTAACTACCTTCTTGCCCTTCTTGTTAAGGCTCCATGTTGTCTTCTTTACCTTTTTCTTCGATGTCACTTTGATTGTCTTGCTCTTACCCTTAACGATGGACACCTTTTTCTTCATCGTCGGTTTCTTTGCTTTAGCAGCTTCGGACTGCGTGCCCGGCGCCACTGCCATCAGGCTGAATGCCATGGCCAACGCCATGCCCTTTGCCAGGATGGATTTCATGTTTTTCTTCAAAATTTCTACCTCCTATCATGACTCTTTTGGTTTATTTTTAATATCGCTGCCTCCCGCCTCCCCACGGGAGGCACGCGTTATTAACTTCGGATTCCGGATTATCTCCGGTTCCTGCCGGCCTGTGGTCTTATTTCAACCCCAGGTCCTTATCGGTCGGCCTGTTGTTGACATACGCATCCTTTTTGAAGGTGATACCGTAAATCTTGAACGTGTGCGACGGCGCTGATGTGTTGTACTTGTTGGCCTTCAGCATAATCCAGCGCACATTCCTCAGGCTTCCGTGTATGGTGATGGATTCCTCGAACTCCTTGGTCTCCGGGTTTTTGTATTTACCGTCATTGGTCCAGTTGCACCATACGGTCTCTCTGCCGTATCCTCCGTTGTTGGTTCCCTCGTAGGAACGGTTCAGACAGGAGCCCTCGAAGAACGGATAGGTCTTCCACTCCACTTTTTTCTCCCAATACTTGTCGGTCGTGAAGTTGGTCTCCTCCGGATACAGTTCAAACGTCACCTGGTCGGTCGCCTCGCCGTCTATGGCCACGCCCTTGTACTGGGTGAGGTCCACGCCTGATCCAAGGTCGATGACTACCTGCTCGTTGTTGGCCTCCTTGAACGGGATGTTCAGCACGCCGTTCTCAAGTTTGGGTTCGATGTTGGAGAAGGTGAAGATCTTCGCCTTGTCCTTATCTGCCTTTGCATCCTCCGCATCAATCTCTTCCTGCTTCTTGGTCGGCACGAGTTTGGTCAGATCCACTTTCAAGTCTGCCGGGGCTGCCTTCGGCTCTACTACCGTCAAATTGTACTCTGCCGTGATGGCCGGATTTGCCTTGAGCGCTGCTGTGATTTTAACAGTGCCCGCTTTCAGACCGTAGATCTTCGGGTTACTCGAAGATGCGTCGATCTTTGCAACGCTCTCGTTGCTGGAGGTCCATACGATTTCCTTCTGCGTCGTGTTGGCCGGGGTGAAGGTGATATCTGTCTCTGCCGTGATGGATGTGTGGAGTCCGACTGCCACTTCTTTTGCCGCCGGTTCCACCGTCATGGCCGTACACGGTATCTCGCCCTCCAGGAATGCCACATTATCAAGATACAGCGTGGTGTACTGTCCACCGGTATATTTGCCGGAGTAAGTACTTCCCAGTACCATCGCGATGTTCTTCTGCTCAATCAGCGTCGCATCTGCGTTGTTGATCTCTGTCATCTGGAACTCCAGTGTGTTCTGGTGCCAGCCACAGGCCGGATCGGTTTCCTTCTCCTTGTAGCCCACTGTCCGGTTGGCGTCTATCTTGTTCGTTGACCATGCGTCATAGAACATCGGGAAGCTCTTGTTGTTGTATTCCATTCCCTCGAATTTCTGGCCCTTCTTCACGTTGAACTTCTCGTCGCGGCCCTTTGCCATCGGCGTGTCCACGCTGAAGCGCAACAGTTTTTTGTCAATCTTCTTCTGTGTGGCGTCCGCCTCGGTCAACTCTGTGTCGAAGTAGTAGTCCGGCGTGATCTTGTTATACTTATCAAAATATGCCACGGCCGATTTGTACTTGCAGTCAGAGGAGTTAGATACAACGCGGGACTGTACCTGTACAGCCGAGTAGTTCTTCATCTCCTTTGGCAGCTTGATGTTGAAGATCGGCGCATAGTCATAGGCCTGTGTGTTGCCGTTGTACTCAATCTTCAGCACCTTGTTGTTCGGATCTTCCGGATCCTTTACAACGGTCATCTTACCGCAGTTGGCATTGACATACTCGATGCCCTTCGTCGCCTTGCCGGCAGTTCCCTTGTAGTCGTCGCTCTCCCAGTTGTATCCCACATCATAGCTCTCGAAGTCCTCAATGACAGTCTTATCACGAGTCTCGTTCTCATAGTGCGGAGTCGGAGTCGGGCCAACCGGGCTCTTTTCAATATTTACGGTCAGAGTAACCTTCTTGCCGGAGCCGTCTTTGGCATAGCCATACAGTTTGGCCTTACCCTTTTTCTCCTTGGCGGAGATAACTCCCTTCGGCGTAACCATGAGAAGGCTTTTCTTGTTGGTCTTCCACTTCAGCGACTTGATGGTCGGCTTCTTGGGCGAGTACTTTAATCCTATCTTATAGGTAATGGAAGTTTGGGTGTCGTTCGCCTCATCCTTGATGCCGGTGTAAATCGTGATAGTCTTCTTTGATACCTTTTTCTTGGTCTTTGTAACCTTGGTACACTGCTTCGTGGCCTGGTCAACGGTCATCTTCTTGGCCGCTACCTGCGTCTTCTTCAACTCAGTCAGCTTCTTGTTGTCCACAAGCGTCCGCGTCTCTGTATACGTCGGAGCTGAGAGTTTCTTAATCGGCGTACCAATCTTAATCTTCAATGTCGCCTTTTTCTTCTTGTTTGCCTTGGAGATAATTGTAATCTTGGCAGTCTTCCCCTTTTTGCCAACTGCCTTTACATATACCTTACCCTTGGACTTAACAATCTTGGCAACCTTCTTGTTGCTTGTCTTGTAAGTAACCTTCTTGCTAACGCTTTTCTTAGAAGTGGTCACTTTTACTTTAATCTGCTTCTTCTGGCCCTTTTTCAAAACCAGTTGACCGCCATTCACAACCGGACTGGTCACTTTGACCTTCTTGACTTTGCCCTTCTTGGCGGCGTCAGAACCGGTGCCTGTGACAGCCAGCGACGATACAACCATCGCCAGTGAAAGCACGGCAGCTAAAGTCTTTTTGACAATTCTTGATGTCTTACCATTCGACTTGCTCATTCTAATCCTCCTTTTCACTCGGTAAGTACAGACACTTACACACTTTGAATGTTAGTCACATTGTATCACTTATTTTCAAAAAATGCAACTAAAATCCTTATTTTATTCTGTTTTTTTTGGGCATTTTGTATATTCTTTTCCCCGCCTTCCTTGACAAGTCCCATGAAACTGTTACAATAGACAAAAACAATACCAATATTTACAAGGAGCATTTCACAGGATATTATGGACACACCAAAAAATCTACTGGAGGAGATCCACACTCTCTTTCCCTGCAAAAATCCGGATTTCCGGACGCTCTCGCCGCTGAAGCTGGCATATCTGGGCGACGCGGTCTTCGACCTCATTATACGGACGCTGATACTGGAGCACAACGGGGGGCCTGTAAAGGCTCTCCACCGGCAGACCAGCTCCCTGGTAAACGCCGGAACGCAGGCAAAACTGGCCGCAGCCATGCTTCCCGTCCTGACGGAGGACGAACAGGACGCTTACCGCCACGGGAGAAACGCCAAATCTGCTTCCGTGGCAAAACACGCCGACATACACGACTACCGGAGCGCCACCGGACTGGAGGCCCTGTTCGGCTACCTGTACCTGTCGGGCAATACCGGACGGGCCGTAGAACTTTTGGAATATGCCCTGAGTAAATTATCCATCAATATATAATGAAGAGAACGGAGGCGCACATGAGAGAGCAGACAGAAGCATCTTCAGAAAACAGGATTGAGGGACGGCACAGCGTACTGGAAGCCTTCCGGGCGGGGCAGCCGGTCGAACGGCTTTTCGTCCAGAAGGGCTGCCAGGACGGCCCTGTTCTTTCTATATTAAAGGAGGCAAAAAAGAAAAATACCCGCGTGGACTTTGTGCCCAAAGAGCGGCTGGATCATATGGGCGGGAGCCACCACCAGGGCGTCGTCGCCATACTGTCCGCCCTATCCTACGGCGAGATTGAGGATATGTTTGCCCTGGCGGAAAAAAGAGGGGAGGATCCGTTTTTCTTTTTGCTGGACGGCATCGAGGATCCCCACAATCTGGGGGCGATCATACGGACAGCCAATCTGGCCGGAGCCCACGGCGTCATTCTCCCCCGGCGGCGGGCCGTCGGACTGACCTCCACAGTCGTCCAGGCGTCTGCCGGAGCCGTGCACTACACTCCGGTGGCAAGGACGTCCAATCTGAGCGCCACGATTGACGAACTGAAAAAGCGGGGCATGTGGTTTGTCTGCGCCGACATGGGCGGCGATATCATGTACCGCCAGAACCTCACCGGCCCCATCGGCCTCGTCATCGGGAACGAGGGGAGCGGCGTGAGCCGGCTCGTAAGGGAGCGCTGCGACTACACCGCATCCATCCCCATGAGAGGGGACATCGATTCGCTGAACGCCTCTGTGGCCGCCGGTGTGCTGGCCTATGAGATTGTACGGCAGCGGATGCCCGGATGAGACGCCCGACAGAAGACCGAAGAACGGAGGTAAGTGATGACAGAGCACGACTACGCTTCTTATACGGATGAGGAGATTGTGGATTTCAGTCACGGTGGCGAGGATGCAGCCACCGATTTTCTGCTGGAGAAATATAAGGCCCTCGTGCGCAAAAAAGCCCGCACGCTCTATCTGATTGGCGGGGAGAACGATGATCTGATTCAAGAGGGGATGATTGCCCTTTACAAAGCAATCCGCAGTTATTCCTCCCCGGCGGACGGAACCTTTATCTCCTTCGCCAGCCAGTGCATCGAAAACCAGCTCTGCAATGTCATAAAGGGGGCGAACCGTCTGAAAAACTCGCCTCTGAATTCCTATGTTTCCCTCTATTCGTCCATGAGCGACGACGCGGAGGAGCGCCTCTCCCATGAGATCCTGGCCGACACCTTACAGCCCGCCAATCTGATCAATCCCGAAGATATACTGATTGACAGGGAGAATGTGACAACAATTGAGAGCAAGCTGGAGCACGGCCTCAGCGCCTTTGAAAAATCTGTCGTTAATCTGTACATTGATGGGTGTAATTACCAGCAGATTGCAAAGCGTCTGGGCAGGACGCCCAAGTCCGTCGACAACGCTCTGCAGCGAATCAAAAAGAAACTTTCCCGTTGATTTCCCGATTATAGGATAAGCTGTTAACGGGATTTGAACCCGTGACCTCCGCCTTACCAAGGCGACGCTCTACCACCTGAGCTATAACAGCAGCCGGCATCTGAATTGAGTATGCCCTTACGAATTGATATTCTACCAAAAGAATCCGCCTGTGTCAACTAATTTCTTTTTGCGCTACCCGCAAATTGCGCCACCTGCAAATTTTGAAATTTTTCCTTTTTGAAAATTCGGTGAAAAACACATCTTTTTCATTGACCGCGCTCTCTCCATATTATATACTAATATCCATAGAGGGAGGGCAAGCAGATGAAAGCAGTGAAATCCACAGGACAGATAATCTTTTCCCACATCGTTACATACTTTAACCTGCTGAATCTGATTCTATTCGGTCTTATTCTGCTCTCCGGTCAGTACAAAAATGTATTTTTCATGGGCATCGTCGTCTCCAACTCCCTGATTGGGATCATACAGGAGTTAAAAGTCAAAAAACTCATCGACGCCCTTTCTGTCATTACCGCCACGAAAGCAAGGCTGATTGCGGGCGGTGAAATCCGTGAGATTCCCATTGACGAATTGCAGACGGGGGACATCCTTCAGGTGGGCGCCGGAGACCAGATCGTGGCCGACTGCGCAGTTCTCACCTCTGGCGGGCTGGAGGTAAACGAATCCCTTCTGACGGGGGAGTCTGTCCCCGTGCGGAAAAATCCGGCAGACTTTCTATATTCCGGAAGTTTTATCACGGCCGGAAGCGGCACAGCGCAGGTTCAGCACACCGGAGAGGACAGCTACGCCGCCCGCCTCATGCAAAAGGCCCGTACCAAAAAGAGGGCCTCCTCCGAGATGCAGGACGCTATCAAGCGGATCATCAAATATGTGAGTTATGCCATTTTGCCGATTGGCGTCGCCCTGTTCTGCATCCAGTTCTTCCGCGCCGGAGAGAACCTCTCCGATTCCCTCGTCAATACCGTGGCAGGCGTTCTGGGCATGATTCCGGAGGGCCTGGTTCTCCTCACCAGCGTCTCCTTTATTCTGGGAGTGGGGCGGCTCGCCCGCAAAAAAGCGCTGGTACAGGAGATGGAGGCCATAGAGGCGCTGGCGCGGGTAGACGTCCTCTGTCTGGACAAGACCGGCACCATCACCACCGGCGAGCTGTCTGTGGAGGCCGTCTGCCCGCTCCGCGGGTGTCCGGAGGGAAAAATCCGCCGCATTATGGACGGACTCTCCTTTGCCTTCCCTGAGGCCAATGCGACGGGCCGCGCGCTGCAGAGATATTTTCACGACACAAAGCCGTTTCCCGTTCTGGACAGCATCCCTTTCAGCTCCCGGCGCAAGTTTATGGGCGCTTCCTTTGAGGGGGAGGGCTCCTTTGTACTGGGTGCGCCGGAATTTCTCACCGAAGATTCCTCCGTCCTGTCGGAGGCGGAAGCATCAGCCGCCCTGGGGTTCAGGGTGCTGTTACTCGCCTCCTGCCCGTCTCTCCCCTCCAGTGCGGACGCTTCTCTGGATCCGGAGGAGACAGCTCCGCTCGCCCTGATCCGCCTGTCTGACTGCATCAAGGAGGATGCACCGGAAATCTTCCGTTTCTTCGACAGGCAGGGTGTGAAGATCAAACTTGTGTCCGGCGACAATCCGGCCACCGTCTCCACGGTCGGCCTGCAGGCCGGCATCGCGGGGGCTGGAGATTACATCGACGCATCCTCTCTGCCGGACGATCCGGCGGCCCTGCGGGAAATGGCAGAGCGCTACACCGTCTTCGGCCGTGTATCTCCGGAGGCCAAGCAGTCTATCATCCACGCCTGCCAGTCGGCGGGACATGTCGTGGGTATGGTAGGCGACGGAGTCAACGACGTCCTGGCGCTGAAGGACTCCGACTGCGGCATCGCCATGGCAAACGGCGCAGACGCCGCCAAGCAGACCGCCCACATAGTTCTGATGGACTCCGACTTTTCTTCCATGCGCAATATAGTAAAAGAAGGACGGACAGTCATTTCCAATATCGAGCGCGTCAGCGCCCTCTATCTGACAAAGACCATTTATTCCATCCTTCTGTGTGCACTGTTTATCATTATGGGAAAACCCTATCCCTTTACTCCCATTCAGCTGAGCCTGATTGGAGCCACCGCCATTGGCATACCCAGTTTCCTGCTGGCGCTCGAACACCATGAGGAGGCGGCCTCCTCCGGTTTCCTCCGCCATGTCATGCGCATCTCCCTGCCGGGAGCACTGACCTTGTGCGTCATTCTGAGCGCGATTCAGTTCCTCGCCGGGCCGCTCTGTCTGAGCAGCGTCCTGGTCAGCACACTGAACCTGCTGTCCGGCGGCATTGTAAGCCTCGGCGTCTGCGCCTTTGTGTGCCATCCGATGACGCGGCGGCGCATGGCTGTCTGTGTGGGCATATCCATCCTGTTTGTCGGAGCTTTCCTCCTGTTCCCGAATTTCTTTGAGGTTCTCCCCATACTGGATTATGTCAGATCGTTGATATAGCATTTCAACACCGGACTCTCCCTTGAAAAGACAGACCGGTACATAATGTAGGGCTTCTCCTGTTCTTCCCGAAATACGCCCTCTCCGTCTAACTCCGGAATAAAATAACTGTCCTCTATGACAAGCCGCCGCGTCCGCAGATAGTGGCAGACCGTCTCCACTGCCTCCCTGCCCAGCTCACGGCGGCAGATCAGTTCCGTCACCTCATATTCTTCTTTTTCATGGATATAGCAGAGCGCCGCCACAATCTCCTGTCCCCGGTACAGAACCAGCACGTCGCCGCCCAGGGAGTTCATCTCTCCGGCCACCTCCCGGTAATAGGCGGGCGAATGTTCCAGATAGAGTTCAAACTTTTCCGCGGACAGCATATCCTCCACAAAGCTGCTCAGTTCCCTCTTGTCATTTTTCTGAAGTCCGCCAAAGGGAACGGCGCGGAACCACTCTTTCCCCCCGATGTCCACCGTAGTGGTCTGTCTCCAGTATGTCCCGACAAATCCCATGGACTGGTACACTCTCGGTTTCTCCGGCGACAAAAAGACGACAGGGCTCCCCTCCTGGCGGCACACTTCGATTCCCTGCTCCACCAGCCTAGTCATCCGCTTCTGGCGCCGGTACTCCGCCTCCGTGGCCACGCCCACGATATAGTGGGCCTTACACTCCCTGCCGCGGTATACGGCCCGATAAGGCGTAAAATAGGCCATGGCGCAGAGTTCTCCCCTGTGATAATCCGAATACACTCCGCTCCGCACCGCCTTCTGCGAAAAATAGAAATCCATATATTCATCCGGATCGCCAAACGCCCTCTCCCACAATTCTCTGTGTGCCTTCATCCCACTCTCTCCTCCTCCAGAAGGCAGACTGCCTGGGATGAGATGCCTTCGCCGCTGCCGGTAAAGCCCATTCCCTCCTCGGTCGTCGCCTTGACGCTTATCCGTTCCGTCTCTGTCCTGAGAGCTTCTGCGATATTCCGGCGCATACGCTCAATGTGCGGCTTCATTTTGGGGCGCTGTGCGATGATCACGGCGTCTATGTTGCCAATCCGGTAGCCGCTCTGCCGGATCAACTCCCCCACCTGTGTCAGCAGCCGGATGCTGGAAGCCCCCTCATAAGCCGGATCCGTATCCGGAAAATGCCGCCCTATGTCACCCAGGGCCGCCGCCCCAAGCAGCGCATCCATGATGGCGTGAAGAAGCACATCCGCATCGGAATGGCCCAGAAGTCCCTTCTCATACTCAATCTCCACACCGCCCAGTATCAATTTTCGCTCCGGCGCCAGCCGGTGCACGTCATAGCCGATACCAACTCTCATCACAAGCCTCCCTGTCACTCTCAACTGCGAACGGCTCCGCCCTCTGCGGGCCGCCCCTTTGATAAATAAATTAAATACAGTAAAACAAAAGAAACCCTGAAGACTTATCTCCAAGGTTTACTGAGTAGCGGGAACTGGATTTGAACCAGCGACACCACGGGTATGAACCGTGTGCTCTTGCCAACTGAGCTATCCCGCCGGAAAAATGGGGCCTATAGGGCTCGAACCTATGACCCTCTGCTTGTAAGGCAGATGCTCTCCCAGCTGAGCTAAGACCCCCTGCGCCATTTACAGCGACTTCTTTATTATAGCAGATAAAACGGCTTTGTCAACACTTTTTCCAAAAATACCGCTTCATTTTTTATGCCTTTGGCATGGACACCGCAGATAGAATATGCTACAATACTTTTACATTCCGTTTATCCATTATAACTCAGAGGAGGTAATCAAATTGAAAAATACAGGAAAACGAATTACGGCAATGGCGCTGGCGCTGGGGATGTCCCTGTGCCTCGCAGGTATGACGGCCGGCGGCGCAGAGACATCCGCCAAGTCCGCCAAAATAAAACTGAACCGCAAAAAGGCAACCCTGCGCGTCGGGAAAAAATTGAAGTTAAAGGTAAAGGGCACAAAGAAAAAGGTGAAGTGGCGCTCCAGCAAGAAGAAGGTAGCGACCGTCTCCAAAAAGGGCGTAGTCAAGGCCAAAAAGCCGGGCAAGACCATAATCACAGCCAAAGCAGGCAAAAAAAAGTGCCGCTGCAAAATCACGGTAAAAAAGAAAACGCTTGTCTCCGCCAAGGAAAATGCGCAACTGGCCAAGGCGCTGGAGATAAAATCAGAACAGGCGCTGGACGGCAGCATATTATTCTCCATTAAGAACAACAATAAGACCATGATAAAGTACGCCTCTGTGACAGCCGCATGGATGGACGACCAGGGCGAGGAACTCAGCGAGGATTTTGACATTTATTTCCTGCCCGCCGGACAGACCTGTTATCTGGCCGTAGAGCGCACCGAGGAGAGAGACGCCAACGACCATCCCTTCTACTCGAAGCCGATCATGTCTACTATGAAATATTCCGACATTGCGGTGGATAATAACTACAACAGTTCAAAGGACGTGACCTCCACGGCCCAGATTACGAACAATCCTTTAAAAGCCGGAGATACCAAGGCTACGGTGTCCGTGAAAAACAACAGCAGCTCGCGGTATGATTCCATGTATCTGACAGTGGCCCTGTACGACGCAGCCGGACGTCTTCTCTCTGTGGACACGCAGGACTTTACCACAGACGAGGATGCGTTTATGGAGTCGGGCGGATTCGCGAATTTCCTCTTTGATTTTCCGCACGACTACACCAAAAACGAAGTGCTGACGGCCGCTTCTTACAAGAGACTGTACGTCATGATCCGTTCCAATACATCCGCAGCCTCTGACGAGGAGGACGGGGATGAGGATGACGGTGAAGACGACGAAGAAGAATAGCGCAGACAGCTAAAAAAGCAAATGAAGATTTACAGTAAATTTTCATTTACTGTAAATCTTCATTAAAAATATCAGGAGAGCCGTTTATGTTCACGAAATATCTGTTTTTGTTTTTTGTATCCATGGTGCCCATTGTGGAGCTCCGGGGCGCCCTTATAATCGCCGGAGGCTACGCCACCGCCTATCCGGATTTTTCCATGCTCTGGGCCTATGTGATCTGTGTGATCGGAAACATGCTGCCCGTGCCGGTGATTTACCTCTTTGCGAGAAAGGTTCTTCTCTGGGGCGCGGACAAAAAATATATCGGGAAGTTTTTTTCCTTCTGTATCGAAAAGGGCGAAAAGGGAGGAAAAAAATTACAGGAGAAAGCCGGCCGCGGTCTCTTTGTGGCCCTGCTTCTCTTTGTGGGGATTCCTCTCCCCGGCACCGGAGCATGGACGGGTACGCTGGCCGCCAGTTTTCTGGATATGGATTTTAAGCCGACCGTGCTGGCCGCCATGGGCGGCGTCCTACTGGCCGGCATCATTATGAGCGCCGCCAGTCTCCTGGGCTTCAGCGCCCTCTCTGCCGTGGCATAGCATGGTATTCGCACATATCGAAATGCATCTGCCCATCGTTATCCAGTTCCATCAGGGTAAAGGTGGGTATTGCGCTGTCCTGACGCGGACGGGAAATGCTGCCCGGATTCAGTACCGTCAGGTTATATCCCTGCTTCAGGAAGGGCACATGGGTGTGCCCGAACATAACTATGTCCGCCTCGTTTTCAAGAGCCCAGTATTTCATGGCGTCTATGCTTCCATAATTCATATAGCGGTGCCCGTGGCACATGGCAATCCGCCGTCCGGCGAACTCCACGATCTGCTCCCTGGGAAGGTTCAGCATAAAATCGCAGTTTCCCCGAACCGCATATACCGGACAGGAGACCGCTTCCTCCAGTCTCCCCAGTCCTCTCTCGCTGTCGCCCAGGTGGAACACAGCCTGAATATCCGGATAGCGTCCGGCCACCTCCAACATCGCTTCGTCTCTCCCATGAGAGTCGCTGAATACCAATGCCTTTATCATACGTCTCCCTTCTTCTTCAAAATCTCTACCATCCTGCGGATGGCGAGCCCCCTGTGACTGATGGCGTTTTTATCCTCCGGCAGCATCTCTCCGGTCGTGCAGCCCCTCTCCGGCAGATAAAAAATCGGATCGTAGCCAAAGCCGTTTTCCCCCCGCGGCTCATGGGCGATTCTTCCCTCTATGACGCCTTTGGCCGTCTCCACCGTCCCGTCCGGACTGGCGCAGGCGATGACGCAGACAAACCGCGCGCCCCGCTTCTCATCCGGCACGCCCTCGCACCGTCTCAAAAGCTCTGCGTTTTTTACGGAGTAGGGCGTATCCTCTCCCATATAGCGCGCCGAGTAGATACCCGGCTCCCCATTCAGGCAGTCCACTTCAAAGCCGGAATCGTCCGCCAACACCATCTCTCCTGTGGCCTCCATGACGGCCTTTGCCTTGATAATGGAATTCTCCTCAAAGGTGGCGCCGTCCTCCACGATATCCACGTCGATCCCCAGTTCTTTCATGGAGAGGATCTCATACTCGTCGCCAAGCATCTGGCGAAATTCATTTACCTTGCCCTGGTTGCCCGTGGCAAACACCAGTCTCTTTTTACTCATTGTCTCCCAAGTCCTTTCTGCGGGGAGGCTTCTCCCCCATGTACTGATACAAATAAGTCTTCATCATGCCGTTGTATATTTTTCTGTTCTTTGTCGCTTTTTTTCGGGAGCCGCCCGCTGCGATGGCTCTCTCCGCCTCCGCGTACCCGCTGAGAAGGAAAAAAGACCATGTGTCGTTGGCGCTCATGACCTGTCCGATATTCCGGTACAGGCCGTACATCTCCTCCTTGTCTGAGAGCCGCTCGCCATAGGGGGGATTGGTGATGACAAACCCGTATTTTTTCGGGCTGGAAAAATCCTTTATATCCCGCTGCTGAAAGTGGATGTGCTTGTCCACCCCCGCCAGGCCCGCATTGGCTCTCGCCATCCGAACCGCCTCCCCGCTGACGTCGTAGCCCTGTATGTGCAGCGCCTCCGGTATGCAGATCCGGTCGTTCGCCTCGGTGGCCGCCTCATACCATGCCTTCCTGGGAATCAGATTCGTCCATGCCTCCGCCGTAAATTCCCTGGAAAGCCCCGGCGCCATATCCATGGCGATCATAGCCGCCTCGATGGGAATCGTCCCGCTGCCGCAAAACGGATCGACCAGTATGCGCTCCGCCCGCCAGGGCGATAAGAGGATCATCGCCGCCGCCAGCGTCTCTGTCACCGGAGCCGGAGCGGTAAGCTTGCGGTACCCTCTCTTGTGCAGGGACTCTCCTGTGGTATCTATGCCGATCGTCACCATGTCCTTTACAATCTGGATGCGGAGGGGATAGGATGCCCCGCTCTCCTCAAACCAGTCCACATGATAGGTCTGCTTCAGCCTCTCTACCATGGCCTTCTTTACGATCTTCTGAATATCCGACGGGCTGAACAGTTTACTGCTCACGGAGTTCGCCTTTGCCACCCAGAATTTTCCGTCCTCCGGAATAAAGCGCTCCCAGGGCACCGCGCGCACGCCCTCAAACAGCTCGTCAAAGGTTTTTGCCTGAAAACAGGCCGCTTTCAGAAGAATCCTCTCCGTAGTTCGCAGAAATATATTGGCTCTGGCAATGGCCGCCGCATCGCCGGCAAAAGTCACCCTGCCATTGTCTACCTCCGTAATTTCATAGCCGAGAGCGCCGATTTCCCGCTTGAGCACCGCCTCCATGCCAAAATGACAGGGGGCAGTCAGTTCATATTTATCCATAGAAATCTCCATTTCCCGATTTTATCCGTTTTACCCGTTCCCCATTTTATCACTTTTCATTTTATCTGTTTTCCCTCATTCATTATACGTTAGCGGCTTTCCATCCGTCAACGCTTTTTTCGGATTCCCTCCTCATATCCTCCGGCCACGCTACAGCTTTGCCTCCCCTGCCTGGCGAGCAGGCGGGCGGCGGCCAGACTGTGGTTGCCGTGGCCGCAATAGAAAATAACCCGCCCGTAACCGCTCATCTCCCCCAGGTGGTTCTCCAGTTCCTCATAGGGTATATTCCACGCTCCGGTGATATGCCCTGCCCGGTACTCCTCCTCTCCCCTCAGATCCACTAACAGAGTGTCGCTGTCATATATGTACCGTGAAGCCTGCTCCCATGACATAATTTGTGGACGCATACGAAAATCCTTTTTCTTACAGTGTATTCGGAGACGGCAACCGATAGAACAAAACGGCCGCAGATAGAACAAAGCGGCAGCCGATCGATGCGCCTCTCTGCAATGAAAATAAAAGCCGGCCCCGAAGGGCCGGCCTCTCAGACTAGTCGCAGTTTGTAGAGTTTCTGCTTGAAGAATTCTGGCTACTGTTCTTGCTGGAATTCTTGGAGCTGGAAGAATCCTTGCTGCTGTTCTTACTGCTGTTTTTGCTGCTGTTCTTAGTCGAATTCTTGCCTGAGCCTGCAGATGTGTTGCTGCTGTTCGTCTCATTGTACTCATCCATAAAATTTTTTGCCATTTTGACTTCCTCCTGTCTTCTTAGACCGTCTTAAAAGACTATCGCTTCATGACTGTCATTTATTGATTCGTTACAGGAGTAGTATTTCCCGCCGGTTCAATTTTATACCGGCTGCAGATTATATTCAGGCTTTTCCAACAGAACCAAATAATTCCATTTTTTCTTTGACTGTATTTTTGATGGCCTCTGCACCCGGCGCCAGAAGCTTTCTCGGATCGAAGCCCTTGCCCTCCAGATCGCGGCCGTCCAGTATATACTTGCGCGTCGCCTCCTGGAATGCCAGCTGGCACTCTGTGTTTACATTAATCTTGGACACACCGAGAGAGATGGCCTTCTGGATCATGTCCGCCGGAATTCCGGTTCCGCCGTGGAGCACGAGAGGCATCGTCCCCGTCTCCTTCTGGACAGCCTCCAGCGTCTCAAAGCTCAGTCCCGGCCAGTTCGCCGGATATTTTCCATGGATATTGCCGATGCCGGCCGCCAGCATGGTCACGCCCAGATCCGCAATCATCTTGCACTCTTTCGGATCTGCGCACTCGCCGGCTCCCACTACGCCGTCTTCCTCGCCGCCGATGGAACCGACCTCCGCCTCGATGGACATTCCCTTTTCCTTACAGATAGCCACCAGCTCCTTGGTCTTTGCCACGTTCTCCTCAATCGGATAATGGGATCCGTCAAACATGATGGAGGAAAATCCTGCTTCGATACAGGCCTTCGCCCCCTCGTAACTGCCGTGATCCAGATGAAGGGCAACCGGAACCGTGATTCTCAGCTCCTCTAACATACCGTTCACCATTCCCACGACGGTCTTATAGCCGCACATGTATTTACCGGCTCCCTCGGACACGCCGAGAATGACCGGCGACTTTAATTCCTGCGCCGTGAGCAGAATCGCCTTTGTCCACTCCAGATTGTTGATATTGAACTGGCCGACCGCATATCTGCCGGCTTTTGCTTTGGTAAGCATCTCCTGCGCTGATACTAACATAATGATTTCCTCCGTAAATTTTTATTTTATTCAAAGACTTACCGTCTGTCTTACCGTTCTAGCATATCACAAATGGCAAATTTTCGCAACGTTCTATATGATATATAGTTCCATAATATATTTATTTGGAGTAAAAAATAAAAGAGACGCCCTCTGATCTGCCGTATCAGATACCGCGTCTCCCGCGAATATGTCATAACTGGGCTAGCTGGATTCGAACCAGCGAGTGTAGGAGTCAAAGTCCTATGCCTTACCCCTTGGCGATAGCCCAACAACCCCAAAAGGGGAAGGGTGGGTAATGGGATTCGAACCCACGGCCTTCAGAGCCACAATCTGACGCGCTAACCAACTGCGCTATACCCACCATAAAGGATAGGCCACTAATCATAAGGCTTTTCCTACAAACGTGTCAGGAGGGATTCGAACCCCCGACCCACGGCTTAGAAGGCCGTTGCTCTATCCAGCTGAGCTACTGACACATAGCATCCGCAACGCAAAACGGGGGTTTCTCCGCCTTTCGTGCAAAAAGCGGGTGATGGGAATCGAACCCACGTATCCAGCTTGGAAGGCTGGTGTTCTACCATTGAACTACACCCGCACAGGGTACTGTATTCTGTTTGAAATAAACTGTCTGTAAACAGTCTTAAATCGGGGTGACAGGATTTGAACCTGCGGCCTCTTGATCCCAAATCAAGCGCCCTAGCCAAGCTGGGCCACACCCCGTCTGACGCCCCTGGCCCACGGTTTTCCGCGCTAAGTCATGACGCAAAGTTTATTATATTATAGGATGAATTGATTGTCAACCACAAATCTAAAGATTTTTCACCCCTGCATATCTCCTTAAATCAGCAGCTCATCCAGTGCGCGAATCAACTGTCGGGAGTTTGACAGTTGAATAAGAAAAAAAATACTTGCAGGTCTTGATAAACCTGCATTTTTTATGTCAACTTTTTT
>CANRFJ010000001.1 GCA_947629865.1 uncultured Lachnospiraceae bacterium | reverse complement strand
AAAGAAAAAATCGCTGTAATCCCTATGTTTACTATGGTTACAGCGATTTTATTTTCTATAAACTGTCAAAGACAGGATTATAGGATGAATTGATTGTCAACCACAAATCTAAAGATTTTTCACCCCTGCATATCTCCTTAAATCAGCAGCTCATCCAGTGCGCGAATCAACTGTTCCATCTGCTCCCCTGTCCCCACTGTGATCCGCAGATAGTCCCGAATCCGCTCGCTGTCAAAGTGGCGCACATAAATACCCTTTCTCTTTAATTCCTCGAATAATTTCTGTCCGGGCACGCTCCCGTGCTTCGCAAAGAGAAAATTGGTCTGGGAATCCATAACCTGAAAGCCTCTCTTTTCCAGTTCCCCCCGTGACCACTCCCTGGTGTCCATCACAGCGCTCCTGTTTTTCTGAAATGTTTCCTCGTCCTCCAGAACCACCGCGCCCACCCGTATGGCCTCCCTCGTCAGGGAGTAGGAGTTAATCGACGCCTGCACATCCCGCAGAAATTGTATCAGTTCCCTGTTTCCCATGGCGAATCCAATCCTCATTCCGGCCAGGGAACGGGATTTGGAATAGGTGCGCACGATCAGCAGATTGTCATATTTCTCCAGAAGCGGCAGCGCGGTCTCGCCGCCAAAGTCCACATAGGCCTCGTCCACGATGACGACCACGTCCGGATTCGCCCGAACGATTTCCTCAATCTCCGAGCGCTTCATCCCCAGGGACGTGGGGGCGTTGGGATTGGCAATGACGATTCCCCCGTTCTCCCTCATGTAATCCTCCGGCCGGATGCAGAAATTCTCATCCAGCGGGGGGCACTCATAGGGAATCCGGTACACCTGCGCCCACACAGGATAAAAGGAATACGTCACGTCAGGAAAGAGAATGGGCCTGTCGGAGTTGAAAAATGTGAGGAAGCACAGGGACAGTATATCGTCCGAGCCGGTTCCCACTACCACCTGGCCCCCGCCCAGACCATAATATTTTTCGAGCGCCTCGACCAGCTCGCGTGCCTCCGGATCCGGATACAGTCTCATTTTTTCAAATTCCAGCCGCAGGTGCGCTGACAGCGCCCCCCTCACCGGCGGATACGGGTTCTCATTGGTATTCAGTTTGATGATATTTTCTTCCTTCGGCTGCTCCCCCGGTACATAGGGAACGGTTCTGCGGATATTATTTTCCCATTTTTTCATATGCGCCTCCATTCCGGAACATCGGTTCCGGCCTCCGAAAAACTTTTATTTTCTTACTTTACCCCATTTCACTTTTCCTGTCAATCCTGTGTTACGCTCTCATAGGCATTGACGACGCCGTACCCCCACTCCGTGTTGGGATAGGGCTCACCCCGCGGGACAGCTCCCCGGATCAGCGTCTCTTTCACCGAAATACCGCTGATGCCAAACGAGCGGTACCGCTGCATACACAGCGCGCTGATGCCTGTGGTAAGCGCCGCCGCCGCGCTGGTGCCGCTCATCGTCCCGTACATATTCCGCGGGTACGGGCCGCTTATATTCACGCCCGGCGCCACGATATCCGGCTTTACGGCGCCCCTGGGGGTAAAGCCCCGGCTGGCCTGCAGATACAGAGCGCCGTTGGCGGCGTTGTAGGCAGAGGCCGCGATCAGGTTACTTCCGCTTCCGGGATTGCAGATAGTGACGTCCGGATCCGGCTCCAGGAAAAAGACGTCCGAGCTCAGAAACTGGCGGATAGGAAGCCACATATGAAAATCCACTGCGGTGTGCGTGAAGGAGACGTTGACTTTCCATATGCCGGTTCTGGGGGAGAGGAACCGGAACACCACTACCTGAGACCGCGTCTGCTCCTGGGCGATTCCGAAGTACAGCTCCACCACGGTGTTCTCTCTGGCGAATACCTTCCTGCGCCGGGTGCCGGAGACGGCGCGTATATCCGACAGCGTATCGCCGCTGGGCGATACGACGCTGAGCGTAAGAGAGCCCGGCGTCTGCCACCAGAGCTGGCTCATAAAGCCCTCCAGATTTCCCTCCACATCGATTTCTATGCTCTCCTCCTGTCTCGTAATGTGATGATGGTGCCTCGCATTTCCCTCGTTTCCGGCGCATGAAACCATAGTCACATCACGGTAGGCCGTGTACCGATCCATAAATACCGGCAGATTGGAATCCCCGTCGTGGGTGCACATATTTGTCCCCATCCCCACGCAGACGGCCACCGGACGGCGCTCTTTTCTGGCGACCTCCAGAATATAGGCCACCCCCGCCATAATGTCATTTTCCTGATACGCCGGAACGTCCCCCGGCACGCCGTAATAATCCCGATAACTCTTTTTGGCCTGCTTGCACTTTACGATTACCAGCTCCGACAGCGGCGCCACTCCGGAAAATTCCTCCCTCTCAACTTCATTGCCCGCGGCCACTCCCGCCAGAAAGGTGCCGTGCCCGATCTCGTCTCTGGACTGAATGACGCTCTGCGGGTTCTCCTCCTGGAGGGCCTGATTGATCTCCTCCCTCCCGTACACCCGCCCGTAGGGAAACTGCTCCGTTCCGCTCCCCTCAATCACGGTCTGATCCCAGAGCGACACAATCCGCGTGGTGTTGTCTGCATTGCGGAATACCTCGTGGGTAAAATCAATTCCCGTGTCCACCAGTCCGATCAGAATCCCCTGTCCGTATAAATCCAGATAGGGCTGCCTGCGGATCCGGAGCACCCCGCTCTCCTCCAGCGCCTCCTCGCTCATCAGCCCGTATATGTTTGGGATAGAGGAGAAACCGTATTTTTCTATGTTTTCACTGTTGATCTGCTGTATCTCCTGATAGATCACCGCCTGAATATCGTCATAGGTCATGTAACAGTCGGGATTATAATACTCCTCTATATACTCCCGCCCCCGGTAATTCGTTATGATGTAGTCGAGTGCATTTTCCGAGTAAACCGCTTCCCTGCAAGTCAAAAAAATACCCCCTGCGCTTTTTTTCAATATACGCAGAGGGCATTTCCAATATTCAGCGACCGTATCCAAATTTCTAATTGTTGCCGCGCATGAGAATGGACGGAGCTCCCTTCCCCTCGATATAGTCTCTGGTGATAACAACCTTGCCAATCATCTCGTCTTTGGGAATCTCATACATGATATCCATCATGAACTCCTCTATAATCGAGCGGAGCGCCCTGGCCCCCGTCTTTTTCTCCGCCGCCCGCCTGGCGACTGCATGGAGGGCTTCCTCCTCAAACTCCAAATCCACCTCGTCCATCATAAGCAGCTTGCGATACTGCTTTACAATGGCATTCTTCGGCTCCGTCAGCACCCGCACCAGCAATTCCTCGTCCATTGCCTGAAGGGAAAATACTATGGGAAGACGTCCGATAAATTCCGGAATCAGACCGTACTCGCGGATATCCTCTGTCTCCACCCGCGCAAAGATGTCCCGGTCGTTGTCATATCTGTCGCGGAGCTCCGAGCCAAATCCCATGGTTCCCTGACTGGTCAGGCGTTTTTTGATAATATCCTCCAGTCCCGGAAAGGCGCCGCCGCAGATAAATAATATGTGGCTGGTATTAACTGTCGTCATCGGTACCATGGCGTTTTTGCTGCTGGCGCCCACCGGCACCTCTACGTCCGCTCCCTCCAGCAGTTTTAACAGCGCCTGCTGCACCGATTCACCGCTGACGTCCCGACTGTTGGTATTCTGCTTTTTAGCGATTTTGTCGATCTCGTCGATATAGACAATCCCCCTCTCCGCCAGCTCCACGTCATTGTCCGCATTGGCCAAGAGTTTGGATATCACGCTCTCCACGTCGTCGCCGATATAACCGGCTTCCGTCAGGGCCGTGGCGTCGGTGATTGCCAGCGGCACCTGCAAAAGGTGCGCCATCGTCCTGACTATAAAGGTCTTTCCGCTTCCGGTCGGCCCCAGCATCAGCATATTGGACTTCTCGATCTCCACGCCGTCGCCCGTATCCTCCGCCAGAATACGTTTGTAGTGGTTGTATACCCCTACGGAAATAACCTTCTTGGCGCGCTCCTGTCCCACCACATATTCGTCCAGATTGCCCTTGATGACGTGGGGCGCGGGAAGGCGGCGGATATCCAGCACCGGCTTCTCCTTCTTTTCCTTTTTCTTTGTCTTTACCGCATGGCGCCTCTGGAATTCCTCCGGCGACTCCAGTCCCATGGCTCCCATATTGGCGAGATCCAGTCCTGTGAGCTGTATCGGCAGCCCCTGCATCTTGATCTGGTCAAAGGTCTTCTGCATACAATCCGTGCAGATGGTAATGTTATTCGGAAGATCAATCAGCCGATCCACCTTGCTCTGCGGCCGGCGGCAGATGTGGCAGACCTTTTCATAGCCGTCCGGCTGTCCGTCCTTTTTTTCACTGTCCTTTATGTCTTTATTTTCCTCGCTCATAGTCCCTCCTGCATACTTTTCCGTTTGGTTTTCACAGCGTCGTATGACAAGCAAATCCCACCACAACAATCTGTGATGGGATTTATTATACACGATTTCTGCCTTTTAGTAAATACTGCTTCCCCAGGGCACAACCTGGGAATCGTTTTCGTCATAATTATTCCCGTAACCGCCCTGCTGCGAGCTGCTGTCGTCGGAGTCGTCCTCCAGGCCGTCCAGCGTATCTTTGCTCTTTAACGTCACCTTGATCTCTTTTTCCTTATACTCGCCGTCGTCGCTCCGCATGACTGTCACATCAATGGTGGTTCCCACCTTGGTATTATTGACGATTTCCTGAACCGCCTCGATCGACTGCACCTTGCGCCCGTTGATCTTCGTGATTACATCGCCCTGTTTGATCCCCGCCTTGTAAGCGGCCCCCGTATCGGATACGGCGCGGACATATACGCCGATCGGTATGCCGTAGGCCTTATTCTCTGACTCTTTGATTGTGCTGCCCGTGATACCCAGGTATCCCTTTTCATTGTCCTTCAGCACCTCTCTGTCCATCAAATCGTTTATGACGGATACGGCGCTGCTCATCGGAATCGCATAGCCCATTCCCTCCACACTGGTGGAGCCGTAGGAAAAGTACTTGGACGAGTTGATACCGATTACATTCCCGCGGGTGTCGATCAGCGCGCCGCCGCTGTTGCCCGGATTGATGGCGGCGTCTGTCTGCATCAATATCTGCGTGGTGCTCTTACCCGTCGTCTCATCGGAGGTGGAGACCTCACGGTTTTTTGCGCTCACATATCCCACTGTCACCGACTGCCCGTAGCCCAGCGCATTGCCAATGGCAATCACCATCTGGCCCACCTTGGCCTCGTCGGAATTGCCCAGGGAGGCGACGCGGATACTCTTTTTCGTGGAGTCCTTTAATTTGTTCATATCCACCGTGATTACCGCCAGGTCGTTGGACTCGCTGCTTCCCTTCACCTCCGCCGCGGCGCTCTCTCCATCATTGAACTGTACCGTTATTTTGTCCGCGCTGTCCACCACATGATTGTTGGTGACAATGAGCAGCTGGTCGTTGTCCTGCTTCACTATGAAGCCGGAGCCCGCTCCCTGCGAGGAATATCTCTGTCCAAAATACGATGTCATCGTACTGGTCTCCGTAATCGCCACGATTGAGGGCATGACCTGCTCCACAATGCCGGACACGTCCGTCACGCCGCCGGCAGCCGTCCCGGACACCGTGGTGACGGGAATGTCACCGGAACCGGACGTATATGGAATGTCCCCGCCGCCGTCGCCCTTAAACAGCCCGAGCAGCGCGGTAAAGCCAAAGAAGCAGGCCGCCGCCACCACGCCGAATACCACGGCGCTCAGCGCTACTTTGCCGAGGCCCTTTGCGGCGCCCCCCGTCTTACCTGCCGCCCTCTCCCTCGCGGGCTTTTGCTGCGACACATTCTGAAAACGGTAAATATTGTCCTGGGACGGCATCGGCTGCGGCTCAACCGGAGAACCCGTCCCCGCTGTGGTTCCCGGCCCCGCCATGTTCTCCGTCTCCGGTGCGGATCCCGTCTCTGGCGCGCCAGGAGCGTCTGTCATGACAAACCCCGTCCCCGTTCCATTTTCCTGGTTATATTCTCTTTCATCCATGCGAATGCACCCTTTCTTCTTAAGTTATTGCCTATTATAATCACTAATTGTGTTTAGTTTGTGAATGGCCTGTGAAAAAAATTTTATTGTGAAATGTCACAAAATGGTATATACTTGTAATGATTTATACACTGCACTGATATATACACCGCACTATATTAATGAAAGGACGATCACGTTTTGATTAAGGGAAATCAAAAGTTATTGAATCTTTTCCGTATACTGATTGATACGGCAATTATCATTGTCTCCTTTGTGCTGGCCTATTACCTGCGCTTTGATAATATACACAGTTTTTTAATCCGTCTCGAAATCATCGCGGAGCCGGTCGGCGTCTACGGGAGCCTGGAGACCTATCTGCAGATTCTGCTGCCGCTAATCCCCTGCTATCTGCTCTCCTACTACTTTTTCCACCTCTATGATCCAAAGCGGGTAAAGAGCCGC
The DNA here is from genome assembly GCA_947629865.1 of uncultured Lachnospiraceae bacterium. Classification (GTDB taxonomy): domain Bacteria; phylum Bacillota; class Clostridia; order Lachnospirales; family Lachnospiraceae; genus Eubacterium_F. The sequence goes on along the minus strand of CANRFJ010000001.1, from coordinate 227,116 downwards.
AAGTCCGAGATATTCAGTATTCTGAAGGCAAATATCGTCGGCATCTTTTACTGCGTCGCCTTTCTTTTCTTTATTAAAAACGGAAACTACGCCCGCTTATTTATTATTATATTTGTAGTCACCAATTTTATGCTGGAAGTTTTTTTCCGTTTTTTTACCACGACTATCCTGCGGAAATTCAGAAAAAAGGGACTGAACCAGAAGCACATTCTGTTGATTGGCTACAGCCGGGCGGCCGAGAGTTATATTGACCGCCTCTTAGCACATCCGGAATGGGGCTACTCCATCCACGGCATTTTGGACAACCACCATCCGCTGGGACATGCCTACCGGGATGTCCACGTCATCGGGAGAAGAAACGAACTGGAAAAAATGCTGAGCGAAAACGACTATGATGAGATCGTCATCACACTCGGCATCAATCACTACGACGAGCTTGAGGGAATCGTGACGGTGACGGAAAAATCCGGCGTACACACAAAGTTTATTCCGGACTACAACAACATTATCCCCACCCGTCCCTACACCGAGGATTTGGACGGCCTTCCGGTGATTCATGTGCGGAAGGTGCCCCTCTCCAACTCCTTTAACCGCTTTTGGAAACGGGCGATCGACATCGTGGGCTCTCTCCTTCTGATTACGCTGTTCTCCCTGCCGATGCTTGTCATCACCGTTATCATCAAGGCGACCTCGCCCGGCCCTCTTATCTTCCGTCAGGAGAGGGTGGGGCTGCACAACCGCCCGTTCAAGATGTATAAATTCCGCTCCATGGAGGTGCAGGACGACTCGAAGGAAAAACAAGCCTGGACGATCCAGGACGATCCCCGCGTGACGCCGATCGGGAAATTCATACGCAAAACGAGCCTGGACGAGCTGCCGCAGTTTTTCAACGTCCTCCGGGGCGACATGAGCCTGGTGGGGCCGCGGCCGGAGCGCCCGTTCTTTGTGGAAAAATTCAAGGAGGAGATTCCCCGCTACATGATCAAGCACCAGGTTCGTCCGGGTATCACCGGCTGGGCGCAGGTCAACGGCTACCGCGGCGACACCTCCATCCGTATGCGGATCGACTGCGATTTATATTACATCGAAAACTGGTCGCTGGGACTGGATTTTAAGATTTTATTCCTGACAATTTTCAAGGGCTTTGTCAACAAAAACGCCTACTGATCCTGCCCGTCCCAGAATTTTTTCAGTTCTCTCTCCATCTGCTCTATATCTACCGCCTCATAGGGGAACCACTCCCGCGGGAACAGTTCCAGATATTGCCGGCCGAGAAACCGCTCGTCCAAAAGCAGAATCACGCCCCTGTCCTGCGCGGTGCGGATAACCCGTCCGCCCGCCTGGAACACCTTACTGACGCCGGGATAGAGGTATGCGTAGGAAAAACCCTGTCCCTTTTTTTCATCATAATAATTCTTAAACAATTCCCTCTCGTGGCATACCATCGGCAGTCCGGTTCCCACAATCGCCGCGCCGATCAGCCGGTCTTCCTTTAAGTCGATTCCCTCGCTGAAGATTCCCCCCATGACGCAGCAGCCGACGACGCCGGTTTCACTCTCTGCGTCAAAGGCCTCCAGAAATTCTTCTTTTTCCCGCTCGCGCATATCCGCGCCCTGCACAAGCAATTTTTGTCCCTCGGCCGGTTCCATTCTGCTTATCACCTGATCCATAAAGGAATAGGACGGGAAAAAAATCATGTAGTTTCCGTCTCTCGCCGACACAAAAACTTCCAGATACCGCGCGATTCTCTGATACTCGGACTGCCCCCGTCTGGCATACCGGCTGGTGACGTCCCTGGCAATCAGAATCTTTCTCTGCTCCGGCAGAAAAGAGGATTCGGCATAGACCGCCCGGTCGTCCTCTCCGCCGCCCAGCTGCTCCCTGTAATAGCGAATGGGTAGAAGGGTGGCGGAGAACAAAATGGCGCTCCTCCCCCGCTCCATCACCTCCCGCAGCCGTCCGGACGGATCCATGCACTGAAGCTTGATGCGGAAATTGCCCTCCCCATCGTAGTCCATATATACTTTGTAGCGGTCGTCGGCCTCCTCCACCGCCGCCGCAAATTTGCGCACAGAAAAGTAAAAATCCAGCACAGTCTCCCGCTCCGGCAGTACCGGATAGTCCCTGGCAAATAACTCATAGGCCGCCAGGACGCGCAAAAGCTGGAACTGGAACGCCCCCACCCCGTCGAGCCCGTCAAGCACTTCAAATTCATCGCAGCCGTGCTTCCACTCAAGCATAGTCCGGTTGGCCGCCTCTAAAGCCTTTTCAAATTTCCTCAGATTGTACTGGACCTCCGGGCGCTTCTCATGGCGCTGCACGGCCTTGACAATCCGCTTCACAGCCAGAAAATCCTCCTTCACCAGCCTCGCGCTGTACATCTCGCGCCCCCGCTCCACCAGGTTGTGGGCCTCGTCGATGAGAAAGATCATATCCCCCTTTTTCTCCGTGGGGAAAAACCGGCGCAGGTATACGTCCGGATCGAAGGCATAGTTGTAGTCGCAGATCACCGCATCGGCAAACAGCGCCGCATCAAGTCCCATCTCAAAGGGGCATACCCTATGCCGCTCCGCATAGGAGAGAAGTATCTCCCGCGTCAGTTTTTCCTCGTGTACCAGCATGTCGTACACCGCCTCGTTCACCCGGTCGTAGTGTCCCTTCGCCCTCTCGCAGTCCTCCGGATTGCAGGAGATTTTGTCCAGAATACACATTTTTTCCTTTGCCGTGATCGTGATCGGCTTAAAGGTCAGATTCTGCTGCCCCAGCAGCGCAAAGCACTCCTCCGCCACCGTCCGCGTAATGGTTTTGGCCGTCAGATAAAACACCCTGTCCGACAGGCCCTCGCCCATCGCCTTGACAGCCGGAAATACGGTGGTAATCGTCTTTCCCACCCCTGTGGGGGCCTCAATAAACAGTTTCTTTTTATCCTCAATGGTTCGGTAGGTCATGGCCGCCAGTTCCTTCTGCCCCGGACGATAGGGGAAGGGGAATACGAGCTTCCGTATCGAGGCGTCTCTTTTCTTCTTCCAGTCGTACTCGTAGACGGCCCATTTTTCATACTTATCCATCAGATCCGTAAACCAGGCGGCGATCTCGCCGCGGGTGAAGGTCTCCTGAAAGCGCCGGATCCTCTCTGTCTCCATATTGCAGTACGTCATCTGCACTCCCACCTCCGGCAGATTCTCCGCCTCCGCTATCATATAGGCGTAGCACATGGCCTGGGCCCTGTGCACCAAAACCGGCTTCTCCATCTCCTCCACGTCCATATACACGCCCTTGATCTCATCTACCGTCACCCGGCCGTCTTCCCTGAAGATTCCGTCGGCCCGCCCCTCTATCCGCAGAATAAAATCCGAGGAAAACTCCCTGCTCGTCATTTTCTGCAGCGCAAAAAGAGAGACCTCGGCCTCATAGCCCAGTCCCATGCTTTTCTGTATCTGTCTGTGGATCTTACTTCCCAGCTGCATGGCCTCGGTGTTGGGAGCGCCGGAGCCGGCAGAGGTGATGTCCCCCTCCCGAAATACAAATTCCACCAGACTCCGCACCGATATCTTGACGATTTCCTTTTCTTCACTCATACTATCAGTATAAAGCAGGACAAACATTCCTGCAACACTTTCTGTCTCTCCTGCATCTAATCTGTGAAGGGTGGAGAAGTACGCGCGACAGTGATATATCACAACAGGAGGAATAACGGATTATGACAAATATGGAATGGTCGTTGGTGGCCCTGGCCAAACAGGGCGACACTCACGCCTTCGCCAAACTCTACGAAAAATACTATACGGATTTATACCGCTTCGCCCTCTGCCTGTTAAAAAATCCACACGCCGCAGAGGACGCCGTCAGCGGAGCCGTATTAAAGGCCTATGAACATCTATCCGGCCTGAGGAAAAACAATTCCTTTAAGAGCTGGCTCTTTCAGATTGCCGCCAATGAGTGCCGGCGGCTCATGAGACAGCAGGCGGCTTCCACCTATCTGGCGGACGCCTCTCTCTCCGAACCATCGGGGGAGGAGGCCGGCTATCTGGCTCCGGAGCTGGAAGAATTGCTGTCTCTCCTCTCTGAGGACGAGCGCCTGGTCATCACCCTGTCCGTCTTTACCGGCTACAACAGCCGGGAGATCGCCGGACTGCTCCGCAAGAGGGAGGGAACCGTCCGCTCCCTGAAAAGCCGCGCCCTGGCCCGGCTGCGCACCTATCTCGAACGCTGACTATAAGGAGGTACTATCCCATGAACGAACAGGAAATTTTTGATCGCATAAAAAAAGAGGCGGATTCCAGCCCCGTGCCGGACTCCCTACACCCGGAAAAGATGGAGGAGACGCTCTCAGGCGTCAGGCAGAAGCGCCGGGCAGCGCGTTTCCCGCTCCGCCAAAGCCAGGCGTCCACACACAGGAGAATCCCCCGGACGGCGCTTGCCACCGCCGCCTGTCTGGCCCTTGTCCTGATTACCGGCCTCGCCCTGCGCCAGAGCGTGGTAGCGCCGGAGATATTACTGCCCGAGACGACGGATGCGCAGCGCTCCGTCCAGACAGGCGAAGCCCCCGACGGACACGGGGGCGAGAAGACCTATGATACCGTGTGCCGGCTCATCAACCGGTATCAGAATGAGGTGCACTATGAGACATCAATGGCGGAGAACGATACCTCACTCGTTCCTCATGCTCCGCATGAAGAAATCGGCGGGACGGACGACTCTTTTGCGGCAACGTCAAAAGCAGGCAGCCGCGATTATTCCGACACCGACACTCAGGTGGAGGATGTGATGGAGGGGGATATTGTCAAGACAGACGGCTCCCATATCTACACGATATGGAAGAACACCGTCGGATATACGCTGTCCATCTATCAGGTGGACGGCGGGGCCACGAAGTTTCTCTCCGCAACCCGTATCTACAATCAGAATTGCAACGAGATGTATCTGGACGGAAACCGTGTGGTTCTGTTGGGGACTCCCTGGGACGAATCCGGTGCGGACGAGAATGACGCGTCAGCGGACGTTATCGGGGTAGACGACTCTCCCCTGACGAGCATCTGTGTCTATGACGTCTCCCGTCCGGAGAAGCCAAAAAAGACAGCCTCCCTGTCCCAGAGCGGCCGCTTCAACACCTCCCGCCTCTGCGACGGCGTCCTGTATACTTTTTCCAATTACCAGGTATTCGCCTCCGACTGCTCTCCGGAGAAGCCGGAGAAATTTGTCCCGCAGATTAACGGGAGGAATATCCCGCCGGAGGATATCTGCCTGACGGACAAAAAGAGCGACAACTCCTATATGGTCATGACCTCTCTTGTCTTAGACGAGCCGGAGGATTTCAAGGACTCGCTGGCCGCCTTCGGAAATTTTGATACCTGCTATGTGAATACCCGCCATATATATACCGTCAAATCCGGTTACGATTCCGATAATTCCGACTTGTCCGCCATTGCCCGCTACACCTGTGAGGGAGGCGTCTTCCGGTACGACGCAAAGGCGCAGATACGGGGACAGATCAAAAACTCCTACTGCCTCCACGAATACAGGGAAAATCTCTGCCTTGTCTACACCCGCTCCGATGGCAGGCGCCGGACGAACGGCCTGGCCGTTATGGACGGGAACATGAAGCTGATCGGCGAGATCTCCGACCTCGGCATCGACGAAGAAATCTACGCCTCCTACTTTATCGACAACATCGCCTATTTCGTCACCTACCGCCAGACCGATCCGGTCTTTGCCGTTGATTTTTCCAATCCGGAAAAACCGGAGCTGAAATCCGAATTGAAGCTGCCCGGCTTTTCCGACTACCTCCACTCCTTCGGCGACGGTATGCTGGTGGGAATCGGCAAGGGCGGCAAAAAAGCGGACGGAAATGAAAATTCCCGCATAAAGCTCTCCCTGTTCTCCATCGGGAAAAATTATGAGCTCACCGAGACCGCAACCACTCTCCTGGGGAAGTGGAGCGAGTGCTCCGCCGGAGAGGATCACCGAACCGTATTTGTGGACGAGACACGCCGTCTGGTCGGATTCTGCACCGTCAGCGCGGACGGCGCTGTAAAATATTTTGTGTTCCGGTATCAGAACGGAAGGTGGGAAAAGGCGCTGTCCCACACGCTGAAGGACAGCAAGGCCTGGGCGGAGGACGTCCGCGGCCTGCGGATTGGAGAATATTTCTATGTGGTGGACGTGAGCGGCGTCACCATTCACGCCTATGATATCCGCACATGGAAGTCTGTGGAGGCATAGGCCGCGGGGAATTTTGAACAGGAAACCGCCGAATGTTTTCTTTTGCATTTCTCTCGGAAACGTGTTACAATGATTGTGCCGGCCGGGCACGGATATACGCATGTTCCGGCCGGTATTAAAACAGAGAGGACGGAGAGATATGTTTAACAGAGAACCGGACGATACAGAGGAAGAAATCATCTTAAATCTCGAACTGGAGGACGGCAGCGAACTGGAGTGTCAGGTGGAATGTGTATTTGAGTACGACGGCGAGAACTACGCCGCCCTGATTCCCACAGACGAGCAGTTAGAGGAACGGTATTTCTTCGGTGTGGAGATCGAGGATAAGGGTGAGGAGACCGAGTTCACCCTGACAAATATCGAGGACGACGATTTGCTGGAGGAACTGGCCGAGGCCTACGAGGACGCCGAGGACGGAGAGGACAGCGAGTGGGACGAATTTATCAACAAAAAACTGGATGACGAGTAGGTAATATGCCCTAAACCCCGCGAAATGGAGGTTACTTATGAAGATATGGAAAGCAGCAGCGATACTGGCGAGCGCTATCCTGCTGGCGCCGGGGATACCGGCGGCCGCGGATACCGGCTCCCACAGCGGCCAGCAGGATCCGCCGCACATAGGCAATATGGGTTATATTCCCTACAGACACCCCGTATACGACCGCTCCGATCTGAAGGATGAGAAAAGCGGGAAGACACAGAGAGCGGCGGCCCTCCCCTCCTCCTTTGATCTGAGGACGACGGGCGTTCTCTCCTCTGTGAAGGATCAGAAAAGCACCGGCTCCTGCTGGGCTTTTGCGGCACTTGGCTCCGCCGAATCCAATCTTGTCCAGAAGGGAATTGCAGAAAATCCGGATCTGTCCGAGCGGCAGCTTGTTTTCGCGACCTATAACCGCTGGCTGGATCCCCTGAATCTGACAGAAGGCGATACCATCTCCGCCCGAAACGGCGATTCCTATAATCTGGGCGGCAATTGCGAGATATCGGCCACCGCGCTGGCGAGCTGGCGCGGAGCCGTCACGGAAGACAAAGCGCCGTTTGCCGCCATTGAAAATGGCGATGTAGACGATTTGTCGCCGGCCTTCCGTCTGCCCGACAGCCTGATGTATCAGGAGGATTCCTACCATCTGGAAAATGCCGAGACCATCTATTTGGCGACTCCCAACAGGATAAAGAGAGCGCTTATGGAAAAGGGCTACGCCGCCGTCATCGACGTCCATGGCCCCGAAACAAACGAGGAGTACTCCTCCTATTACAGCAGCGACTATCAATCGTGGTATGTGGACGACGACAAGCTGTCCTCAAACCACTCGGTATTGCTAGTCGGCTGGGACGACAATTACCCGGTCAGCAATTTCAACAGAAAACACCGCCCCTCGAAGCCGGGCGCCTGGCTGTTCCGCAACAGCTGGGGGACGGACGACGTGGGCGAGGACGGATACTGCTGGGTATCCTATGAGGACAGCGTACTGAACAAGGAGGACTCCTCCGTCACTTTTTACGACATGGACACAGCGGACAACTACGACTGCAATTACCAGTACGACAACGGCGCGATCTCCTCCTGGCTGAGCGGCTACTCCGCCATGGCCAATGTCTATCAGGCGCAGCACAGTGAGTCCCTGGAGGCCGTCTCCTTCTGGACGACCGAGCGGGAGGTAAACTATGAGATTCAGATATACCGCCATTTGAAGGACACGGCTGCTCCCGTGGGAGACACTCCGGCGGGAGAGGCAATCAGGGGAACCGTCGATGAGATCGGGTACCACACCATTGATTTTACCGAACATGGTGCATCGGATATACCGCTTGAGCCGGGTGAAAGGTTTTCCGTCGTTATCCGGCTGGATAACGGAGAAGACGGACCGACCTTCATCGCCGCGGAGGATGATATGTATTCCGATGAAAACGGCGGCATCTTTGAGGAAGTCTCCGCAAAGGAGGGCGAGAGTTATCTCATGGACACGGCCGGCCATTGGAGCGACATAACCTCACTGGGTGACAGCATTTTGGGCAACCTGCGCATCAAGGCCTTTACCGGTATAGATAACAGCGTCCCCTGTGACGGGATCGCCGCCGGAAAGACGAGTCTCACCGTCGGCGCCGGGCAGTCGGTGGCTCTCGATTATACCCTGTCGCCCGAAAATGTCACCGATACTCTCATTTTCTGGAAATCGGAGGACGACAGCATCGCCAGAGTGAGCAATGGAGTCGTATACGGCGTGAGTGACGGCGCCACCACTGTGACGGGCGAGATTAACGGACACCGCCTGTCGGTTGCCGTGACTGTAAGGGAAATACCGGCCGAGAGCCTGTCCCTGCAAGAAAGCGTTCAGCTCCTTCTGAATCAGCAGCAGAAGCTAACGGCCGTACCCGTACCGGCGGACTCCACAGATTCCATTACATGGAGATCTTACGATGCCTCCAAAGTGACCGTCCGTCCCGACGGAACCATTCTGGCCCTGTCTGCGACGGGGAGCAGGGGCGTCATCATCGAGGCGTCGGCCGGCAGCCAGCGCGCCCAGTGCCTCGTCACTGTGACAGAGCCAAAACCGGAGGAGGTACTTCTGGAGGATATGCAGAGCTTCCACCCCTATCTGACTGATGCGACGCAGCGCTTTGAATATGCCAGAGAGGGGGCGGTCGGTTACAATATCACTTTCTCCGACAATACGAATTTGGAAGAAGATTACGATTTCCTTGTGTTCTATAATGAGGACGGAGAGGAGATGGCCCGTTACACCGGCGATGAACTGGCCGGACAGACCATTTATATTGATTCTTCCATCATAAAGATGAGGTTAATTGCCGATGAATTTTCTACGGCTTACGGATTCCTCATCACAGCGATTGAACCGGAATTTCCTCCGGCCGTGGAGCCTACCTCTCCGCCTGTCCAGACGGTATCTCCGGCACCGACGACAGATCCAGTTCCGACGACAGCCCCGGCTCCGACGACAAATCCGGCCGTATCTTCTCCCGCGGACAATACGCCGGCTGTCTCCCCGACGGCGGACACTTCCGGAACCGGTCAGGACGCCAGCGCCTCTGTACAGAATAAGCGCATCGTAAAGAAACTGCGCTTTTCCCCCGCAAAGAAGAAGGTGAGGGCGGGCAAGAAACTGAAGTTAAAGAAATATCTGAAAATCACGAAAAAGAGAGCCGGCAAAGTAACTCTCTCCTGGCGTCTCACAAAGAAGAAGTACAAAAAATGGGCCTCCCTCTCCCAAAAGGGCGTGCTCAAGGCAAAGAAGAAAGGGCGGGGTAAAACTCTCTATGTCCGCGTAAAGGCAGGGGACGGCTCCGGCAAAACAGCCAGGATAAAGATTGTGATCCGATAAGCGGAATTGATTGAAGGTGAAAATGCTCAGAGTGTGATTCACAGAGAAAACCCCTCTCCGCCGATTTAATCCGGCAGCTCAAGGCGCTGAAGGACGAATCGGCGGGAGGGGTTTTTTGCTCGCTGCTCTCCCACTATTACTATAATAGCTATAGTTATTTCTATTTCTTTACTTTAATCCTTTTCTTTTGGCTCCAGTTTCCATATACTTTCTTCCCGTCCTTCTTTACATACGCACGGACGCGGAAATAATATGTCTTCTTTTTCTTCAGCCCCTTAACTGTCACCCGAAGGCCCTTAAAGGATTTTTTCTTCTGTCCTTTCATAGAGGCTTTCTTCGCATATGCCACCTGGTATCCCGCCGCGCCGGAAACCTTTTTGGAAAGCGTCAGAACCACCTTATTTTTCTTCTGGTTCTTCAATTTCTTTATCGCCGGCTTGCCGGGTTTTTTAACGGTCGTCTCCGCAGCTACTGTCGGCTGCGGGGAGGCCGGCGGTTTCGGTGAGTTCGTCACGGAGCCCTGCTGTCCGGTGGGCGACGGCGTCACTGCGGGAACTGGCGACGCGGATGGAGTCACAGAGGGAGACGGGGACGGAGATGGAGACGGAGTCACCGCAGGCGGCACGCCCTCGCCCGCCTTATAGCCAACCGCCAGCACCGTAAATTTCTTGCTCTCATTTCCCTCTGCCATCTTCAATTCAAGCGTGTGAACCGCTGCCGTCTGCTCGGTCAGGACAAGGCTCACCTTGCCGCAGTTCCAGCCGCCCGACTCATAACAGTTCAGCGTTGTCTTCTTTTTGCCGTCAATATACACATCTGCCTTTCCGAACTGAGTGCTGCCGCTTATCTTATACAGAAGCATTATCGTCCGGCAGTACAGGGACACTTTGAACGAGTCATTGCCGCTGCCGGAGCTGTGCATCCAGTTGTCCGGGAACCACGCAGCATTGCTCTTTCCGTTGTAGACATACTGAAAATTGCCGGTCGCCCCGTCCTTCTGGTTAAATCCTCCCGCTTCCACGGAGAGAACGGCCTGATCGGATCCCTCCTTATACATCTGGTCGATCATACGGATATCGTCATAATTACCGGTATTTTTATAATATGTCGCCATGGAATCCACATCGGTTATATTGTCTTCTTCGGGATCTTCTGCGTCCAGTTTGTCAAACAGGTTCATGACACAGTCCGCCATCAGCTTATGGCCGTCGTTGTTCGGGTGCATACCGTCTCCGCCGTAGTACCACGCCTCAAAGCCAGCCTGCTGGTAATAGTCGTTAATCGCATCTCCCATGCTGACCATGGGGAGATCATAATGCGCTCCATACGGCCGGTACTCGGGTTCACAGACTATATTTTTGTTGTGAAATACTGAGAAAATCAATACGACCGCCGAGCCTGACTTCAGGGCTCTGCGGATTAGTCCCTCATAGGCTCCGCCGCCTGTTGCCCGATTAAAATCGTTGACGGCAAATTCAATAAACAGGATATCCGGGTAATCCTGTCCCTCCGGCAGACGGCCGATAACATCTCTCTCATAGCGGATAACGCCTATATCCGACGGCGTACCGCTCATTCCGGCGTTGATAAAGTGGACATTGGAGCCGCCGTCTGTGCCGTATTTTTTCCCAAAGGCAGTCGCCGACGTCTCCGCGTAGCAGTTTGAGTTCGGGGAAGCCAGAGCGCCCTCTGTGATGGAGCCGCCGATATAGGCAAGCGATACCGTCTCGCCGGCGCGGGCTCTTTCTATCACCTTCTTGATTCGGGCGTTGTTTCCCGTTGAGTACAGACTGCTCTGCACCATTTTGTCTCTGATTTCTGTGGTCGGACTGAAGGCAGCCGCATCCGCCGCCCTGACCTCTGTGGCCCCGGCGCCGACCGGCGCGGCTCCAAACAGTGAGCACACCATGGCAAGCGCCAGCCCGTGGCACAAAATTTTTTTGGCGTATTTCTTTTTCATATACATCCTCCTTATAGATAATAGTTTTTATTTTATCGGCCTGCCGCCTCCAGTACGGAAAAATAGGCTGTCTTGGCCGCATAATCCCCTCCAAAGAGCGCCGGATAGCTGGTCTCGCCCCGAAGTCCCGTGAGCCATGAATCGGCATCTGTCAGTCCCCAGAACGTCACATTGGTAATGTTGACTCCCTGGCTCCTCCTCAAAGACACCAGCATCTGGAACAGCGAGCCGTACCGATCCGCCACCTTCTTGTGCTGCGCCGCCGTGCGGTCTGTGTTGTGTATATCCAGCTCCGTCAGCTGGATCTGTATCCTGCCCGGCGCAATGCCATTGTATTTCTGAATGGCCACCCGCACCTGAGCCACCGTCGGATAATCCATGGAATAGTGGGACTGCATGGCGATCCCATCGCAGATTCCCCTGTTGTACAGATCCTTTACCAATGCGCAGACGGCGTCTCTCTTGACCGGCACATATTCATCGCAGTCACTGTAAAACACGCCCGCGTCCGGTTCCGCATACTGCCTGGCAAATTCAAAGGCGTCGGTGATATAGCTGCTGTCGCCGTATGTCCGGTACCAGTTCGAATCGGTGCGGAATTTCCCATCGCTCCCCACCGCTTCCTTCACTACGTCCCAGGCGCTCACAACACCCGGATATCTCTCCTGGCAGTAGGTAAGCACCTGCCGGATATAACTCTCCAGACGGCCCTTCATGACCTCCCTGGAGGCATATCCATTGCGGGTATCGTAGCCCTCGCAGAAAAACCACTCCGGCGTCTGCTTATCCCATACCAGACAGTTTCCCCTCAATTTCTGTCCGCTGTCAGACGCCAGCCGCAGAATCTCATCCAGCGCGCCCGTATTAATCACGACAGCGAAATCATCGGTCTGCTGGCGGGTGTCGGCGCTTATGAGGGCGTCCGGCTCCATCTGATTTTCCATCGTAATGCTGTTAAACTGACCGGTTATCAGCTCTTTGGCCTGTGCATATCTGCCGACTCCCTGCAGCTGCCAGGTGTTCGCCGACACTCCCACGGAGAAATCGTCCGCATAGACAGTCTTCAGCGCCTTCTCAAGTACCGGTTTTTTGACAGAGACCTTTATTTTCACCTTTTTGCCGCTGTACGTCCGGGCCGTAACGGTCGTCTTTCCCACATACTGGCCGGTAATCTCTCCGTCGCTCACCGTGGCGATGTCCGGATTGGCAGAACTCCAGCGCACCACGTCGTTGGAGCTTTCGGGTAAAATGCGGGCTGTGAGTTTTACCGTATCGTATTTATCCACAGAGACCGAGGTCACTTTCTTTTTCTTCGCATTTAATATGCGCAGTTTTTTTGCTCCCTTCACCACGGTTATCTTACATTTCAGTTTTTTCGTCTTCCGCCCCTTTTTCAACCGTGCGGTAATGACGGCTTTTCCCTTCTTACAGCCCGTCACCTTTCCCTTTCCGGAGACCTTCGCCACCGATTTCTTCGACGTGGCAAACCTCACTTTTGCAGAGCCCTTCTTCTTCACCTTCAGTTTGACCGTCCTGCCGACTGCGATTGTGGCTTTTTTCCTGTTCAGACTCCCCTTGATGGCCGCATGGCTCTCTCCCGGCGCATACGCCGCCGTCATGAGCGACAGGGCCGCTGCGCACCCCAGAATACCCAGTACAATCTTTTTCACCGTCATTACCTCTTTTCTGTGAACCCGTATTCACGCCTTTATACTATCCTTCAGCTGCGGACTTATCTCAGACAAAAACCGGGAGGGCTCCGCCTCCTTGTGAAAACGCTCCCTCACAAATGAGATGTGGAGATGCTCCCTCGCCCGCGTCATCGCCACATAGAGCATACGTCTCTCCTCCTCGATCTCTCCTGACTGAACGGCTTTCCGGTACGGACTTACCCCCTCGTTTACCGTAGGGATAAATACCGCCTCGAACTCCAGGCCCTTGGCGCCGTGCATCGTCATCAGACTGACGCCCTCCGGCTCCTTCTCCTGCTGCTCCCTGCGCAGATTTTCCATCTGCTCCCCGTAACCCTCCACAAAAGCGAGCCACTGGGGAAGACTCACCATATCCCTGGCCGTCTCCTGAATCTCCTCCAGCATCTCCAGCCAGTCGTCCGCTTTTATGTTGCGCTCTCCGGCATATTTTTCCAGAAACCCGTCATACCCAATCCCCTTGCGTATGAAATGGATTGCCGCATAAGGGGACATGGTCTTCAGCGCCCTCAGCTCGTTTTCAAAGTCCCCCACCCTCTCTGCCATCCAGCTCTGATCTTTGGCATAATAATATCTCTTTAACGCCGGAAAAGACACCTCCGGCTCCTCAAAGGCGGCCCGGCTGATATAGCGCACGGGCCGGTTGCATATCCTCAGAAATTTCTCCCGACTCCGGTCTCCCAGCGCCAGCTCCACATAACAGAGTATATCCCTGGCCAGCCAGGTGTCAAACATGTTGGGAAGATGTTCCCTCATGGTAAACGGCACGCCCTTTTCCATAAGCTTCCCGGCCAGCGTCCTCATCTGTAAATTGGTGCGGTACAGCACCGCCATTCCCTCATAGGGGATTCCCTGTCCGGCATAGTCTTTTATCTGATCCAGTATCTTCTCCGCCTCGGAGGATAAGTCCCGGCAGCGGGTGATGTGAACTCCCTCCACGCGGCCGGTATGGGAACTGAGCTTCTTGCCAAAACGCCTTTTGTTGTGCGCGATCAGGCGGTCGGCCGCCGTGAGTATCTGGGCGGAGCAACGGTAATTGACGCCCAGAACAACTTTGCGCGCATCCGGATATGCCCTCGGAAAGGCCAGCATAATGTCCGGTCTTGCGCCCCGAAACCCGTAGATAGACTGGTCGTCGTCTCCCACGATAAAAAGATTGTTCTCCGGCTCTGCCAACATCTGTACCGTCTCATACTGCAGCCGGTTTATATCCTGAAACTCATCAATCAGTATATAGGTAAACTGCTTCTGCCACCGGGCCAGTATATCCGGCCTAGCCCTCAGCAAATCGCAGGCATACACCACCATATCGTCAAAGTCCAGCGCTCTGTTCCGCTGCAGGCGGTTCTGATAGCCCCGATAGATTGTGCGGAACACATCCTCCGGACAGTTAAGGGAATGGTAGCAGTCCACGGAGATTCCCTCGCCCTTTATCCGGCTGATCTCCTTTTCCACATCTTCGAGAAATTCCCTCGCGTCCTCCACGTCAAACGAGGACTCCCGCAGCGCCTCCTCCAGGAAGCGGTATTTCAGCGCCGGAGTGACAATGTCCTTCGCCTCATAGTGGTAAGCGGCTCTCAATATCTGAAAAAACACAGAGTGAAAGGTTCCGAACCGCGCCCGGTACCTCTTTCCCCCTGTAATGGCCTCAAATCGCTCCCGCATCTCCTGCGCCGCCGCCCTGGAAAACGTCACCACGAGAATCCGCTCCGGCTCCACGCCGTGCCGCTCTATCAGATATTTCACCCGATTTGTGATAACCATGGTCTTACCCGCTCCAGGCCCGGCGAGCACCATCATGGGGCCATTCCTGTGACAGATAGCCTCCCTCTGTTCACTGGTTGGCTTCATTCAGCATTTCAATTCCTTTCCGTATGCGCGCCAGCGATTCCTCTTTGCCGAGAATTTCCATAATCTCATAGGCGCCGCCCGGCGTCATCTGCCTGCCGGATACGGCGGTGCGCAGCGGCCAGAGAGCCTGACCGTTCTTGCAGCCCTTTTCCGCCACATAATCCATCGCCGTCTTCTCAAGGCCCGCGATGGAATAATCCGCGAGCGCCTCAAAGCGCGGCAGCATCTCCCTCAGTACCTCCAGCGAGCTCTCCGTGCTGGTCTTCATTTTTTTATGGGTATACATCGCCACATCATACTCCGGCAGTTCCTCAAAAAAGTCAATTTTTTCGGCTATGTCCGGAAATACCTCAATCCGGCTTTTCACCAGATCCGCAATCTTCTTTTTGTCCAGCGGTCTGTGAATAACGCTGTCAATCACCGGCAGGGCATATTCGTAATACCTCTCCTGCTCCATGGCTTTGATGTACTCGCCATTCATCCACCTCAGCTTGACTATATCAAAAACGGCCGGCGATTTACTGATACGTGTGTAGTCAAATTCCTCTATCAGTTCCTCCAGGCTGAAAATCTCCCTGTCCGAGTCCGGGCTCCAACCGAGCAGCGCCACATAATTGACAATGGCCTCTGGAAGGAAACCGAGCTCCGTCAGATCCTCAAAGGAGGTGTCCCCGCGGCGCTTAGCCAGTTTTTTATGGTTCTCGTCCGTGATGACCGGACAGTGGACATATACCGGCACCTCCCAGCCAAATGCCTCATAGAGCCGGTTGTACTTCGGCGCTGAGGAGAGATATTCGTTGCCCCGCACCACATGCGTGATCTCCATCTGGTGATCGTCGATCACATTGGCAAAATTGTAGGTGGGGTACCCGTCGGACTTAATCAGTATCATGTCATCCAGCTCCGCATTGGGAGCGGTAATCCTCCCGTAGATCACATCATCAAAGGAGGTCTCCCCCTCGTCCGGATTGTTCTGGCGGATTACATAGGGAACGCCTGCCGCCAGTTTTTCCTCCACTTCCTCCCTTGTCAGGGACAGACAGTGCTTGTCATATTTGGCGGCCTCCCCGCCTCTGGCCTCCGCGTCCTCGCGGAGCTTCTGCAGTCTCTCTTTCGTGCAGAAGCAGTAATAGGCCTCTCCCTTTTCCACCAGTTGCTTCGCATATTCCAGATAGATTCCGGTCGCCATTCTCTCGCTCTGCACATAGGGGCCGTAATCACCGCCTATGTCCGGGCCCTCGTCGTGAACCAGTCCCGCCTCACCCATAGTCTTATAAATCAACTCCAGCGCGCCCTCCACAAAGCGCTCCTGATCCGTGTCCTCGATCCGCAGAATAAAATCTCCGCCCTCATGCCTGGTAATCAGATACGCATACAGCGCTGTCCTCAGGTTGCCAACGTGCATTTTCCCCGTGGGGCTCGGTGCGTACCGCGTCCGTATTCTCTTACTCATACGCCCTCTCTTTCTTCCCGTCCATACTCTCTCACATTTTGTCCAGATAATTCCGGATACACTCCACTGTGCCCTCGATGCCGCACAGATCGCTGCGCAGAGCCATATCGTAATTCATCACGTTGTCCCAGCGCTCGCCGGAGTGGTATTTATAATAATTTCCCCTGCTCTTATCTTTCTTCAGTACGATCTCGGCCGCCCTGCTCTCCGGCAGCATATCGATCTGAATGGAGCGGTGGATTCGGAAATCAACGGAAGCGCTGATAAACAGATTGACTACATCGCTGCGATCCTTCAGTATATAGTCCGCGCACCGGCCGACGATAACACACGGCCCCTCCTCCGCCACCTTGCGGATTACATTGGACTGGGCCAGGAAAATCCGGTCGTCCAGCGACAGCGCTGTCATGCCCGCGTCCTGGTTGGAGAACACATTCATTCCCATCGCGATGGAATAGAGCAGACTGTTGGTCGCCTTGTCCTCCGCCCGCTCAAAGGCCGCCTCGGCAAAGCCTGTCTCCTTAGCCGCTCTGGATATAATCTCATTGTCATAAAAAGGAATCCCGTAAGCCTCTGCCAGCCTGCGTCCTATCTCCCGTCCCCCGCTTCCATACAGTCTTGTGATAGTAATTATTTTATTCATAATTATCCCGCCTTTCCGGACTCATTTGCAACACGGCCGGGCCGCGTTACCACGCTAAATATATTGTAACATTTTTTCCGTTCTTGGCAAGCGGTTTTCACGCGAAACTTTTATTATTTCAGAAAGTTATCAATGCCGCCCGCTATTCCCCTGACGATTTTTTTCTGGTAAGAGGCGGAAGCCATTTTCCTGTCCTCGGCGGGGTTACTCATAAATCCCATTTCCACGATAGTGACCGGCACCTTACACCAGTTAATGCCGCTCATGCTATTCGTATACATCACGCCCCGATTTTTGGCTCCGGTCGTCCTGCACATAGCCTTTAATACCTTTTTGGAGAGGCTCTGGCTCTTTTTGCGCACTTTTTTCTTCATATAGGGATTGGAGGATGCGGGCGCTATGGTAAGGGCGCCGCTCACGCTGGAGCTGGCCGAGGAGTTCGCATGGATACGGATAAACGCGTCCGCTTTATTCCTGTTTGCCACCTTCGCTCTCTGTGAATTGGATATGTTGACGTTATTTTTTGTCCGCACCATAATAACCTTATAGCCGCGTCTCACAAGCTCCTTTTTCAGCTTCTTTGCCACCTGGAGATTGAGTTTATACTCAGTCAGTCCGGATACACAGCCGCTGGCGCCGCCTGTCACTTTCGCCTTCTTCTCAGAGGCCCCCGGCCCAATCGGTTCCCTGGCGCTGTTGGCGCGACTCTGGTGTCCGGCGTCAATGACGATTACCTTCTGTCGCTCCGCTCTCACCGGCGCACCCGCGAGGGAAACGGAGTTTGCCGCCAGCAAAGCGCACAGAATCAATAAAGCACTCCATCTTTTCATGAAATCATTCCTCCTTAAAAACAGATTTTCTGCAATATCTGAAAAGAGCTGTTGACAGCGAAGCGCCAACAGCTCTTAGCCATGCGGAGTATGGGACTTGAACCCACACGCCCTACGAGCACATGATCCTTAGTCATGCCTGTCTGCCAATTCCAGCAACTCCGCATATTGAGTTTGCCGCTGACAGATAACCTGCCAGCAAGTTATATCTTATCAAAAATGACGGCTTCTGTCAAATGTTTTTTCCGGCAGACACAAATACATTTTTCCGGCAGAGGCAAATACAGCGCAAATACAGACTCATATAAGCGGAAATACGGGCGTCACTCTCTCTGAGTCTCTAGTATTTTGCCATAAACCACCGGAACATCTTATTATTTTTCCTGTATATGGAAGCGAGCTGGGAATGTGGGAGCGGACAGCGGACGGTTCCGGTCTCAACGGTAATGCTCGTTATCCCCCTGCCGTACACGAGCCAGTCCGCCAGCCCGCCGCCGGCGTCTGTGCTCCCGCTCTTTGGCATCATCCGATAGCCGTTAAAGGAGTTCACCTTTGCCGCCAGATTATACAGTCGCTCGTGAAGGGCGCCCTCCACGTTGAAATCCCAGTACAGGATACTGCCCGTGGAGTGAATGTTCAGCACGGCATCCGGATCCGTTCTCCTGAAAAATTCCATCAGGGCCTTCGTCTCCTTCTCGCTGCACTTTTTCTTGCCCGGATAGGACAGATGATCCGGCTTTTTGGCCTTCTTCTTTTTGCTGAAGCCCGACGGGAAATTATAATTTAAGTTGACTCCCCTGGCATTGTTCTTCCACACGGAAAAATGTCCGATCTTTTCACAGCGCTTCCTCAGCTTTTCGCTCCGGATTGCACCGGCGCCGTACTGTGCCAGACTCACGCCGTCCGGGTTCGCCATGGGAATAATGTAGACGCACACCTGTCGGAACCGCTCTCTGTACTCGGAATAATCCCTCAGCATATCCTCCGCCTGCCGCATGACCAGCTGGGTATTCTTCCACTCCCTGGCGTGAATGGCGGCATCGATTACCAGTTTCCTTGGCGCGCCGGCGCTCCCGATGCGCAGGCACCATATATTTCTGTCGTCCCAGGACTTTCCGAGGCTGGACAGCGCGGTACGCCCCGGATATTTCTTCCTGAGGCTGTACAGATCGCCTGTCATCTCCGTGTAATTATATACCCTGTCCTTTATGCTCACAATCCATGGTTCTTCCCTGACAATGATTTTGATGCGGATCTGATTGTTCTCCGAGCCCTTTACCCGGACGGTCACGCGGGCGGAGCCCTTTTTCAGAGCGTCCGCACGTCCCTTCTTATCCACCCGTGCCTTTTTCTTATTGTTCACCGAGATTGCCAGATTTTTTACCGGATAGTTAAAATGCAGCTTCTCCGAATGTTTTTCATACAGTTTGATCCGGCTCCCGTTCGCACAGGACAGTTTTTTCCTGAAAAAAATATAGATAAACTGCTTTTCGCCCGTCACCTCAGACTCCGCCTGTATGACTGTATACAGGCCCTTGTCACTGCTCTTTTTGCGGCACCGGACGACGCCGCTGCCGGAGACAGTCACCAGTTTTTTCCGCACTTCCTTCTTACTGCCTCCCCCATACACCGTAAAAACAGACTTGTGGGACATGGACAGTCTTACCGCATCCGTCGCATAGGACGTGATGTGGTATACCTTTTTCCCCTTGACTTTATGGTAGCGGATCCCCTTCTGGCCGCCCTTGTAATACTTCGCCCCCTTATTGTCGAGCACATACCGGGGCGACGGGGCGGTCGGCTCCGGCGTAACGGTCGGGCTCTCCGTCGGTGTGGCAGACGGCCTCTCTGTCGGCACGCCAATCGGATTCTCCGTTGGCGCGGCGGTCGGCTCCTCTGTCGGTGTGGCAGACGGCCTCTCCGTTGGCACGCCAGTCGGATTCTCCGTTGGTGTGGTGGTCGGTTCCTCTGTCGGTGTGGCGGCCTGGCCCTCTCTCGCTGAAGCCGCTGCCGCCACTGCTGTGCGCTCCGGCGCCCCTTCTCCCACGATCAGGGCGAGGAACAGGCACAGCGCAAGTATACGCTTTCTACAATGCCTTTTCATGATGTATCATCCCTCTCTAACCTATTCTATGCTTTGTATAGTAAAATTTAGTCCGAAAAAGGGCACCTCCAAACAGAGATACCCTTCTCATTTTTTACGCCAGTTTGCTTTTGGCTACCTCTACCAGTGCGGTAAATCCCTCCGGATCGCTGATTGCCAGTTCCGAAAGCATCTTCCGGTTTACATTAACCTCTGCCAGCTTCAGGCCATACATAAACTTACTGTAGGAAAGTCCGTTCATTCTGGCCGCCGCATTAATACGGGCAATCCACAGCTGTCTGAACTGTCTCTTTCTCTGCTTCCTGCCCTTGTAGGACTCCTCCAGGGCACGCATTACAGACTGCTTTGCAACCCGATACTGCTTACTTCTCGCGCCACGGTATCCTTTCGCTAATTTCAATACTCTTTTATGTTTTTTCTTCGCGTTCATTCCGCCTTTAATTCTAGCCATTTGTCATTTCCCTCCTTCGCGCCATCAGATGTATGGCATGATCTTTTTCATTGTCTTTACGTTTGTATCATCTACCAGGGCAGACTTTCTGAGATTTCTCTTTCTCTTGGGTGATTTCTTGGTGAGAATATGGCTTCTGTAGGCCTTGTTTCTCTTTAACTTGCCGGTTCCGGTCACTTTAAAACGCTTGGCGGCGCTTTTCTTTGTTTTCATTTTCTGTTTTGCCATGATTTCATTCCTCCGTTATTATTTAGTGGCTGATAAAAACATTACCATACTTCTTCCTTCCATTTTGGCAGGCTTGTCAACAACCGCAACATCTTCGAGTTTATCGAAAAAGGAGTTCAAAATCTCACGCCCCACATCCTTATGAGCCATCTCACGTCCACGGAACCGGAGCGTGACCTTTACCTTGGCCCCCTTCTGCAAAAACTTCCGGGCCTGGTTCACCTTCGTGTTCAGGTCGTTGGTGTCGATGTTCGGTGAGAGACGGATCTCTTTCGTCTCCACGGTTCTCTGTTTCTTCTTTGCTTCTTTTGCTTTGCGAGACAGTTCATAGCGATACTTGCCGTAGTCAATAATCTTGCACACCGGCGGCTTCGCGGTCGGGGCGATCTTTACCAGATCCAGATTGGCATCCTTGGCCTTGAAGTATGCCTCTTTAGCGGACATAATTCCCAGCTGTTCCCCGTCCGGTCCGATCAGCCGAACCTCCTTGTCACGAATCTGCTCGTTAATCATTAAATCGCTTATTGTTCATTACCTCCTAACAGAACTTGGCTCTGCCATCCGGCAGAGAAAAAAAAGTAGATAACTGCTTCTAAAAGCCGGTTATCCACAAATCTGTCTTCCCATGCCAGCCCCGCAACAGGGACAGACGTTCTCGCAAAGGGAAGTTCTGTCTTCATAAAAATAATGTACCGCAGCCACGTGATAGCCTGAATGATATCGGCGCCGCGCGCCGTATATGGCTATGTGACAGGGTGAGAGTGGATAACTCTGCTTTTTTTAATACGTTAGTAGAATACCACGGCCGGGGAGCGCTGTCAAGAGGAAATTTCCGGATATGGATTTTCCCCTGATACAACCCTGCCAATCGGGAGCGAGCCCGCCGGCCAGCTCCCCGCGCCGAATATACCGTATGCTCAAGCCCGCAGCTTCGCCGCAAAGTCCGCCATGGCCTCCGACACCTTAATCTGCTGGGGGCAGACCGCCTCACAGCTGCGGCAGCCCACGCAGGCGTCCGGATGCTTTTCACCCGGCACCGCCATCAGCGCCATGGGCGCGATAAAACCGCCTCCGGTAAAGGAGTGCTCGTTATACAGGTTCAGGAGCATGGGGATATCCAATCCCTGGGGGCAATGGCTGACACAGTAGTGACAGGCCGTACACGGCACCCCGCCGATCATTCCCCCTGCGATGTCGAATAGCTCGGCTCTCTCCGTCTCGCTCAACGGCTTCTCCGTCTCGAACGTGGCGATGTTGTCCCTCAGCTGCTCCTCGTCCGACATGCCGGACAGCGTGACCACCACATCCGGAAGCGATTGTATGAACCGGAAGGACCAGGCCGGTATCCCCTCGTCAGGCCGGAGTTTTTTCAGCCTTCCGGCGGCCTCCTCTGACAGATTCGCCAGCTTGCCGCCCCGCACCGGTTCCATTACCCAGATGGGCAGATTGTATTTCCGCAGCAGTTCGACCTTGTCCTTTGCCTTCTGGAATGTCCAGTCCACCCAGTTCAACTGTATCTGGCAGAATTCCATGCGGCTCCCGTAAGCCTTGAGGAAACGCTCCATCACGCCGCAGTCGCCGTGGGCGGAGAAACCGAGATGACGGATCCGCCCGTTTTCCTTCTGCTTCACAAGATATTCAAAAATTCCGTGCTCCTCATTCAGATACTCGTCTATGTTCATCTCGCATACATTGTGGAACAGATAGAAGTCGAAATAGGAGACGCCGCATTTTTCCAGCTGTTTTTCAAAAATCCCCTCGACCTTATCCATGTTGGCGAGATCGTATCCCGGAAACTTATCCGCCAGATAATAACTCTCTCTGGGGTATCGGGAAAGCGCCTTCCCAATTACGAGTTCCGAGTTGCCGCCGTGGTAGCCCCAGGCAGTGTCAAAATAATTGATTCCCTTTTCAATCGCCAGGTCAACCATTTTCTGTGCGGCCGCCTCATCGATTTTTTCCTCTATGCCGTCGAACACCGGCAGTCTCATTCCGCCCATACCAAGAGCCGATACCTTTTCACCCTGAAAATCCTTATATATCATGCTTTCCCTCCATTCGCCTCGTAGGCTTCCCTCACGGCGCACGCAAGCTGGTCTGCGCAGGAGGTGTGTTTGCCCCTGCAGATTATACCCTTGCACTTCGCCTCAATCTCGTCTACCGTCATGCCGTCCACCAGCCGCGGAATCGCCTGCAGATTGCCATTGCAGCCCCCCGTGAAGACGACGTTGCGTATCGTGTCCCCCTCAATATCAAATCTGATATTGGTGGAACAGGTTTCCTTTGTCCTGTAATTATATTCCACGCTATCCCTCCATTCCGGCAGCCATTTCTGTATGCCTGTAATCAAATCATAGCACAAAGCCGCCGCCTGCGTCAACAGTCTGCGCACGCAAACGGCCCGCAGACTGTATGGACAATCTGCGGGCCGTTTTCATTTACTCTATGTTCTCTCCTCTTGTCATTATTTGCCGGATACGCTCTCCGGATCGAAGGATATATTCATCGGATCCGAGGATACATAGCAGGCAATCTCCCCATTGGAAACCCAGTTATTCTTTTTGACGTTAAAGTTCGTACAATAGGAGTAATAGTATTTGCCGTGGAACTGGTTGATCTCACTGTCCTCAAACATGTAATAATTATCCAGCTCCTGTGGCTCTCCATCCATCAGAACCTTGCCCGTTCCTTCCTCAAACCGGATCTTGCAGACGCGGGCTGTCTTTGGATGCGCATTGTCTCCGCCCGACGGTATACCGCCTCCGAAGTATACATACGCATTGCCCTTGTCGTCTACCAGCGCTGCCGGATCGAAGCACCATGTAACGTCCTTGCAGTTTGGCGCCGACTGGTTAAACAGCACTGTGCCGAGGTCGTCCTTCCACGGGCCGGTAGGCGAGTCGCTCTGCACATAACCGATTGCGCCGCTGTTTGTATAGAATAGATAGTATTTATATTTGCCGTCGCCGTCTGCGTCAATCTTGATTCCGGACGGAGCCCATGCCTTGCTCGCCCACTTGCACTTAACCTTGTTCTTGGCCGGAGCCGAGGACGGTTCGTTGGTGAGGTTCTGGTTATCCATGGTGCCCTCGTCTGTCCAGTTCACCATATCCTGCGTGGAAAGGATTGTCAGGGAGTGGTTAGCATACGCATCGCCGTCTCCGTTTCCTTCCAAAACACCGTTTTTATACTTGATTCCCTCGGTCGTTCCATATACATACAGTTTTCCATCTACGTCCGAGTTGTCAATCGCCGTCGGATCCGCCGCAAAATCATAATTGGTAAGCATACTGTTGATGTCTTTTACCTCACCGTTGTCCAGTGTGTACTGCAGCGGCTGGGTAAGCGTGATCTTGTCGCTCCACCAGTTATTATTTTTGATGTGCTGTCCGAAGATGTTGTCGTCCTTCTTATTGTAAACCTCCGCGTCAACGTCGTCCAGCGAATTCATTCTCTCTCCGTTTTTATATGCCACGACTCCATTTTTCCAGCCCAGCGTGTAATCGTTGAAATATGAATAATTCTGTGTGTTCTTCTCAAAATCCGTCGGCGTCGGATTCGGCTTTTGAGTCGGAGTCGGTGTCGGCGACGGTGTCGGCGTTGTAGCCGGCGTCTTCCTCTTTAATACTACGGAGTTAATCGTCAGCGTCACATTCTCTGAATTATTTCTGAACACTTTGAAATGTGCAAAGGTCTTGTTTTCGTAGTCTGACGCTCCGGTTCCCTTCTCCAGGTCAAAGGACTGCGTCTGCTCTCCCTCTCCCGCCTGGAACCAGACAGGATTTGAGACGTCGCCGAAGATACAATCCGTCTTGTAGCTTCTGCCCTCAAAGTTCACAGTCGCGCCAAATCCGCCTGCCGTTGCGCCCTCATAGGTAAATTCAATGGATGAAAACGTCTGTTTTACATCGTCCGGTATCGAGAACCACACGCCCGGATACTGTCCGTTCATCTCAATCACAATGCTTCCCGGTTTAGTTCCCTCTGCCCAGGTCGCACCCTCGTCGCAGTGAAGCGTCTCCTCGTTCAGAGGCATCGTGTACTCTGTCGCATTTTCATTCCAGCCCGTGTTCACTCCGTCCGAGCCGCCGGAGGATGCGCCTGCTGCCGGTCTTTTTGACAGATCCGGCAATACCGCGTTCTCATCCTCGGAGAATATCCAGGAAGCAATCTGGTAATTGCTGCCGCGGAACACGAAGTACACAGAGTGCACGCCCGTAACAGCCTTATCTGTCTTTACATTCTTGCAGGTGTAATCATCTGCAGCCTCAAGAATATCTATCGTCGCAATCCGGTTGTTCATGTCAGTCGGATCGTCCAGAAATACTTCTACCCGGCCCTTATCCTCACCGGCCTTGTATTCCATGCCGATATTTTTCAGTCCGCTCTCGCCAAAGTCAACGCCCTTGATCATTGTCCAGTCACCGGTGTCGATCTCGTCCAGTACCATCGGCGAGCCATTGATTGAATATACAACCTGTCTGTCATCCCTTGTCGATTTGACGCCGGCGCTCTTTGCCGCTGTCGTTGCATTGACATACCGCACGCTGCCGTCATAATTCTTATACGGATTGAAATTCTCAATCTGCTTTACGCCTTCATACGAAGGTTCAATGGTGATCTTATCTGTTTTCTCATCTACATTGATCTCGTCCACATGCAGGTTTCTGTACTTCTTTCCGTCGCGGAACAGCGTATTTCCAAGCACTGTTGAATGATAGAAAATATAGTCGTGTCCCTTAAAGCTCTGCATATGATGATGATTGTTAAAGGAGTCCCCATAAATCACGCTTGGGTTCTTCAGAATTGTCCCCAGATAGTTATGGTATACCCCCTGCTCATCCGTAAATGATCCGGTAAATGGCGTCCCCGAAGTCGCGGTTGCGGTTGCCGTCGCCGTCGCGGTCGCAGAAACAGTCGGTTTGCCTGTCCCGCCCGCACCGTTCGATGCCGTCGGCGAAGCTGACGGATTCGTCTGTCCCGGCGTCTTCGTTGCGGCCGGATTATCGGTATTCTTTTCATTGCCTTTGCCTGTCACCTTAACTGTGCACTTCAATGTCTTCTTTACCTTTCCTGCCTTATATTTTGCCGTAATTGTAGTTTTTCCCTTCTTCAGGCCCTTAATTTTGGCATAGGCATTTCCCTTTTTTGTCTTTTTGACAATCTTTGCCACCTTTTTCTTGCTGGACTTCCAGGTGACTTTCGCCTTCTTTTTGGCATGTTTTACTTTCAGTTTCACTGTCTTACCTGCTTTTAACACGACGCTTTTTTTGTTCAGCGACGGCTTTTTGGCCGCCTCTGCCGGCTGGCTGACAATCATGGAAGCCACCATCACAAAGGTCATGAAAAGAGCAGCTCTTTTCCTCATTTTGTTTTTCAATGAAAACCCTCCTTTTTGATATATTTCGTATAATAACGTAAATTATAATATGATTTTATCATGGCAGACAGGGAGTTATCAATGATACATTTCGCAAATAATTTGACTTTTATGGCAAACATGCTCCCGCGAACAGCTTACCCCGCATATCGCTCCAGTATCCTCTGCACGGAGCTGCGGTACGAGCCGCCAAAGAGATTCAGGTGGTTCAGCATGTGATACAGGTTATATAAGTCCCTTCTGTCTCCGTATCCGCTGTCAATGGGCGTTATCTCATGATACGCCCCGTAAAAGGAGGGCGGGTTCGCCCCGAACAGTTCCGTCATGGCAAGCTCGGCCTCAAAATGGCCCACATACACGGCGGGATCAAGTATCCACGCCTTTCCGTCCGGGCCGCACACCGCATTGCCGCTCCACAGGTCGCCGTGCAGGAGCGATGGAAACTCCGGCTCCGTCAGGTAGGCTTCCAGATTCTCCAGCAATTTTTCACACTGTCTGCGCGCCCGCAGGCCCAGAGAGCGCTCCGCCATCTTTATCTGGGGAAGCAGACGACATTCCCGGAAAAAGGAAACCCATCCCTGTACCGGCGTATTTATCTGGGGCGAGGCCCCGATATAGTTGTCCGATGCGAAGCCAAAAAACGGCGTTTCCCCTGACGGAAGGCTGCGCCCCTCCATGACGAAGCCAAGACAGTCCGCCCGGTGAAGCAGCGCCAGCTCCCTTCCGAATACCTCCCAGTAACCGTTTATACGCGTCCCCTTCTCCAGGAAGCTGAGCAAGAGGAACGACCTTCCTCTCCCCGCGTCCCTCCCCATGCCCAGAACCTCCGGCACGCCAATCACACCAGCGCTTCGCAGCGCCTCCAGTCCCTTTGCCTCCGCCTCGAAGAAAGAAAAATTTTTTATCGCATTGCACTTCATGAATATAGAAGATCCGTCCGACAGAGACAGCCGGTAGGAGTCGTTGATGTCCCCGCCGTATACCGGCCGCCTGTCTGTAATCGTTATATTTTCCCCGAAAAGCGCTTTAACTGCCTCCTCCGGAGAACCCGCACTGAATACCTTCACTTTAAATCCTCCCCTGCAAACACAGATTATCTGTAATCAATCATACCATATATGGAATTTTCTTGCAAAACGCCCGCAGGGGCGGTAAAATAACAGACATACCAACACTGAAAATAAAAAATCCGGACAGGAGGGAACACTTATGAGGAAACAGGTACTTGTCTCAGCGATATTATTTGCCGCCCTTCTTTTCTGCGGCCGCGCCACCACGGCGGGCGCGGAAGAAAAAGCGGCGGACAGGGAAGTCCAAATCACAATCAGCGCCGCCGGCGACTGCACCTTCGGCAGCGACCGCAGCTCCCCTGCCAGCGCAAATTTTTACTCGGTATACCGGCGAGTAAAAAGCAACCGCTATTTTTTCCGTCGGGTTGCCCCAATCTTTGCCAAGGACGATTTAAGCATTGTAAATTTTGAGGGCACACTGTCGCGCCGCGGACAGCGGGCAGCCAAAAAGTACGCTTTCCGCGGAAACCCATCCTATGCAAAAATCCTCAAAAAGGGAAATATCGAGGCCGTCTCCTTTGCCAATAACCACTGTCGGGACTACGGCTCCGTCAGTTATCAGGACACCTGCTCCGCCCTGAAAAAGAATAAAATCTGTTACGCCTCCTACGGAAAGACGGGCATCTACCGGGCCAAGGGCAAAAAAATCGGCATGGTGGCCGTAAACGGCTTGGAAAGTTTTTCCGCCAACAGGAGTCTGATCCAGTCGGGGATAAAGAAATTGAAAAAGAAAAAGGCCGACTTAATTATCGTGAGCATCCATGCGGGGATTGAATATACCAGCGGCCCGAACGACACGCAGAAGGCCCTGGCGCACTACGCGGTGCAGAGGGGAGCAAATCTCGTGCTGGGCCACCACCCCCATGTCCTGCAGGGAATTGAGAAATACAGGGGCGCTTACATTGTATACAGTCTGGGAAATTTCTGCTTTGGCGGAAATACCAATCCGCCGGATAAGGATACTATGATTTTCCAACAGCAGTTCACCTTCAGAGACGGCAAACTGCTGAAGAAGAAAAGTCCGGCCAGAGTTATCCCCTGCACCATCTCCTCGCGCTCCGACATCAATAATTACCAGCCGGAGCCGGCCGGAAAAAGCCGCTGCCGGAAAATCCTCCAACGGCTGTCCCGGTACTGCCGCGCCCTGGGAACCTCCTTCCGGAAAAAGAAGGGAAAGAATACCGGATGGCTGCGGTAGGAGTTCTGAATATGCGAAGCGGTATGGAACAGGGCCATACCGCACTCCGTATTTTTGTTTTCCAAATTCTATTAGCGACTGGCTCTTGCGGCAATCAGCGCTTCCTCCGTTTCTATTCCATATTTCTCCAGATCCACCCTGTCATCGATTACTTCAATTCCATCCTCACGCAGCAGCTTTGCCTGGGCGTCCGGCCCTCCAAAGGCAAAGCTTCCCGAACAGTACCCCTTTGCATTGACCACGCGATAACAGGGAATCTCCGATGGTTCCGGATTCCTGTGTAATGCATTTCCAACCGCTCTTGCCATCTTTTTATTTCCCGCCATCTCCGCCACCTGACTGTAGGTTGCCACATGACCGGAGGGAATTCTTTTTACCGCCTCATAAATTCTTTTTGACGGGCTGTCTGCCACCAAATCATAGCTCTCAGAAATCATCCGACGAATATCATCATCCGGAATGGATCCGTCCAGAATAATCGTGTTCCAGTGCTCTTTGTTCTGGTGCCACCCCGGCACAACGGCCTCATAGACGCTCCTCCAGAAATCTCTTGCCTCGGCCTCCGCTTTCACATTCAGATTAATAAAGCCGTCGCGCTCGTATGTCCACAAAAACGCCTTTTTGGAACCCTTCATGCGAACCAGCTGCCAATTGGCGTCATGAAAAGGCGCATCCTGATATGTGTCCGGAAACGACAGGCCATAGGCTAACGCCTGCTCTCTGGTTTTCAAATCATAGGTACTGTTCCTTGTCGCCATTTTTATTCACTCCCTGCTTTTGCGTCCCGGCGGTCTGGTCATAACGTAGTCAATTGCTTCCAGAGACCAGCGTAGCATTTCACTGCCAAGACTGATGGCAAAATTATTAGCTATCCGAGAGAAATGATCATATCCAAATTGTAATATGGAATTTCTCTTGAAACCTGTCTGCTGCCTTCAGTACGAACCTGTCGGAATTTCCGACAGGTTGAACTATCCTCCAATTCGCCCCTCGTATATGTGCTATTTTTAGAACAATCACTTTGCTGTCTCTCATACTGTTTCGATATCAAATAAGCCTTTTAATTTCCTCTTTCTCTCCATTCATCTGCCAGGTCTTCTGCAATATAATCTTCATCCATGCAATGCAGGTCAGACACACCCTCCCTAAGCAGTTGATATTCCACAGAATGATAAAAAAAATCTAATGCCTGACTTGTATTAATGCCGACTTTCGCCGCAAAAAGCGGGATAATTCTCGCATACTTCATCTGTAGCAAAGTCCGATTCGCTTTCATAATGAATAGCTCCTTTCAAATGCAAGATACTTGTCTATCACATTCTGCGCTCTCAAACATATTTGAAAATTTGGCTTTTCATATGCCAGTCTCCCAATAGCATCCTTCTTAGAAATAATTCCATTAAAATATAACTCTACTGTATCAAACACCTTATCGTTTGCAACTCCACCGGCTACAATCTCATAATTAGATTTATCCTGTTTTCTCCGGCATTTAAAAACAAAATCCAGCCATTCCTCAGAATAAGATTCAAACTGCAATGAAGAACATTCCTTGTATGCCTTTTCATCAAAATTATATACACTCACAATACCTGGTTTGTTCCTAAGTATATATTGTTTACACCATTTCTTTGCCTGTTCTTCAATCGGCGTAACATAAAACCCAACACCAAAATCAACCTTTTCTCTCGAATGTAATATATCCGGTTTTGCTACCTCTACATAAGAACCATGATATACCTTCATAACACAATCCCTCTTTCCTCCATCACTTCTTTTAGATTCTCAACAATATATTCTTTTCCTTGTGTGTGAAGTGTTTCATAACAAGGAATAATATACTGATCAACAATATCGCTCTCTTTAGTCAATGCATCATGCACAATGATCGGATCAACATTCATATCCTCCGCAAGACTTTCTATGCAAAAAACAACAAATCTTAATTCATCATCAGAATAATTACCTGCTTTTTGAAACTCATCCTCAGGCTTCGTGTTCTGTCGTTTCTTATATTCTCTATCAATATCCAATACTAGTTCTTCATCAGTCAATTCTACAAGCCTATCATATTCTAGCATTATATATTCCTTGATAATATCAAAATCTTTATTTAATCTCTTATATGTCTCATCAGAATCAACATTCCAATATTTACTCATACATAACATACATTTACTGATGAAAACCATTTGTTCTTCATCTAAAGCATCTTGTACTAATTCTGATTTATTGTTAAAATCATCTTCTGAAATATAGCCCTGTATACTTCCGTTTTCATCCTCATAGCTTATTTCAACATATCCATCCTTCTTTGCCCATACGGTAAATTTTGTACCTTTAGCCGGATTTCCTACCTCCTTAGACAAATCACTTACGTCTTCTTTCACAATCACTTTGTTTATCAGTTTATATACAGGCTCACATGCATATTGCAAATACCCTGTAAAAAAAGTAGTTACAACAAAAACAATAATTCTATATAAGAGCTTAGCAAGTTTTCCCTCCGACTTCGCATTTTTTTCAACAATTTCTTCATCCGTCAATTCTCCATCTAAAATATGTTCAATATCAGAGGAATACTCGTCATAAATCTCGTCGTCTATTTCATCTGAATTCTTATATTCGGATATTTGTACCGCCTTGGCTGCCCGTTGAAGATTAAAGGATACTGCATCAATGTCAGGCATGCTATGTCTGATTTTTTCTTCAACTTTTTTTAAATTCTCCTGTTTTAATATTTTCAATTGAGATGCAAATTTTTTTTGTAAGACTTCATACAATTCTTTACTTTCAATATTTACAAAAGAACTCTTTGAAAGACTTTCCGCTAATTTTATCATACCATTCAGAGCATTTTGATTGTAATACACTTTAGGCTCAACTAAGCTAAGTACCTCCGTTATTTTCTGTGCAGACTGAACCATGCTCATATACGATTCATTTGCATATATTCCCTGAACAGCCTGTGCCATCTTTGTTATATTTTCGACATGTCTGCTCATCACATCATTATAATTTTTCATAAAATCGGACATTCTTAACACCTCCGGTTCATCAAATCTTTGCGAGAAGATTGATGGTCTGTTTCTTCTCACCGTCCCCTCCTACTTCAATCCCTTGAAACTTCGCATAGTTTATTTTTACTCCATCATCAAGATCTAATTCTATTCTCTGCATAGCGACATGTGAAAGCACTTGATAATATGGCTTGAGGTAGTTCCCTTTCCTCCCAGTGCATCTGCTATGAAGTTAAGATTTTCTTCTAAAGTATCTTCTTCATAAACTACACTCACGAACCCTACAAATCTTTTCACGATATCATCATCAAAATACTCCTCCCTTTACCATACAAACTATCTCTCCTTCACATATTCTCTATACAATTATCGCATGAAACTGTCAAAAACACAAGGAAAGTTCATACTTATGTCCATCTTTTATACACAAAAAGAGGCACAGCGATTCTTCATCTGCTATACCTCGTAAAATTCATTGTACACTTTGAGCATAAAATTACTAACTCAAGACATTCGACATACTCTCAACATAAGCAAACTTCAATAGTTCGGCAACACTTCAAATACACATATCAAACTCTGTAATTGTTTTAACATAGTCCTGCAATTCTCTTAACTTTGAAAACTCCTTAAACGGCTTTTCAATGCTTCTTGGTTGACCTTGAAGATTTGCATCAAAAAGCGTTTCCAAACTCACTCTTGGATTTCTCCATAATAATGATTGTTTAAACTCATTACAATATAATACCATTTTCACATCATAAAACTCAGACCACTTTCTTTTTTGCTCATCTTCATTTTCCGGTAGATTTATAATAGTAAACGGTGCAATATCTTTCATTTGGCTAATACTAATAGCCGATTTCATAAGTTCCACAGCTTCGACATCAGTAACAGGTGCACTATATCCATAAACAGTTATTCCAGCTGCCCTTGACAAAACATCCTTAGCTCTATTCCACTCATTTCTTATAATAGGCTTACTATTATAATCTTTCTTACCCGTAGGATACAACAAGGGCATTTGCTCCAATGCTTTAAAGCAGTTCGGACATAAACAACCTGCATACTCTTTAACTTTGCAAGCATTGCATAGTCCAACTCCTGAATTTCCATGTGGGAATATCAGTTCAGGTAAATTACCAACATCTATGTTACGCCTATATGCTTGCATAAGAAATGGATCCCAATTGAATGAAATTATTGCATCTTTTCCCGTCAGTGACAGAACCAAATAATCATATAATGTAGGCTCATCGGGTATTCTCAAATTGCTAAAATAATTACAGACTTCAAATTCTAATTTTTCTTGTAAATCTTTATATTCATCTTTGCCATAAATATCTGAAAACAGTTTTTCAAAATCTCCCATCTGCTCTTTAGAAAAATTATATTTTTCTAATTCGTCTGTGAGTCCAAGGATATAATGAATATTTTTTAAGAGTGGTACTTCTCTCCCATTTTTATCTGTTTTGCATGCTGCTATAGAGGCACCTGCTCCCACAATTACCACATGTGGATCCAATAAACGTTTGTTTTTAAAACTCGGTAACCTATACGGCAAAATATCTTGTATTAACATTTAAAATCTCCCTTTCGTTAAAGCGCATGTGGCTGCTACTTGGAATTCCTGGCTTATCAAAAAGAACCTTATTCCTTTTTTCCGAGTCATTTCTTACCTTGTCATAAGACATCAACTCAATATACGCATGTATCACATCATTATATTTGTATGCACCCATATTATCTGCTGTACGGGTAAATCCCATTTGAGTTAACACTCTTTCTAACGCAGGAGCAATATCACATAATGAATAAAAATAAAATTAAGTATTAGACGACTTATTTATTTTTCCGTGTTTACTTTGATGTGTTTCCACATAACATATCTAAAACCGCTTAGGCATTTATTCCATCGAAATTGCTCTTTTCAAGCACATATCCATTCCCCAATTCAAGATCAAGGGCACTATCATCACAGCACAAAATCACACCATATATTAATACATTTACTAGCGCTATTTGTTGTATATCTCCTTTTAAATTGACCAACCAAATTTAATTATCTTCCAAGCTAACACCATAACTATTAATTGTCTGTTCTGACCCTTTATCAGAAATGGTCTTCTCCATCGCATCTTCTATCACTTTCATGATTGCCTTAGCCCTGTCAATGAAGTACGAATCAAAATCATCCTGAATAAAAGCGTCAAAATTCACCAGATGCGATTCCACTCGCAACCTCAGCTGAACTTCATCAATCTGTGCAGCCTTCATGATCTTCTGACTATACTTACTCGGAGCCTCTCCGCCAATCTGCCTGTTCGATTCGGGAAGCAACGGTGTCTTATTGATAATGGAGTTCCATTTAGTCTTTGGGTATCCCTGCTTTATGCAGTAAGCCTCAGGAAAAATATGATGGATGTCTGGAGATTCGTCCATACTCTTAACGATATCCATCGTGGTGCCCTTCATAAAGTCCCTGCAACTCTCCCGATATACAAGAGCCATTATGCCTTTATAAGCTGCACTGTTCCTGGTTTGTAAGGACATCAGTCTTGTAGCAGAGAAGTATGATGCGTTGATGGTACGGTTTGGGCTCTCTTTTCCCTGAATTGCCGCAACGACATCTTCTATGTCATTAGCAAATCTTGTTTCATTTGCGCCGCCATACATTTCGCCCATAATGCCGCACCAAAACCAACGTGCAAGTATGTTCTGAGTCTGCGGTAAATTGAAGTTGCTCTTTCCAATTGCGGCACATATCGCCACAAGAGGAATAAGCTGTGTCGTATATGGAAGATCTCTCATTCTAAACACATACTGACTGAACAAAAACTTCCGTGCCATCTTATAGCCCTCAAGAATAGCAGCCTTGTTTGCCTGATACGATTCAAATTCCAGGCCCAAGACATCTTTTTTCTTACAAGTTGTAGCTGTCTCTGCAAAATAACTGGTGTAAAGCGTAATTGTTGTTAAAAATGCCGTCTCATCAACGCCCTTCATAACATCTGTATTCAAAGGCTCATTCTTACCCCAGATAATATCTCTGCACTCTTCCCAGTCTTTCCTTAGGTCAAATTCATAAGTTGCAAAGGTCGCCGTAACCAACTCAAATACTGTTAAAGCAACACCACCTGTATTCACGTTCTCAAACACCTTGCATACAGCTTCACGTGGGGTTTCTCTTCCCAGTGTAATTACCGGAAGTTTATATCCTGTAATTGTCTCAATAACTTCCGTGCGGAACTGCTTGTATCGTTCCATGAATTCCTTTCCATACTCATGATATTCTTTGTACCCGTCAGCCCAATCTTCACGCGCACTTCCATCAAAGATAATATTGATGGGGAACATCTCGTTTTCATATTCCAGTTCCTTGGTTGAAAGATCCAGGAGAACCTTACGATCAAAATCTGTTTTGACTTTTCTATCCTCCGGTACCGGAACAATAGCATCGTAGCGATCCTCATTATCATCAAGGCATTTTTTCATATCCAGATAATAATATCTCCTTATTTCCTTGCCTTTGTCCGTTTTAGTAAGAACTTCATCTTTAGAACATGTGGTACGATACATAGATGTAAGCCGCTGCTGCCCATCGAGAATAAGATAATCCGGTGCTACCACAACATTCTTCACACCCTCGATTGGACGATATTTGAACTTCACATTTTCATTACCACATTCCAGGCGCATAATTGCCCCCATCGGATAACCCTGCGAAAGGCTAGCTAAAATACCTCTAATACGCCCATCGTCCCATGTCCAGCTACGCTGGAATTCCGGAAGCTGAGCCTTACCTGAAGTAACATCCCTCATCAGTTCGCTTAATTCAGTATCTAATGATTTTGGTGCTATATTTATTGCCATTTGCGCTCTCCTTGAAATTTTAATATGTTATGGTCTGAGTGGGACACACCCGTTTATCATAAGTTCCAATTGCCTCAGCCTATATAAATACTCCGATATAACCAACAATCCCTGAAACAATCGTATTGCTTCATTCTCGAATTTCAAAAGATAGGTCTCTTCCTGTCTTAACCGCTCTCGCAGATTTGAAATATATGTTATCTTCTGTGATGCCATATCATACCCTACATCGTTATGCCCTATTGTATTTCTCAACTTTGAATTCACAATAACACACAACTTTTGAGTATACATCTCCGTATTTACACAATATTTATATCGGTTTACTTTTAAAATCCGTGAGGGTGTTGCTTCCATTATCGATCGGATTTAAGAAATCAAAATTATTTCTGCACTTTATGTTGTTGAGGGCTACCGGAAGCCAAATCACATCTCCGCCCACATCATCAAGAGCATTATTGTTAAAAATACGCAATAACTCTGCCAACAGATCATCGGCGAAATTGGTGTACTCTTTCGGAAGAACGCCGGCCAACTGTTCAGATTGAGCCTCAACCAGCTCCATCGCATGATTCACAACCTCACCCAAACTATTCATCTGCTGCCCGTTCTCAGCCACAATATTTGCAGCCTTGATATCCTCCGGCAGATTTACCAGATAGGAATACTGTGCTTCCTTCGGAAGATACAGCGCACTCTTCTCAGCAAAATCAGAGGCTTCCACAGGCATCACGCGGTCATTCCAGACAGGTCTATCTTTCATAATCTCTTCTTCAACTTTCTTAAATCTGCTATATGTATATCGCAGAAATAGCAAACCAAGTACCGGCATACAATACTGCTGAGAAGTCAGCTTCGATCCTGCGCGGAGCAGATCCGCCGATTTCCAAAGATCAGCTTCCAGTTTTTTAATGCTTTTGTTGTCCATTGTCTTTTCTCCGACGTTTGCTCACGAGCGTAATATATCTTTACTGTCCTAAAAGCAAACTTTTATTTACAATCATTCATCTTGCTTTAATTAGTATTATCCCTCTTGATTTCCCCAGCTGTTTTCTTTGTTTTTGTGCAGTGTCTAACTCCTGTAGTATCTCTAACATAAAATGTGATTGGTTTATTATCCTCGACTTCATTTTCATAAATTTTAAGAAATTTTATGAATTTCGTCATACTCCATGTAAGTTCGACACTTTCCTCTATCTCAAGCACAATTGGCATTTTCTTATACAGCATCGCTTCAAATTTGTTTGTATCATCTGGCATATAAACAACTATGGCTTCTTGGTTCTTAAATTTTATGCCCCATGCATCCACAATCACTTTCCTATTTCCAGTATTGATTACAGAAAGCGAAATAAATTTCTCGTTTTCTCCTGTTCGCTGATCGCATACCACATAATTATCTGTTAAAACAAGTTTAATTTTTTCTTTTGACTATATTTTGTTTGCCATAAAGCAACACAAACTGCTATTACCGTAACTAATGCTCCAATGGTAGCGCCAATTGCTTCAAATGCAGTCCAAAAAAGATTCCAATCCGTGTTTATCGCCCCTTTTTATAAATGTCATTTGTTTACTTTCAATCTTCTAAATTTTCATAGTTAAAATAATAAACATATTTTACCACATATACCTACATTTTACCATCTAAAAAAGCATTAGAATATCCTGTTCCCTACACTTACAAACAATTAGTTCTCTCTATGAAAAATCATTTTACC
Source organism: uncultured Lachnospiraceae bacterium (assembly GCA_947629865.1). Lineage (GTDB taxonomy): Bacteria > Bacillota > Clostridia > Lachnospirales > Lachnospiraceae > Eubacterium_F. The sequence continues at coordinate 190,065 of CANRFJ010000001.1, read as the reverse complement.
ATACTTCTTTAACTATACTTTCTAATTGGAATTTTAGAATTAGCAATCTTGACGTTGGTCATTTGGCTATTCCATAATACTTCCTCAACACTAAGTTTAAATATATTATTTTCTTCTTTAATATACGGATTTAGAGTTATTTGCTTGATACTTTCTTTCTTAAATTTATAATCTATATAAGGGATTAATATATTACCACGTTTAAATTGACCTTTTTCAACAATATCATCATTACATTCCTCAAATACAAGTAATCCTTCTGGTATCTTTAACACTATACGATACTCATTTTCACATTCAAAATTCGCATTTTTAAAAAAGCAACGCATATGATTTACAGAATGTTTAAATGCAAATAATATCCATTTCTTATATTCTTCAATATTATCCTCCACTTCTCTGTATAAATCTTGCAATCTATTGAGCATTTCTCTTAAACACTTCTTCTTATCACCGGTGATGAATCGGATATCTTCCATCAGATTCTGTGCATTCAAAAAATTCTTGTTAAACGCCTCATTTTTACGGTTCTTAAATTCAAAAGCTTCGAAATAATCCGTGTAAACAAACTCTTGGAATTTCTCTTCCCCAACAGTTTTCGCATCATTTTTATACGGATGAGATGTAGTCAGCGAACTCTTCTGATGAACGATAAGGACCGTATCCAAATCAATACTTCTCAGAATGGATAGGAACTTTTCTTCCGAAAAAGCACCCGTTTTGTCATATGCTGTTTTCCCCTTATCATCTACTAAACAAGCAGCGATCTTGGCTACTTTGGTTTCATCCTCATCATTAAAAACGGTAATTACATGCAGCACTGTCGGTCCTTTTTCTCCAATAAACTCAACCGTAAATTCAACACCCGGGAACACTTTCACAACAGAACACTGCTCATCGCTTTCGCAGGCCTTCAGTGCCTTGTACATATCGAATTCAAATGCATCATGATCCGTAATGGCGCACATTTGAACACCATTGTCATTCAGTTTCTCCGCCAATACACCAACATTATCTATCGTATTGAAGGCCACCTTCCCTTTGTCCTTTGTACGTGAACAAACGGAGTGAATATGTAAATCAATTTTATATCCAGACTCTACTACCTTCATATCTCCTCCTTATTCTACCCCCAATGCCTTAAACACTGCATCCTCCGCACTCTGATACGGTATCAGCTGAAATGCACTCATCAATTCCGGCGGTACTGTAGTAAAATCCACAAACGATGTTTGCGGAAGCAGTACCTTCTTCGCTCCGGAATCCAGACACACCTGTAGCGTATCTGCCAAATTCTCCACCTTAATCAGCGTACCGCTAATACTGATTTCACCCAAGATAGCCGTAGAACTTTGTACCGGTCTACCTAAAGCGATAGAACACAATGCAATCAGTGTTGGCAGTGCCAGTTTTCCGGTCATGCCAATCCCCTGCAGATCCTGATAGTTGATGATATAATCCTTCGCCGCTGTGTTGATAGATCCGCTGATCTGACTTCCATTGGCCTTCAGAAAATTGAACGCCGTATTAGAAGCTTCCTTTGCCTCCCGATTAGAGCCCAAACCTGTCCTCTCCAGTTTTCCGTTGCCCGGGAGCATTTGACTTTCCAGACGGAACACACCGATCATTCCAGACTTACCTTGCGATACCGTATATACCTGCCCCGGATTACAGATTCCCTCCGGAATCAACTTGCCGCCGCCCTGTTCAGGAACAGATACATAATGTTCAGACATATCCTCCAAATCAATATAAGAGAAATTTACATCATAAAATTCCATACCACCCAACTTCTTCAACTGCTCTTTCACACGACGGCGCATCTCCAGTGCGATTTTCAGAATCTCTTCCAACTGTCCCTTTGTATAAACACCGTCCGGATACATCAGTTTCACAAGACCGCCGACTATCTTACGGACCGCAATAGTATCCCTTTGGTTCAGATTTTTTCCCAGACGGAAATATTCATCCAGAACATCCCCATATTGTTCCTTCCGAAGCTCCCGAACGAACTCAGACAGATAATCCGTGATGAATCCATAGTCATCGGTAAAATGCCCCGGCCTAAACTTCGGAATCTCCCAGCCAGGAATATAGCAGTGCATACGATCAAGGAATGCCGTATCGGTTCCCATATCCGGCGGGAATGGATCAAACAGGCTGGATGTCTTCATCAATACATCCACGCTCTGATTGATATTGCCAACGAATACCATTGATGCAGACGCCGCCTTTTCTTCCTTGCCTCTGGCAAAAGATCCAGACGCCATATAGTCCTTCATGATTTGAATGCCGTCTTTATCCTTAAAGTTGATACCAGCAACCTCATCGAAAGCCACGCAGTCCCACAGGCCTACCAGACCGACTGTCTTCCTTCCCATGTTATAGAAAAGGTTCGCTACCGTCGTCTGTCCACCAGATACCAGAATACTGTTCGGCGATATCTCCTTATACAGATGAGACTTACCTGTGGATCTCGGCCCTAACTCACACAGATTGAAATTGTTCTCTACCAGCGGAACCATACGCAACAAAAGCAGCCATTTCTCGCGCTCAGTCAACTCATCCGGCTCCATACCGATAGAACGCATCATGATATCCAGCCACTCATCCTCTGTAAACTGTTTGCGGCCTTCCTTCAGTTCCTCAATCTCAACATGCGGCATCTGAATCGGTGTCAGCTTCCGAATCTGTACCGGCATACCGTTCTTCTTTTCTTCTTCCACATATTCATAATCCAGCTGCACAATGCACCATATGCCACCGCAGAGCAGCCGATCATACTTCTCAGGATACTCATCATCCAAAAGAACATTCGTGATTCCCAAATTGGAGAAACTGGCCACATACAGATTCTGTTTCATATCCAACCTTGTCGTCACCATGTCGATGACAGTATAACTTCCCTTCTTGCGAAGCCTGGACAGAACTTTCTGTGCTTCATCCGGACGGACAAAATTGTCAGCTAGAATCTTCTTCACATTCGCTACGCCCTGCTCAATGACGGTATCATCATCCGAACTGCAATACTGCCCCAGTAAAAATTCAAGGACATACACTGGCACGTTTGCACCTTCCTTAATCTTCTTCGTTAGATCCTTACGGACAATCTTGCCATCAAAACTTTGACGGAGTTTCTTTTTTATTACTTCGCGCTTATCTTCTGCATCTTCTACCATTGGTTCCACCTTTACTCTCCTTCCACCTTAACTGAAAAAATCAAATTCATCCACTGCAAAAGCAATGTCTATCTGGAACTCTTCACGGGCCACAATCAAACCATCCGCATCTGTAATGACAAGATAATAAATTTCCTTATTGTCATATTTCAACGACTTCAAATTAAAACTACACCGGAATGTCCGTTCCTGTCCGTTATCGCTGGTCTTATCCGCAATGATCTTCGCAACATCACTAATTTGTTTACCATTACTATCTGTGAAATATAGCTGATAAGTCGCCGCCTCACGATTATCTCCCACCGGCTCTTTCTGGTAAAAGTTCAGCGAGAAAATCATATTACTAACCTTATGCGTTGCTGACAGAAGACTTATCTCTACTGGCTTCGTATCATACTTCTTCTGGTTTCTCTGATATTGCTTATTCTGGTTCCTCAAAAAATGATAATCAATCACAGGGACGACCATCTCCTGCAGACTGATGCCGCCATGCACAAAATTCAGACCGCTGCCGCTCATCTTAATCCGTACATTTTCCTTCGGCGCAAATGCGTCATATTCAGACTTGCCTTCGAGAAACTGTACCTTCTGCAGATAATCCGGATCAGCATCTTTCTGCATAATAGCAAAGCGTCTTCCATATTCCACAATGCGATTGATAAATCCCGTCTTGTCAATCTTATCATCCTCCGTCAGCGGACTATATGTATAAAGAAATCCGTGATCCGCTGTGAACAGGATATGCGTTGCGCCGAAATCATTGCAGATGATTTTCGTCAGGTTCTTCAGTTCCTGAATCGCCTCATCACAGGCAGGAAACACCATCGAATCCGCCGTGTGACTCGCCTCATCAATAGTATCGTGATAAATATACACGACATCCATACCCTTGACCATCGCACTCCGGTCAGCTCTCTTTACACTCACCAAATCGTTGTACTTGATTGCCACGCTGTTTGGTCTTGCAGATTTCAACACTTTGTCTCGATATCCTGCATCCGTAGATACACCGTCCGCCATGACCTTCAGCACATCACCATGCAGCTCGACTTCCAGCTCGTTATGCGGAAGCAGCGCTGCCATACCAAACTTTGTGATTGTCGGAAAGATTCCCTGGACGTCCTGAAGCTTTACATCCGCCTGTGTCTCTCTCCGAAGCTGTTCTGTCAGTGAAGCTGCCACCTCATAACGCAGAGCATCAGAGATAACGACAAACACCCTGCTGTCCGCATTCTGGATTCTGTTCTTATAAAAGTCCACTTGCTGCGGCACCTCCAGAATCCGTCCGTATTTCGCCAATTCCTCTGAACACACAGCAGACCAGTTTCCGCCAAGCTGTCCCAGAAACCAGTTCTTGTACAACCCCTCCACCTTTTCCATAACAGAGCGGAACAGGTCATGAAGATCTGAATTATAAGACTTCAGGCTCTCACCGTAGCTTTTATGGAACAGCCGGTAATAAGTATCCATCCTATAATACTCCGATGTGTATTCCTTCCATACTTTCTTTGCCTCTGCCGAATGAAAGCCTGTCGTATGCTCTTTATAAAATGCCTGCATGTTGGCCACCTGCAGGATTCCTTCATAGTAATCCCTGACCTGTGCATAGCCCACTGTCGTCCGACGCTTTTCCACCGTTCTCCTGATTGCGTCCACATCAATGATATGGTCGCTGATCTCCGTCATCAGTTTAATCAGGATCACTTCGTCCAAACATGGGAAGATCTCTGTATCTACCAAATCACTAACTTCCAGCTTCATGAACCTTTGAGGAAGCTTTAGTTCATCTTCTACCGTTTTGGCTATCTCTGAAAATTGCTCCTGATCGTCACTATGCAGCCAATCTGAAACAAAGTCATAACAGAACGCCTGATGCGGTGACGAAATCCAGCCGTCAAGTCCCGCCAGATATTCCAGACGTATTGTTCTTGTGGCTGCCGTCAGAAGCAGATGTGTTGCCATCTGAGCAATATCCTTCTGCTCAGCATCATATCCGGATCCCTGCTTCGCCATGCGCCAAAACGCTTTATCTGCTCCGTAATTGACAAACTCTTGATACAGATGGTTCGTATCGATATCCAGACCGGCCTTCAGTACTTCCTTCATGATTGCTACAGGCGAAACATCCTTCAGGCCACCAAGGGCTCCCATAACCGCCATGTGAAGCTGTGCCGGAACCGTCGGCATTTTGCTCTGTCCTGCAATCTTGTCTCTTCGCACCTTAGCATTAAAATACTTCTGGTATTCCTTTACCTGTTTACGCATCGCATGTACCTGTGGAATACCCAGCTCATCCATCCAGATAGAGATCAGATCCGCCCGGAACTCTTCACTATATAATTCAATATCAAGAAGCCAGTTGTCTTCCTGTTTCTCGAAAGACAACGGACAATATACCAGATAATTATTCGTGGTGTCATCCACTGACAGCAGTTTTTTCGCAGCAAAGTTATTAGTACCTGTCAGTACCAACAGCTTTGCATTATTCAATGTCACCTCATCTATCCTATCCCGGAATTCTCCGTCTTCGTCTTTCCAAAATACAATGCGGCGCTTATAGAACTCCGGCAGTGGGGCGGCAAATCGTTGATTCAATTCCTGTATAATCTTATCTGAATCCATATCTCAGCCTCCTGATATTTCCTGATGTTTTCCACAATTTTGGTTTCCAAAATTTTTTCCACAACAACTTGACATTTTCCTCTTTTATGCATATAATAATAGTAACTCATCTAACATGTTTAGAAGGAGAATCCGGCTTTTGCATAGCGATTGCCGGTTTTTTATTTTGAAACTGTTTTTATGTAGTTTTGGTAATCTTTCTCATAGTCCTTTTTCGCACTAATGAAGAACACCGGATAGGCAGTTATCAGACGAACCCTTTTCTGACTCTTTTCTTCAAAAATAACCAAATAATTTATTTCGTCTTCCAAATACTGTAAATATAATCGCTTTCGTTTTTTAGAATTGACCTTCTCCCAATATCTCACTCGCAGATCACCTGCATTATACATATTGATGACTTCACTAATCCAGCCTATACGAACTGCCCGGTAAATACATTTTTCTCTTACGTCTCCATTACTCAATATTATAGAATCTATACCAGTCACACAGTTCTCTTCGCAATGCGCAGCTGTAATATCATTATTACATGGTTTTATGTCTAACCGTAGCTTCTGTTCTATACTTGCTGAATGCCAGAAAATTTCCGCCTTATTCTCAATCCATGTAATAGGCACATAAATCTCTCTATTTCCGAATGTCGGTCTGTCTTTTGTTGCGATCGTATTTTTGAAAATCTCATGGCATCTGTCAAAAATGCCGGAAATTGTGTCCTCTTTATTGATTTCAATCGGCTTTAGTTTCTCTTCCATATCTTATCTCCCTATCTCTGCGGTCTCCAGACAAATAGATTAAATTTTGAAGCCTGGCGATAAGTTATTTTGTCAATATTTTGTCTTTCGCTTAACTTCTCAATAAAAGCAACCTTTCCATAATTTGATCTCTCAGCCTTTTCAAGTCCGCGATAATGGTATGTCAATGCTCCATTGAACAAATCAGCTAACTGTAATATTTCCGAATCACACGAATTAATCTGTCCAATATATTTGATTACTTCTCCATTAAAATCATATATATTATTGCAGAGCACTTCTTTTAATTTTTGGACACGCTTTCCACCTCTTGTATCTTTGATATCAAGCAAAATATAATACTCGTCCTCCTGGCATATAATCGGATCAATCATACGAAAATACATTTTATAATACCAAAGGTCATAATCACCATCATTAAACTTCTGGTGATCTAAATCATTCTTTCCGGTTGCTACAAGTCCTCTATAATGAAGATTATCATTTTGCCAAAAATAATCTAATACATCCAGATAAAAATCAATTTTTGATTCAGACACCTTCGTCCATTTGATTTCAAAATGACTGCTCAATCCATGTTTCTCTTTAATGGCACGGATATCCGTATATATTTGACTTTTTTTTTCTTTCGGAGCATACATCGCACCAAGAACCATTACCGGTGAATTATCTTTCTGCAAATGGCAGCTTTCATCACAATATACATTATATAACATTTCATTCACCTCCACTACTTTTTACCTTCGAAGCAATTTTTGAAATCGACGCATTAAGTCTTTTCTTTGTCTCCATCTCTTTTCTCCCACTGATTTAGAATGAGTAAAATACTGTCTTTCATGACAGGAAAATACTCAATACATTCCTCCTCGGATAACTCATGAATACCTTTGCTGATAATGCCATAAAGAACTGGGTTATCAACTATTGTCTCCGGCAATTCATCTTTGACCATGTTTATTTTTTCAGTAACCCGTGCTTCATTGAATACCACCTTTTTAATTTTTCCTTCATCTATAGCTGTCTCCGAAGCCTTCAATAATATGGTTTCAAATATCCTTCGCAGATATGTATACGCCCCAATTCCAACACCGTTTGCGAACAGCCCAAGAGCTGTACCAAATTCTTTTCTAACAGAATCATTCATCACATGTTTATATTCATCCAATTCAGAGAATGATAATGTCGCTATGGAGGGATACTGTCCAATCTTAATCAGATAATTTTCATGGGCGTGAATAACATAGTCCAATCTATGGGTACTATCCATTGCACAGCAAAGGGTAATCATTAGTGTAATCGGAAATTTAAGTTCACTCCAGTTTTTTAGCCTCCATCCTTTAGCATTCTTTACGCTATGATTTTCTCCTGCAAATTGCGCACGTTCTAACCTGCCTTGGAAATGATGCACAAAAAAATCCCCCGAGTTAAACCCATTATCAGAGTGTACCCTAAAAGATTCCGCAGAAAACACCCGTTCCGCACGACATTTTGGGCAATAAACACTTATCTTGCATTCCCCACCAATAAATTCTATTAATTGCTCTATATTTTCTTCTGTAATTTGGATTTTTTTATATAGCCCTTCATACTGAAGATAGTCCAAAAACACATTTTTCATAAGCACCTCACTTTATCTTCGCCAACACATCCTTGAAAATCTCATAATTATGCTTTACCCCATCATCTAAATCAATACGAATCATCTGATCCGCAAGATGATGAATTTTTTCTTCATATTCCGTAAGTTCCGCCGCCTGCACCTGAAGCCTTGTAAGCTCCTTGTTCAGCTTCACGCGCTCGGAAGTTGATGCACCGTTGATGCGTTGCTCTAAATCCGCAATGGCAGTGCGGTAACGGGACTGCTGCTCATGCACATAGTCTGTGCGGATACGGGCAATGGTATCCGGCTGATAGCGGTGCATATAAATCAGACACTTGAATCCGTTCTTCTTGCCGGAATCAAAAAGCCAGTAAATCGGACGTTTCTGATAAATCTTGCAATGATCTTTGTAAAAATCATTCATAAAATAGTTACGGATCACCTCGCGGGATGTTTCCTTGCCGCCAAGGGCATCGGCAATAAACCTTAAGTTCTTCTCAAGAGTTTCCTTACCGTAAACCATCTCAATAAACTTCACGAAACGACCGACAATATCATCCTCAAAGTATTCGTCATCACAGATAGGAATAATATTATCCGCATCCGGTTCAAACATTTCGTCTATAATAATCCCATTTGTTCTATACTCATATACCAATTGCTCCTGCGTGATGACATGCAACTGGTCATTTAGCTTCTCAACAAACGTTTGACGTGAATATGACTCACCAGCAAAGAGCAGCCCTGGTTTATATATACTATATCTTCCAAACATACAACCCACAGCATAAGACATTAGACTGTGAACATCTCGTTTTATATCCGCCTTGCGAACTGTAACATCCTTATCCTCAACATCCGGTGTCAGTTCATCCTGCAGGCCGTAGATGTCAATAAAGATTCGGTTCAATTCTTCCTCATTCTTCTTCAGCTCCGAGAATCGATACTCACATTCCTGCTCCCAACATCTGTAGCGTTCCGAAAGCAAGGTGACAACTTTCTTGCGCTCCTCAGAGTTCATTCCTGCGTTCAACTGCTCCTGGCGCTCATATGCCATAGGCGCAAGTGGATGAGACTGAAAATCCCATGAGGTTTCAAACGCATCCCAATCATTTTTACAATACTCAATATTTCTTTTGCACAAATCAATAACTGTGTGTTTCTTTTCCTCATTTATGATAATTGGCAAAGTGGAAACGTTTGTTACGTTTAGGTTTATTGTTGGATTCAAGAGATCTAGGTAATTCTGCGTTATACAACAATTCGTAAATGCAAGAGTATAAAATAACTCTTCATCGCTATTAAAGAATAAATTCGGCGCTGCCGTTGCCGAGGTCTTGTTGTTAGTATATCTGAACGAAGACTTTCCGGTAGTTACATATGACCATGTCATCGCTTTTTTGAAGTAATATCCCGGTTCACTTCTTCTCACAGATTCGTTAACCTTCTCAGGTGAGTTCCACAAATCATAAATGTTAATGATATATTCATGGTTTCCATAGTATCGCCTAAAGCCCCCTCCTTTGTTGATTGGAACCCACTTATACGCTTGCTGGTTATCAAAATTGTTTGCATCCAACGTAATATTTGAGAATGCGATTTCATACCAAAAACGCAGAAATAATGCATCATTTCCCGATACGATTCCAGCTTTTGAGGTTGTGATTGAATCTATAGATTTATTCTTAAAAGTATTCAATAAACTATCGCTTATCCAAAAAGCCAATGGATTGCCAGGAATTGAAGAAAACTGCTCCATATAGCGATAGAAAATGTTACCGTCCTCTTTTACTTTATGCCTGTTTAGAAAAGCGTTTTTTTGCGTTTCCATATCTCCTTTGTATTGTTCGAGTCTAATATAATTACCTTCTACACCCTTGGTATTAGAGACAACAAAACTACAGATATCAACTGTTGCCTCCTTATAGAACGCTCCTTTCGCAAGCAGAAGAAAAGAGGTAATACTCTTCTGAGAAATAAGCATACTGCGCAATTTCTCAAAGCTCTTAATAAACATCCAAACATTAGGTGTCATAAACGATGCATAACCATCTGACTTCGTATAAGAAAGATTTCTAACAATAAATGCACTGAAAATGTCACCAGAGTAATCCTTGTAATTCTTAAAAATGTACTTCTTGAGTTCACCTTTCAAGTTGTTCATATATGGCGGATTAGTGCAAACAATGGTGTAACGCTTTTGCATTATTTCAGTTTGCACGATTAGTTTCCGAATTTCACTGTAAACAGAATTATTCCAAGCAAGTTTGCCAACGTGACTTACTGCCTCTTCATCAAACATAGCCAAATAATCTATTAAAATACCCACTTCAACATTTGGCGCTGTAAGTAACGATCCTATTCCTTTTGCATCTTTGTAAGCCGTCACCAATTCACATCCAATTTTGGCAATCTCAGCAGAGGCACCATCATACATAGGGTTAGTGGGTAAATCATTACTTTCCTGTATGGCTGAAATATTCAAATGAATATTAGCAGAGAATATCCTTCGGTTGTATCTCCTGGCCTTCATCATTATCGCAAATGATGCTAACTGAAAGGCTCTGTCGTCGACGTCTAATCCCCATAGATTATATTTTAGTATCTTTTCAGTAGCCTCCCTGTCGGTAAATCCACAGTCTCTGTATATTTCCATGAATACATCAAATGCATATGACAATATATGTCCAGAGCCAAGGCAGGGATCAAAGAACTCTATTTGTGTAGGATCAACTTTAACTTCTGTAGGCTGTGTATTTGAAGGAACATAATATTCCAACTTTTCTATCAATTTGCTGTTAGGATTTCTTTCAACCCAATATCTACCAAGCGAATTGTCAACCATATAACGAACAACCCAATCTGTCGTAAAAAGCTGGGTAGCCGCAGGAATGTCCTCTTTTCTTATTCCTTTGCCGTAAAGCGAATTAACAACCTCTTCATGTTTTTCTGAAATATAATATTGATAGAGCCAACCAATTATTTCTACTTCATCAATCCAATTGTTTTCATCAAGTTCTTTGACCATTGTCTCAATTACGCTGCCTTCACGCAGGAGATAATCCGGCAGAAGCAACTCTGTGTAGTCCTCTATACGCTGGAACATATCCGGCAAAATTTTATTCAACGCATTACACTGCACGATGAGAAGATACTTGAACAGTTCCTCATCCTTATTGGCGTTCTTCAGTTCATAGACCTTGTCCATATTGAGACCGTCCAAATCGAGATGGATAGCCTCGGACAAAATTTGCGGCTTGAACTCGCCCTCGTCATTGGTGAACACCCGCACATGGGAAGGAAGATAGCCATTGACCTCCATGAAGCGGAGCGCGGCAAAACGGTTGAACCAGGTATAGGCAACTTTCTCCATGACCTGTTCGTATCCCTGCTCATTTACCTTGTGAATGAGCGCCTGCCGCTGCTTCTTCTCAATGTCGGAAAGAAGCCGTCCGTTTACACTGTCCGCATTCGGGTCAGCTTTTCCATCCGCTGTGATCCCGTATTGTAAAGCCTTCTGGGAGACGCGCTCGATCAGTTCACGCCTTGCCCATACAGCATATTTCTTGATTGCATTCTTGTCCATAATTGGCTCTCCTTTACTTAAGATCGATACCGTCAGATCCTTTCAACAATGTCTTCAGCTGATCTCTCAGTTTATCCACATATGCATCGATCTCATCGTCGCTTTCCAGCCTTGCCGCCTTCAGAAGCGACTGACGAAAGATTGGCTTGTATGTCTTCTTCACTACTGGTTTATCGTCAGCCTTCTTCGGAGGATCTACCGGCTTGGGCGGCTGTTTGCTAGTCTCAATCTTGGAAATAGCATCATCCCGGTAATTCCACATCGGGATCGGAAAACCTTCCATCAGCGCCAAACTTGTCGTCTCCGCGATCTTTTCCTTCTGCTGTGCATAGTAGATATCTGCTTTTTCGCTAATAGACTTAGTCATTGGATTGCCACTATCCATCGCTTGGTGGATCTCCGCCATACACTGACGAACCACTTCCAGAAGCTCCGTCCTCTTTGCTTCCAACATGACATCATGGGATGCCTTCACCTTCGCCATCAAGCCATTCAACTCCGGAATCCTCTTGTAATCATATTTTCCATTTGCCGGAATCATGGTGATCAGGCGAATTGTATTCAGTGCCTGATTTGCCTCTTCATCCTTCTTGATATAGTCCAGATCATTCCGCAAATCCTGATCGAACTTCAATGCGGCATCAAATACCGTTACCTGTGTTTTAAAGAAGGCTTCTACATTCTGCATAGCTTCCTGCGCATCATATAGGTTATCTTCTCTCTGCAGGACATGTTCAATCAGAGCCACATTATCTTTCTGCTGCGACAGCACATCCTTCACGATAGATACAGCATTACTGACCACATTCCTGTCCGGATACTTGTGTCCCTCGTAGTTTGCCAGCAGATCCTCATAGTGCTTCTGCAAATCTTCAAATTTGTCGATAATAAACTGAATCAGACCGTCTTCATCCGTCGGTACATCCATCAGATTAAAGTAGTCACGGAGCAGATTCTTAACCGCCTTCATCATTGTAGCAGAAACTACCTGCCGCCTGCAGATCTGCGTCTTCCCGATCTCACTCTTTTTCCTGAGCATATCCGGCAGCTTCGAATTATTCGGCTGTACCGTGGAACCGGCATATTTGATTGTAACCTTCTGGTTAATAATGAGAAGAGCTACCACTGCAGCAATATCAATCTCACGCCATCCGTAAGGAATGGCCTGGTATCTGCTCTGTACATCCGCCATAGAAGTCGGCAGATGTTTCCGCTCTTGCATTTCCAGATATTCTTCCACTTTGGCAGCTGCATCCCTGTTCGGTTCTATTCCCTGAAGCATATTGCTGGCGCCAGTCAGGAGCGCAATGATGTCCGCATCGGACTCCGCATTTTCCGTAATCAAATCGAGATTACTGTATACATGTGATACTAGGTAATCTAGAGACTGATCAATGACACTTCTGGCCTTGCCCTTTTTGATCTCATAATCCCTCTTAACTGGATCTTCTTCCTTAGAGGAAACAGCTGCTGCCTTCATCTCAATCTTTTCACCGTCTACATAGAACTGCGCCTTGGAAATAGCATCCGCTAACTCACCCTGTGCAGATTGCTCATACTTATCTGCTTCGCTCTGGTAGTTGGCAATGATGTCTCTCACGCTCTTTGGAAGCTGTGCCACATTCCTCTGCTTCACATATTTCCGGATCTTCATTGCATTTTCCAGAGACTCATAATATGGAGTATCTGCCAGCACCACAATGGATTGACCGGAAGATTCCGTCATCAGACGAAGTTCTGCCTTCTCCGCAGGATCCGTCGCTACGGTCATGATTTTCAGCCTCATACCGCCTGTCACAGCGCCGACTGTGGTATTATCCACTATCTGATCAAAAGCGAAATCATACCTGCCATAACGGAATTTCTTTGTTGTATAAATATCACCGAATACCATATGCGCAATACGCTCAACAATCGCGGCCGTATCTACCGGTGTGTTTCTGATTTCTCTCTGAATATCCTGCTCTTCATCCGTCAGGAAGTTATAAGTATCGCCGGTACGTCCAATATAGTTCTGACTCATCAGACGATCCAGGGATCCTCTTACCTGCTCACGCATGATAATCTTATCCATGCGGATATCATCTGCCATCAAAATGACGATATTATCCAGATTCGCTTTGATATCATCGATGTAACGAACCAGATACAAAAGTTTTAAAACAGACACATCCTGCTGTTCAATGCCGGCATTCGTGTCAGCTGCCTTCTGGCAACGCTCAATCACCCGGCGGATAGAACTGTCAAGAAATGTGTGAACTGTATCATAGAAGAGATAGAACGGTGCCAATGCATATTCGTCCTTATCCTCAATCTTCTGTGCGGCTTCCTGGAATCCGGACAACATGGAACGCTCACCGCCGGACAGATGTTTCCCCGAATTGCCATGCTTGCGAATCTCAGAAAAAACCTTCTGCATGATGATGAACTGATACGGTACGAATGGGAAGTTTTTTGCAAACTCTCTCTGACCGCTGAAACCCGTAACATCCAGAACAGCATCGCCTGCTGAATAATTAAAAGAAAACAAATTTTTCAGCACAGAATCATTTTCGTTATAAATCTGCTCTAACTGCGGTATGACTTCTTCCTTCTTCTGCAGAATACGCTTCTGAATAACCTCATCCGCAGATGAAGATGTCAGTGAGAGCCTAGTCCTAAATCTAGCCTGAATCCGTGAGAACTGATCTTGTCTGGTCTTGATAATTTCATCGATTGCTTCCTGTCCGGTACACACCACCCATATCTTGCCATTGCACTCGCTTCCAATCTTCTCAACCAATGACTGCAAGTTCATCAGTAAATCAATACTGTCACCAACATATTGACCAACTTCATCAATCATAAACAGCAGACGAAAATCTTTCGATTTACTGTCCACGTATTCCTTCATTTCAGAGACAAGCTGTGCTATGGACGTCTCAATGGTCTCCGTGCCGTCAAACCAGTTATGAGCGGCTGTCTCGCTCATTTCCAGCACTTCCACCAGAGTATCCACTACATCATCCTCAAAGAAAGCAAAAGCGTCACGGGACTCAACCCACGGAGATCCATTCTTTTCCTCGAATACCCTGCGGAACTCTTCCGTCTTGCCTTTTTTATCAATGAACTGCTCCATCTTCGCGCACTTCAGATTTTCACCGTAAAAGCCTAGATAGTTATAGAACATCTTCGCGAAGACACGCAGAACTGCTGTCTTGTCCTTATTGATGGAGCCTTCGATATCAATATTGAAAAGGATTGTATCCGTCTCTCCCCTGATTGCGCTTGCGATTGGCATGAAGGTTGCCTCATCATCAAACTTCTCCCGGAAATAATCCTCAACCTTTCTACCGTCCACCTCCTTATTCTCTAGCAGATAGGACAACATCTTCAGGAAGTGAGATTTACCACTTCCAAAAAATCCGGAAATCCATACACCCACATCCGCTGTCGGCTCCCGGAATGAATCACCATAATTATTGAAGAAGGTAATCATATGCTTACGGATATCGCGTGTGATGACATATTCCTTTACTTCCTGTTTCAGAACATCTGCGGTATCCTGATCGACTTTGACGACGCCGTTAATCTTTCTGTCGATGTCGTCATGAAACATTTGCTGTATTCTCATTTGTCAGTACCTCCTACCATACATGATTATTAGATCTTTCTTCAGATCCAATAATATTAAATGCACGATAATATGGATTCGGCTCCAATTTATCAAACAGCCGTACAAATCTTCCATCATACTTACCCGGATACATCACCAGAATCGGAATATCCGGAAACTCCGGCTGCAAGGCCTCCAGAAGAGAATGGATCCTCATAAATGGAAAGACCTCTCCTACGCCTGTCAAAAGCAATACATCCCCTGGCTCATGCGGTTCATACTGCATCTTCTCCACAAAGTTCTTATTATTTGCGAACTCCTGCAACTTCTTGAAAAGAAACTCCTTCCCCTTCTTTTCCTCCATCTGAGACGCCCGATCCGTAATTCTTTTATCATCACAGATGGACAGAAATACCTTATACAGGTTCCTCTCGATCAAATGACAATCCAGCGACTGATCTACGATCAGCTGCTCTATAAAATGTCGAATAATCATTTCATCCGCGGCGTCATAGCAGAAGATACGGATGTTGACCTCATTGCTCAGGCCTTTTCCCTCTAGAAATTCGGGCTTTTGTATCTCTAGTTTAAGACTGTCCAGCCTTTCGTTTATCTTGCTCATGGTTCCTCCTATGAGAAGCAGTTAAACGCCGTGAGTGCCCGGTCATCATTGTTGCTTCTGATTGCATTTTCCAGTACAGGATTCAGCCATACCGGATTGATATGATCCGACTTGATATTGTCCAGATACTCATTCTCCGCCAGTATACGGATCAATATCTGTCGAATCTTCTTCACCGTGGTTTCACTCCATCCAGCCACATAGTCATCTTGTTCCTGCAGCTGCATGAAAAACACATTCACATCCATTTGACTGAAGGAGAAGTTTTGCATCCGGTATTTCTCTCCAATCACCGTAATCATGAAATCCCATACCAGCCGATACTGCTTCATCATCGCGTACATGCAAATCTGCTTTGCTGTCTCCGATGACCGCGAAGCTACTGCCTCAATCAGATCCTCATCACCCATGCCCTTAAGTCTGTTGACACAGGCCTTCGCCATCTGACGAATGGACTTCTCTGTCGGATATTGGAACAAATTCTCGTCCACGATCCTATCTATTATTTCATCGCCATCAAGCCCCTCACGCATGAGCTTCGCCGCCGTTCTCATTTCATAGAAAAGAAACTGCTCTCGCGTGATTTGAGCAGAACCTTTGTATGGGCTTTCATTTGTCTTTGCCATCCTATATCCTTCCACTCCAGGCACTTACCAGGACACCCAATAAGTTGTCTCATAATATAGACTTACACCCAGATTCTCAAATCATTTTTTCGGTGTCTCCGCCACCATCATCAATAAACTCCACAACGTCACCGATATCACAATGGAGTACTTTACAGACCTTCATCAGCACTTCCATACTGACCACTTCGCCTTTGGATATCTCGTTAGTATCGCCCAGCCGATACCTGCTTCCTTCTAAAGATTCTTCTTCATCATACCCTTATCTATTAACAGTTTTCATGATTTTTTATAACTCATATTCATTCCGGACACCTCGTATTTTCAAGCAATACAATTAAACATAAAATACTAATAATAATTGTACCACAGCACCTAATCATTCGGCAAGAGTTAATCTTTAATATCTCGCCAATAAACTTGCGCTAAACTGAATCTGTTTAAAATATACTAAAGTCGGAAGTCGTATCCTTTTTTAACACCTCCGCCTATATTTCCCCATCCACATTTATCCATTTCTCACTTTTCCCGCCATCAAGTTGAAATCTATCATGACTCTTGATATTTCTGATTAAAAAGTTTTTTGCGAGGAATGAAGAAACGATGTCAATTTTATCGAGACTTCCGTCCAGATGGTTGGCACCATCAAAGAAAACGGTCTCATCTCCCTTGAGCAGATTCGATAAGGGGTACAGCCAGGATATGTTTCTTTGCAAATAGCGGAGATTCGTACCCCTCCCCCCTTACAGACAACTTCCCCAGAATCCGAAAGTGTCTTTACAGTCCGCTTTACGGATGGCGCTGATACTTGGAAATGATTTACATAATCCCATATTTCATAAAAATACGATTCAAATCCTCCCTTAAATCAATTGTCTCATCAATGAACATCTACCTGTACCTTCTCATCCATAATATCTGACTGCCTCTCCCTCACCATAATTATCCCTCACATAATTAACTATTACAATTATTCAGTTCTGATAATTCTCTAAAACAAATATTTTTTATATATCCAAATTGACAATATCAATTTTTCTAATTAACTCATCTAACTTTTCACTTCTTTCCCAATCGGCTTTCACACAATCTCCGAATTTTATCGTATGTAAAATAGTGTCAGGAGCCATATATACATTATGCGGAACCCTTGGTTTGCTAATGCAATATTCTTCAGAAGTATATTTCTTTATAATCACCTTATCATCTAAAAGCTCTGCAAAAAGAATCCAACCTTTCTGTACTAAATATAACTCTTTTATTGTTGTATGGTAATGACTATTTTGCCATCCACTATCCAATGATGATTCTGTCCTTATATATGCGCTCCCGTCCGAACCAATTAATCTAAATCTAAGCTCACCATTATCCATAATATGATGCTTTGTAGCTATTCCGTATTTTTTTAATTCAAAATTGCTTATCTCTTTCATATAAAGCTCCATTCCGCCGCCCTTTAGTTGGCGGCATAAATCCTCCATATTTACGTGTTACACTACACCGATATTGACCAACTGAATCACCCCTCCACATGGTTCGACACGTCCATTTTGATGTCAGAGCCTCCCAACGTTCGGGAAACAAATCCAGCCGAATACATCGGAACAATCAGATTTTTGCCTCGTTCGCCTCAACTCTTGCCCAATCCGCAAGTGCATGGGATTTCACCGCCTCACCCCTAATTCTTCCCATGACAGAATTTGTATTTTTTGCCGCTTCCACATGGACACGGATCATTGCGGCCTATCTTTTTCGGCCAGTTTGCTCTTTCCTGAACCATAAATGGTATTTTGCCATCATACATAAGTGAAAGTTCTCTCAGGCGATACAGGTATTCTGAAACACCCAATAGAGCCTGAAACATATGCATTGCTTCGTTTTCGAATTCAAGAAGATACTCTGTTTTCTTTATGGTTCTGTCTTTTGGATTTGGAATGTAAGTAATAACCTGACTCACTACATCATATTCAACATCATTGTGTCCAATCGCATTTCTCAGTTTTGCATTTACAACGACATCCAAGAAATCGGTATAGACTTCTGTGTCTAAGCAAAAATGATATCTTGATGCTTTTGTAAGCTTTATAAAATTCTCTAAAGAAGATACATTCTTTTCAAGAGGATTCATGGAATTCACATCAGCTCTGTATTTTATGTTATTAAGAGCGACCGGGATAACGAGCAAATTCCCAAGAGCCTCATAAACATCTAAATAGAACTGCTTTACACTAACAAAGCTACTCGTTGTCGAACCTTCAACTTCAAGACCAAAAGCATCCTCTTTGCAATACTGCATTGCAAGAGCCGGAATAAGACGCTGGTATATTTTTACAAAATCATCGTAGGCCTTATAAATTAAATCCTGTAGTTCATCAAGATGGTAGCCATCATGTGAATTTAGGAAGGCTACTAAGCTCTTCATCTGAGTGGAGTCCAGTTTCATAATTCCTGCACTAAAAGAAAGATTGTCCAAAATATCTTTTTTGAGCGCAGAATAAAAACCATGAACCTCAATCATATGAACAGCTCTTAATACTTCAGACTCATCTCTGCACTGAAAGAATTGTCCAGAGAATTCCTTTTGAATCTCCTGAACAAGGTATTCACTGTTGCTTTTAAAAAGGTCAATGATTCTCTTGTAAGTCTTCCATTTCTTTTCTGTTGCATTAAGCTGCGATACCGCTTTTCCAAACTGCTCATATGAATCATCCGTCTTCATACGATTCATATAGCGGATAAACGGAGTAATGACAACTCCTTCCAACTCCGCTGCTTTGCCTTGTTTCACGGTCGGAAATTCACCAGAGCATTCAACCATGTAATCAGCTTCGGCATCCGGGATTTCATCTGCATTGTCAAAAGAAAACTTCAACCCCGGACGTTCCTGTCCTATCTTAACGCTGCCAGATAAGGAAGTACCACATTTACCGCAAGCCACAACAATAGGATGTTCTTCTTGCCATCCAACTTGTAATCGGACTCTGGTAATGCTTCCGCACACCTGACATTTTATAAAAGTGTTATAAACCATGCATTTTCCCCATTTGTATTAATCAAGTTGAATCGCTTCAACCCATATTCTGTCATTCATCAGCTTGAATCCGGTAGGATTGCTCCACAATCTCCATGATTTGATCGACATCCGATGTGTGCTCCATATAGAGTTCTACATCGCCGTTACCCCATCTGCCGAGGTCGGTTATGTCACGGCAGATACCATTCGGATCAATCACCTCCGAGAATTTCATATTCACAGAAATACGAAGTCGCTGTTTCTGGAAAACAATATCCACGAAATTGGTATCCAGCTTATAGGCTACATACAGCTTTTTAAATTCGCGCTTCACATCTGGAGAGAGATTCTGGATTCGGCGATCAAGAACTTCAAACAGCGTTTTCGTGAAAACATTTGTATCATAAGTTGCGAGGCTGTAACGCTCTGCAGGTTTTTCCACCGTCTGATAAGGAGCCAGCTCCACAGCGGTCATATCCGGGTACGCCCAGATCCGTTTAGCCTTATCCGCCAGCAGCGAGGCACGTTCTTTTATTCTTTGTTCATTCCATTCCGTGAGTTTAACAACATAGGCATTTAAGCGGAGTGCACTTTCCTTAAAGCCGCCCTCCATATCCATCTTGACCATAAACGGATGGTCGCTCATTTCTGAATTATACGCTGTAAGCGTCAGATTGCCGATGGTGTGCAGATAGTTCTTTTGTACTTCGCGCCAATTCGCTCCAAGCATCTGCTGCCACTCCTGGCTTAGACTGCTGTTCTGAGGCATAATATGCTCAATTGTATAATTCTCAATGATGACTGGAGCCTTGTTTCCATAGTTCTCCAAATGACTGAGGATAAAATTACGGGAGCGCATGTTGTAAATATCTCTCGACACAAAGGCAGCTGTGAACTTATCATCGTTTGGGAACTCTTTATAATCGTCTCGCATTACAAAAAATGCCTTGATAGAATTGACGTAGTCATCCGGTCTGATTTCATTTCTCAGTGTAGCAAAAGTCTTATTCAGCGAATTTGTCGGTATATCGCAGATGCTGCGCCGGAAGACATAGCTGATGCAAAGCCGAATAATCAACTTCAGATCATCCTCGGAAATGATACCCTCGACATAATCATTATGCACTTTAAGCAGGAAGGGATAAGAGACTTCCATACGAAGGTCGTTGATGTCCTCATACAAGGATTTGAGTGAGGGATTGCTGCTCCTCTTGAATACCATATCGGTATAATACTTGGCGTAGGTCAGCAGGTCCTGACACAGCTCACGGATAGTGCCGAACTCGCAATTCAGATGATAGAGTTTGAACTCTTCATACACGCGATCCTGCTTAGGAATACGTGTAATCTTCATTGTCAGGTAATCGCGGAAAAATCTATCCATAACGGAATCCTGCGTCTCATAAACGAACAGCAATTCCATAGGCCGCCATAGATGCTCGTAGACATATGTCTGCTCCGTAGGCTCCAGCCCCATAAGAACATAGTTCCGGATTAGGTCAGATTCAGACAACTCTTTACCGGTGGAATTCAGGCTCTCGAAAATAGCCTGTGCGTCATCAACTGAGCGGTCCAGTGTTATATTGACAATCTGCAACTTGCCAATCGACTCGTACACCTCGGCAGGCTGCAATTCTTTATCTGCAATCTTACCCGCAAAGAATTTATAGTTATCAAGCAGCCTTGATCGCGCATCGTCTGGAATGGGCTTTTCCTCTACAAGACGCATCAGAATATCTCGGTCAGTCTCTGTTAAAAGCAACTTATAGCGTTCGTCACCGCTTTCATATTCATTTTTCAGAAGCATATTATCAATGCGACGGGCATTGATGGTGGTATCGTCCGGATTCTTTATAGCATAATCACGCAGGGCAAGCAGGAGCAAAGACAACGTAGTCATTCGTTGCTGGCCGTCTATAATCATATATTTCTGGACTCCGGTCGGCATTGCCTGCTCCGCAATGTTCACGATAGAACCGACAAAGTGGCCCACTTTTCCTTTCTTCTGCATCTCGACGATGTCATTCCAAAGGCGGGTGCATTGTTCGATGTCCCAACTGTAATACCGCTGATAAACCGGAATCAGGAATTGCTTGTTCCCGTTTAATATCTCATAGATGTTACCTTTACGTGCGTCCATATTCTACCTCCAAGAATTATTCTTTCCATATGGTGCAAGTTCTTCAGCAACCATACTCAAATTCTGCTCTGGCCGAAAGGAATAATTAGCAACCTTGTGTTCGCGCTGTTCCATATCTGCATTGTCATATATTCTTTGGACACGTTGCTGATCTGAATATTTCATGCTACAAGCAACCTCTCTTTCATAATTGTATTGTAGAATTCACTCTCCTGATTAATTTCGTGAATTTCAAACACATCTACCTTCTTATCCAATACTTCCCGCAATTCTTCGGCAAGTGCAAAAATCATGGTAAGTTTGAAGTTATCTCCCCCATATACCAAAAAATCCAAATCACTGTCTGTTCCCGCTTCCCCTCTGGCGTAGGAACCAAATAAATAAATCTGATCTACATGATACTTTTTGGCAATCGGTTTAACCATGTCAATTATAGTTTCTATCGTAAATACTACATCTTTCATATTATTCTATTTCCTTTCTGTTATTTTGCGGCAAACGATAATTTAGAGCAACAAGCGCAGGCGTTATATCAGCATATGTTTGTTGACACTCCTTGCTCTGAATGGTCAGAAGGCTCTCTTTCTGACCTTAGACATCTATCATAGTACCACAACCTATGGCATTTAATTTACAGCTCATCCCCCTCTGACCGCCTTTGCAACAAAGCCTAAAATACGCCATTTTTCAGTAACTATTGAGCCTTTTCGTCAACTGACATACCCCCTCCACATGTGTCGTTATGCAAAGATGAACACATTTTTTCTATATCGCTTTGCATATCCGAACACATATTATTACTCAACTCCCCTATGCCTTCCGTTTCCAATTCATCCTTTACTTTCTTGGTTGTTTTTATCTATAATGGCATTTTATGATTTTTTATTTCCCAATATCCGTATCTCCTTCCACCCTTACGAACAATTTCCCCAGAATCCGAAAGTGTCTTCATGGTTCGCTTTACGGATGGCACTGATACTTTAAGACATTCTGCTAATTTCGTCTGCGTTATATTGGGATTGGTCATAAGCAGAGCAAGAATTCTTTCTGCTAAAGTATCAGCCAAAGTATCAGCCTGATACTTTGGAACTTTGGAATCTGATATTTTGGCACTCTCAAGAGCAAAGAATTTGACCGTAATATCATTACCCTGAACTATATACTCTGGATCCGATGTGCCCAGTTCCCGGCATGACTCACAAATCTTCTGAATTCCGCGCCCCCAAGCTTCAATGTACCCTGCACGATAAAACACATTGGCAATTGATGGATTAAATGGTTTCGATTTGTGCGGCTTCATCAATGTATCCACTGTCCAATCCTCTGGTAAAATACAATTATTGCTAATATACATAGCATCTTCTTCAATCCGGATCTGAATCGGAATACTTGCTGCGTAATTATTGTGCCCCAGTGCGTTGTAGATTGCCTCTCTCACACCCTCACGCGGGAATGGATAGGTTTCTACTCGAACATCATGCTCATATGTGATTTTTGCCTTCAGATACTTCATATAAATCAGGTCAATCACTTTATCAGCAATATTGAAAAGGGAGCCCTCAACTGTGTCCTGATACTGTAGGTCAGAGCCCTCGCCAAACTTACCAACCTTGACATAGCATCCTGTTACGATTCTGCCCGGTTTTCGGCAAAAGAGCATCACGGCTGCACGCTTCAATTTCCCATTTTCCAATAAATCAAGATGATCCATTAGCTCATCATCCGGAATATCCAAATCTTCCTTGGTCATCCTCTTCTTTCGTACAGCTTCACGCTTGAAAATCTCAATACTGTCTCGATCCAAATCGCCTATACCAATGTTATCAACCGGAACTGCATCCCATAGAAGTCCTGTTTTTTCCCTGATAAACTCTGTCAATGCCACTCCATGCAGCTGCTGCTTGGTAGCACCACTCCGATAATGGTACTCACCATGATAATTAACAGGATAACTGCTTGGCTCAACTCTGATTTCAATATAATCCAGCCCATCTTTAGTCAGTTTGTTAACTTCCGCAATAATGCCAAGTCCTGACTGAATCTTGTTCGGAATATCCTCCATCAACTTCTTGACATTTTTCATTTCAACAACATTTCCGGCATCGTCAATACCAATATAAATGGTACCTCCCTGAGCATTTGCAAAACCACATACCCACTTTAGGTATTCATCTCTCCAAGATTCCTTATATTCAATGTTTTGACTTTCTGCCAAACAAATCACCCCCTTTCATAAAGTCACTAGTATTGAAGAACATTTTAAGAGAAAATCCATTCATCTAATATTCTTCTTTTTCTATCTGCTTCCAGTTCATATTCTTCGTTCAAAAATTTTGAAATATTGCTTTCTCCCAATTCATCAAATTCCTCTGACAATTCCCTATATAAATCTTCCGCATCACGATATTGATTCCCCGCTTTAATGTCAAAATACAAATCTTTCATTATGTCTATATAGTGAGGATTTTTCTGATCCTTAAACAAACGATAATATCCTATCCAACCCCATCCCCATAAGGGATCAGACTCAAGATATCCTTCATATAACTTATATGCTTTTTCTACTTCACCCATATCTGCATATGCATCCGCAATATCACGTTTTGCATTTTCGTGAAACAAATCCGCAGCACTGTTTCTTGACCACTGAATCTTCAAAATCTGCTCATTAACCGCTATTACATCCTTATACCGTCTGGTATTTTGCAATAGCATCGTTGTATCATTTGCCCAATTTCCAATCTGCCAATCTAAAACATTACTGCCAAGTTGGTCGGAAAAATTGTTTTCCCTTTCCATCAGCCCCCATAACAGATTCCATGCTGCCAACACTTTATCAGCTGTTTCGTCATTCTCGGGCAAATCTGGCAAAAAAGCCATAACAAAAGCATATTCAACTCTTTCTTCATCTTTTTCCGTAATAGCCATACTCATCCCTCTTTAACCCACGGTATTGAATCGTATTCTCCGGCTATAAAGTCAGCCATGCCCCAACCAAAACCAGAAAGAAATACATCTGTGCAAACGCACTCCGTATTTTCTCAGTATCATTAACCATCACTCACGTATTTCCCAATGCCTTGAAATGAATGCGCAACGTCGTTCCTGCCAATTCATAAACCGGCAGCTCCGAATTCCCTTTAAAATAAGGGAATCCAGAACTTTTTACTTTGCATAAGATTTTACCATCCCATAGCTTCTTTTTCAACCAGTTTATCAGAGCCCCTCCGTCATTACCGCATCTTACTGATAATAAAATTCACTTTTTCCTTTAAATCATCACTAAAGCCCTCTAAATCATCCTTCGAAATCACACCCTGGTTAATCAGAGAAACAATATCATAAATCACATTGCTTTTTCTTAATTCGATAAGCACTCCCGGATTTTTTCTGTCTCTTTTGATTCGTTTTTCCAAATTCCAAAACTTATCTGATGCATTCCCTTCCCCTTTCAGCAAATCAATATATTCTTTTACCAAACGTTCCATATAGTTTTCCTGCCATTCAGCAATACTTGCTCTGAATAATTTCCAATCACTTTTTGAAACTTCCATGCAAACATCCTCCAATCTTACCTTAACTGCATTATGGACTTATATTCCCGTAAGATTATCGCGTGGACACTTGCTGATACTCTTGAAGTATCCTCCGTGATTTTTACCATTGATAAAGCCAAATCCTCTCGTGATACAGACATGCCTTTGATTATTCACACTGATCGTGGATGTCAGTATGTATCCGAAGCCTGGCATCAGGCTACCGAAGGAATGACCCGAAGTTATTCTCACATCGGTTATCCTTATGATAATGCCTGTATTGAATCTTTTCATTCACTGATAAAACGTGAATGGTTGAATCGCTTTACGATTCGCAATTACCGACATGCTTATTCATTGGTCTTCGAATACATTGAAGCCTTTTATAACACTGTCCGTATACACAGTCATTGCAACTACATGTCGCCGGATGACTATGAAAAACTGTATGCGAAGGTTGAGAATCTGCCGCCGGCCTAGCTGGCAGAACCTCTCATTTTATTTTGTACTAAATCTTGACATAAGACCAGTACATGATCGGCACATACTGCTCCTGCTATGATATCCACATTTTTGTACTTGCATAGCGTACTTATTATTTCCCGCACATCATCCCGAATTTTCCCGTATAATACTTTCTTGCGGTATTTAGGAATAAAAACTATATGGTACTGGCATTTCCATTTGGTGTGTGATAAACTTCTATTGTCCATTTGGACCTCCTCCTATGCTTGAAATTTGGCTTGCGACACCAATTTCATTGTAGCATAGGAGGATTTTTATTGATATCCTCACCGTTTCCAACTACCCTATTTTCCCCAGCACAGCTGGGGGATTAGGCTTTTCATTTACCTGTACCAAAAACCCGGCTTTTGTTTTCCTCTTTCTTCAAAGCAAATACGCCTGATGCGGGAATGATTTACATAATCCCATATTTCATAAAAATACGATTCAAATCCTCCCTGCTAATCTTTCCTGCGAGATAGTATGCCTTTACACTCGCCTCAACTGCCTCAAAGAAAATATCAAAATGCAACCAGTCTCCCGCATCGTAATATTCTCTCAATTCAGCAAAATCACGCTGCAGGCCCTGCGGCAAATCCTTCCTTAAATCGATTGTCTCATCAATAAACATCTACCTGCACCTTCTTTCATCCATAATATCTGACTGCCTTTCTGCTGCCATCTGCTGTCCCATGATTTTCTGGCATACCGGCCTCAACACTTTTTCGTATCTCTCTCCCATAACAGCCAGATAAAATTCTTTCTGCACCGCTGACAGCACAGGAATTTCAGAGATAAGCCTCTCAATTCCCGGCATTTTCTTTCCTATTTCCGGTGTGATGTTCCTTACTGCCTCGTTACAATCCTCATACTCCATTCCTTCTATCAGATGATAAGGATTCAGCTTCTTCCCTTTCAGTTCAAAAATACACCGTCTTGCTGAAAATGACTCTATCTCCAGATTTTTTTCATCAGACAATACAGACTGCATTTTTTCATCATCCCATTTGCAGTTCAAACAATTTCCATTGTCATAGACCGGCGCCAATTCTTTTTTCCCATCCTTTCTGACAATGACGCCCCAGTTACTGTTATTACGGTCCGTATTTCCAATCAGGGCATCCACAACAAACATATTCCAAAAGTATTCCTTTACCGAAGGAATCCCTTTCAAAAACGGATGCTCCTGTATCGTCATTAAAATCTCATACAAATCCACACCAACGCCATTTGTTTCATTTCCGCTTGAATCCAAAAAAGGAGGATCAAATGTTACTTTAATTTTGTCAAACTCATACAGCCTGTCACCATCTTCCAAAAAGTCGCCGCACGCCACAACTGTTTTTCCATTCCTTGTCCCTAAGATTGTATCATGTACGGAAAATCCCAGCATATGGAAAATCTGCGAGCCAATATATTCACAGACAGGGCTGTTTGAATAACTAAGCTGTATATTTTTCATCCGCTGTTCTTTCAGATTGCCCGGAAATTTCAAAATATAATTTTTACCCTCATAGATAATGCCCATCTTTCTTCCGGCTGTCCCTCCGTACATCCTCTGATTCTGGGCATACTGATCAAAATCAACCATCTGCATGATTACCACCTCACATTTTTACTGAACAGCAGCACCATCCGCCTAACCCCATCGGTCTTGCATTTCCTACTATACATTATAACCATTTTCCCACAGAAGCACAATAAAGGATTTTTATTCATACTGCCTGCGTATCTCCATCATCTTCACTACGGAAGTTTCCGGATAGAAATATGACAGGATCACTTCCTTTGGCACGCGTGCATCCATTGCCCGTTTCAATTCCTCTTTCTGTTCCACGGTAAACCGCCAATGGAACAGGCGGTACGGTATGGAATCTTTTTCACTGTCCACAGATTTTGAAATATGCGGTTCCGCTTTTTGTTCCGCAACAAATTCCCGGTTTCCTGCAGGTTCTGTCACAAACGGTTCCGGCATATCTTCCTCCGTGTCGAAGGCAAATTCCAGTTCCGGCTCCATATCCTCATACAATTTACCTTTCTTCTCCTGTTCGTCCATATCAGTAAATCTTTTGTTTACCTCAACCGGTCCAAGCAGCATAAAATCTTCATAGGAAATTGCATCAATATATACCGGTTCCCCTTTCTGTTTTAATCCCTCATAGTATTCTAAAGACTTCTTGTTGAGAATTGTAAATCCCGGTTCTGCGCTCTCCCCGTCTTTAGCCGGCTTATGCTCATAAGGAACTCCATCCCCATCTGCTGTCTGCGAAAACATCGGGTGGCTGAATGGGTTATATTTATCGTCCAGTATTGGATCGAACCCACGGATAAAGATAAGGCATTTCTTATTATCCATTTTCCTGACCTCATCCGGCATCATAATTTCCCTGCCAAGAACATCGTAATTCCCCGGAATGGTTTCCCAAGTATCCTTGAAAAGAGCCTTAATCTGTGCAAGGTTCTGAATGATAATCACACTGGAAATCTCCCTGCTTCTCATTGTCGATAACAGGGAACAGTAATCATCCGGCAGGGCAACATTTGAAAACTCATCTAACATGAATGTCACATGAACTGGCAGCCTGCCGCCACATACAAAATCTGCCTGATAATACAGTTCTTGAAATATCTGCGTATACAGCATACCTATGATATAGTTGTAAGACTTGTCGGAATCCGGTATCACACAAAATAATGCGGTTTTTGTCTTTCCATCACCATTGACGCCGATTCCCAGCTCTGCAAGATTCAGCTCGTCCTTTGACAGCATATTGTTCTTCCTCGTTCAGATAAGACAACTCCACCGCAACTGTGAACGCTATTTTCCCTTCATCAACCCAGTCTAATATCTTGGGAATGAGATACATTAAACGAATATACCTGGCAATCTGATTCCTGCTCTCTCCTACCTGTCTTGCAAGTATTTCATCTGCACGAATTTTAGAAGATTCATTCTGTAGTTTCCATTTGCCGGATTCATCGTAATCAGCTACCACTTTTTCAACCGATAAAGTTGGATTATCCACTGACTTCGTCCCAACTTGGGACAAAGTTAAATCTGTCCGTTTCCCCTGCTGTTTCATTGCCTCCAATTTCATCCGATATGCAAATGCCTTTTCACTCGGCTTAATATGTTCCCTTTGCAAGTTGCTGTCTACCATTGTGATTACCGCCTGACAATCATCCAATTCCAAAACCATTACAGGCACTTTATCCACTCCTGCCCACTTACTGGCTACCTTTCTCCTGTGTCCTGCTATCAGTTCATATCCCTGCCCTTCCGGGTTCGGTCTTGCAAGCAACGGGACCAGAACACCCTCCTTCTCAATACTCTGCATCAGTTCAAACAACTCCGTATTCATTTCCACCTTAAACGGATGATTTTTGAAATCCTCTAACTGATCCAAAGGCAAATACTGAATTTTGCCCTCAAAAATGTTCTTCTTACTTCCAACACCCATGTTCTGAACGATTAAAGATTCATTCTGCTTTTTCTCTGCCATTTTCATCACCACCTTTTATTTTTATCAAACTAATATCAAAACCCCAAAAAGACCGTCCATTCTCAAAGCCATGAAAATGAACGGTCTCTCGTACCTTTTTCTTTATTTGAATACTACAGTTTTTGATGAATTATTAACTTTACTTTGATGTGTTTCCGCACACTATATCCAGAACCACGGAGACGTTTACACCGTCAGAAATCGCTTTTTTATATGTTTTCCGGTCACTTTTTGAAAAGGTAAAAAACCTCTCAAAGTGCCTAAAATCAAGGATTTTCACATGTCTGTCCGATGTAGTAGACATACGCTCTCCACATGGCTCGATTGCTCCAGATTGATGTCAGAATTACCGCAAATCGGCTCGTTCGTTCGCGGGAATTTATCAAAGCGTGTTTTTTCCATAAAACACACCGATTTTTTACCCTTGTACGTTCTCGGAAACAGGTCAAAGACCTTGCTCCTACCTATAGAAATATGCAAACGCACAGATGTGCCGACCGCCTCAAGACTTCCCTCTGTGGGAATAGTTCCAAAATCCCATCGTCTCAACTTTACTAAGCCCGTTTAATGGATTTTATTCATGGATTATCCAGTGACCATAACGCTTGCCGCCGACACGTTCAATACGTCCTGCTTCTTTCAAAAGAGTCATTTTCTTTTGAATCACCCGTCTTGTAGTCTCAAGTTCTTCTGCCATTTCGCCTTGTGAAATTTCTGGTTTGTGTCTTAGCGCTTCCAGAATCTTTTTCACTAAAGCGTCATCCAAAGCACCATTATCTGCGGTGCTTTGGTGCTTTGGAACTTTAGGATCCGATACTATGGCACTTTGCAGGGCACGGAATTTCACCATGATATCTTCACCATGAAGAATATATACCGGTTCATCTGCACCAAGGCTCTTACAGGCATCACAAATTTTTTGAATTCCGCGTCCCCAGCTTTCAATATAGCCCGCGCGATAAAATACATTTGCGATATCCGGATTGAAAGGCTTTGAGGAATGCGCTCCCATCAATGTCTCCGCCGTCCATCCAAAAGGAAGCAGACTACTGTTGCTGATGTACATAACGTCTTCCTCAATGCGGATCTGGATCGGAATATTGTCAGCCCAATTGCAATGAATCAGCGCATTATAGACTGCCTCGCGCACCGCGTCGCGGGCAAAAGGATAGGTTTCAACCCTGGTTTCTTTGTAATACGAAATTGCGGCTTTCAGGTACTTCAGATAGATTAAGTCGATTACCCGGTCGGCCATAAGCAGCAGAGAGCCATGCACTTCATCCTGGTACAAAAGCTCACTGCCCTCGAATTTTCCGATCTTTACATAACAGCCGCTGATAACCTTTTCTGCGTTTCGATAGAAGCACAATGCTCCGGCTCTCTTCAGCTTGCCATCGACAAGCAGGTCGAGCTTGTCCAAAAGCTCAGCATTTGGTATATCCAAATCATCCTTTGTCATGCGGCCGCTGCGGAGCGCCTCACGACGAAAGATATCAAAGCTCTCCTTATCCAAATCATCAACTGTAATATTGTTGACTGTCGCGGCGTCCCACCTGATTCCAGTCTTTGACATCAGAAAATTTGTCAACGCGCTGCCGCGAAGCTGCTGTTTCGTACTGCCGCTGCGATAATGATACTCGCCATCATAATTGACAGGGAACGAACATGGTGAAACCGCAATCTCAATGTATTCTGCTCCGTTTTCGGTGAGAAGATTTACATCCGCAACAATGCCAAGCTTGTTTTGGATTTTGTTTGGAATATCCTCCATCAGTTTTCTGGCATCACTGACTCCAATAACAGTGCCATCGTCCCTTTTACCGATATAAATCTTTCCTCCCTGCGCATTGGCAAAACCGCATATCCATTTCAGATATTCGTCGCGCCAGGATTCTTTCCATTCAATATTCTGGCTTTCTGCTATCATGCGTTCACCTCCATATATTTAGCGTTCCCACACTCAACCTTTACTACCCTGCCATCGTTCGCATTAGTCAAGGAATTTCCAGTACTGCAAATTCCATCTATCGTAGTAGCGTCTTTGATACAAAGCCCATCTGTGACTTTCACGGAAGAAGGGCGTAAAAAGGCTTGAAATAAAGGCATTTCCGCTCTTTGCGACCGCCTTGCTGCCGCCGTGCTGTGACGGTAGTAAGTCGGTCTTGTTCTGAAAGCTGTCTGTGCCATTGCCATTTTGCACCCTCCTTCCTGCGAGATTTCTGCTATCGCTAAAATGTACGGCTATCGCTGAAAAGTGTGTAAACGCTGAAAGGTTTACTTTCCAATCAAGGCTACAAACTCCGAGTCAAATTCCTTCATACGGTTATCCTGATTGAAGAAGTGGAGTCCCCAAATCTTGTAGTCGTTGTCATCCACAAAGATGGTAGCCGGCACAGCCTCCGTCTTTAACTGGAGCAGGAATTTTTCTTTCCACGCATCCTTTTCGAGAAGCTGCGTACCTTTCGGCTCGATAAAAATCTGGAGCTGCTCAAAGCCATCCGTCTTATCTCTCTGCAGGAAAAGAACATAGTCCGGCTCGAAACGCTCACCGTCCTCAAACGAATAGATGTGGAATTCACGCTCATTTCTGACAAGATAGATGCGGTTATAAATCCTTCTCAAGTCAGCAACATATCCACGGAAGTAAGCAACAAAGGCTTTCTCCTCTGATGTTCCGTAGTTATCGGTATAGACAAACCAGTCTTCCGTAGAGAGGTCAATTTTCCAATCGTTCCTGACGGACGGATCATTCTGTGAAATGCCGATTCCGCCATCATGCGGATCAGTATAATTGACAGTCTTGTTGCGGAAAACATCTCTGATGCTCCTTGCCCGGAATGTCTTTGTACCTCTGTAGGTTTCTTCGATGCCGGAAATGGAACCGGCTATCTTGCCAAGGACATAGAACACCGCTGCGTATAGCGTTTCCATAGTCGGATGCTCATCCTTGCTCTGAATGTCGATACGGACAGCCCCGAGATACTCATCATCGGTGATAAACTGCCTCGTGGATGAGACATTTGGAAAATAGGAACGCAGGGTATTAAACTTGAAAATCGGATATTTCATCAAAGCCTTGTTAACAAGGGCATAATTGATGGCTGCGATTTCCTTGATGGTCATGTGCGCCGTTTTTAAATCAATAACAAGGTCAACTCCCTGCGAAGTCTCCACCATGACAGAATCAAAACCGGATGCTCCCGCCGCAGCTTGGAAACGGTATATGTCATCCCGGACGGTCGGCGTAAGACCACGCACATCTTTTCTGTCTTTTACCTCTCTATCATTTAAGAAAATCAAGCCTTGCTGATATATGTCTGTGGCTTTGAAATCGTCCTTAAGAACATATTCACGCTGTACGATTTTGTCGGTATCCAGACCGATCTCACGCAGGGCATTACGCAACTCCGTCACATAGCGATGGTCGTTCTGACAATGATAATAGAGTGTCTCGCAGACACGCAGTTCACAGGTTACATCCTCGTCATATTTTCTCTGAAACTTCGGCTGCTCATCGTCAAGTTGAAATGGGCAGTATCTTGCTCCACGTCCGATCAGCTGTGCTTCCGCTATAGTGGCGGGAGCTATTTTTTTGCCGCTGGACTGCCTCGTCTCATAAAGCCGGACAATATCAAACAGGTTCAGAACATCCCAGCCCTCATCCAGTTTCTTGACCTCAAAGATTGCACGGAAAGGATTGTCCGCATCCTCAAGCGAATTCAAGAGAATCTGCTTCTGTGTGGCATCCTTATCATCATTTACGGAAACGCAATGCTCCTCGGAAAAGTCATCACGAAGCTCCGCAGCAAGGGTATCAAAAGAGATGCCGTTGTTTGCAAAGTAAGCAAAGGCTTTATGCATGACATCGTTGTTGACGGCAGTGGAAAGACTGCGCAGCTGTGAGCCGGTCAGCTTTTTCATCGTCTCAATAAACTCAACCATGAAGTCCTTGCTGTCTGCAATCTTTGCAGCCTTAAAAAGCACAACAGGCTTAATTCCAAGACGATTGTCCTGAAATACCTTCAACCGATATTGACTGAGAACAAGCGCCTGCAAAGCCCTCTCCATGATGGTCAGGTCAGAACGCAGCGTGATGATGTCCTTGGAATACCTATCGCCATAAAACTTTGCCAAAGCATAGTCGAATATAATCTTGTTCTCATATGCCGCACGAATCGCTGGATTCGCAAGATCACAGGTAGCCGTAAACTCCAGCAGGATGTTATCAGCATTCCGGCTGAAGATATTTTTTACAGTCTGTTCCCAGGAATGATAGCTCGATTCCTCATCAGCAGACATTTTCTTTTTGGTGTCGACATTCAAATGGTGCGCCTCATCAGAAATCAGCACGACCTTCTGCTCGTCAAAATCGTCAAATGACATACCATTCTCCTTTGCCATCCACATATCCATGTGGAGTCCCTGCGTGGTGGCAAAGCAGATGTTGATAGCATTCTGGTCAGCATACTGGAAATTGTCCACCTGGTTGATGCGGAGGCGTTCTCCATCCAGCATAATCTCATCTGCAAAGAGATACTTCGAAGAGGTCGGATTGCGGAAGTTTTCCCGTGTCTTTTCAACAATGTTCGAGAGGTTGACAAAGAACAGGAAATTCCGATATCCCTGCTTGTAGAGATACAGCATCAGCCCTGCCATAATCAGAGTCTTGCCGCTACCTGTAGCCATGTGAAAAAGTACCTGCGTAGGCTTCGGACGGTTACTGCTCTCGAAATGTGTTATAAAGTTTTCAAATGCCTGTTTCTGATACGGGCGCAACTCGAAATTCGGGTTCAGGTTCTCCGGGATATAGGACGGAAGAGCAGCAATGTTGCCGTATTCACGCAAAGCATCAATTTTTTCATATAAGAACGCCATCGTTTATTCCTCCCCGTAAAAACTCCGTGTGAACGCTTTGTCCTCCTCAGAGATACCAAATTCCTCATCGTCAATGTCGCAGTAATTCACATACAGAAGATTTTTATCCAAAATTTCCATTAGAAATCGTTTCTTGTCATCCAGTGAGAGCGCAGCGTAATCATCGGCAGCTGCATCAATATCAGCTGGATTGACCTTGTAGCTGATAAAGCCGGACTTCAGCATTCTGCCGTAGATGTCGGATAAGGTGGAATCATCAATAGCACCCTCGATTTCTTCCACGATCGTTTGGTTCAGCTTTGCAAGCTCACAGTAAACAAATGAACCGCCGCCCTGCCAATTTGTTACTTTGGAAATACCTGCTGTTTCACCATCAATAACTTTCTTTAACCTTCTAACTATGATGTCAATTTGAGAATCCAGTTGCTCCACACCAATATATTGCCGCTTCATCTTGTGTGCTGTTGCAGCACTTGTTCCAGTCCCAAGATGAAAATCCAAAATAATATCTCCTTCATCAGTAGACATCTCGAAAATTCTTTGAATTAAAGCCTCTGGTTTTTGCCCACCACTAAACTCTTTTATGACCTCCACATCTGCTTTATTTCCCTCTTTGTATGCACGAGGGTCAGCATATACTTGTTGAATATCGCTCCAAACGGTTGATAATGGAACGCCTTTGCTTTCATCTAAATATTGCTTGGACCATATTGCGTTCCCGTTTTCATCCTTGCCCCGTTGTCTACGTCGATATCTCCTACCATCCTCGTCTGTATATTTGAACCAATCATTTATATATTTTTCTGTGTAAGGAACATAAACTCGATTTTGCTTTCTGCTGGAATAATTCTTGGCATAATGTAAGATATAATCATGGATATTAACCGGCTTTGGTGTTGCAGCTCTTCCGCCAGATGGAGAACCATATGCCCAGATAATTTCCTCAACGAAGTTTTCTTCATCAAAAATTTCATCAGCAAGCACCTTTAAATAATGTGACTGATTAATGTCAATATGAATAAAAATATTGCCGTCGGAGGAAAGAAGACGCTTTGCCAAAAGCAATCTGTCCTTCATAAAAGTAAGCCATGTGGCACGAGTAAAACGGTCGTTATAGTTGAAGCTATCGTTTCCAGTATTGAACGGCGGATCAATATAGATGCACTTGATTTGACCTTCATACACTTTAAGAAGTGATGCCAAAGCAAGGAGATTATTGCCTTTGATAATGAGATTATCACTTTTTTGTATTTTGCTAATGCTTTCACAACCTTCTAAAGTGTACCTGCACGCACAAGTCAGCACTTTCGGATATAACAGTCTATCGACTTCGTCAGGCGCAAGCGAACTATTGTAAAAAATTTCTTGGCGTTTTTGATCCTCTCTTGTTTGCCCGCCCTCAAGAACACAGTCCTTATACGGGAAAACAAGCTCAACTTTGCCGGAGGTAGAAATCAAATCACCGTTTTCATCTGTAAGCCCAATCTTATTTTTGAAACGGGTATAGCTATCAGGCAGAAATTGCCGGTTGTTGATAACCCAAGCGAAACCCATTTTGTCAAAGACTTTAATGCCATCGACATCAGTAAAGAAGCGAGTGCGTGTCTCGTCATTCGCAAGAAGGAGACGGATAAGTCCCTCGTCCATCTTCATTGCGGCCTCGTAGACCGCATTGCGCAGGAAAGTGCCGTCTTCGGCCACAAACCTCTCGTCTGATTTCAGTACCGTCAGCACGGTTTCGTAAAAGTTCGCCATCTTATTCTTCTCCTTCATCTATAAATAGCTCCGGTACATTGTACTGGATTTCTTCGGTGTCTCTTCTCACCAGTTCGTTCGGACACTCCAGTAACGCCTTTTTCAGCAGCTTGGGGTTGTCTGGCGTCCCTCGTACATACTTATCGGCATTTCGCCGTATATATTCAGTCGAATCCCGTTTAAAACCGCTTCGCTGCAGAATGATGCGCAGGCGGTTTGTTGTACCGTACTCCACAAACTCATACCAGTCGTTCGTGAACGGTTCGTTGGGACGCTGACGCTTGCATTCCTCCGAAAATTTGAGAAAGTAGTTTGACAGCCGGAACAGAAGTACATCCTCAATCGCCTCCAGCGTATCGGCGATGATTATGTTCTTGTGCTTCTGCGAACCGTCAAACGGTTCCCACTTGTTGTATTCGACTCGTACTTCTCGCTTCTTCTCGTCATAATCATCAATGCTTTGTCCGATGATGTAGCTAAGACCATGTCCCTGCATCCATTGGGTCAGAAGAACGGTATACCATGTCAGCTTTGTATAATTTCTTCCTTCTCCGGCTCCAAGTGTCCGATTTTCGTAGATGCGCCACTTGAACGCCACAGCCAATTTATTGAGGAATGCCAGCGTCTCGTAATAATCCGCTCCGCGTTTCTGATCTTTGATTTCGGGATATGCCAGTCCGTCACGGATGAGTTTTTCGATACCCTGTATCTGATCATACGAGACATTGATATCATCCTCTGGCTTTTTCTCCGGTACAGAAAACTGCTCCCGGATTTTTGACTCAGTCTCAGGTGTCAGGTATGGGGCAAATTCCCGCTTTACGCGGCTGTTCCTGTCGTTTACGATATCCCCAACAAGAATCAGCATCGTTTTTCGCATCAGCTCGTAGTTATCTTCGCTCTGATTTTTCCTGGACTTGTGTATTTCTACACTGCCGGAAAGAAGCGTGTCTACTATGAGCTTTTTCTGATTCGAATTTAACTCCGCTTCTATGGACAGTTTCTGCGGGGGCACATCGTCCTTCAGCAAATCCTCAAATTTCTGTAAATCCTCCTCTCGTTCCTGCTTCTGGAGTCTCACAATAAAGACATTGCCATACAGATTGTACTTTGCGCGTCCGACACGGCCGACCAGGTTCTTGAAGTCCACTTCAGAGAAGTCGCTTCTGCCTTTCTTGTAGCTTGTAATGAAAAGGTTCTCCGCAGGAAGATTGACTCCCTCCAGCAAAGTACTTGTGCAGAACATAGTCTTGATTAGACCGTCCCGGTAGTAGTCCTCAAGCTGCATTCTGATATTGGCAGGCAAATAGCCAATGTGGTATGCCACGCCTTTTTCCACCAATTCGGCAAGATAATATTCCTTATGGACATCGCTGCGGATTGCCTCCGCAAATGCCTGTAGTTTTTTATCACCGATTGGGTCTTGTGTATCCGCATAGTCTCTTGCAAACTGAATGGCATCATTCTTTGACTTGCAATAAACGATGTTGTGACGCTTATCGCCGATACGGGCAATTACCTCACTCAAAGAGTACTGGCGGCTCATTTCGTGCAACAGTATAAATTTCTTCGAGTATGAATCGAAGATACGGATATTACGTTCCCACAGGTCAACGATATATTTTAGCTGACTGACAGGAGCATATCTGCACGCCACAATAGCTTCTTCGCCGATAGTCCATTCTCTCTTTGACAGTGTATCGAGATAAACTCTCGGATTCGGAATGTTCGGCGAGGCGAATATGATATGTGTATTGCTGTGCCGTTCTTCTAACTTGTTGATAACCTTGTAATAGAATGCACTCCTCTTATCGCCGGAAGATATTTTATGAGCCTCATCCACAAACAAATAGTCGATCATAAGGTCAGGATCATCAATCAAAATGTAAAGCATTCGCTCTGGTGTCAGGACGAAAATATAGTTATGCTTCGTCTCTAATGCCATCGAGCCGGAGGATGTCACAATACGGTAATCCGTCTCCTTCAAAAGAGTGGTGAGACTCTCGATTAATTCGCTCGTAACCTCGTTTATCAGTGCCTTCGTAGGGATGAGCAAAGCGAAATTCTTCTTTGCGCCATCCGTGATCTGCTGCTTAATAAACGCACGCATCATAAAGGACTTCCCCATAGATGTGGGCGCGGAATAGCTGAAATAGGGTCTGGATAGACTGTCGTATATCTCTTTCTGTGCAGGAAAGAAATGAGCCCCGCCATCGGACGGCACGGACAGGTAATCCATGTTGAAGTGCATGAACACACGCTCAAGCAGAGAAGCGTTTTCAAAATCCGGCGTCAGCCTATTCATACCGAGGAAATTCCCCGTATTGGCAAGAACAGAGCCGAGATAATACTTCACCTGCTCATCTTGAGGATACATATCATAAAGTAGCGCGACCATCTCCTGCGCACGAGTCTTATGAATATCCGAAAGGTTTGTCCCGCAGGATTTTGACAGCACATCTGCAAAAGTCAAGGCATCCCCAATGTTAACAGGTTGTTCCTCCATCTCATCCAAACTAAACAGGCGTTTGGAATAGTTGATAAGGATATTGTGATACAACTTTTGAAGATAAGCGTTATCATCTATTCTCGAAAACAAATGCTCCCCGAAGGTGACATTTCTAAAATCGCTCATGCCTGACCTCCTCCGGATTGCAGCAACTTATCCATGATATCTTTTTTATCTTCGTCTGCATCAGCAAAGGGAAGCAAATAAATATACATAGAGTAACCGTCAAGACCATATTGCGTGATTTTCGATTCAAAGAATGACACGTTGCTTTGGATGTCATTCCTGACCTGCTCAAGCACATCATCCTGATATTCGTTTACGGCTTTTCCGTTTGCGGATACTCCGTTCAGGCTGTATCCCACGAACATACCAAACGCCGTGGCAGGCTTTTGACTGCCTGTCTCGGAAGGCAGAATAATTGCTTCAAGCTGATTGTAAATCTCCGTTGGAAAAGAAGCCGCAAATATGTTTGACTCAACAAATCGCCGCTCGTCTTTCTTTCTGTTCTTTAGTTTCTGCGCATCCGCAAAAGCTGAATCTATTGCAGTTTGCAGATCACCATTTATCATCGATGTTCCGAGAATGACCTGACTAAAAGGAACAGTTTCATTAGCGGTGAGAAGGTGGATACCGGAACTTTCGCTCGTCATGAAACCGCCGTGATTTCCTATTTCAACCTTGCTCATCAATTTTGGAGCAACGAGAACCTGCTCCAGAAATATGTACAGCAAGAGTTCTCCGAGCTCATTGCCGGTCGGTAATTTCCCGTCAGCAATGGCTTTTTTGATATACGCTATTGCATCGTAAGCAAGTGCAGAAATCTCATCATCTTCCATATAAGTCTCAATCTGAGCCCTGGAATAGACGTAATACCCGATATTGTTGCGAAGGTGCCTCCACAGACCGTGATAGTCAAAATCAAAATCATCAAACTTCAAACAAAAAATCTGAAGGTCATGTTTTGCGGATATGGAAAGCGTCTCGCTTGACACGGGAGTAAAAACCTTATCAAATTTCCCCTTGCTCGTCAGAGGTATCGCCGCCACAGTTTTCGGCTTTGTTACTTCGTAAAATTTGATGGTATCCGCCATTGGATTATAGGCGGCATAAAAATCCTTCTTAATAGATTTTGTGAATGCAGCTTCTACCATGTTATCCGTTTTTGCGACAGCATAGATGAACACATCTGTCAGAAATTCAGAAAGTACAAACTCGTTTTTACTCTTAAGGTCATTCTTTGTGAGTTCGCCAATGGTGCCAAGCTGGGTAGTGTCGGCAATTGTGGTATCTTTCAGAATAACATTTTTCAACGCGAGCACGGCGTTTTTCTTACGAGCTTCTTCCATTGCAGGGATAACAGTCTGAATAAAATACCGTTCGATTGAATGGGCATCTTTCTTTAGAGCCATTTGCATAACTTCGGTGGGCAGATTCTGACTTGCAGAGTGAATCTTATTGAAATTAGTATATGAGTAGGTAACCTCATACCCATCGGCTGAAGTATATGAAAAGACTTTTGCACCTGCCGAACATAGTGACAACATGATTTTCTCGCAGAAGGGATCAAACTTGCGCTCTGCGGGAATAGCGCATGATGTCATAATTCTCACATATGAGCCGACGCAAAGATGCTCCATTTGATTACCTCCTTCCGCCATAGTTTCGTTCACCTCAAATCAATCTTCTTTAACTACCTCAACGATATCGCCTATATTACAATCCAAAGCCATACATATTTTGGCGAGAACCTCCATACTCACTGCTTTGTTCTTTCCCATCTTGGCGATAGTAGATGATGTGATGCCGGTTTTTTCCATCAGGTCTTTTTTCATCAAATTCTTATCTATCAATAGTTTCCATAGCTTATTGTAGTTATATTCCATCGGCGATCCTCCTTGAGCGTCCAATGATATCGTTAATATAATATTATTGCACAAATCTTCACATTTGTCAAGGCAAAACCGAAAACATTCGTGTTCGCCTTTACTTTCTCGAAGCCCAAGTCCTTGTCTGACATGGGCTCGGCGTGTTAGCCTTGTCTTGAACACCACATGATTTACCTATACACAATATCTTTTTTACCTTTCCGGGGCTTCCGCCGTGAGTGGAAACCCCGGTTTTTTTCATTCCGAAAACCTTCTGATTACGTTCTTTTTCCATTCGTTTTTTGCTCCTGCCGTTCCGAGTAAAATTTTAAGTACAAACACAGCAGAAATCCGGATTGAAGCTGAATTTTACGAGGAGGAAGATCAATGGGCGATTACAGCAGGCAAGACCTGATTATCAGCATTGAAAACAGTGTCGACTTCATTGAGTCCTGTTTGGATTCAGCGGATGAGACCGTAGCGTTTATTTTCAAAAAGCACGGTGTAAGCGATCTTGACAAAGCAAGTCTGAGTGCTCTTAACGAGCTCTTCAATGAGATTTATGCAATTGAAGCCAATCTCAGATAACTAACCATTCTGCCCTGGGTATGGCGTAAAACTGCCCGCCGACATAGCGGTTCACCCTGGCGCGCAGAGGTGGCTCGAACTGCTTGACGGTCACAAGTAAATAGCAACCCAGCCTACGAGCATGGCTGGCCAAAAACGAAACGAGATATTCCCGTTCCGTCAGGTCAGCCATGCCTTTTTGCGCTTTGCTGCCTCCGGTTCGGGAACGGACGGAGGTAAACAAGATGAAGCGTAAAAAAGTATATGTCCACTCAGAAAACAGAGCCGAGCAGCTCGTTAAAACTGCTTCAAACAAAAGAGACACCTATGTCTACCGTTTTTACGGCAAAGAGACCGTGGGCGGAAAAACCCGCGAGTACATCGAAGAAATCGAACTGATCCCCGGCGAGGATGATGTTACCGAAGAATCCATCAAGTCTCTTTACGCCGCTGAGGATCACGAGGTGTATGAGAACCTCAAAGCCCGTCGTCCGCAGCGCACCGCTGAAGAAAAGCAGCAGATCGCCGAGTGGAAAACCGACTACATCCGCAGGTTCAGGGCGGAACACGGCTACGAGCTTCATCCCGCAGATGTGGAGGATGCCGCCGATGAGAGATTCCCCAAGAACTGGTCTGCCTCGCTCGATGAGATTCTTGACGGCGATGGTGATGACGAAAGCGCCGCAGGCGACAAGTCCGCCATTCTGGCGAAGGCATACCGCTCCTCCGATTCAGAGCCGGGCGCAGTCGAGATGATGGACGAGATCGCATCCGCATGGCCGGAGTCGTGGCAGGAAATCTACGAGCGCATTCTGAAGAACGGCGAGACAATCGTCAGCCTTGCCCGCGAACGCGGCGTGACCGAAGGTGCTGTCAGGAAGACGCTGAATAAAATCCGCAAGGCTCTTAGCGAGAACCCCGAACTGCGTAAGTTTGTCAGGTTCTTTGACTGAGGGGTACGGATTTAGGGATTTTGTTTTGACGGAGGACTCAAGGGGTAATTCTGCCCTCTGAGTCTTTTCAAGTAGCGAGGTAAGCTAATGGGAAATGTTATGGTTATCCCGGCCAGACGGCAGGTCGGAAATACAGTAAAGCAATCAGCGCAGAAAAAACTCCGTGTTGCAGCCTACTGCCGCGTCAGCACGGATTCCGAAGAACAGGAAACAAGCTACGAGGCTCAGGTCACGCACTACACCGAGTACATTCAAAAGAATCCGGAATGGGAGCTGGCAGGCATATTTGCAGACGACGGCATCTCCGGCACCAACACAAAAAAGCGTGACGAATTCAACCGAATGATCGACGAGTGCATGGCCGGTAATATCGACATGGTCATCACCAAGTCCATCAGCCGATTTGCCCGCAACACTCTCGACTGCCTTCAATACATCCGGCAGTTGAAGGACAAGAACATACCTGTTTATTTCGAGAAGGAAGCCATCAACACGCTGGACGCTAAGGGCGAGGTGCTGATCACGATCATGGCGAGCCTTGCCCAGCAGGAAAGCCAGTCAATGAGCCAGAACATAAAGTTGGGACTTCAATATCGGTACCAGCAAGGTAAGGTACAGGTCAATCACAATCGCTTCCTCGGATACACCAAGGATGAAAACGGGCACCTGATCATTGATCCGGAGCAAGCAGAAATTGTAAAGCGCATCTACCGGGAATACCTCGAAGGCTCCAGCATGGATAAGATCGCCGACGGTCTTATGGCTGACGGCATTCTCACCGGCGCTGGCAAGACAAAATGGCACACCAGCACCATCAACAAGATTCTCCGCAACGAGAAATACATGGGTGACGCGCTGCTTCAAAAGACCTATACCACAGACTTCCTGACAAAGAAGCGTATCAAGAACAACGGTACCGTCCCTCAATACTACGTCGAGGGCGACCACGAAGCAATCATTCCGAAAGAGCTCTTCATGCAGGTGCAGGCAGAGCTTGTCCGTCGCCGGGTAGTCCACGTCAGTCCGACAGGCAAGAAACGCAGCTTCTCCTGCAATCACTGTTTTGCACAGATGGTTTTCTGCGGAGACTGCGGCGAGCTTTACCGGCGCGTTCACTGGAACAACCACGGCTGCAAGTCCATCGTCTGGCGCTGCATCAGTCGCTTGGAGCCCACCTCCGCTGAAAAGAACTGTACCAACCGGACGGTCAACGAGCTTCTGCTGCAGGAAGTCACCGTCAAGGCCTTCCATCAGATTCTTACCGAGCGGGACTTTTTCCTTAAAACCTTACAGCAGAACATCGCCAAGGCCGTGGTTAACGCTGACACCCTCTCGCCGGACGGTATTCAGGCAAGGCTTGAGGAACTGCAAAAAGAGCTCATCAAGAAGGCAAATAACAAACAGGACTATAACGCCATCGCCGATGAGATTTTCCGGCTCCGCGACCAGAAGGAAAAGTCCGAGGTCGACAGCCACCGCCGCGAAGAAGCAATGAATCGAATCAAGGAGCTGCAGGACTTCATCGCCCGTCAGGAAACCGACATCACGGAATTTGATGAAACACTTATCAAAAAGCTTATTGAAAAAATCACGGTTTTTGAAGATAAATTCACCGTGGAATTTAAATCAGGACTTAGTGTTGATATTGAAGGATAATTGTCGTAAGCCGTCTAACTGGGTATAAACCATTTAGGCGGCTTACTTTTTCAAACATATTATTTTGGTGTTCTCCAATTTATTTAACCGAAAAAAAGCATTAACTTTACATTCAGCATTATCGGCATCAGCTTTACTCAAAAATGGACTTATTATCACTTGTTCAATGCTTTCTCTCTGTATTTTATAATCAATGTATTGTCTACCTTTTTCATCCATTCCTATATCTTTTATCTCTCCTTTAATGCAACAATTTTCAATTATGTCTTTAGGAACTTTTAATACTATCCTATATTCCTCTTCATAACTATAATCTCTGTTTTTAAAGAAACAGCGCATATAATTGACAGATTCCTTGAACGCATAAAAAAGAAAATTTGCATGCTGATCTATTTCATTCTGTGCTTCTAAATAAACTTCTTCAAGATTGTCAAGCATGTTTTTTACACAAATTCTCTTTTCCTCGTCATCATATATAATAAATCCTTTATACATGATAATATCATCATCCAATTTTTGTCTGACATTAATATCTGTTTTGTGTATTCCCGTAAAAAGATTCCATGCAAAATCAAAGCAAACATTAGCACCTTCTTTTGCATATGTATCCCACATTTGAACAGAATTTTTATTTGTTGAAAGGGAGCAACTATATGTACAATATAACTTTTCTTCCGTTATATGAGCTTCTTTTATAAATTTAATATAAGATTGTTCATAATTCCAAAGTTCCTGCCATGTTTTGCTGTTAAGAATAAACTCTTTAAAATTTGAATTATA
The DNA here is from genome assembly GCA_947629865.1 of uncultured Lachnospiraceae bacterium. Classification (GTDB taxonomy): domain Bacteria; phylum Bacillota; class Clostridia; order Lachnospirales; family Lachnospiraceae; genus Eubacterium_F. Next base: position 145,821 of record CANRFJ010000001.1, on the reverse strand, counting down.
ATTTTCATTCTGAATAACAGATTGAATAATCGGCATAATCCCTACAAATTCTGTTGTGTCTTCTAAATATTTAATATCCGTAAAGCGTAGACTGCCATTGCAAATGATTTTTTCCAAAACATCTATGGAACAATAATGACATATTCCCGTTGCTTTTGTTTCAAACCCACCTGTTTTATATAAATCAAGAATTGGCTGTCCTACATATGGCGCATTCAAATAATTCAATCGCGCAATAGCCATACACTTTACTTCAATTTCAAAGTTAAACATTAACAAAAGCCTCCTTTATACCATTTTAAATATTCCAACGCCTTAGCTGACGCTCCTCACAAATATGCACTTCGGCTTGTTTTGTATATTTTCTGTTTTGTCATATGTTTTACATTCTATCCTTCCCCATGCATCTAATCCGACAACTCAACTCCCCGACATCTAATCCACAGCCACAACTCCCCTGACATCTAATTCGGCAACCCAACTTACACACTTTTTTGAACCGAGCCGCCATGGATAAGTTACCGCGAAGCGTTCCGTCTGCCCAATGCCGAATTTGCTCAATTGCCCGAAAACCGCAGTATTATCGGGCTTTCGCGCCTATCAGTCCCCTATCCTTGACATCAATACTACGCACTCAATATGTCCCCCCATCGGGAACATATCGCACGCCCGCGCCCTTCTAAGCGCATAGCCCTTCTCCGTCAGAAATTTCACATCTCTGGCCAGCGTAGCCGGATTGCAGCTCACATAGACGATGCGCGACGGCGCCATCTGCACAATCGTTTCAAGCAGGGCGGCGTCGCAGCCCTTTCGCGGGGGATCGACAATCACTACGTCCGCCCTCCCGCCGCTCTCTGCCACGATGCCGGGCACGACGTCCTCCGCCGCCCCGCAGTGAAACTCCGCGTTGGCAATTCCGTTCAAGGCGGCATTTTCCCTGGCGTTTTCCACCGCCTCCGGAACGATCTCGACGCCGACGAAGCGAACCCTTTCTCCGGCGCGTCCGCCGCCTTGCTTTGCTGTGCAGTTGGCAAGATACAGGGCAATGGTTCCGATTCCACAGTACAAATCCCACACGGTTTCGCCGCCCTCCAGGGCGGCAAACTCACATACCGTGTCGTACAGCCGTCTGGTCTGCTGCGGGTTTACCTGAAAAAACGAGTGGGGAGAAATGCAGTAGCGGACGTCCCCGATATTATCCTCCACATACAGAGGGCCCCAGAGAGGAAGCATCTCTTTGCCAAGAATGACATTCGTCCGCTCCGTATTGACATTCAGGCAGATACTCGTCATGCCCTCCATCTGCCTCAGGCTCTCTATCAACCGATCGGCGCATGGCAGTTCTCTCCCGTTAATCACGAGACAGACCATCATCTGCCCCGTTGCGTAGCCGCGCCGTATGTAGAGGTGGCGCACCAGCCCCGTGTGCCGTTCTTCGTCATAGGGTTCTATGTCCGATTTTTCCATAAAGTCCAGTACCCTCGCCAGCGCCTCATTGATAGCCGGGTGCTGGATAGCACAGGAGGATACGGGGACTATCCGGTGGGAGCGCCCCGCAAAAAATCCGGCGGCCGGCCTTCCCTCCCCGTCCCTGCGTATGGGAAACTGGGCTTTGTTGCGGTAGTGCCACGGCGACGGCTCTCCGGCTGACCGGCTATCCTCCGCGCCCCAACTCTCTCCGACAGTCCAGCTATCCTCCACAGTCCGACTCTCCCCGACAGTCCGGCTCGCCTCCGCGCCGGCAGCGGCGTCCATCATTCCCAGAATCGGAAGCCATTCCACCTGTTCTGTATTGATCCCGCCGATTCTCTCAAGGCAATCCCGGAGTTTTTTCTCCTTGTGCGCGAGCTGTCCGCTGTAGGACAAATGCTGCAGCGTACAGCCGCCGCAGGGACGGGACACCGGGCAGAGAGGCTCTGTCCGCTCCGGCGAGGGGACGATGATTTCAGACAGTCTGGCGTATCCGCAGTTTTTTTTCATTTTCATGACGCACGCCCTGACCGTCTCGCCCGGAAGGGCTCCCGCCACAAAAAAGGTGCAGCCGTCCCGGTGGCCGATTCCCTCGCCCATCGTGCCCAAATCGTCAACGGAGAGCGTGATCTCCTGATTTTTCCTAAAAGCTGTCTCCCTGTTCTCCCTGATGTTTGCTCTGTTATTTTTCTTAAAGTCCGTCTCCCTGTCACTCATCCGATGTTCTCCTCAGATTGCTCTCAAACATGCGGTGGAAGCCAAGCCAGCCCGTATTATCCCCCGCCTGGGTAAATACCTCCGTCAATGTCTGCAATTTGGCGTCGGCGTTGTCCGCCATATGGAGAGCCATGGCCTCCAGCAGGGCCGGCACCTTCGGCGAGCCAAACTCCAGCTTGCCGTGGTGCGCCAGAATACAGTGCACCAACTCGTTTTTCAATCGGGCGGGGAAGCCGGGCACCTTTTCCGCCGCCTCCTCCACGCACTTGGCGCCCATGTATATATGGCCGAGCAGCTGCCCGCCGTCCGTGTAATCGTTCTGGGGAAAATCCGCAATCTCCTGAATCTTTCCCATGTCATGGAAAAGGGCCGCCGTGATCAGCAAATCCCTGTGTATCATCGGATAGTGTTCCGCAAAAAACTGGCACAGCCTGGTGACGCTCAGCGTGTGCTCCAGCAGGCCGCCCATAAAACTGTGGTGGATACTCTTGGCGGCGGAGTGTTTCTTAAAACTGGCGATAAATTCCCTGTCCTCTGTAAAGTACATCTCAAGAACCTTCCTCAGATAGGGATTTTGCACACTCGCCACATATTCGAGTATCTCCCCGTACATCTCGTCTATATTCTTATCCGTACAGGGAACGTAATCCGCCGGATCGTATTCCCCCTCGTCGCTGAGACGCACGCGGGATATGTTCATCTGCAGATTTCCCTGGAAGCTTGTCACCATTCCCTCGCAGTGGATATAATCCATCGCCTCGAAGCTTGCGATGCCGTTATTCAGTTCCCATATCTTCCCGTCCGCAGTCCCCGTCTTGTCCTGCAGTATCAGGGAATAGTAGGTCTTGCCCGCCTTGGTTTTCAAAATCTGTTTCTGCTTGCACAGATAGGTTCCCACAAATTTCTGTCCCTCTCTGTAATCCTTCAGATAATTCATAAAATTCTCCATTCCGGGGCGTCTGCGCGCCCCTCGCTGTAAAGTATTTTTCCCTGTTTTGTATCTGTAATCATTTTACAGTCATTTCCCCGTAAAATCAAGGCATTTTACAAAGCCGTGCGGCGGCGCAAAAAACCTTTGCAAAAATGCCGTATTTATTGTAAATTAGAATTAGACGGGCGGGGGAACTCCGCCATATTTTCAAAGGACGGATACTTCATGAACAAAAAAGTATTAAAGACGCTTGAATACGATAAAATTATAAATATGCTGGCGGAAAAAGCCGACTCTCCGCTGGGGAAGGAGCGGGCGGCAGGTCTTCTGCCCTCCTCACGGCGGGAGGAGATCATCAGTTGGCAGACGGAGACCTCCCATGCTTTAACACGCCTGTTCCGCCACGGGAAACCGGCTTTCCACGGACTGCGGGACATACGCCCAAGCCTCGCCCCACTGGAAAAGGGAGGCGTACTCGGCATGGGCGAATTGCTCGACCTGTGCCGCTGCCTTGAGATTGCCGCCGGCGCTATCGCCTATGACAAGAAGGGGCTTCCGGACGCCGCGGCCTCTGCCGGAAACGACGCAGCAGAAGATTCCGGACAGAATCGGGACTCCCTCTCCGGGCGCTTTGCCGCCCTTTCGGATCTGCCGGATCTGCGCAGGGAGATTACCCGCTGCATCAAGAGCCCCGACGAGATGGCGGACGACGCCAGCCCCGAATTAAAAAGGATCCGCCGCTCCATGAATCAGGTAAACGACCGGGTGCGCGAACAGCTGACTGCCACAGTCAACTCCTCCGGCGCCATGCTGCGGGACAGCCTTGTGACTATGCGCAACGGCCGCTACTGTCTGCCGGTAAAGCGGGAATATAAATCCACTTTTCCCGGCATGATCCACGATCAGAGCGCCACCGGCTCCACCTTTTTTATCGAGCCGATGGCCATTGTCAAACTGAATAACGAACTGGCCGAACTGGCCATGAAGGAGCAGGAGGAAATCGAAAAGATTCTGGCCTCGCTCAGTGCGCTGGCCGCTCCCTACACCGAAGATTTGCAGAAGGACGTACTGCTTTTAGCGGAGCTTGACTTCATTTTTGCCAAAGCCGCCCTCTCTAAGGATATGCAGGGCAGCGAGCCCCTGTTTGACCGGAATTACATTCATATCCGGAAGGGGCGGCATCCGCTGATTGTCAGGGACAGCGTAGTCCCCATTGACGTGACGCTTGGCAAAACCTATGATCTTTTGGTTATCACCGGGCCAAATACCGGAGGCAAGACCGTCTCCCTGAAGACCGTGGGACTCTTTACCCTGATGGGGCAGGCCGGACTTCACATTCCCGCCCTCGACCACTCGCATCTGCGGGTTTACAGAGAGGTGTATGCGGATATCGGGGACGAACAGAGCATTGAGCAGAGTCTCAGCACCTTCTCCTCCCACATGGTAAATACTGTTTATATTTTGAAGCGGGCAGACAAAAACACACTGGTTCTCTTTGATGAACTGGGCGCGGGCACCGATCCCACCGAGGGGGCGGCGCTTGCCACGGCCATTCTGGACGATCTGCACACCCGGCATGTGACTGCGATGGCGACCACCCACTACAGCGAGCTGAAGCTATACGCCCTCTCGACGGAGGGTGTGGAAAATGCGTCCTGCGAATTTGACGTGGAGTCCCTCCAGCCCACCTACCGTCTGCTGGTGGGGGTTCCGGGTAAGAGCAACGCCTTTGCCATTTCCGGCAAGCTGGGCCTCCCGCAGGATATCATACAGGCGGCCGGCCGGTTAGTTGACAGCGACGCCCAGAGCTTTGAGGACGTGGTGGCGGGACTTGAACAGGCCCGCTCAGAGGCGGAAAAGGAACGCGAGAGGGCCCGCACCTTCCGGGAGGAGGCCGAGCGCTACAAGCAGAAGCTGCAGGAGAAAAATGAGCGCATTGACCGGGCCAAGGACAAGATTCTGCGCCGCGCCAATGAGGAAGCCGGTGAAATTCTCCAGAAGGCCAAGGATATGGCCGATGAGTCCATTCGTAAGTACAACCGCTGGATGTCCGATTCCGGCATGACAAAGGAGATGGAGAGGGAACGGGCCGCCCTCCGGGAGGAGATCGACAGGGCAGAAAGTCAGGCCGCCCTGCCGGAGACTCACAGAAACCCTGCCGGAACGCCGGATAAACTGGCCGTCGGCGATATTGTCATGGTTCACTCCATGGGCGTCAGGGGCACGGTAAGCACCCCGCCGAACAGCAGGGGCAAATGCTATGTCCAGATGGGAATTCTGCGCTCCGAGGTGGACGTAAAAGATCTGGAGCTTCTGGAACAGGAGACCAAGGCAGCCAAAAAGGAGGCCACCATTACACATGCGCGGAATATGAAAATGGCAAAAGCCATGACGATTTCGCCGGAGATCAACCTGATTGGGAAGACCGTAGACGAGGCCCTCCCTGTTCTCGATAAATATCTTGACGACGCCTATCTAGCCAAACTTCACCAGGTCACAGTCATACACGGCGTAGGCACCGGAGCCCTCCGCAACGCCGTGCAGAGCCACTGTAAGAAGTGCCGCTATGTAAAGAACTACCGCATGGGCGAGTACGGAGAGGGCGGATACGGCGTAACGGTAGTGGAATTTAAGTGAGGAGGAACCAAAATGGACAGGAAAAAAATTTTAATCGTAGATGACGACGCCAATATCGCCAAGCTGATTTCCCTGTATCTGACTAAGGAATTTTTCCAGTGTGAGATCGCGGAGGACGGCGAGAGCGCGCTGAAGAAGCACAAGGAATTTATGCCGCATCTGATTCTCCTTGACATCATGCTTCCGGGCATGGACGGATATGACGTCTGCCGCGAGATACGCAAGCACGATTCAACCCCGATTATCATGATGTCCGCCAAGGGGGAGGTGTTTGACACGGTGCTTGGCCTGGAGCTGGGAGCCGACGACTACATCATCAAGCCCTTTGACACAAAGGAGCTGGTGGCCCGTGTAAAAGCCGTGCTGCGGCGCTACACGGAGAACGCCCCGCTTCCGTCCTCCAACGCCGGAGCGCCGGAGAAAGAGATCATAACCTATACGGATCTGACGATCAATCTCTCCAACTACTCCGTCATCTATCGGGGCAATTCGGTGGATATGCCGCCGAAGGAACTGGAGCTTCTGTATTTTCTCGCCTCCCACCCCAATCAGGTATTTACCAGGGAACAGCTGTTAGACCACATATGGGGCTATGAGTATGCGGGAGAAACCCGTACAATCGACGTGCATATCAAGCGGCTTCGGGAGAAGATCAAGGATCATTCGGAATGGGCGCTGTCGACCGTGTGGGGCATCGGCTACAAATTTGAGACCTTTCAGGCATAGGAATAAATCAGGAAAAAGTGACAAGGAGACGGTAAATGAAAAAATATATGAAAACTACACTGGGCCGGAAACTGGCCGCCTTCTATTTTGTACTGTTCGCCGTTTCTTTTTATTTCATAGTGACGTTTGGGCGCGACTACATATATGACAAAGTTATCTCCGAGTCGAAGCAGAATCTCCGCAGCGCCTGCTCAACCCTGCTCGACTCGCACATCAGCCAGCAATCCTATACCAAGGATTCCATTCGCGTCCTGCGCACCCAGATGAAGATGGCGTCGGAGACCTCCAATTGCCGGATCCTCATTATCTGCGACGACGGAGACATCGTGGTGGACACAGGGGACGAAAATCCCACTTACAATGTGTATCACGGCAACGCCTCTTTTCTGCGCTCGGAGTGCACAATGGATTATACAATGGACAATTACCTCAAGGAGCCGTCTCTGTGCATCTCGCTGCAGATGGAGAGAAATGCGTATCTCAACGGCTATCTTGTCTTTGCCCAGAGCAACTCCTTTATCCAGAGCAGGGCGGATTACTACTTTAATATCCTGCTGTCCCTGTTCTATCTCATGGCGGGGATTCTGGCCCTCGCTTTTATCGGCATCTATGTATTCAATTTCCGGCCTCTGCACAAGCTCCGCAACGGGGCAAAGGATTTTTCCATTACCCACGAAAACCCTCCCATCATCATACACAGCAACGACGAGTACGGGGAACTGGCGCAGACGCTCAACATCATCGGCGCCGAGCTGAGCAAATTCGACGAGTACCAGCGGAAATTTATCTCTAACATATCCCACGATTTCCGCTCGCCCCTCACAAGCATCCGCGGATACATTCAGGCCATGGCCGACGGCATCATTCCGCCTGAGGAACAGGAAAAATATCTGAATATTATTCTCTTTGAGACCGACCGTCTGACAAAACTCACCACGGAGCTTCTGGACGTCAATAAATACAGCAGGGAAAACATTTTTCTGGAAATCACCAAATTCGACATTCACGAAGCCATACACAGTACCACGGAGAGTTTGAAGGGTACCGCCGGCGAAAAAAATATTTCCTTTGAATTTTCGTTCGACTACACAGTCCCCCTGCCGGTTCAGGGAGACGCCGACAAGATTCAGCAGGTGCTCCACAATCTGATTGATAACGCGATTAAATTCAGCAACAACAACTCCTGTATCCACATCAGCACATGGACGCGCGGCGACAAGGTATTCACCTCCATCAAGGACACGGGAATCGGCATACCGAAAGAGGAGCAGGGGAACATATGGGAGCGCTTTTACAAGACGGATCTCTCCAGGGGCAAGGACAGGCTGGGGACCGGACTGGGGCTCTCAATCTCCAAAGAAATCATTGACGCCCACCGGCAGACCATCGACGTGGTGAGCACAGTGGGCGTGGGTTCCGAATTTATATTTACTTTGCCACGGGCATAGAACCATCAGCCGGTGCGGGCGTGGCGGAAGCCGTCGGCTCCGCTCCGGACACATACAGTTCTGTGAAGACAACCGTGTTGTCTCGGATCATACAGGTGAGCGAGTTGCTGTCGTCTCCCATGGTGAATGTCTCTGTGTCGGCGTCAATGGCGCCCGTGCTGTAGGACACAACGGCGTCCACCCAGTCTGCGGTAAATATCGTCTCCGGCGCAAGGGTGAGAAATTCTCTGCTGTCTGCAATGCTTCTCGTTTCGCCGCCGCCTTTGATGCGGATTGGAAAATCACCAAAGGCCGCCATCTTCTTCAAGCTTCCCTCTGCCACGGCATCCTGCAGTTTCTGGGCAGCCTTCTGGCACTGCGTCACCCGTTCCCTCTCGCTTTCCTCCTCCGGCGTCTCGTCGCCGTCATCTTCATCTGTCTCTCCGCTGTCCATGGAGACATGGAGGACGCTGGATATCTCCGCCAGCGCTGTGGAGATATTTTTCTCCTCTGTCCAGTTCTTCAGCAAAATCGTGAGGGCAACGCCCTGCTTTGTAAAGGAGAGCAGAACCTCCTCATTGTCCTTCCAGTATATTCGGGCATGAAGGCCGCCTGACTGTATGCTGTCCGACTCCTCAAACCCGTCCATGACACCGTCGGGACATCCCTCCCAGCCGGCATAGCCGACGATGCGCTGTCCCGCCAGATCCTCGTTGGCATTGTAGAAAAACGCAAAGGATTCAAAATCCCCGACCTTCTTGTAGGAAACGCGCTTCGCCGGTTTCTCCACCGTCACGCGGAATCCCAGTCGGCTGTATATTTTCTTCAATATATTCCTGCGCTCGGCAGTGCCCGTCTCCTTTTCGTCCCCGCTCCAGCCCACAGCGCCGGAGGGACAATCCGGTTCGGACGCGTCCCCGTGCACAGAATCCATATCGTCTCCGTCTTCTTTTTCACCCGGTTTTTTCTCCCTGGTCTCGGAAACGATCTTCTTCGCCTGTTCCTTTGTACGCCCCTGGGACATGCGCACTGCAAAGGTAGTGGACTCCTTCTGCCACGTCATGCCGTCGCACTTCTCCACCCCATACATTTTCACGTCGGAGCCGTCTACCCGCTCCATGGCCAGTTCCGTCTCCTCCTCAAACTGTCCCATGACGTCAGGCGCATTTTCCTCCTCTTTGTACTCAAAGAGAATCCTGTCTTTATTTTTTTCATTCCTGTAGATAATCTTTACATGCTTCTGCTCCCTCGCCACCTGCACTCTGCGCACCTTATACTTCTTTGAGAGATTTCCCAGAGTATAGGTTTTGCACTCTGTCTTTTTTTCAATGTCATCGATGGAATCCAGTTCCTCCCAGACAACAACCTCCGGCGAAGGGGAGGGATCAGACAGACGAGACAGGTCTCCCTCACCACCGCCTCCCATGAACTGGATACGAAGCAGCGCTGCGCTGACAAGAATAACCACAAACGCAGCCGCCATCGCCGCAATACGCCGGGGGGAGAATCGTGACACTGGCAGGACTGTCTGTGAGGGCGGCATTTCACCGGAATCACAGGCTTTTTTTACATTGGCAAGAATACGCGCTCTGCTGCTGTCGCTGAGCGAAATTTTTTCCATTGACTCTTTATATTCCTTTTGCATTGCCATCATCTCCTTTCTGCGTATTAGAAAGTATAACCATCAGTTTCTCCCGCGCCCGCTTCAAAAGAGAGCGGACTGTCACCTCTTTTTTCCCCAGTATATCCGCAATTTCTCCCGTCGTATATTCCTCATAATAGTACAGGTGAATAACGCTTCTGTACTTTTCCGGCAGTGTGAGGACAGCCGCCAGCACTTCGTCTCCCTCCCCCGGAGTCCCCTCGTCCGCCGCTATATCAAATCCGTCCGGAAGTGCAGCGGTCTTGCTGCGCTCCGCAGACTTCAGAAAATCTTTACACAGATTGGCCGCCACCCGCAGCAGCCATGACTTCATATTAGATTCGTCCTCAAACACGGCCTTCGACTGCATAAAGCGTATCAAAGTCTCCTGGACGACATCTTCTGCGTCCTCTCTACGCCCCAGATAAGAGAATGACAGACGCAATATATCATCACCAAATAGATTCAGGGCCAGTTCCACCGCGTCCGATGGATTGAGCGCTACATCGACCATGATTTTGTCCCCTTTCTGATTATATAACGATTGAGCGGCTCAAAATGTTGCAAAATACGAAAAAATTTTTTTCAAATAAAATGAGCAGCTGCCTCACTGCTCATACTGTGCCATCTTTCCACCTCGAATGGTGAAGATGCCCCACCGTATTCAGGTTTTCAAACCCCCTCTGCCGCAACGCTTCATACAAAACCACCGCCACGGAGTTGCCAAGATTCAGAGAACGTATATCCCCCTCCATGGGAATACGAATGGTATTTTCTTCGTTTTCCACGAGAATCTCCTCAGGGATTCCGGCGCTTTCCTTGCCAAACATAATATAACAGCCGTCCTCATAGGAAACGTCGCTGTAAATCTGCCGGGCCTTGGTAGTGGCCATATATATTTTTGCATCCGGATTTTTCTCCATGAAATCCGGATAACTGTCATAAATCCGATAATCCAACTTATCCCAGTAATCCAGCCCCGCCCGCTTCACCTGCTTCTCGTTGATCTGAAATCCCATGGGCTCTATCAGATGAAGCCTGGCTCCCGCGGCCACACAGGTTCTCCCTATATTCCCTGTGTTGGCAGGAATCTCCGGTTCCAACAGAACAATATGTAACAAGGTCTATTCCTCCTGCCGAAGGGCGAGGAACAGGTCTATGGATCCGCCTTCAAACGTCATTGGCACACAAAGAGATTTTGTATAGCTGGACTTAAAACTCACCGCTCCGTGGGACAGAGTGGGCGGCGTGATGTCAATGCCGATGCCCTGGGAGGAAAAAACTGTCGCTGCATTTCCCATAATCATATTGCCCAGTTCACTCAAAGCGCTCGCGGCAAAATCATCAATTTCCTTTATCTCCATCATACACATCTTGGAAGCAATGCCGCAGGCGTTCTCCGCTGTCATACCAAGCAGCACCTGTCCGCGCATCTCCCCTGTGACGCCGATGATAATTGCCCAACTGCCTTCGCCAAACGATATTTCTTTTAAAACCGGCTTCTGGATACTCACCTCAACGAAGCATGTGTCCTGCAAAACCTTCTTAGCCGCCATCAAAAACGGATTAATGTGCTCAGCATTTAACGTAGCCATCGCTTTCTCTCCTCTGTGTCGTGATATATTTATAGTAACATATTTAGAAAATGGTGTCTATAAAATTCTTAATCTTCTCCAGTGCAATTTTCAGATTTTCCACCGAGTAGGCATAGGATATCCTCAAAAATCCCTCCCCGCACCGGCCGAACGCAGAGCCGGGAACCACGGCGACTCTCTCCCTTTTCAGAAGCTCCGTGGCAAATTCCTCAGAGGTCATACCAAAGCGGCTGATATTGGGAAATACATAAAAGGCTCCCAGCGGCTCAAAGCACGGGATTCCCATATCGTTCAGTTCCTTTACGACAAATCTGCGCCGCTCATCATAGCTCTGCCTCATTCGCGCCACATCTGCGTCGCCGTTGCGCATGGCCTCCACGGCCGCATACTGGCTGGTGGTGGGAGCGCACATGATGGCGTACTGATGCACCTTCAGCATCTGCCGGATAATCACCTCCGGCCCGGCCGCATACCCGATGCGCCAGCCGGTCATGGCATAGGATTTGGAAAATCCATTGATTACCACCGTTCTCTCCGCCATACCGGGCAGAGATGCGATGGACACATGATCCCCCTGATAACTCAGCTCCGAATATATCTCGTCCGAGAGGACATACAAATCCCTCTGCTTTATAATATCGGCTATCACCTGCAGATCCTCCGCCGTCATGATGGCGCCGGTCGGATTGTTGGGAAACGGCAGAACTACAATTTTCGTCTTATCTGTAATGGCCGACAGGAGTTTTTCCTTCGTCAGCCGGAAATTGTCTTTTTCGTCCAGAGGAAGGCTCACCGGCACTCCTCCCGCCATTTTCGCACAGGGCAGATAAGAGACAAAGCACGGCTCCGGTATGATTACCTCGTCCCCCGGATCCAGCATGGCGCGGAAGGCGATGTCAATCGCCTCGCTCCCTCCCACCGTCACTAACACCTCGTCGGCGCGGTAGGGGAGTCCAAACCGCCTGTTCAGGTAGCGGCTGATCTCCTCCGTCAGCTCGCTCAGTCCGGAATTCGATGTATAGAAGGTGCGGCCCTTCTCCAGCGAGTAGATTCCCTCCTCGCGTATGTGCCAGGGTGTGTCAAAGTCCGGCTCTCCGACTCCCAGGGAAATGACATTCTCCATTGTAGTCGCCACATCGAAGAATCGCCGGATACCAGAGGGCTCCAGCTCCTCTACCAGTTTCGATAACGGATTTCTCATGGGGTAATCAACTGCCTTTCATCGCCATTTTTTCCCTCCAGCAGAGAGAGGCCGTGCTCCTTATATTTTTTCAGCACAAAATAAGTCGCGGTACTCATGACCGATTCCATCGGCGCCAGCTTGGTGGCCACAAAACGCGCCACCTCCTTCATGCTCCGACCGTCAATGATGACAGTCAGATCAAATCCGCCGCTCATCAGATATACGCTCTCCACTTCCTCAAACTGATAAATTCTCTCCGCCACCTTGTCAAATCCCCGGCCGCGCTCCGGCGTTATCTTTACCTCGATCAGCGCCGTCACTCTCTCGCAGTCTGTATTGTCCCAGTTGATGAGCGTGGGGTATCCGCAGATCACCCCCTCCTTCTCCATGGCGTCAATGGCCTCGCGGATCTCCTCCGGAGATGCGTCCAGCATGGCGGCCAGGTCTTCGGCAGACAGTTTACCGTTTTTGGATATAATAGATAATATTTTCTCTCTCATTGAATCTCCTCCATTCAAAGTCAATGCAGCCCGCGCTATAGCACCCGATACAGCTCGTCGGCCCTGGGCGGCTCTAGGAAACGCCGCTCGTCGCCGTTGCGTATGATCCGGTCGTTCCCCTCCGTCGCATATCCGACAACCGCGCTGTGGATCCCTCTTTCCCTCAGCGCCTCCACCAGGCGGCTGCCGTGGTCTGTGCCAATCAGCATGGCGCCGCTGGATATCAGCATATACGGATTGATGTCAAAGAATTCACAGATCTCTATCGTCTCCTGTTTGATCGGGATTTTCTTCAAATCCACCTCCAGGCCCACGCCCGATGCGGCGGCCATCTCCCAGAGGGCTCCGAAGATCCCGCCCTCCGTGACGTCGTGCATCGCAGATACCCCTGTCTGCACCGCCACGCGGCTGTCGGGTACGACGCTCAGATATCGGTCAAAGCCGCGGGCCCTCTCCAACAGTTCCGGCGGCAGATGTCCGGCCAGTTCCTCCTGCTTTTCCCTCACCAGTATGGAGGTTCCCTCCAGTCCGATCCACTTCGTCACTACCAGCTCCTGCCCCGGCCTCAGACCGCCCGTTGTAATCAGGGCGTCCTTTGGCGCCCGCCCCACGCCGGTCACAGACACCAGCGTCTGGTTCACCGCCGCGGATACCTCCGTGTGTCCTCCGAGGATCTCCACATGGTATTCTCCGGCCAGTCCGGATATGTCCTGCATGATTTCCTTTAACTCATCCTCGCCGCTCCCCGGCGGAAGGAGGATCGTCAGCAGAATCCCTACCAGTTCCGCTCCGGCCGCCGCTATGTCGTTGGCCGTCACATGGAATGCGAGGTTGCCGATATTCTTCGCCGTTCCGGTGATTGGATCTGTCGAAAGTACAATGGCATCTTCCCCCACCGCAAGGGCGCTGCAGTCCTCTCCGATGCCGGAGTGGAGCAATACCTCCGGCCGCTTTACAGTGAGCTGCTTAAATACTGACCGCTTCAGTATATTCTCAGGCACTTTGCCTATCTCCATATCCATTCAGTCCTTTCGTCGCTGCGTACCCGTCCCTCGCTCTATTCCGCAGGCGCCGGCGTAATCTCCGGCGCCGGTGTCGGCGTCGCCGGCTGTTTCGTGGGTTTCGGCTTTGGCGTAGCCGTCTTCGCCGGAGTCTTGTCGCTGTCTTTGTCTTTATCCTCGTCCTTGTCTTTATCTTTATCTTTATCCTTATCTTTATCCTTATCTTTATCTTTGTCCTTATCCTTGTCCGGTTTCCCGCTCGGCTTCGGCGAGGCCGTCGCTTTGCCTCCCCTCGTCACATACCTGGGCTCTGCCTGATATGTGCTGGAATTTATCTGTGTCTTCTTCGTCTTCCCGTTCTCCGTCACGATCTTCCAGAGCACGGCCTTGTAACCCGTATGCGCCTCCTGTGTCACCGTCATATAGGAGGCCGGCTTGGTCTTGTCGATCGTCACCTTGTCGGCTCCCGGCTCTATGGTCTCAATCACCTCGGACTCAAATGTCACGCTGCGGTCGGCGCTTCGCTTCTCCTCCCCGTAGACATTGAAATAAATCGTGCCGGTGTAGGTTCCGCCCTCAATGTAAATCGGCACGTCCGTATTGTTGCGGAATTTGAAATCCTTGTAATCGCCGGCAATCGCCGCGTCCATGGACGGCTTTACATACGTCACAACCATGGAGTGGGGACTTCTCTCCACAATCTCCAGCTCTGCCCTAAGCACCGCGTTGTACAGCGTCGTCGATACCTGGCAGACGCCGCCGCCGATGGAATCCACCACCTGGCCGTTGCTGTAGGAGGCGGCCGTATAGTAACCGTTCTCCTCCGTCAGCGGGGAAATCGCGTCGTGCACGGAAAAGGTCTCCCCCGGATAGATTACGGATCCGTTAATCAGTCTCGCCGCATTCGCCACATTCCGTGAGCGGCTCACATTGCTCGCCGTGAAGTTTGTGGAAAAACTTCCCAGTTTATCTTTGCACCGGGAGGCCTCCTCTTTTGTGATCTTCGGCTCCTCCACCGTCACGACCGCCGACACCTCGACGATATCCACATCCTCCTGCTCCTCCAGGGCTTTCCGGATATTGGCAAGCGTAGTGTCCACATCAATGGACACGCCGTTTCTCGCCTCGGTATAGACCAGCGATCCGTTTTTCATTTTAATCTTGGAATTCTTCGCGCTGGTGCACTCTTTGCCGCAGTTCTTTTTCACGAATTTCTCAAGCTTCTTCGCGGAATAGGAATATTCCAGCGGATATACCACATGCTCGGCGCCCACTTCCTTTATCCGGGCATAATTGGCAAAAAGATTTCCCTCTTTGCCCACCTTCATCGCCTGTTCGATATAGTCGCTGGCATTGCATGTATATTCTAATTCCGATAAGGTAGTCGTCACCTGCTTCCCGTTGACATCGACAGACAGGATCCGATTGGATATTTTTCCCATATGTTCGCTTATGGCGCTCTCGGCCTGTTCTCTCGTCAGGCCGCTCAAATCCACCGTATCTATATAGACGCCATTGCAGATTTTGTCATCATCCGGCTTGATCATCTCGTATGCCGCGCACACATATGCGCCAATCAGCACGACCATGATTCCTATTACCAGAAATGCCGGCCACATTGTTTGTTTTTTCACGCTCGCCCGCCTCCCATTCTGTCTGCTACCAATATATCCTTTCAAATGCGCAAGGCATTTATTTATTGTATCATACGCTTGCGCATTTCTCAATCCTGTATTAAACTAATACTAGTTTTCCATATATGTTTTATATATATGACATAAATAAACCGAGTATCATGGCGAAGATAAGCACGCCGCAGATGATGCCCGCTATCAGACGCTGTTTTTTCCTGTTAAACATGGAAGACGCCCCCTTTCTGAAAGGATGTTATAATTATGAGACTTATTGTTTTTCTGTTTTGCACACTGGTTTTCGTGGCCTGGCTGGCCTATGAGCAGCGCAAGGCACAGAAAATGAGCAAAAAGGCCTCTCAGGAGTTCTGGGCCAGAGAGGAAGAAGCGAACCGCACCCGCAAAAAGGATATTTCGCACATACCGCTTCTGACTGTGGAGGAATCGGAAATCCCCGCGGCCTCCACCACGGAAGAATCCGTCCAGTACTATATCGGACAACTCCGGCAAAATATACAGAACCCCATGGCGGATCTGTCCGAGTATTCCAACACTGACTTAAAATTAGCATATGGTGTTGGAAATTTCAAGGTATTATCAGAATATGATGAAAATTTTAACATTTTTTTAATCAACTTGTCAAATTTAGCCAGGGCCTATACCCGCTCCGGATTTTTCGCCGAGGCCAGGGATACCTACCGGCTGGCTCTTAATTACGGCTCCCGAAAGGTGTCGGATTATGCGGAACTGGCCGAGTGCTATCTCCGTCTGGATCAGCCGGAGAATATCAGCCGCCTCATCGCGGAGGTGGAATCCGGAAATCACCCGCGCAAAAAGGCGGTCATCGAAGAACTGCGCCGCGTGCTCGCGTCCTATTGAGCCGCCCGTCCCGCGCGGCCGCCGCGCTCACGAACCGAGGCTTCCGCCCAGGGGTATTATCTCCGCCGAACGGTTCAGCGGGTTCCTCTTTCTGTAGTCAAACATACAATACCGGGGCGGCGTCTCACGAATCTGTCCCTCCTCTGTCAGTATCTCCATATCCAGCGTAAAACAATCCACATATAATAAATGGTACAGCTGTCCCGCCTTCATTCCCTCATATCCCCGGACAAACCGGCGCTCCTGCGCTTCCCTCGCAAAGAAAGCCCGTATCCCGTGCTTCATCTGCTCCGGACGGGGCCGGATAAAGGCCGGAGGATTTTTCACATAATCCCGACAATAGAAATCATAGGTCATGGCCTGGCGGAACTGCTCCCTCTGTTCCCCTGTCCAGGACATGGTATCCTCCGCAAATCGCCACAGTAGCTCATATCTCTCCAGACGGCTGTGCTTTTTTTCCAGCCACCCGTGTCTCTCATAATACCCGCCGAGGCTCCGGTACAGGTCAAAGGCCGTGTCGGAGAAAATGCGAAGAAACGCCATGGAAGCCGCGAACTGGAAGCTGTTGTAGTACACCTCCACCATTTCCTCTACAATCTTTAGCTGCAGGAGGTCTCCGTAGGAGAGCCACTTTGTGGAAAAGACCTCGTAGGGCGGGGCGCTGCTGTAGACGATGCCATACTCCTCCCCCGCCTCGCTCATATGAGAGCCATCCAGCACCTTGAGAAATCCCAGTTGCAGCTGATCCGGCTTCATGGCGTACACCTCGTCAAAGGAGCGGCGGAAGCTTCCGTAGTCCTCATGGGGAAGTCCCGCAATCAGATCCAGATGCGCATGGATATTGCGTCCCCTGTGAAGGCGCTCCATCGCGCGGCAAAGTTTCTCCAGATCCATCGTGCGCCGGATAGCCGCCAGTGTGTCGGGATTGGTGGACTGGACGCCGATTTCAAACTGAATCAGCCCCGGCCGGAAACTCTCAAACAGGGCAAAGTCCTCCTCGCGCAGGAGGTCTCCGGCAATCTCGAAGTGAAAATTAGTCACGCCGTTGTCATGCGCGCCAATGTATTCCCATATCGCATAGGCGTGTTCGTGATCGCAGTTAAAGGTGCGGTCGACAAATTTGACCTGGGGAACCCTGCCCTCCAGGAAGAAATCCAACTCCCTCTGCGTCTTCCCGATGCTTTTCACCCGCACCGTCTTTTCAAGTGAGGAGAGACAGTAACTGCAGGAAAACGGGCAGCCCCGCATACTTTCATAGTAGAGGATCCGGTTGTCAAACGCCTCCAGGCTTCGGTAGGGGAAGGATAATTTCTCCATGTCAAGCGCCGGCCGCGGCTCCGTCCGCACAATCCGCGCTCCCTCCCGGTAGACCAGCCCCCGTACCTCCGACAGTGAGCCGGCGTCCCCCGCAAGCCAGGCCAGGTATTCCCGAAACGTCTCCTCGCCCTCCCCCACCATAATCATGTCGAAAAAGGGGTGGCGCTCCAGAAATCTCTCCGGGTGCCAGGAGACCTCCGGCCCTCCGGCAAAGATAACCAGATCCGGAAGAACCTTCTTCAGATCCTCCGCCAGCGAAACCACATACTCCACATTCCAGAGGTAGCAGGAAAATCCTATGACTGCCGGTTTTTTCCCGTACAGCCAAGAGAGTATCTCCTCCCTGCGGTGATTGACGGTATACTCACACAGCGTCACCATGTCCTCATACTGTCCGGCGTTGGCCATCAGGGAATAGACTGCCAGATTGGAGTGGATATATTTCGCGTTGATCGCGGTGAGAAGTACCTCCGGCCCCGCCATCGCTGTCACCTCTTTTCCGATATTTTCATACAATACAAAAAGCGGGTGATGGGAATCGAACCCACGTATCCAGCTTGGAAGGCTGGTGTTCTACCATTGAACTACACCCGCATATCATAAAACAACATACTATTAAATTTCCAGACGGTGTCCATTATAACAACACCGTCCGGAAATGTCAAGTGCTCACTCCAGCCACTCGATGTTCTTCCACACCACGGCTCCGTTGGGTTTTAAATGTACGGTAATTCTCCCGTTCTCCACCCGTCGCATCTCCGCTCCCAGGTAGTATCCGTCGTTGTCCGTCTCCACCATGCGAACCATCTGGCTGCCCTCCGGCACTCCGAGCTTCCACACCTCTACCTCCACGTCCCGCTCATAGCCGTCCACCTGGACGAGGACGAAGGCCTTATCTTTCCTGTCAAACCGTCCGTAACCGATCAGGCCGTACTCATTGTGGAGATAGATCAGGCTCCCTGTCTTGAACATCTGATAATCCTTGTGAATACGGATCATCTCTTTGTGGAAATCGAGCATGTACCGATCCTCGCGGCCCCATGGATAGCTGCGGCGGTTGTCCGGATCTGTCCACCCGCACACACCGGCCTCGTCGCCGTAATAGATCGTGGGAGCCCCCACCCATGTCATCTGGATCACCACTGCCAGACGCATGACGGCCGGATTCACCCCCATATCGGCGGCGTGCGGCCCCGCAAACGCTGTGCGGCCCACCACATGATTGGTGCGGGTGAGGAAGCGGGAATGGTCGTGGTTCGACAATTCATTCATCGCCACCTGGGCGGACTGAGTGGTGAAACGCGCGCCAAAATCCGTCATCGCAAAGAAGAAGGCATCTGCATTTCCCTGCATCTCCTGCTTGTGAACGTCGCTGTGCTTCTCCATTCCGGTCAGAAACCAGCTCACCGGCTCCATAAACGCATCATAATTCATCACCGTGTCCCACTGGGTTCCGTCCAGCCAGGCGGAGGGATCCCCGTAGTGCTCCGCCAGGATAATCGCGTTGGGATTCGCGCTCTTTACATTGTCGTGGAATTCCCTCCAGAATTTGTGATTAAATTCCGCCGAGTGTCCCAGATCCGCCGCCACGTCCAGGCGCCAGCCGTCTACGTTGTACGGCGCGGACACCCATTTGCGTGCTATTTTCATAATATAGTGGTACAGTTTCTCCGAGCCCTCATAATTCAGCTTGGGCAGCGTGTCATTCCCCCACCAGGCGTCATAGTGGGTATTGTCCGGCCAGGTTCCGTCCGGATAAAAGTAAAAGAAATCATGGTACGGACTGTCGTCTTGCAAAAACGCCCCCTTCTCATAGGAGGAATCCCTGTCATAGATCTTTTCCCTGTCCAGCCACTTATTAAAAGAGCCACAGTGGTTGAACACGCCGTCCAGTATTACCTTCATGCCCCTCTTGTGAACCTCCTCCACAAAGCGGGCAAAAAGTTCATTGCTGGCCTCCAAATTCTCCTTGTTCACAACCCTCTGTATGTATTTGGTGGCATGGGCGTTATCCGAGTCGTCTTCAGGTAGAGGTTCCCCTCCGTCCTCTTTAATTACTCCGTAATGGGGATCTACATAGTCGTAGTCCTGGGTATCGTATTTGTGGTTGGAGGGCGACACAAAAATCGGGTTCAGGTATATGACCTCCACGCCCAGATCCTGCAGATAATCCAGCTTCTGCCAGACGCCCTTCAAATCTCCGCCGTAGAACTCCCTCACCCCCATGGAGGCCGGCATTTTGTTCCAGTCCCTCACCTGGCTGACATGCTGCTCCTCAATGTAGGTATATTCGTTGTCCACTACGTCATTACTCATATCGCCGTTGTAGAAGCGATCCACAAAGATCTGGTACATCACCGCTCCCTTGGCCCAGTCGGGAGTGTCGTATCCGGGAATAATGACAAAATTAAAATAATGGTTTACGCCATCAACAACTCCCTGCTTATTGTAAAAGACCGTCTCGTCCTCTTTTATTATCTCAAAAAAGTAATCCGTCCTGTCCTTCCCCAGCGGGATATCCACGGCATATATATCAAAAAATTCCGTCTGGCTTTCCTTTTTCATCGGCCTGGGTATACCGTTTACCACGGCAATTATCTTCTCCACATCGTCCCTGGCCACGCGGCACCGCACCGTCACCTTATCGTACTTCTGTGGTTTTGCAGGAGTTATAAAATTTTCAGTGCAGTCGCTGAAGACCGCCGCCCGATTTATTCTTCCTTCCGTCATGGTAAAACCTCCGTCTGCTTAATCTGATGTTTCCCCGCTGATGTCTCCCGACCGGAGCCGGATACCGGACTGTGCCGGATCCAGACTGCGCCGGAGTTTTTTTACAAAGTCAAAAGGACAGCTTCACGTGGCTGTCCTTTTGGGAGAAGGTATTTTTGTTACTTATGGGGTGTAGCAAAAACTATATAATGTATTGGGGTTTACGAGTATTACTATAGCACGATACGCAAAAACAGTGTGCACAAACTTTACATTTTTTCATAATAACTTTTGTGTAAATTGCCCAACATTTTTCTCCCATTTGAACTTTTGCACAATAAACTATTCAATTTCCGGAACCGTCTTGGCATTATTTTCAAACAGCGCCTCAAATTCCTCCTGCCCGATCCGCTCTTTTTCAATCAGCAGCTCTGACAGTTTATCCAGAATCTGCCTGTTCTGCTGGAGCAGCTTGGTCGCCCGCTCACGGCAGGCGTCGATGATCTTCTTTACTTCCCGGTCGATGGCCTCCGCCGTTCCCTCGCTGAAGTTCTTCGTGTGGCCCAGATCCCTGCCGATAAATACCTCGTCGTCATTTGTGCTGTAGTTGACCATTCCGAGCTCATCCGAGAAACCGTATTTTGTCACCATATCCCTGGCTTCCTCCGTGGCCTGGCGTATATCCTGCACCGCCCCCGTCGTCACGTCGTCAAAGGCGAGGCTCTCCGCAATTCTTCCGCCCAGACTGACTGTGATATACTGAAGCATCTTTCCTCTGGTTCGGTACATCTCATCCTTCTCCGGCAGCGGCATCGTATATCCGCCCGCACCCTGTCCGGTGGGAATGACCGACACGGTATACACGGGCCCCACATCCGGCAAAAGATGGAACAAAATCGCATGGCCCGCCTCGTGGTAGGCCGTGATCCTCTTGTCCTTGTCGGAGATGATCTTGCTTTTCTTCTCGCCCCCAATCCCCACCTTGATAAAGGACTTCCGTATGTCCTCGTCCACGATAAAGGATCTGTTCTCGCGGGCGGCCGCAATAGCCGATTCATTCAACAGATTCTCCAGATCCGCCCCGGCGAATCCGGCGGTAGTCCTGGCAATTTCCTCCAAATTGACGTCCTGGCCGATCGGCTTGTTTCTGGCGTGTACGCGCAGAATCTCCTCGCGTCCGCGCACGTCCGGCAGTCCCACATGGATCCGCCTGTCAAAACGCCCCGGCCGCAGAATGGCGGGATCGAGTATATCCACACGGTTCGTGGCCGCCATCACAATGATTCCCTCATTGATGCCGAATCCGTCCATCTCCACCAACATCTGGTTGAGAGTCTGCTCCCTCTCGTCATGGCCGCCGCCAAGACCGCTTCCGCGCCGTCTGGCCACCGCGTCGATCTCATCTATAAATACGATGCAGGGCGCGTTTTTCTTCGCCTCCGCAAAGAGGTCACGGACGCGGGAGGCGCCCACACCGACAAACATCTCTACAAAATCCGAGCCGGAAATACTGAAGAACGGCACTCCCGCTTCTCCGGCCACCGCCTTGGCAAGCAGCGTCTTACCGGTTCCCGGCGGGCCGACCATAATGACGCCCTTGGGGATCCTGGCTCCCAGCCGTGTGTATTTTTGGGGTGCAGACAAAAAATCCACGATTTCCTCAAGCTGTTCCTTTTCCTCCACCAGGCCCGCCACATCTTGAAAGGTCTTTACCTTGTCGTCCGGCTTCGTCATCTGGGCGCGGCTCTTGCCGAAATTCATCATTCTGGCATTGCCGCCGCCTCCGCCGCCCGCCTGGCTGCTCATCATGCTGAAAAGGAGAAAAATCAGTACAAAGCCGAGGACATAAGGGAGAAGCTCCAGATACCACGGCGTCGTCTCCACATTCAACACCGTCACCTTGGAAAAATTCACCGTGTCCAGGTAAGTCAGAACCGTGTTGACGTCCGGCGCATAGAAGCTTTTCCTGTCCTTTTCCGTCGTGGTCACGACAATCTCACCGGTCGGGACTTCCTGATTCTGCCGGACGGTGACGTCTTGGATCTTTTTATCCGCCATGTCATTTTTAAACTGCGTGTACGAATAACTCTCCTGATTTATTCCGGAAAAAAAGTTGTTTGTAAGCACCACGAGCAAAATAACCGCTATCAGCAGAACAAAAAAGCCATATCCTCTCAAGCTTTTCATCAGGTCAATCCTCCTTTAATCTCAACTCACCTATATATGGCAGGTTCCGATACTTCTGGGCATAGTCGAGTCCATAGCCCACCACAAAAAGATCCTCGATCTCAAATCCGGTGTAGGCGGCCTTAATATCCGTCGTCCGGCACGTCGTCTTGTCAAGGAGCGTACAGATCTTCAGGCTGGCCGGATTCCGCTTGCCAAGCATGTTCGCCAGATAGGAGAGAGTCTGTCCGCTGTCGATTATATCCTCCACCAGAAGAACCTCTCTGCCCTCTATACTCATCGTCAGATCCTGGCTGATCGTGATACAGCCTGAGCTCGTCAGCCTGTCCCCGTAGCTCGATACGCTCATAAAATCCATCGTGACCGGCGCCTTAATATATTTTGCCAGTTCACAGGTAAAAAATACACTTCCCTTGAGAATACATATCAGGTGAAGTTTCTTCCCCTCGTAATCTCGGTTAATCTCCTCTGCCAGTTCTCTCACCCGCTCGGCCACCCTGTCCTCATCAATCAATACACTGACTTCTTCCTTCATGACGTATCCTTTCTTTGGTTACTACCAGAACCCTCTTTGTATTTTCAGTTATTTTACAGGCCGCGCTTATGCGTCCCGGAACGGCCCACAGCACATGGGCGCCCTCCGCCAGCACCAGCTGGCTGTCCCTTTGGCTCCTTGGGATTTTTTCGTCCATATAATAACGGCTCAGCCTCTTTCTGGCCCCGTCTTCATTCAGGACAAAGAAATCGCCCTCCCTCGGATTGCGAAGCACCAGCCCGTTGTTTATCTTATCATAATCGAACCATTTAGTATAGTCTTTTTGCGGAATTTCCTCCGGTAAATCTTCTCTTTTTTTCACCCGAAGGGAAATCTGCCACAAACTCCCGTCAACATTTACTATATGCCGGCAGGGTATGTCGCATGTCATATATATCGGCGTCCGCAGTCTGTCTCCTTCATCTCTGTAAAAGAGCAGCCTGTCATAATTTTTCTCAACCGCTATGCCTCCCGGCAGGTTCAGCCTCCTGCCGGACTCCGCGCCCGCCAGCCGAAACACCTGCTCATAATGCGTCTGCTCCAGATCCTTAGCCCCCGGAAGTATCCGGCCGAAAATCTGTCCGGCCACCTCGCCCCGAATCACAACGTCCTCGCGGACAAAGCGCTCAATATCCAGAGACAGCGCCTGTCCGTCCGGCGCGACCATCTCCTCATAGGCCCGCCGTCCCATCTCCTCAATATAGCGCCGCCACTCGGCCATTTTTTCCGCTGCACCGGCAATGTGCCGCCCTGCCTGACGGTTAATCTCCCGCTCCACAAAGGGCAAAAGCTGCAGCCGTATCTTGTTTCTGGCGTACACCGTCTCCTGATTGGTGCTGTCGCGGCAGTAGTCCAGCCCCTCTCTCTCCAGATACCGCTCTATCTCGTCCCGGCCGGCAAAGAGAAGGGGGCGTATGATCCGCCCGCGCCGCACCGGTATACCGGCCAGTCCCCGCGGCCCCGTCCCGCGGAACAGATGGAACAGCACCGTCTCCGCCTGGTCGTCCCGGTGATGAGCCAGGGCAATCCTGTCCGCTCCCACCTGCTGCCGGTACTTCTCAAACGCCTCATAGCGCAGGGCGCGCCCCGCCTCCTCCAGCGTCATGCCGCGCTTTTCGGCCTCCGCCCCCGCGTCCACCCGGACAAGACAAAAGGGCAGCCCCCTCTGGTCTGCCATCTTCTCGACAAAGCGCGCATCTCTCTCCGCCTCCTCGCCCCGTATGCCGTGGTGGACATGAATGACATACAGGGAGAGTCCGTACCTCTCCCGAATCGCGGAGAACAACTGCATCAGGCAGAGCGAGTCCGCCCCGCCGGACACGCCCAGCACGATCCCGTCTCCTCTGTCAAATAACCGGTGCTTTTCATTAAACTGAATCAGCTGTTCCTCCAAGGTTCCCTTCCCCTTCTGCTGTAAATTTTTTCTTCTATATCCTATATTACAGACTTTCCACCAATCCGTCAAATTTTATTCCATATTCCCGCCACCAGGACGCTCATATCGTCCGTGGCCTCGCGGGAACTTCTGGCAAGTGTATTCATGAGAATCTGGTTCGCCATGTCGTTTGGATTCTGGCACGTCAGGCTCTCGATCAGCGCCTCCAGCGTGTCCTCTCCCTCCGGCGGCTCTCCCCCGTAGAATCCGTCGATCACCCCGTCCGATACCATGATGACCATATCTCCCTCCCCCACATCCAGCGCCGTCACATCGCTCTCCGCTTCCATGTCAACCCCCACAGGCAGCGCCTCGGACAAAATCGTCTCCACCCGGTCTGCCCGCCGGATAAAAGTGGCGGCCGCCCCGCTTTTCATAATCTCGCACCGGCCGGTATGTAAATCAATGGAAACCATATCCAGAGTGGTGAAGGTGGCTCCCTCATAATTTGCCACGAA
Organism: uncultured Lachnospiraceae bacterium; assembly: GCA_947629865.1. Lineage (GTDB taxonomy): Bacteria > Bacillota > Clostridia > Lachnospirales > Lachnospiraceae > Eubacterium_F. Next base: position 120,841 of record CANRFJ010000001.1, on the reverse strand, counting down.
CAGGGTATTCAGAAGCCGTAGCGCCGATTTTTTTTCAAATCCGGCCTCCATCAGATGCTCCAGCACCTCTATGAGATTTCCGCTGTCCCGGTAGGCGGCCGCCCCGCTCCCCATGCCGTCCGCCAGCACCATCACCAGTTCCCCGCTCTGCAGTTCCAGAAAGGAATAGTTATCTCCGGAGACCATCTCGCCGCTCTTTGCCACCCGCGCCAGCCCCGTCAGCGCCTTGTAGCGGGTGTCCTCGCGAAAAAACATCGTCTCCTCGCGGGACGACAGCACATTGCGCGTCTCCCTGGCCGGACACATATAGACTCCAGCCGCCCTGCCAAGAGCCCTTGCGATGTCCGTCTTAGTCAGACACCGGTTGCCCCGACAGTAACCGGAAAAGACGACTTCCATGCGCTTTTTCCTGTATTTGGCCGACAGTCTCCTCAGGCGCACTCCCTCCTTCTTCAATTCTTCGGCCATCTGTTTTTTCAGTGACACCGGCACATCCTCCGTGTCCTCCAGATCCAGCGTGAAGGATTTCAGCGCCCCCGCCACCTCCCTCATCTGGCGGGCCATAATCTCCCGATTCTCCGCCAGCCTGTTTCGCCAGCCCAGTGCGGAGCGAACCGACGCCATTTTTTCCTCCGCGCTCTCCATGTAGGAGGCCAGGCGGATACACCGTCTCCCGAAATCCGGACTTATTTTTTCCATCGTCACGCTGCCGTCCCGTCCCGCCTGCCACAGGAGGTTGTGAATATTCAGGCTTGTCTCCTCAAAGTGCCTGTCCCAGCAGTAATTGCAGTTGGCGCAGCTGCTGCATATCTTCTCGGACAGCTCCTCAAAAGCCTTCTCCACCTCCTCCGTGGAAATCTTTCGCTGCTCCGTCCCCCCTGCCTCAAAGCTTTTCGAGAGGCGCCGGAAGGCGTCGGAAAAATCTTCGATCTTACTGCTGGCCAGATCCCGAATATCCTCTCTGGCAAATGTATTCCGCTCCTCCTCCCCGCCTTCCTCCGTCACACAGAGGATTTTGCCGGGAATTGCGAAAAAAATGATAACCGCCGACACCATAGCGCGCAGTTCTATGATCCCCTCAATCTCAAAGCGCGCCCCATAGACCAGAACGCAGCCCATGAGGAAAAAAGCGAGACCGGCGCACACCTTTCCGAGCTGGCGAAACATACCCACGCTGACTCCCAGCAGACAGTAGAGGCCGATCATCACCATTCCCCTGCCGGAGACGGCGGCCAGCACTCCCCCCGCGGCTCCCGTCAGGGCTCCCACCGCGGCCCCGTATCGATAACCCGCAAACAGCACGAGAAAGTAGCTGATTGTCCCAACCACAGAAAAAATGGCGTCCGCCTCCGACGGGATTCCATACAGCGCCGTAAACACCAGCGCCAGAATACTGATCAGTTCCTCGTTTTCCGGTATTTTACGCCAGTCCTCATAGAGAAAAAAACGGACGCCCCACTGGTATACATTGGCGAGGGCAAGCACGGCGGCGCTCTCCAGCACACTCAGCCAGAACATCTCCCATGAGTTCACGGCCAGAATACTGTTGACGGCCCCCAGAAGAAGGTTCAGTCCGCCGCATAGCAGGGCCATTGCAAGCGGCGCGTTCTTGATCTGCCGCCCGTCCTCCTTACGCCAATGCTCTGCGCACAGCACCACGGAGAACAGCAGCATATATTTCAGCAGGCTGATTCCCTCCATGCTGCTCAGCATACCACACAGGGCCGCAAGAGCCACTGCCTTCCTGCCCCGCCGCTCAGCGCACATGGCCGCAAAAAAAGCCACCGCAAAGGGGTTGATGCGAAACAGCCACACGCGTCCCAGCAAAAATCCAGCTCCCGCCAGCCCTATCAGGCGTCTATCTACCACAAGCCTCTGTTTATCCTGCTTCACACTCCTGTGCCTCCCATCTGTCTGTCCTGCAATCTGACAGCCTCCGCCCCGCGGACAGAGCGCTGTCAGGATAGAGATAGTATAGACAACCTGACTGGCACATTTTGTCAAAAGAGCGACCGGACAGGAAAAAATTTTTCGACAGTTTTTGCAGAGGGGCGCGCAAAACCAAAAGCGACCGGCCTCCGGAAAACACCATCTCTCCCGATGACGTCCTCCGAACGGCCGGCCGCTTCTCTCTCAACGGCTTCAGGCATCACTCGCTGTCTGCCGCTTTAAATATAATCTCATCTTCATAGACCAGTCCGAATTTCTCCCTGGCAACATCCTCTATGTAACGATCCGTCTTCATATACTGAGCCTTATCCTGAATCTCCTGCTTTTCCTTCTCGAGATCCTCTTTCTTTTCCTGGAGCTGGCTCTGCTCCGTGGCAAGCTTCTGGCAGTTTGCCCGCAGGCTCACTCCCTGCACCACCAGGGTGCTGAGGAAAATCCCCACGACCAGCATAACCAGATACAGGCCAGTGCGACGCTTCTTGCGCTTTCCTGCTCTCATGGCATATCCCCTCGACATTATTCTACAACTGTATTTTCTATAGTTGTAGTAACTCGTATAATGCCATTATACTGACTTCTTTCCATTATTTCAAGGATTTTTTATCAAATTTGCAAATTTTTCCCAAAATCCAAACATATGGTCGCAAAATAAGGGATATCAAGGCCAAAATCCCATGAATTACATGGTCTCCGGCGACACGGCGGTAGAGCGCCATACCCGCCACAAAAGAAATCACAAAGAAACTCCGGATAATGCCGTTGTTCAGTGCAAATACCATCTGAAATACGAGCAGGGCCGCCACTGACCAGAACAGCCAGTCCTCGATCAGCCTGCCGATGCGTCCGTGGCGCACCTTCCGGCGGAACGACTCCAGTATGTCATAGAACAGCATGAGGACAATCCCCCACAGAAGTGAGGCGGCAAAATACCAGAACTGGCCCGCGATCATTTCCATCAGCGAAACAGGCGGCCGAGAAAGCTTCCCGCCGTCTTATCCTTCTGGGATTCGTGGTAGGCGAGAGAATGGATCCGGCCCTCCAGAATGATCTCTCCCCGCTCCAGCGTCAGGCGTTTCACATGAAGATTTTCCCCCATAAATTGCAAAACCCCCTCCACCGTCTCAAGCAGTATCTCCCTGTTGTCAAAGGAAATCACTTCCGTGACGCCGGTGAGTTCGACCTTCTCCCGATTCTGCATTACCAACTTCTGTCCTGTCTGTGTCCTCGGCTGCTCCTGTACCATCTGCAATCCCTCCAAAACATTCTACGGTAAATATATGCAGAACCTTTTCCTTTCATTACAGATAACGGTACAGTTCCTTTGCCTCCTCCTTTTTGTACGTCTCCTCCACGCTCAGCACCTCAACCCTCGTGTTCCGGTTGCCGAACTGAATCTCGATTATGTCTCCCGGCTTCACGGCCGCAGAAGCCTTCGCCACCTTGTCGTTCACCAGGATCCTGCCCGCATCGCAGGCCTCATTCGCCACTGTCCGGCGCTTGATCAGGCGCGACACTTTCAGATATTTGTCCAGTCTCATCCTTTTCTCCTCTCTGTCCACCTCTGGCGTCCTTTTCATTAAAAAAACGCCCCCCTGCAATTATGCAGAGGGACGTTCTGAAATCCAATGTTGCTACAAAATTAAGCGTTCACGGTATCCTTTAATCCTCTACCAGCCTTAAATTTAGGCGCCTTAGAAGCAGGAATGTGCATCGGCTCTTTTGTCAGCGGGTTAATGCCGTCCCTTGCTACTCTGTCAGAAACCTCAAAGGTACCAAAGCCAACCAACTGTACTTTTCCGCCTTTCTTCAACTCAGCTGTCACTACATCAATGAAGGCCTTCAATGCGCCCTCTGCATCTTTTTTAGATAAGTCTGCCTTCTCTGCCATTGCTGCAACTAATTCAGTCTTATTCATGGATTTGTATCCTCCTTGAAAAATAAATTTACTAGATTTGAACAACCTATACCAATATATATACCCTTTTTAGAAATATTTGTCAAGTTTTTTCTGATTTTTCGCACTATTTTTGTGCTTTTTACCTCATATCCGGCAAAAGCGGAGGACGGGTACGCAGACTCCAAAGTCCCACTCTCCCCTCACTCGCCATAGTATTTCCCGTAGTACCCCTGATAATACCGTCCGTAATATTTTCCGTAATAGCCTCTTTTCTCCATCGGCACCTTGTTGAGCACGGCGCCCAGTATACGGCAGTCGCTCTGCTCCAGCTGGCTTTTGACCTTTTGGACAAAGCGGTAACTGATGGCATTGTCCTCGATTATGAGGATAGCCCCGTCCGCCTGCCCCGCGACAATCGCAGCATCGATCACCGAACCCAGGGGCGGGCAGTCAATCAGCACATAGTCATACTCCTCCCTGAAATCCCCGACGGCCTTCCGGAACTTTTCGGTGCTCAGAAGCTCGGCCGGATTCGGCGCATAGGGGCCGGATAAAATTATGTACATATTCTCGACATTTGTCTCGTGCAGCGCCTCCTCAAGGGACGACTGCCCGGACAGAAAGTTAGTCAGACCGGCTTTTACCGCGCTGACCTTGTAGCGGCCGGCCAGCACCGACTTGCGCAGATCCGCATCGACGATCAGCACCCTTTTTCCGTTTTCAGCAAACGATCTCGCCAGATTAAAGGTCACATTGCTCTTGCCCTCATTGCTCGTGCAGCTGGTAAATGCAATTACCTTTATGTCGTCTCCGCTGAACTCCACGTTCGTGCGGAGCGCCTTGAACGCCTCGTTAGCGCGGAAGGACAATTCGTCCAACCGGGCAAATTCCATTTTCCTCATTCCTTCTTACCTCCTTTACGTCCTTCTCTTTTCCTTCTCTTGCCACCTGTCTGTCCGGCTGCCTTTCCGGCCTGTTTCTCCTTCACCGCCCCCTGTTCCACCGGCAGCTGCCCCAGCGTATTCAGTCCGAGATAGCGCTCGATGTCCTCCGTGGACTTAATCGTGTCATTCATCAGATACCGGACAATGATCACGGCCGCCGCCAGAATCGCCCCCAGAACGCCTGCTGCCAGCACGTCCCTGCCCGTAGAGGGACTGGTCTTTATCTCCGCCACATGCCCCTCCTCGATAATTCCCGGCTCGTTGATGTCCATGAGTTCTGCGATGCGCTTCCGCGATACCTGCGCATACTGATCCACAATCTGCTTTGCCAGCACCGGATCGGGATTCGTCACGGATATGGACAAAATCCTTGTGTCGGCGGGGTTCTCCATTGCAGTCGCCGCCAGCAGCTCCTCATAGGTCATATCCAGTTCCAGGTTCCGTATCACCTCCTCCACCACAGGACGGCTCTGGGCCACCACGACATAATCCTGTGTCAGCTGTGTGCCGATTGCCAGATCGGACAGCGAAGCGATATTTGTCTCATTGCTCAGAATACAAAGCTGCGTCGTCGACGTATAAATCGGCGTCACGATAAACCGGCAGAGCACTCCCATGATCCCGCCGGAAATCAGCCCCGCCAGCACAATGATCCACAGCCGCGACAGAAGCACATGAAAAATTTCCCTCAGGTCAATCTCAAAATCCTCCCTCTCATCTGAATTCATTTGTCTTTTCCTCCTCTCAATTATCCGTTCCACTCATTGTCACAAATACTGTCCCTGCAAAATATTGGCCGCGTTGCCCCCCGTCAGCGCCACCGCCGTCTCCCCCCTGCACAGCCTGCCGACAATCCGGTATGCCTCTCTCATGGCCGGCGGGCGATCTCCCGTATTATGGCAGTCGCTCCCCAGAAAATGGATAAATCCCTTCCGCACCATCTTACGGCACATTCGGACATGCCTGTCAAAGCGGTTCCCCGACAGGCTCCGGCTGTTCATCTGCATGACGGCTCCCATTTTTATCAGTTCATAGAGCCTCTCATATTCATTCATCAGGCATTGATAGCGCTCCACATGGGCGATAACCGGAGCCAGGCCCTCTCGTGTAAAAAAACTGACTGCATCCCCTATTTCCCGATAGGAACTCTGCGGGAAAAATTCGACGAGAATATACCGGCTGCCGGCGAGGGTGGGAATCCGTCCTTCCCTGTATGCCTCTGTAATCCCCGGCGTATACAGCACCTCGCAGCCCTCATACACGGTAAGGCCCGGCGCCTCCTCGCCGGCGTATTCGTTCGCCCTGGCAACCACCTCACGGATCTGCTCCGGATCCTGATAATTTCTCTCCATGTCAAAATGCGGGGTGGCTATGATGTCAGTCACTCCCTGCTCCCGCTGCAGGCGCAGCATCTCTCCGGTCTGCTCCCAGTCCGCGGCGCCGTCGTCGAGCCCCGGCAGGATATGGGTGTGGATATCAATAAATCCCTGTCTCATCACTGCGCTCCTCTCCTGCGGAATACGGCGATCACCGTATGGCATAGTATTTTAATATCCAGCGATAGATTCCACTCCGATATATACCGGGCGTCCAGGCGGATAATCTCCTCAAAATCCCTCACGTCGCTCCGCCCGCTGATCTGCCACAGGCCCGTGAGTCCCGGCTTGGCCGCCAGACGTTTTTTGTGATGAATCTCATATTTTCCATATTCGTCCATCGTGGGCGGCCTCGTCCCCACAAGGCTCATGTCCCCTTTCAGCACGTTCCAGAACTGCGGCATCTCATCGATGCTCCACTTGCGCATAAATTTTCCAAAGGGGAAAATACGGGGATCGTTGTTGAATTTGGCAATCGGCCCTTTCATGGTATTCTCCTTCATGAGCTCCTCCTTCTGCTGTTCCGCGTCCGGATTCATGGAGCGGAATTTGTATATATCGAAGGGGCGGCCGTTTTTTCCGACTCTCTTTTGTTTGAAGATAACCGGCCCCGGACTCTGAAGCCGTATCACCGGCGCCACAATGAGAAATACGATTCCTGTCAGAACAGTTCCCACCAGCGAGCCCGCAATGTCCATTGCCCTCTTGATGAACAGCTGCTTCGCCGTCGCGCTGCTGATGCAGGCCGTGACAACCGTATAGCCGCCCAGCCTGGACACCTCCCTGTGTACGCTGCGGGGTATTTTTTCCTTTATATTCTGATGTACCACGATTCCCATATCAAGGCAGTCCTCGATAAACCACTCCGGCACGTCCTGCCGCCATGTGGTGTGAATAAACACCTCGTCAACCACATGGGCCGCCGCATATTCCCTCGCCTCCCGCAGATTTGCGAGAAGCAAAATTCCCCGTATCTTCTCAGGCGGAGGCTCCCCCAGCAGCACAATCCGCACCACGAGGAAATCACATACCTCCTGCGACTCAAAATCCTCCAGTATCTTCCGTGCCGTCCCTTCGTCCGAAGCGATCAGCAGAATCCGGCGCCGATCCACTCTGCGGCGCATTTTATTTACAACAATGGACTTCCATATGATGTGTTCTATATAAATGAGATAGCCTCCGAGCATCCAGGTCATCAGCAGGATATAGCGCGAATAGTCGCTGCTTTTCCGGACGACAAACAGGTATGCCACTAGCAGCAGCGATACGACCGATACAATTTTGGCGCATTGCCGCAGTTCCTCCGGATATCCCCTCCACAGTATATTTTTGTATCCGTCCGCAATCAGCGATACGCCGACCAGCAGAACTCCCATGACAATCGCCATCTGGGAGTAATCCGCCTGGGCATACGGATTATACAGTCCGTTCCGGAGCATATAGCTGATGACAAAAGCAATCTGCATCATAATGCTGTCCAGAATGATAAAATCCAGATGCTGAAATAAATTTTGCTCGTCCCTCTTATACATGCGTCTCCTCTATTTTTAATTCCGTTTTTTCCGAAAAACTTTTTCTGGTCACATAGGCTGCTCCCCATGTAAAAACACTGATGCACAGGAGCAATATCCCAAAATACAATATATTTTCATTGCACCACTTCACATAGCCCTCAAACAGCAGCCGGTATGCCTCCGGTTCGACGCTGAGCGGCCCGGCCGTCAATATATTCACAGCCCCCGCCGCCAGAAAAGCCGCGCCCGCCATTCCGATGCCGTAGGAGAGTCCGCGGAACCTGCGGTGCATATATTTTGTCCCCCGCCATATAAACACGGTAGAGAGCACAAGCATGAAAAAACAGCCCGTGATAATCAGCGTGTTGCGAAGTTCTCCCCTCTGCCGCATCTCGGACAGGTAAGCCGCATAGGGCGTGTCCAACGCCATGCGGTACCGCCTGACAAGCACGTCGGATACCTCATTCACATTTTCCACCGGCTCCTTTGGCAGTACGGAATACAGCGCCTCCCGTATCTCCTTTGTCCATCTGGACAATTCCGGCAGATTTTGTCCGGCAAGGCGGGCAGAAAAAATACTTTTGGCATCCCGATATACCGCACTGTCCTCCAGTCCCGAAATCTCCACGCCCGGCTCCAGGCCGATTCCGGACAGAACCCGCCTCAGGTCAGACTGCGCTACCGCCTGGCGCTCCTTAAAGTATCCGCTCTCCACCGCCACCGTCTCCCATGTGTCCGCGCTCCACGCACGGGAGCTGCACATATAGACACCTCCGGCCACAAGAATGGACAGTCCCATCAGAACGGCTCCTGACATAACGGGAAACGCTTTTCTTCTGTGCTTAAACACCTTGAGGTAGAATACCAGCACCGGAATACAGATGCCCAGGGCCGCGAGCATTGTTACCGCCGTCTGCCCCGTTCCGGCGTTTAACTGTCTTGCCACCTGCTCATTGGCTGTATAGGCCGTCGCCCCTTCCACCTCTGTGCTCCGTATCTTCTCCAGCGCCTCCATGTGCAGCGGCGCCTGCTGGACGCCTTCTGCGGCCGGAACAGTCATTCCCTGCTGTGTTTCCTGCCGCTTCCCCTGCTGCGCCTCCTGCTGTTTTCCCTGCTGCGCGTCCACTCCCGTCCCGCTGCCGTCTCCGAACAGATCGCCGCCATCAAAAATCGGCTCTCTCTCCTCTCTCTTTTTATCCGCCTGCTCCCTAGAAAGCTTTTTGAGGTATCCCTCCCTCACACCCTTCTCAACATTGCTGTAGATTTTCCGGAGTGCCTTGTCGGCCTGTTCCGACGTCAGCTCGACCTTTTTTTCGTTCAGTTTCCTTTTCAGCGCCCTGAGGTATGTGGAGCGCACGGTATAGAGTTCTCCCTGATATTCAAACGTCCCCTCCGCCACACGGATTACCCGCTGCTCATTCGCATTGATCATCACCACACCTCCAGCCAGAATAATCAATATACTACAATTTGCGATGTAGTGTCTCCTTTTGCGACAATCAGGCCATACGGCGTCCGGTACTTCTCATCTCGCTCCCACGCGCGCAGGCGGTACTGTCTGCCGTTTTTTCTGTCAGTAATCAGCCAGTCGTCGGACAGGCTTTTTCGGGAAACAGTAATTGCATCTCTCCATCGCTTATATTTTCTGTCAAAATATTTATTCTCCCGCTTATCTCCCGGATTGACAGATACCGATACTCCCTTTCCCGTAATCTCTGTTGCAAGCCTGTGCAATATATGTTCCACACTGCCGCTGCCGCCCATCTCCATGCCGTCTATTTTCAGATGTACCTGTCCGCGATACCTGCGGTTGACAAAGTACAGGGTACTTATCCCCGCCCCGTCCCGCACCACGAAACGGGCGGCTAACAGCGTGGAATCGTCCGGCTCGGATATGCCGGATATGTCCGGCTGCGTCGGGATTCCGTCTCCCACATATACCCGAATTTTTTTGCTCACTCTCTTTCCCTTTTTCGTCGTCCCGCGCGTCCGCACCGTAATGGTCGCGCTGCCGCTCTTTACCGCCCGCACTGTCCCTGAGGCGCTTACCTTCGCAATCCCTTTGTCTGAGCTGATGTATTTTATCTTCCGGTTCTTTGCTGTCCGGGGGCGAACCGCTGCGCGGATTTTCTTCTTTTCTCCCGTCCCCAGCGCCATATTGTCCGACGGCTTTACCCTAAGCCCCTTGACGTAATCCACAACCCTGATTTTTACGTTAATCCTTCCTGCATCTGATTTCTCCTGCAGTATCACGGTTGTCGTCCCTGCTTTTTTCCCCTTTACCCTTCCTCTGCCTGATACGGCCGCAATCTTTTTGTTCCGCACACGGTAGCGGAAGCGTTTACCCGTTTTTACTTTTCGTCCCCTCCGCCGAATCGACAGGGCGGCGCTTTTTCCCCTGTAGACGGTAAATACTCCCCCGTCCTTATTTTCCACCGCGGCCGCAGCCGGCGTCGATGCGGCTGCCAGCCCACAGGTTTCCGGCGCCTTCCCTGTGCCGGAGAGCAGCAGGCTTCCCGCCAGAATAAAGGACAGGCTTCCTTTTCCCTTCATACAATCCCCCGCTTATTTATGAAAAATCCCTTGAACCGCCACAGACTCAAGGGATTCCCGCTCATTCATTGCTTCCTATGGCTTTACGCCTGACGGACTCAGCCGACTATTCTGCCAATTTCAAATCCGTGCTGTCTGGCCCAGTCCGTATCTAAATCTACTGTGTAGCTGCCGTCCCCGTTCTTTTGCAGTCTGCCGATCGGACTTCCGTCTGCGCCCGTTACCGTTATGGTATCGCCTGCTATCACGACAATCTGTGTCTGATCCGTACCGTCCTTCTGCATCTCAAGAGTGACGCTGCTACTGCTGCTCCCCTCCTTCATCTTCACATTGTACTTCTCCTTCACGCCTCCGTCTGCGCCGCTGACTGTCACCGTCCGGCTTCCATCCGGATTCGGTTTGAGTATTGTGATCTCTCCGCTTGAAAGCTGTTTGCTGATCTCATTTCCGGCCCCTGTCCATTTCTGGTAGAGGGAATCCGTATTGAATACCCTGCCCAGTTCCCCGATGTCTCCGGACGTCACGTCAACCTCTTTGCCATCTGCCGTCAGCCGGTAATCCACCGTCCCGTTCAGGCCCCCATAGGTCTCCGTCTTTCCATCTTCGCTCACAATCGGCTGAATGGTCTGCACATTCGGGCTAACGCTCGGCTTCGGCGAGGCCGTCGGGCCCGCAGACGGTTTTGCCGTGGGAACCGGAGAGGGACTCACAACCGGCGGATCCGTGTGCCCCGGTTTTTTCTTCCTGACCGTAACTTTAACCTTCCGCGTATATGTTTTCTTCTTCACCTTAATCCTGGCCTTTACAATGGCCGTCCCCGCTTTCTTTCCCCGGATAGTCACACTTCTTTTCTTCTTTTTGGAGAGCGAGACGACCTTCTTTCCCTTTTTTGTCAGTGACCATTTTGTACTCTTTGGTTTTGCCTTCTTTACAGTAATTTTCTTCTTCTTCCCAATCGTAATCGTAACTTTAGATTTGCTCAGTTTAGGTTTACGCACCCTGGCGCTGCCTGCGTTCACGTTGCCAAAAACCAGACTCACCATCAAAGCAAAAATTAAAGTTGATCTTACAATTTTCCCCATTTCTTCTGGTTCACTCCTTTACTGATTTTAGCGGCACAACCGTGCGACCTCGCTAATCGTATCATCTAACTTTTTCAATGTCAAGCGGGTTCATTTTGGCTTATTTTGTCGAAAAAAAGGGCTGAAAAACCGTTATGTACTGCATAAGATACCCTTATGCAGTTTTCTGCTGCCTACTGCTCCATCTGACGTCCTAAAAAGCTGGCGCCGCAGACGGCCATTTTCTCCTCAAATTCCGTAAATTCCCTGTCCGGATCCCTGGAGAGGAGAGCCACTGCCCCGATGGCATCGCCCTCCGCGAGGATCGTGCTCACGGCCTCGGAAAATACTTCGGCCTCATCTGAGGTTATCTGACAAAATCCGGCATCTGCATCGGTGGAAAGTATGTTTTCCCGCCGCTCAATGCACTGGATGAGGTCGGCGTGAAGATCCTTTCCCGCAAAGTCCTTCTTGTTGGGGCCCGCCACGGCCACAATCATATCTCTGTCCGCCACGCACACCGTACATTTTGCCACCTGCGCCACCGCTTCCACATACTCCGCCGCCAGCTCGCCCAGCTCGCCGATGGGCGAATATTTCTTCAGGATGATTCCGCCGTCCCTGTTCGTAAAAATCTCCAACGGATCGCCCTCCCGTATCCTGAGTGTCCTCCGAATCTCCTTTGGAACCACAACCCGTCCCAAGTCGTCAATCCGCCTTACTATTCCCGTTGCTTTCATGTTTACTCCTTTCTGAAGGGACGCTCTGCCCCTTTACAGTATCTTATTTTTTATCATTTTCTTCCTTTTCGTCCCTGTCCTTTTCTACATAATTTGGCTCGAAATCGTATACGTCGCGATAGGACTCCACCTCGTCGTGATCCTTTGGCGCCCGCCACATCAGCCCGGTGCAGTCCGTGGTGGAACAGGCGTTGAGATTCTCAATCTGCTCGCCAAAATCAAATTCATGATAATCTATCTTTTTTTCCTGCCCGCTCACTCTCCATCTCCTCCTTTCGATTTGACACTTGTAGTATTTGCATTAACTGCCAGACTATTCATGTATTTCCAGTTTTAAAATAGCAAAGAAATACAGTTTGGTTGATGGAGTTCCAGATGTATTAACAACTTTGAAAAGCAAAGGATATAAGTTGGCAGTAGTATCAAATTGGCGCAAACAATCTCTATCGAGTGATATCGAAAAATTAGGAATATTACCCTTTTTTGATTATATTGCCGATTCATCCGTGGAGGGGGTATCGAAACCTAATCCCGCTATATTTAACGTTGTTTTAAACCATCTGGGCATTAGACCGAATGAAGCAATGCATGTTGGTGATTTATATTATTCAGACGTAGTAGGAGCACAAAATGCTGGTATTAATGCAGTGCTCTTTGATGAATTGGATGCTTTAGGTGATGAATTCGATTGTCAAAGGATCTGTAACATTACTAATATATTAGAAATTTTGGAGGAGAATTATGAGTGATCTTGTACCCTCACAAAATCTTTATCAAAAAATATAATTCGTTCTACCTGACTCCGGATTTTCCACACGCTGTGTGGAAAATTTTCCGCCTGTTATTTTCCTACAATAAATTTACGTTATCGATAACTACCATTATGGTGTAATTCTTTAGTACATTTGATATAATAAGGACAAGTTAGAGAAATCCATATAGAATCAAAGGATTGGAAACTAATTTAGTCCTTATTTTTATACAAATCTTTAGGAATTCGTCCACTTGATGGGGAATGTTCACAGATTATAAAAATTTTTTGTGATTTTGTGAAACTTTTTTCTTAGTTACATCGTTTATAATAATATAACCAAAGAAATGAGAGAACTGTATGAAAGATATTATATTGGCACAAAGAGCCCGAAATGGAGACAAAGAGGCATTAGATAAACTTGTGAGAAAACATTATCCTCAGATATACAATTATATATATAGGTACACTGGCAATAAAGAATTGGCAGAGGATTTGACACAGGAGACCTTTCTGAAACTGACCAGAGCCATTGGAAGATATGTTCCAGCGGCTAAATTTGCCACTTTTCTCTATCGAATTGCACAGAATACTATAATTGATCATTATAGATGCACAAAAATAGAATTAGAACAGACTACAGAGAAGTGGGAGGAGAGAAGATTTGGACAAGTAGAGGATAAGATTTTAATAGAAAGTATTTTAAAAAGAATTCCAATTGAACAGAGAGAATGTCTGATTTTATATTATTACCAGCAGCTAAAATATAAAGAAATTTCAATAATCTTACAGGTTCCTGTGTCCACAGTGAAGACCAGGGTGCATCGAGGATTAGAACATTGTAAAAAAATAATGGAGCAGGAGGATATTCTATGAACAAGGGAGATGTGGTGCGAGAGTTAATGAAATATACGATAAAGCCAGCCTCGCAGGAGCAGATAGAAAATTGTATACGACACCTTCCGGCTGTAAAGAAAAGAGGAAAATTTTTCCCCATATTAAAGTTACAAGTTTCCTATATTCCTAAATGGATTTATCTTGTATCTTTTATGAGTTTTGTATTATTTGCAATTACCGCAGTCAGGTTGGGATGGCAAAATATGTTATATATGTCTGACGCATTTGCTCTGTGTTTCAGCGTCGTATTGTTCTGTTTTGTCATCCTTTCAGACGATAAAAAGATGCAGGAAATTGAAAACAGCTGTCGATATAATTATTTATACATTTTGTTTGCACGAATCATTTTAGTTGCCGGATTTATGATAGTTTTAATATGGTTGACAAATCTATTTGTTTTTTCGGAATATCAGAAATCCTTATTATATTTGAACATGGTATTTTTGCTACCGATTTTTGTGGGATTGTCAGTAACTATGGTAGTCGTTTGTGCCTTTCAAATCAGAAGAACAACTCACATGATCGGTTTGTATATGATCGTATCTATCCTATCAGATATTACACTATATCGCTTATATGATTTTATGTCAGAGAACTTGATAGTTCTGGCGGCAGCAGTCTTGGTGTGCATGATAGTAATGGTTGCTTTAGGGAAATATATGCTGGAAAGGAAGTTTATTTATGAAACTTACAACATTTAATTTGACAAAGAAATACGGGAAAAAAACAGCAGTGGACCAGTTAAATCTGGAACTTACAGAAGGAATAATTGGTTTGCTAGGACCAAATGGAGCAGGAAAAACAACATTGATACGCATGTTGTGCGACATTTTGAAACCGACAGAAGGGAAGGTTTTATTTGATGGGGAAGATATACATCTTATGAATGAAGAATACCGTGAGCGTTTAGGGTATCTTCCGCAGAAGGTGGGGTATTACTCATGGTTTACTGGGGAGGAATATCTGCGATATCTCGGCTGCCTCAAGGGAATGTCTAAACAAGAGGTGGAGGAGAGGATCGCTTGGCTGTTAAAACAGGTTTCCTTGGAGGATGTGAGAAAAAAGAAAATAAAAACCTATTCTGGTGGCATGATCCAGAGATTGGGAATTGCACAAGCTTTACTGAATGATCCCGAGATACTGATTTTAGATGAGCCTACTGCCGGACTGGATCCAAAAGAACGGATTCGTTTTCGAAATCTGATTGCTCAGCTGGCGGAGGACAGGCTAATCATTTTATCCACTCATATAGTTTCAGATGTTGAAAGCGTAGCGACAGATATCATTATTTTTAAAGATGGAAAAGTTGTGATGCAGGATAAAAATAAGGATATTTTGAAGCATATGAAAGAAAAGGTTTATTTGTTAAAAGTGGCTGCAAAGGATATCGAAGAATGTAAGGAAAAATACATTATTTCAAGTATGCAGCCGGTTGGATCTGATATGGAACTCAGGATTATCTGTAGCGGAGAGGCGCCAGCGGGGGCACTTTTGGTGGATCCCGGTCTGGAAGAATTGTATCTGAGTCAGTTTATTCTGGATGTAAAGGCGGGAGAGTGATATGTTTTTAAAGGAGCTGAAAAAAACATGGAAACGGTCGGAGATATTTATTGCATTTTTTATAATCTGTATCATACAGGGTGTTTTTGTGTGGAAGCTGATTCCGTCAGATGTAGGGGAATATCTGGAGGCTTATGAGAAATATGGCGGGCAGATGGATGAGGAGTGGAAAGTGCGGATAAGCAATGAATATGAAGATTATTTAAATGACGAAAATAAACTGCGGGATGAAATGAATTATTACCAACCGGATTTTCTGGTTCTCCATGATGCTTGGTATTATACAGATTTTAACAGTATAGTAGAGGATTATGTGAAAAGTTATAAAGCAGGAATAGCACAGAGGGATCCGTTATACGATATAGATCGAATTTCGGAAACGTACAGGAAGATTGAAGAACAATCTGATCAGTTTATTTTTGGAAACAATATCGCCCGGGTTGTAATGGTCAGAAGTTTATCCATGTTCTCTAAATGCATATTGATGTTTCTTGTGTTCCTTCTTGCATCATTTTTTACAAGAGAGCAAGATACAGGCATGGATGCCCTTCTTTCCACCAGTCGCAACGGAAGAAGAAAGCTGGGCTACATAAAATTGGCAGTGTGTCAGAGTTCAGCTTTGTTGGTATCAGTTATTCTCATTGGATTATCGGCTGTGATTATTTATATTCGTACTGGATGGGCGGGGATGGATTCTGTTGTCCAAGATTTCAGAAATGGATACAATACATGTCCGTATGTATGGAATAACGGAAGATATTTGTCCGTAATCTTGTTCGTTTCGCTACTAACGTGTCAGGTAGCAGCGGCAGTGGTATTTGTGCTGTCGCAGTATTTAAAAACAACAATCAAAATCATCTGTATATCACTGGCTATTTTACTGATACCGGTTCTACTGTTCCAAAATTTCCATCATTGGCTGCTAGGACTCTGGTTTTCCAATTTTATCGCTGGGGAGTATCTGTGGAACAGTTTCTATGAATTTCGGATTGGACAGATATATATTTCGTACTGGCAGATTGCAGTGATAGAACTAGTGGTTCTGTTCATGGCACTATCCTGCATTTTAGTTCGCATGGGAAAGGAGAGAAAGTATGAGAGATTTGATTAAATATGAGATTCAAAAACAGAGAAATTATAAATTTATACAGATTGTAGGAATAGCTATTCTCATTTTCTACATTGTAATGGGAATGTTGGGAAATATGAGTTTATATGCACCATGGGATCCTGACTATTTCCTGACACACGAAGAATACCGCAGGGCGCAGAAAGATATGAAGCACGGGGTAGTGGATGAAATCTATGCTGCAAATTGGGAAAAAGCATACAAAGAATATGTTGATGAGCATCGATTGAGTGATAAGGAAATTAAAAAAAGGCTGAAGATGGAAAAAGTGGAGGCATCAGTTTCAGATATATTGTATGATTGGGATTATGGAAACTGTGTCATGTCTGTAGAGGATTTTAACACCGATGAAAAGGATGTATTAGATAGTGAGTATGCATTAATTCAATATTCGAAAGATCCGTTGAGTATTATTACAAACACAAAGACTTATGCACCTAGGTTGGCAGAAGATTATCTGCAATGTGCTAAAGAACATATGGAACATATGGATATTGTAGCAGGATATCACCATGGTTGGGATATAATGGTATCCATTAACAGCCAGCTTCCTTACACCTTGGGAATACTGTTGGTTGTATGTTTTTTCTCCTTGTTTGGAACAGAATGGGAGACAGGCATGAAGTCTTTGATTCAGGTTTCCCGATATGGACGAAGAAAAGTTGTGACAGCAAAACTGCTTTATGCCGTGGGGATTACTACTCTATTGTGGCTGGTGTTTCAAATGGCAGCATTAATTGGTACAAGTATTATCTATGGTCTGAAAGGGGCAGATTGTACCGTATACGAAGAATTATATCCTTGTCCTTATGGATTTACCTATTTACAGTATTATTTACTGCAATCGGTCATTGGATATCTGGGTACACTGACATTTATGCTTTTTGTGTGCGTTTTGTCCTGTTTGTTTCGGAGGCGGCTTTCCCTTATGGTAGGATTGGGAGTTATACTGGGCGCTGGTGCCCCTATTACCCTGTTTGAGTCTGTTGAACCAGCTTTTCAGACCTTTGATAAAATTAAGGTTCTCATGCCGACTCAGATTATGGGGGCTTTCAATACTTTTCAAATTTATCAGGGATATGAAGTGGGAAATCATGTAATTCGATTGCCGCAGATGACACTAATAGCGATAATAGCATGGATTACATTATTTCTTATTATAATCTATAGAAAGGAATCATCCTATATGTTTAAAAAATAGCAGAAAATTTTCCGCCTGTTATTTTCCTACAGTAAATTTACGCTATCCAGGATAAAGAAAACACTTGAAACTCCTCGCAGAATATGGTATATTGAACATAAAGAAGGGCACCTGCTAGTAACAGATGCCCATGGGCTCTACCGATAGACGGTTAGCCCGGCAAATGTTAAGTTAGAAATAACCGCTCAGTTTGTCAGACGAGGGCGGTTATTTTTGTGTCTTGTTACTATCTTTACCAAAAGAGTATCCGATTCCAAAGCAGGTCAAGCCGAAACTCAGCACTGCAATCAGTCCCAAAATATCCATATGGCTCAGCCCTCCTTTCCCAGATTCCCTTGCGGGTTTCTATGTAATCAGAGGGGCACAGTCCCTCCGGAGAGGGCTAACCGCCTACCATCCTGGTAGTCCCAAAGAAATACCAACATACTTCGACAGGTATTTCAATCAGATTCTCTTTTTGTGGAATATGTGGAAATATTTGTATTCACATAGTTATTTACGTATCCTTTCGCAGAATGTCCAGATATTCCTGATAGGCAAATACCCGATTCCTGCTGGCGTTGTTTGTTTGAATAAGAATCCCTTTTTCCTCCAGTCGTTTCACTGCGCCTGATACCGTGCTGAATGACAATCCCAGCGCTTCAGCGGTCTTTCGAATGTCGATAATTGGATTTTGCTCCAGATAAGCAAACAGCGCCTTTGCCGTCTTTGCGGCTCGGCCCATTCCGTCGATTACCATCATATTTTGGTCATGCAGCGAAGCCAGCTTCCGAATGGTCTCCGAAGCGTCCTCCGCCGAGGACTGCACCGCCCGCAAAAAAAACTTGACCCACTGTTCGTAATTATCCTTGCTGCGCACTTCGCTCATCCGGTCATAGTACTCGATCCGGTTCTTCTTCAGGTAGAACGAGATATACAAGGCAGGGGCCTGCAAAACGCCCCGCTCCATCAAAAACAAGGTGATCAGCAGTCTTCCCACACGGCCGTTCCCGTCCAGGAAGGGGTGAATCGTCTCAAATTGATAATGGATCAGAGCCGCCTGAATCAGCACATCCAGCGGGCCTTCCGCATGGATATATTTCTCCAAATCCGACATGGCTTCCACCATGTCTTCTGGGCGAGGCGGGATATATCTGGCTGTTTTCAGCGTGCTCCCGGCCGCGCCAATCCAGTTTTGAGAGGCCCGGAACTCTCCCGGACTTTTTTCCTGCCCACGCACGCCTTCCATCAGAACCGCGTGCGTCTCCTTAATCAGCCGGTTGCATAGCGGCAGTGTGTTCAAGCGGTTTAACGCATACTCCGTCGCGCGGATGTAGTTGATCACATCTGCAACATTCTGATTGGCATTTTTTTCGATCAAAGGATCCAGTACATCCTCCAGTGTCGCCTGCGTTCCTTCAATTTGCGAAGAAAGCAGCGCCTCCTTGCGAACATACATGGAAACAAACAGGTTCATGTTAGGAATATTTAAGGATAATGTATCAAGCGCCGCCAGGGCTTTGTTTGCCTGTACCAGCGTCCGGATCATCTCATCGTCCATATTCAGCGCCGGTGGCAGCGAAGCAGGGCGAAAAGACTGGTACGCTATCTCTCCACTCAAGTTTTTGATGTATTCACCAGATCTTCCCATACGCACACCTCCAAATCGTAACAACGCTTTTATTATGTCACTCTTATTTCGACTTGTCAATTGAAATCAAAATAACCGCTTCTTTTATTAGCGTTTCTGCAATCTTTCAAAAATATACCGCCTATGATTTTGCCGTGGTAATAGATGATAGTTTCGTCATCTTCACCGCCGCCGGCAATAAACTGCCACTGATCCAAATCCGAGCGATGAAAAACACAAAACTCCATCTCCCTTGAAGATGTTTTTCTGAAAGGAATTGCCAATATTTGAAATGGTGCTCTCATCCCGTTAAACCTCCGCTGATCCTGATTTTTGATTTAGTATACCGTAAATTTTGAGTGTGTGATAAAAAGTCTGTAAAAATTAATCTTCTATGATAATGACAGGGCAGGGTTCTCCTCGACGGAAGTCCTGCCCTCACTCTATATATAACACTCGTATCGGAGCATGTCAATAACAGGTGGAAATTTCCCGCCTGTTATTTTCCTACAATATATTTACACTATCAGGATAAAGAAAACACTTGAAACTCCTCACAGAATATGGCATATTGAACATAAAGAAAGGCACCTGCTGGTAACAGATGCCCATGGCCTCTACCGATAGACGGCTACCCCGATTAGTTAAATGCTAAAAATAACCGCATCCTTTGGTCGAGGGGCGGTTATTTTTGTGTCTTGTTACTATCTTTACCAAAAGAGTATCCGAGTCCAAAGTAGGGCAAGCCGAAGCTCAGCACTGGAGACCAACAAATTCAATCTTATTATCCATTTTCATATCTTCTCTCTGATTATCCAATGATTTGACCGTCTGTGGAAATCGTCACAACATTCCACGGAATAAACTTCCCGCTGGCTTGCAGCGCCTGCTTTACCGCATTTTCAATGCCGCCGCAGCAGGGTACTTCCATTCGGACAACAGTCACGCTCTTGATATTGTTTCCGGCAATGATTTGCGTCAGTTTCTCGGTGTAGTCCACCATATCCAGTTTTGGGCAACCGATCAGGGTAATCTTGTTTTTGATGAAATCATTGTGGAAGTTACCGTAAGCGTAAGCGGTGCAATCGGCGGCGACCAACAAATTTGCACCGTCAAAATAGGGCGCATTCACAGAAACCAGCTTGATTTGTACCGGCCACTGGGAAAGGCGACTGTGGACTGTCTCATTTTCAGCCTGCGTTTCTTTACGATGAATTGCTTTTGAGGCTGTGCCGGGGCAGCCGCAGGGCAGTTTTTCTGCACCTTTATTCTGCTTTGCCTCCTTTACCGCCGCTTCGTTGTATGCCGGCGCTTCCCGTTCCTCAAAAGTAATTGCTCCTGTCGGGCAGGCGGGTAAGCAGTCGCCAAGACCATCGCAGTAGTCCTCTCGGAGCAGTTTCGCCTTGCCGTCAACGATACCGATGGCTCCCTCATGACAGGCTTCGGCGCAAATCCCGCAGCCATTGCACTTTTCCTCGTCGATTTTAATGATTTTTCTAAGCATAATATTTTCCTCCTGTTCTGAACGCTTTGGCGTCTCTTGACTTTCTTGACTTTCTGGCTTCATTATAGTACAATAAAGACAACAAGTCTGTTGTTTTTCCAACGGAAAAGGGGTTTTATGAAAAAGTACATTTCTCTTCTAAAAAGAACGAAATTGTTCTCTGGTGTAGGTGATGACGATATTCTCTCCATGCTGAATTGCCTGAACGCAGCCGTCCGGGAATATAACAAGGGTGAATATGCGTTCCGACAAGGCGAGTACATTCGCAATCTGATGATACTTGCAGAGGGTAGACTTCACATTCAAAAAGAGGATTATTGGGGCAATCTGAATATTCTGAATGAGATTCGCCCCGGAGAGATGTTTGGAGAAGCATATATTGTGCCAAACAGCGGAACTCTTATGAACGACGTCATAGCTACTGAAACAAGTACGGTTCTCTTTTTCGATATGGAACGGATACTGACTGTATGTCCATCTGCCTGTCCTTTTCACACTCAGCTTATAAAAAATATGTTTTACACGATTTCGGATAAGAATAAAAGCCTTGTTCAGAAACTCAGCTATATGTCGGAGCGTTCCACAAGAGAAAAGCTGCTGTCTTACCTTTCCGATGAAGCGAAGCGGCAAAACAGCAGTTCTTTTTCCATTCCCTTTAACCGACAGCAGCTTGCGGATTTTCTCTCGGTAGATCGAAGCGCCATGTCCAATGAACTATGCAAGTTGCGTGACGAGAGTATGCTGGATTTTCATAAGAGCGAATTTACATTATACGAAGTACAAAAATAACCGGGCATCACCCGGCACACACTTTACACCGCAAGCGAAAATTACACCGCAAAGGCGCACTTTGGGGTTTTCCTCGGCTTTGTATCAAACTCTGCAAGATTATATCTATGTTTCTTGAGATTTTGATACAAGTGAAAAAATTTTCTTTATCGGTTTAAACGTCTTCAAGCAACCGGCAGTGCAATTCATATAAAGTTGTTTTATTTGAATCCCAAGTCAGGCGTGCCATAGCATCTTTATAACTCAGCCACTCGTAACCGTTTGATATGAAATCTGTTATTGCCAAATGAATAACCCTTGAGGCCATTACCATTTTCTCCTTTGCAATCTCGATCTGCCTTTCATCGCTTTGATCAAAAGTCTAAAAATGTGAAAATCTACGACTGCCACACCTGACAACGCAATTTATACATCACAAGCGGAAATTGATCGTAATGCCGTTATTTCTATAGGAGCAGCGGCAAAGATCCCCACCGTCATCTTGATCCTCTCCCACTATCTTCTGTAATTTGTTCCGATCAATCATCTCAACATGAAAACCGATAAGAGAGTCTTTGCCAAGCCGATGAAATCATATATGTGGAGCTCTTTCACAATATGGATCATAATATTTTCTGGTATATATTCTGTCCTTGTACTTGAAAGATCACTTTATACCCGCATTTTTCATAAAAAGAAAGCATCTTCCATAGAACCCAGTGTGATATATTTGAATCCCTTTTTTCTTGCAATATCTTCAAAAAAATACATAAGTTTTTTCGTAATACCTTGCCTTCTATAATCCTCACTACAGGCTACAAATCCAATAATGAGACTATCTTGACTTTCTGCTCACCCAAGAACTGCGGAAATAATTTTTTCGTCTTTTATGGCATACACCAAAGGCGACAATCCGTCCAAAAGTCTTTTATACCATGCATCATATCCATATAATTCTGAGTCATCTTTTCCCAAAATATCATAACATAGGTTAAGAACCTCACCTAATTCCTTCTCGGTTTCTATCTCCTTTAGAATTGTATCGCTTTTCACTTTTTGGACATTTATCATTTTCTGTTGTCCTTCCTCTGACCTATTTCTTTATCAACCTATATCGCCGTGTCTTATTTGCACCAATCGCTTCTATTCTGCCTTGCTCTTGTAACTCTTGAAGGAGTTGTCTCGCCCTGCGCTCTTTGACTTCTAAAAGAGCACAAACATCTTTGCATGTGCATTCCGACTGCTCAGATAAATATTGGAAAATCCTTTCTAGTTGCTGTTGTGCCTTTATCGGCACTTTTTTATCGGCATTTTTTATCGGCACTTTTTTATCGGCATTTTTTATCGGCACTTTTTTTACAATACTTTCTTTTGATAAACTACTACTCGTATCTTTAAAATTATAATTTAAATTTTTCAATATTAGCCAAAATTCACTACTACTCGACCTAAATTCCGGCTTCATATCTTCTGTATAATGCTCTTGGAATTCATAAGAATTCAAGATCTTCTTAAAACCACTGCCCCGGCGATCCATATATTTCAACCGATTAAATATATCGGCAATGATAGGATTTCGCCTTCTGGAAGATACATTCCTTAAATCCAAATCCTGCACCTTACGCCCATCTGGCATTCCGCCCGGTGAATAAATTTCAATCCTATTGTCAAACATATCTATATGGACTTCGCTTCCTAGTTCTAAATAATCTCTGTGGATAAGCGCATTCACAATTCCCTCCAATACAGCATCGTCCGGATAATCCGGCATTTCAATTCTTCCGCGTCCTGTTTTCCTCCATGACTTCTTCGTGTTTCTTTCCACAAATTTAATACTATCCTGTAAAAGATTTACCAATCCACCACTATATTCTTCGTCATCAATGGCATCCAGTAACCCATGCGCCTTATCCAAACCATTCCAGCGGGTACAAAACACTCTTGAATGGCGTATTGGCGATTCATCTGCCAACAATGCCCCAGCATTAGTAAGATTGCCTTTTTCATCTATAATTCCCCAAGACTCATAATCATTATCTTCAAAATTTTTGCCTGTCTTGTACTTATAAACTGAACGCAGTTTGGTAAATGCCATATTTTCAAAATTATATTCTGAAACAAGGCTATCGTAAGAACGATTTGCTCCTTGAAGAACCAAACGCTTTAATGTAATATTATCTGCCGGAACACTTTCATTTCCCAATCGAATATAAGCTGTACGATTTCCCTCTCCTACATAATAATAAGGTGTTTCCTTCCCTGCATATACATCAAGAAGAATCAATTTTTTATTATCTTCCATATGAAAACGTAAGTTTATACTGGGCATAGAATCAATTTTCGTTTTAATCGTTTCACTTATAAACTCCGCATCCGACTCAGCATCTTCTAACCCAATAATTTCATTCTCATTGGTAATGCCCCAAATCAAAGTTCCACCAGAACTATTTGCAAAGGCACTAACACTTTTCAGCCAACTCTTTACCTGTTTTGTCTCTACGCTACGTTTTTTATCATATTCAGTTGTCTCTCCAATTAATTTTTTTGGATCAATCTGCATTGATTTATTCCCTCCATTATATAAAATGGTATTTCTAAAAAATCAGCGAACCTATACCATCCTAATTTCTTCTTACTATTATCCTCCTGCCATACACTATCTTAATCTAAATCAACATATTTAATATAATATTCAATTAGTTCACTTATAAACCCTGTAGTAAAAACTTCTTTCTCATCATAATACTATACAATAGATTGCATAGTATTCCCCCCCCCGGCTCCGTATTTGTCTTGTTTTTAATACCTCAATCGCATCACTGCACTATATCAAATAAAATGTCTAATCATTATCCATAATTACATTATATAATACCTGTCTCTTTTCAAGAACATTATACCGACCTCTTAGTTTTCTTATCGCTTTATTCTCAATCTGCCGAATCCGTTCCCTTGTCACGCCAAATGCAGTTCCTACCTCCTCAAGAGTCTTTGGCTCTCCATCATAAATACCATACCGCATAATAATGACACCCTTTTCTCGATTTGTCAGACACGAATCTATATTTTTTCTTAAAGTTGCCGCATTATCGTTTTCAATAATTCTATTTTCAAGATCATCCTCAATTACATATTCATCAAAAAGCGGAAGATATGGCAAGATATGATTATAATCAAATTGATCTCCCGCCACCATTATGTATTCATCCAAAAAAATTTCATTAAATATGTTTGCAATTTCCCTATATATACCAATATACTCATTACCTTCCTCATATCTATCAATTACCCTTTGGGCAGCATAGGCCACCTCATCGGGGCCATAATAATTATCTGCCATTTCGCTCATAACCGCCAACAACTTATCTTTATAATGTACAGGATAGCGCATAATTGTTCCACCAATAGAACATTCCCTGCTCATATTTTGGATAAGCCATAATTGAAAATAAGAGACAAAACTTTCTGAACTTGTCACATCATATTTTTCTATTGCATTCAAAAATCCAATTACCGCATTCTGGAAGCACTCCTCAAAATCGCAATAATACATCCTCGAAAAATCATATGCTCTTTTTAACATTGTCCTTAAATACATCAAAACGAGCCTTTCTCTTGCATAGACATTTCCATTTTTTGCCTCACCAATAAGCGTTCGCCATTCCTTATGTCGCGGTGGCAAAATGTTTCGAATCTGTTCAATTAAATATTTGCAAGAAGGATACTCCCTGCTTATTTGATTAAAAACTTTATCGTAATCAATGTGACTTCTGTCATAAACATCATCTTCATTGTCACCATGTTTAGATACAGTATCCGATGCTAAATCCCTAAATATAATATTCCGTTTCAATAATCTGTCACATACTACATCTATCTCCGCCAAGTCCAAATCACAATTGATGCAACAATCAATTACCTCATCTTCTATGAGATAACCGCGTTCATTGTACCTTTGCACAAGGCTGTTTTCGACAGATGCAAGTTTTTCTTTATCCGCCATAGAATCAACCTATCTAGTTTTATTGCTTTGCAAGTTTACAGAGTTCTTCAATATGATTTGCGTCAATAGTCTGATTATAACGCTCATTCATGTCTTCCATAAAATCATACAGATTACTCATATAGGCTTCTGCACTACTATCATTTCCTATAATTTTCTCATATAAAACATCTACACCGCCCAGCACATAAGATTCAAACAACTTCTCATCTTTAGATGCACGGTCACTATTGTAGTCTCGAAATGCCTTATCAATGCGCTTTTCTATATCAGGTTCATAATTTTTATCAAGTAACATAATCAGACGGTAATTAAATGCCAAATCATCGCTGTTACTAATTAACTGCTCTGGAAAAATCTTTGTTGTTATCTGTTCACCGTCATTATTACTTTCGGCTTTCCTTTGATATAAAAAGCCCACGATTGGTGCCATCATATAAACATCCAAATTACGCTTAAATATCGAATTTTTATCATCAAACTTTGCCGTAAGCTTTACTACTTTATCTGCATGGGTTCCTTTAAATGAATATTCTTTGTCAAACATATGCTTTACCTCCCAACAAGTTTCGTCTCAAACTCATTATGCTTCTCAAATTTATAACGAGTACCAACCTTATTACCCATATTTTCTTCAGCAATCTCTCCGTCAGTATCTTTTATAAAAATGATAACCTGCTCTGCTACTTTTGGAAGAACATCGCATACCGTTTGTATTCTTGTCTTATCGAATGCAGATAGTGGCGCATCCATTACTAATGGATAGGCCTCCGTTATAAGCATTGAGTTTTCCTCATTATTATTCTCTCTTGCCATTTTTATTACGCCGGCAATAAAGGCGAATATGACAGAAATGCTCTGCGCTGTCGAAGTTTCAACGCCCCCGATATAGTCTTCAAAGTCATCCACCATAATTTGAATATTGTACTTCTCGTCTATTGCAAGCGAAAACCCCCCATTATAAATATTCTTAAAGATTTCATTAACAGTCTTTTCAAGCTGCTCCCTAGTTTCAGTTTCCTTTTCTTCATATATTTTGGAGAGATACTGATACATATAAGTAGCATATGCCTGAAACCTTGCTATCCTCTTATTATTATCATCCTTTAAGACAAGCTCACTAATTTGCGTCTCACAGCGGCCACGCCTAGTTTTAAGTTCGCCTCTTTCTTCTATAAGATTTTCCTTTTCTCTAGTAAGATTCTTTGCTTCTCCATTATAGAAAGTATATTTTTTCTGAAGTTCGCCTACATTTAACATCCCTTCAAGGCGCTTATCTATCGTATCTATTTCAGAGATGATATCCGCATAATCTGTATCAAAGGAGCGAATATCTCCATATTGCATAGACATAACATCAAATGTATCTATTGCCGACTTGCTCTTTAACTCACATTCACGTACAAACTGGCCAATCAATGTACCAATACTTTTAGGCGGTATGTAATCTAAAACCTTGTTTAATTCTATGTATGCAGAATTTCCAAATTCTATTGGCTGACCACAAATACAGGTTTTTCTTTTTATCAGATACTCAATAGTTCTTGCATGAATATCAGGGATACCCGTATCAAGTTTCTCCGCAGAAGCAAGTTCTTCAAGGGCATCATTAATCATCTTGGTTGCCATCCAGAACGCACCACGACGATTAAATGCATCAATTAGAGCAGACACATTCTTTCCTTTGCTTATTCTTAACCCCTCTAGTTTTGACTTAAGCCTGCTTCTTTCCTGTGCGAGCCTCTCGCTGTCCTTATTTTCTTCAATTTTAGTCTCAAATTCCTGTGCTTTATCCTCGGCAATAGTTTTTTCGGTATCAATCTCCGAAAGCCTGTCCTCTATCTTTTCAATCCGCGCATCATAATTCTCCATTTCAGAGCGATATTGAGCTATTGTAGAATCACTTTTTGAATCATACTGATTTGCGTAACTCTTTATTACAGTATTTTGGGATCGTCCATTCAAGTGATCTAATGCCGCAGTAAATGCACTCAATCCAAGCAATCTCTTAACCGCCTCAGCGAATTCCCTGCTCTTACCTCGACGAATTTCCTTGCTCATGTTGCCAATTCTTTCTCCATCAAAGAAGAAATATCTTGACAGTTCTTTCGGCAAAATCTCCTTCATACGCAACTCAGTTTCGTTTTCTTTCACAAACTCCTGTTGCCCGTCACTGCCTTTGAATGCCATTTTGAATACAGGATTGTTCGGTCTCTTTAACACTCCAACAGTATCTGTTGAATATTTCTGTTCACGAATCATTGTGTAATCAAAATCAGCATGTAAAACAGAAAGTTCTACACGTACCGTTGCTTCATCATTTGGTCCAAGATTCTTTGCAACTGCTTTATTCAGAACCACCTTATCATCGAAATCGGTATCGCCATACAAACACCATGTAAAGGCCTGCGCTAATGTAGTTTTACCAGATCCATTTTCTCCCATAATAATGGTTACGTTCTTTTCTGAATCTGTAGAAAATTGAATTGATTGTGTTTCTTTGAACTGACGAAAATTAGTCAATTTCATTGATTTTAATAACATTCCACTTCCTCCTCTATCATTTTCTTAATCTTGTCCACCATGGCTCCATGCCCCAATTCCTTTGTACTAAGGTTTCTTTTCTCCTTAACAATAACCTTCTTGATAAGACGTTGCGCTTTATCAACATCCACCTCAATACCATTTACAATCTCTGTGTTCTCATTCGCCATAAGAATAATCCTCCTCAAAATCCAAAGTATACTCAGGAATATTGTACGCTTCCTTTATCTCGTCCAACACGGACACTGCTGACACTTTATTCATTGCAAGCCTTGCAAATTCTTCCGCTCGGCACAATTCATTTTTTACTAAACCCAACTCTCGTTTCATTTGTTCCTCAGTCAACATCGGAACTTCATCAAGCGGTCTCGGCAAGGTAATA
This sequence comes from uncultured Lachnospiraceae bacterium, assembly GCA_947629865.1. Classification (GTDB taxonomy): domain Bacteria; phylum Bacillota; class Clostridia; order Lachnospirales; family Lachnospiraceae; genus Eubacterium_F. Next base: position 92,458 of record CANRFJ010000001.1, on the reverse strand, counting down.
AAATCGTATATTTCAGCAAACTCTTTACCTTCTGCAAGCCTTAGTACACGTCCTCGTCGTTGAATATACTCCTTTGGATTCGTCGTACTTGCTAAAATAAACGCCACTTTAATCTTTGGAATATTCACACCTTCATCCAAACACTTAATAGCTATCAAAGCTTGTAAGTTTTGTCCCTGTGAAAACTCTTTCTTTAGAGTGTCTCTTTCCTCAACATCCTCTCTCGAAGTAAATTGGGAAACTTTCATGTGCATCTGGTTTCCAAGCAGATCTGTTACCATATCTATCTGTCTAATATCTTCATCATCTATATCTGTAAAGTCCTTATCGACTTCTAATACCTTCGTTGCCCCACAATAGACCAGAATATAGTTATCATCCTTATATGGCTGTATACATTCCTCCAAAGCACTTACTTTGGCAATAGCACCTGCTACCACCCTTGCTCTTTTAAGAGCTAATTTTTTACCTCTTTCAGAAAGTTTAACCCTTCCGCCTTTTCCTTTTATGAGACATTTTGCAATCTGCCTTGATAAGTCTTCATGTATTTCTCGTTCAGTATCTGATAGCGATACAATAACCGGATAATATTTGTATGGTGTAAGTTTCTTTCCTTCAATGGCACGTTCTAGATCATATTCAATACATTTCTCGCCAAAGTAATCGTATAATGCTTGCGTTCCCTCTGAATCCCCGTGTCTATCTAGTGTTGCAGATAAAGCTAAGCGATAATTAAATTTGTCAGACATCAATCTGCGCAAATTACCTGCCCCAAAATTATGTGCTTCATCTACCAATAACAATGCATTTCCTTTTATTTTATGTACTTGCTCCTGCACATACTCCTTAGAGAATGTCGCATTCGTTGTTACAAAGCAAAAGAATTCTCTTTTCTTTACATGCAGCTTCTGATCACGCACTGCATTCTTTAATCGCTCTCTCCAGTCCTTTTGCTTGGAATCGCCATAACCAATAATAGGATCAATATTGAATTTAATAATATCCTCTACCCATTGTTCTACCAAATGCTGGTATGGACAACATATGAATACTGCCAGTTTATCATCCAAAGCTTCCGACAAACGAGCCACGGCTCCAAGTCCTGTAAATGTTTTTCCTGTACCCGTTGCCATATCAAAGATGCCTTGATACCCATTCTTTTCCCATGTATCAATCGCCTCCTCTTGATAATCATGTAGCTCAAATCCCTGTGGCAATCGCGCACCATATATTTCAGTTGTGCTTTCCAAAGAAAAATCTTCCACCACCTCCGAATCAATATCTTCTTCAGAAATGTCGCTATATTTTTCGTTTTTTCGCATGTACTTTCTACAAATTTCTTCCTTTATTTCTGGAAACTCATAAGTAGACACACTGTTTTCTGTTCCATTCCAGATAGCTTCAAATACTACCTTCTTTTGTTCTATCCGCTCTTTTTCATTCTGATTCTTCCATGAGCAAAAAACATCTATAGCTTCATAATTTGATTCCATTGCCGTCACAGACTCATTCATGGAACCAGAAAAGGCAATATTGTTACCCCATACATCAGAGAAAATTCCCATCTTCTCATGATATATCCCATACTTATTATTAGACTTTGTAAGTGCAATTCTAATATCTAACCTATTTTCTGCAATTAGATTTGCAAGGAGATTCAACCGTCTTGAATACTTGTAGTTATCAGGATTCTCCAGTTCCCTTGTTATTGCTTCTACAATTACATCTTCTCGTTTTCTATATCCTTCCTCGATTGCCATAATATCCTCTGAGCTGAGTACTGGTGAGGCAACCAGCCTGATATTTCCACCATTTTTGATAAACGGAAGAAGACCTGTCGCTATATTTGCCAAACCTGATGACGAAAAAAAGCCAACCGCTCGATCATATGTCTTTGCCAATCGAAGAATAGGTTTATAAAAATCTTCCGATACGGAATCATTTGATGTTCTATATTCATTTTTCAAATTCAACTCCGTAAAATTCATATTTCCACCTACTCGCTTAACTCTCCTATCGCATCCACTAAAACATCTATATCCTTTTGAGAGTTATACCTTCCAATACCAATCCTTACCGTGCCAAACGACTTCTTATCCCCAAGAATGTCATGAACAAAGGGCGCACAATGATATCCTGTTCTTACAGCAATGTCAAAATCTTCATCAAGTATCAGCCCTACATCTTCTGCCTTATATCCCTCAAAATTAAAAGAAAGGATACCTATACGCTTGTCTTTTGGCGGCAGATACATTGTTATCTTTTCATTATCTGTAAATTTATCAATCAAATATTCCAGTAAAATTTTTTCCGGAATATTCTCTGCCTCCAATCTCACTTCTTCGGTTGCCGCCATTAGCCCAGCAATAGCTACTATGTTCGGACTGGCTGATTCATACTTATATGGTGATTCCAAAGGCATTTCTAAATTCAAAGAATTGCTTCCGGTCCCCCCCACTACAAACTCTTTAAGAGGAATATTATTCACATCCACAAATCCACCGATTCCCAACGGTCCATACAAAGCCTTATGTCCTGCAAAAGCAGCAAAATCCACCTTGCATTTCGTAATATCAATATCTATCAGTCCAAGTGCTTGTGCGGTATCCAACACAGTAATAGCTTTATAATTTTTTGCAACCGAAAACACTTCACTATATGGCAAAATATAACCTGTCACATTACTAATAGCAGTACAGCAAACGCATTTTGGCGTCTTAGACGCAAATAAATACTTGGTTTTTTCAATATCTATTTCTAAAGTATCTTCTTTTACAGGCAAAAGTTCTATAATAGCTCCCGTTCTTTTGCAGACCTGATTTGCTGTCCTTACTATCGCATTATGTTCATATGGAGATAAGAATATATAATCTCCCTTTATGAATGTAATTCCATTCAAAATCTCGTTCAAAGCAATCGTAATAGATGGAGTAAAGACAACACTCTCGATGCCTCTCCCATGAAACAACTTCAAAATTGCTCTTTTTGCATCATCAATCAACTTTGAACATTCTTTGGCAACCTTATACGAACCTCGTCCTGCATTAAAAGCCTGTTTTCTATTAGCAGCATCAAGCGCCTTATATACCCTTTCAGGTTTAGGATATGTAGTTGCTGCATTATCAAGATAAATCATTGCAACGTACCTCCTATCTCAACTGCTTTTCAATCATTTCAAGCAAAATTGCCACCTTTTCATTTACTGTCAAATCATTAAAATCTTCCAATGTATCTGATAAAATGTTTCTCATGATTGCACCTGTCGCTTCAGAAACAGGTTCATAGTAGCATCTAATCTCATCACCATTTTTATTGATGAATTTGAGTTCACAATTACCTTCACTCCTTGCTGTATCATCAAGTGATTCTATTTCCTCTTTCAGTGTCTTCAGTTCGGCAACATATTTATCAAGTGACGAGTCATTCCATGTATCTATATACATTTCCGTCACAGCATGAATCACTTTTTTTACTATTTCCGCATCATCAAATGCCTGATTTTCTTCAATACAACGCATAAGTGCTGTAATCTTGTTAGAGTGCAATCCTTGTTTGGCAAAATCGCTCTGTTTCAGATACCATTCCTGCAGAGTATGATTAAGATTCTGTTTCGTTTTATCATCAAAAGCCATAATTGTCTGTTTTGCTGCTTCTTCCGTCAACCAATTAAGATATCCGTTTAATTTTATTCTTAAATCTGATATATATTGTGAAAGTTTTTTATAATTTGCTGTTCCATATACTTTTGGTAAATCCACAAAAAGTATTTCATACGGATTAGCTTCTACATTCTGAAGTAATTCCTTTATCTTTGGAACAGATTTTAAGATCTTCTCATCCGTAATGTATGTATTTTGGCTCTTGATATTTTTGGTTGCTTGGGGCAAAGCTCTAAACCATCGCTGCATACTAGTAACAAGATTTTCAATCCTCGAATCTGATTTGCAACTCTTTTCTTGTACCATAAATATCTTCATGAGATCAGTGATATAAGCTTCCTTCTTTATGTCCTCTATCGAAATGAATACGCAGTAATCTTTTGGGTTCTCGCACATATTTAATATAATATCTGCGTTCAATGGTACTTCTTTATCTCCAAAATAAATTACAATATCCTCGTTTCTTTCTGAAAGGAAATATGCTAAGTAAAGCGGTATTACCGCACGCCTTACCGCAATCGGCGGTACAATCAGTTTATCCACCAATTCAACCACACATCTCCTATTATCACCAGCGGTGGCAATAAAGTCTCTAAAAATTGCAACAACTAATTCTACATTATCTGCAAATTTACAATCTCTTATTCCAGTTCCAACAAAAACAGCTCGATAAATTGTTGCCTCAGCACTAGTACCAGTCATATATACTGATGTATCTGCACCATTCAGTAAATCTTCAATTATCGTTTTTCTTGCTTTCTTTATCTGCGCAGTAGATAATGTCTCTCTATTAATCAACTCATTATTAATTTTAATTGATTCAGGATATACCGAATAAGCCACAGTATCTGCTACTGAAGATAGAGTCTTTTTTGATTCACTTTTCAAGTTCTCATCAGCAAAATAGAATATCAGTCTACCACTTTCTGCTCCAAAGCAATTATCTAGGTAAGTAAGTATTTCCTTCTCAAGATCCTCCTCAATTACTGGAATCTCTCTCTCAAGGACCTCATATCCATCCCGCTTAAAAAATTCGTTATCTCCTTTTATTTCTTGCAAAACCTCATATTCTTGTACTTGATCGGCCAATTCAAATATCTCATTTCCCAGTATAACTATGAGATTCAGAATTCTTGCTTCCTTTATCTTTTTTCTTATAGCTTTTGTGTAATCAATTTCTTCGTCTGTATAAAGTGACAGTACTTTCCCATCACAAAAACCACCCTCCTGCATAATTACACCAAGATCATCAATAGACATGAATGTTTTTACATCCATGTATTCATAACGGAAATATCTTGTCATCGCATAACTATAGTTATACCGTTTTGGCAAAATATATTGAACTTCTGCAATAGCAGCAAATACCTTGTTTGCGTTAGGTTTACCTGTTCTTAAGTCTTTCCTCTTTTTGATTTCTGTTTTTAACTCAGAGGTTGCTCTTGTCTTAAAGACATAGCTATTTGTGGATCCCTTTTTATATATTAGACCATTAGCCTCTAATCCCCTTATTGTTCCATCAATGTCCGGAACGCCTGATGCTAAACGCAGACTCTCAATATCGGCCGGTAGTTCATCTGGCTTATTTACAATTTTAATAATTGCAAGTGTTTTGATAAGTTGCTTTGCATTTTTATCATCTACTTGTGATAACGCATATTCCGCATTAAGCCATTCATTATGAATAAACTCATTAGAAATATCTTTTTTAAATAAATTTCTAAAATAGTCATAGATAAGATCAGCGTTAATAATCCATTCTTTTCCGGGCTTCGAAGATGCAACATACTTTGCCATACTATGTTGTTCTTCCTTAGAAATAAAAGTAAATAATGTCCTCTCATTCTGCGCTACTTTTTCACTAATATTTAACAAAAGATATGCGCTTGTCGGTGTCAGTGGATAGCACCCATACATTACTGTCTTGCTAAAATCTTTTTTAGTAAAAATCGAAGAAAACGGTAGTAATCCAAAAAAATCTTTCGTTCTTTCATCATTTACATATTTTTTGTACTGTGCTTCATCTTTGATTTTATCGTCCTTGAATATGGCACTTTGTATCAACTCATAGTTATTCTTTGTTGAGGTTACAAAGAACACTTCTTTTATTCTGCCTTCAATACCTGTAAAGGAATTGATTATATCTGTTGATAAATACTTCCCATATTCTTTTATACTTTTATGAGCAATCATAGTAAAAAATGTTTTTGTACTTTTTGATGCATTTGCAAGCTCACAAATGTCCTGTATAAGCTTCATATTATTGCCCGCATGAATTTTATCTTGTCCCTCAATAAATTTGCTGAACTCATCAAACACAATGTACAGTCCTGAATAACTTTTGGTTTCAACAATCTTGTCAGCAATATTTTTATACATCGGCAATACTTCCGCATTAACAAGCGGATTAAATGTGTCGCCAGATGTTAGATCCGGATATATATCCTTAAATACCTCCAACGCATCTGCATCGCAGTTGGTAAGTTGCATATACATATTACGCTTGCTGATTTTACGATCTTTTAAAGCGGTCAAATACCTTTTATATGTATCAGGATAGTCCCTTTCCCATCTATCTATAGTCGCTATCGCATGTGTATAATACGTTTCAGGTGTAAGTTCCGCTAGTGCCTCTCTACGCAAAGCGTCATTCAATCCAACCATGAAAGCCTGATTCAAATCTCCCTGCGTACTCATAATAAGAACTGGTAAAAACCTAGTCTTCTTCTTTACAATAGTATCTATTCTCTTTGCAGTCTCCTGATCTGTCTTTGCAACTCGCCTCGATAAATTTTCCAGCAAAATCACATTATCTTTATCATTCTTATCCATCGAAAGTATGGCAAGCAAAAGAAGCAATAAATGTGATTTGCCTTTACCATAGGGGCCAACCAAAAGTGTTGCCTGCTGTTTATTGTTTTCTACCGAAGATAAATATTGCGCCAATATATCTACCGAAGATTTAGTCGGCAGATAACTATTTATTTTTTCAGGTTTATTCAAATCTAAATATAAGTTGACCGAATCTCTAAAATCACTATTAAATCTTATATAATCATTCATATTTGGCATATCTCTACCTGCCCCTATAATATTCTTCAATTATCTCTTGCGCTGTAATTGTCTTATTCGGATATATCATATCTAGCCCTGCTGTTCTATCAACTCTTATATATCCCGCATTATCTAAACGATCCAAAATATTATTAACTGTTATTCGGTTTAGATGATAAATATGTTTTGCCAGTTCTGCAACAGCATCAATTTCAATTGATTTTTTCTCATCCAACAAATCTGTCAATTCATATAAAACAATATAATCGCTAAATTTCCTTAAATCCGGTTGCTGACGCACATAACGAACACCATCTTTTTTTATCAATCCCAATTCTACTAATGGGCATACATTTTTATCTTCTGGATCTTCAACTTTCTTTTCACGACTATACATATTAAGCAAAACATCAATGTCATCTTCCAAGGATCTGTCCGGAAATGTTTTGTCAGCCAAAAGAAGCAATTCTCTTTTTATGGGATCAAAAATTTCTTCCTTGGTAAATTCTTCTGCATCTACTTTATTAAAAAAAACATACCATGTAGTTGCTTTATCTTCATTCTTTGCAATGTGAGAATGAAGTATCCAGAGTGTAAAACTATCCTCTAAATATAAGTCATTATCAAGAATCAACTTGCCAAATGAATTTAATGCCATTCCTGCTTTACTATCCTTGTCAAGCAAATCGAATGCTTGCATCCAGTATCTTATTGACTTAACCATATTAGTTCCAACACCAAGCTTGTCAGCCCCGTCATTTCCATGGAATAAATGGTCATCTTCAGATACTCCCCGTATGCCCTTGGTCAGCCACCCTTCACGAAGAATAAATTTTTCATGTCCTTTAATCTTCATCTATGTTTCCTCTCTTAATCCCAAGAACCTTTCTCATATAACACCCTGCTGTGAAATGATCCACGCACTCAGTACAGCGAACGCATTTTTCATCATCTATACGATACACAAGGTTCTGTTCATCATCTTCTCTATCAAGCGTGTGTACAGTAATTGCATTATGCTTACACACACTTGCACAGGCTTTACACCCTAAACACATCTGATATTTAGTCAGCTGACACTTTATTTTTCCTTCTGCCCCAACTAAATTCTTTGCCCCTGCGATATTTGTCTTCTTGATTATTACTTTAAGTCGGTTTGTTCCTACCCTGCCTTGTAACACCAGAACAATCTCGCCTTTCTTATCAAGCACATATACTTCACCAAGTCGCTTGTTTCCCAAGTCTTTATTGATATATCCAAAAGGCTTAAAAAGTTCATATAGGTCTTCTGTAATAAGATTCTGCAGTTCATAGTTAAAGGCATTATCTTCCGTAGCACATGGCTCAAATTTGATAATAGAAGTATTCGCTATCTCTAACCCTTGACCACCTTGTCTTGCTTTCCACGCTCCGGCATCCACATATTCCTCCGGATCCGGCTTACCTATTTTTATTGCAAACCTCACCAAAATATCTCTCCAGTGCTTATATTTATCAAACATATGCACCTTTGATAAAAATTCAGACCATGCCCCATTATTTGGACAACACCAGCATCCTACTCTTGAATAGCCGAGTTTATATGCTTCATTAAAATCAATTCCAGTGGTCAAAATATATAACCATACATCAAAATCAATCCAATCAATAATTGGAGATACTACCGTCTGCTTTGTTATCTTTGGACTTTCACTCTCTCTGTCATACTTACTTCTTGATACCGACTCGCTTTTTCTAATCCCGTAAAAGGTAAGTACATTTGTCTTATCCTTAAAAATCTGCGCTAAAGTCTTCGTAATAGCACCGGTTTTAAACACTGTGCAACACCATCGCATAACACGGCTAGGCGGTCCCACGGTTTCACATAATTCTTCAAAATTTTTTTCATAATTCTTTGCCCGAAGAACTGTATGAGACATTGCAAAGCGTAATCTATAATCATATGTAAGAGGGAATTCTAATGTTGTATCCCCAAATATATGCGTCACTTTATTCGTGGAATATGCCTTTGTAACCAAATCGGAAGTTACGGTCGAGTCCTTCCCTCCACTAAATGAAACAAACATATCTTCTAATGAATAATTTTCCTGAAAGCTCTGGATATAGTTGATAGCCTCATCTGTGATAGCAAAGTACCTTTCTTTATTGATATCCGTAAATCTTTGTATCATTTGTTCAAAATATGTTCTATCTATCTGCGGAAAATACTCATCATATTTTGTTTTAATATTTTTAATTCTTTCAAGTGAGAACTTGTTAATATTCCTTATAACAAGTTCTTTCTTTTCTCCATCAATATAATAACCGCTATTACTGTTCCATACAGACCGTTCATCCAAATCCAATGGATTGTCATATTCCCATAGTATTGCCAGCAAAAGTTTTTCTTCTGGAAATACAGGTCGCATATCTGTTGCTATATAATTACATTTTGAATGGCAGCAAGGACATTCTATTTCAAAGACTGGTACATTGCACTTCTTACACCAATATATCGTAGTTGATACAATCGGTCTTGCATCACACCCTGGCATAGAGCATCTCTCGCCATACACAGGCACATTATGTGCCGGACAAAGTTTCTCTATCATACATTTATCCCAGCGTTTTCGCTATCCTTCAAGTCCTTTTTATCTCAATCACATCTTCAATTTGACAATCCAAAATCTCACAAATTTTCTCTCATTCCTATAAACAAAAAACTATATTACATTAATTTATAGCATATCACATTATTTCTCTTTTGTAAATTAAATGTTTGAATTTTCAAGCACATCAAAATCAAAGTTCTGCTTGTTGTTGATGTATGAACTAATCACCGACCTATATGTATTGGATAATACTATAGAATGCTATTTGTATGGATATACTAAAATATTCAAAGGAAATCATACTTTCCCTGAAAGAGTAACAGTTTTGAAAGATATATAATAAAAATTAGAATATTGTAGCCACTCTAGTTTCTTTAAATAGCTTTTCATACAAAAAGGCTTCCGAGTACACTCTTGGAAGCCGTAATATATATCTTTTCTTTTTAGAAGAATTTGTTCTATTTTTGAATTCTCAACACCAATATCTTTATAATATACATTCTCATTTTCACGTAATTCATGCAAATAAATTTATCCAAAATGCTTTTAACTGTAGCACATAATATTTTTAATTTAAACAAAATACTATAAACGGCCGATTTTCTTCCAATTGCCTAAACACTGTTTCGGTTTTTTAACAACAAATTCCTCAAACGGCGTTTGGGAGATTCGGTCCGCGCATGTTATATAAAAATTTTCTGGCGTACTCAAAATTCGTGATACTATACAATAAATTGCATAGTATTTCACCTAACTTCGTAATCAAAAACCCGCTGCCTAAATCAGATACATATGATCCGCTATGGCTAACGCAAAACCAATTATGCAGAATAGTATACCCCCTATGGATAACCCAAACGCAAGCATCTTATACCCTTTCCCATTTGACAAGGAAGCCTTTTGGGGGTTATTTACATTGTAATATACCGGCACTGTTTTCCCCAGTTTTTTTTGAGCAATTCCTTTGTTATAGGCCAATCCGCTAGCTCTGGTATACGTCTTCCCATCCACAGTATATTGAAAGACAGGCGCATACATATTACTATTACTATTGCTGCCACAATATCCGGTATTAATGTTCTTTTGAACGTGAAGCTTATCATCTCCCTGGGACACTGTAGTCTCCCTTTCTGCCTGATTATTATACTGGGCTCCCTGCCTCGTGATATCTATAATCACTCCCGTTGTCTCTCCTGAATATCGGGCAAGACGTCTCCAGCAAATAATAAAAATGATGCCCGCCAGCAGCAAAACCGATCCCATTATTAAAAATATACTTTCCGCTATCATATTTCCCCTCCGCTTTCTCTGTCCCCCGCCGCGCGGTTCGTTCCGCTGACCTTTACTATCAGATATTCCGAGTTTGATCCGGTGCGGATCGGATACCCCCATCCGGCAATTCCTGAGGAGACAATGACATGGTAATCGCCCATGGTCTTTTCCCCGTAATTCAGCTCCCCGAATCCCAGCCAATCGGATATGAGTCCCACCGGCCATATCTGGCCGCCGTGAGTGTGTCCGGACAGCTGCAAATCTACTCCGGCCGCCGCATTTTCTTCCAGTTCGACAGGCTGGTGATCCAACAGGAGAATGAATTTGTCCCTGTCCACTCCCTCCAGCAGTTTCTTCGTATCTTTGCGCCCAATCGACTCCACTCCTTCATGCGACGCGTCCCCGCGCCACATCGACATGGAATAACTTCTGTCAAGCCGGCCGGCCAGCACGATATTATCGCCCAGCTCCACACATTCGTCCGTAAGCATACGGATCCCCGCCGCCTCAAACGCCTCCGTCAGTTCCGGCACCGTAAAGGGCGGATTGGAAGAATAAGAGGCCGAGTCGTGGTTGCCGAAGACATAATAAATCCCGTATTTGCTCTCCATACCCCCCAGCGTCTGGATTGCCTGGCGCATCTCCTCCGCCGTCGTCCTCTCGTCCACGATATCTCCGCAGAGGGCGATGATATCCGGATTCTGCGCCGAGATCTCATCGCAGTAACGCTGCAGTTTCTCCCTGTCCATGGTGGTTCCAAAATGCAGATCGGAAATCAGCGCCACCGTCAGGCCGTCCGGCAGCTCCTTGTTGATTGACACGGTATAATTTTTCGGTTCTACGTCCTTCATATGGAGATAGCCATAGCCCAGAACCAGCGCCGTCACCACAAGTGGAACCAGGCCGCAGCGGTATATTTTTTCCGGCAATGCCTTATTCATTGGATTTTTGTGCAGCGGTTTTTCTGTCAGATTTTCGGACAGCGGTCTTTCCACCGGATTCTCCGCCGGAGAATCCGATAACTGCGTATCACCTGAATCGGCCGGGGCTTTGATAAAGCGCTTCCCCGCCAGCCACAAAAGCTGGACGACCACCTGAGCGGCCGCCACATGGAGAAGCACCAGCGCCGTGACGCTGAACGGATTCAGGCTGCCGAGTGCGGCGAGAACCGCCAGCAAAATGCTGACAACCCGCACGATCCGGCTTTTGTCCCTGTGGCTCCAGAAAAGTATCATTCGCCGGAAGTAAAAGTAGAAAAATACTCCCACCGGTATCATCATAAGCGCCATCAAACCAACAAATCTTATCAACATAAACCACCTCACACATCACAATCCAACCTGTCAGTTGCCGCTCCTCGCCAGATACTCCCTGGCAATTTTGCCAAAGCGCATCCTATCGGCATATTCCAGAAGATGCTCCGGTTTTCTCCTGCTGTATCCCGCATATCCTTCCATGACAAGTTCCACCGTCTCACGGCCTATTTCCTGCTCCAGCCGGATACAGTCGCAGACGCTGCGATCCACATCATACACCCGTATCTCGCCGTATTTGGTGGAAATTCTCTGTACGTCCTCGTCAAAGGCCTTAATGGAAAAGTAATGCCTGGATACCGGAAAGGTCAGTTTCATGCCGCTCCGGTCTGTGCGGGCCGTGGCCACATATAACCGCTCCGGCTCCTCCTTCAGCAGACCGTGGTAATAGCAGGCGCTCAAGGAGCAGATCACCGCCCGCGGATTGGTCATGCAGGCCTCTATCATCTTGTAGTTTTCCGGTTTTGGCTGACCGCTCATACAGTTCCAGTAATTTCCATGGGAAATTTTTTCAATCTTTCCTTCTTCCAGCATTGTGCGGATCTGAATTGTAGTAATTTTGTTATCCAACAGTTTTCTGGTAGACAGATAACCGTTTGACTCCTCAAATAATGCGTTGATTTTTTCGTATGTTTTCTTTAACACTTGATGTCCTCCTTACAACACTAAAATATACATATAATATAACTTTTTCCACCATTTCACATCTTCGTAGGCCTTATTCCGCATGAGGTCATATATCTCACGGAAGGCAGCCATCTGCTCATCTGTAATGTCGTCGGGGCCAAACCGGGCATAGTAAACCATGCTGACATATTCACCGACTTCTTCCTCCGGCAGCCCCATGGCATGGGCGATTTCTCCGGAATACTCCTTCATCGGCTGTCCCCGGTACACGGCGCCCCTGCTCACAAACACTTTGGCCAGATGATAGTGCGCCCGCCGGATTCTCTTTTTCATTTTCAGTTTTCGGAGATTCCTGGCAAAAATCTTCCGCCGGATACGCCGCTGTCCTTCAATGACTGCCGCAATGAGGATTACGGGAAGCAAAATTTTCAAAATTTGCCATAGTATTTCCATCAAAGCAGAGTGTGAATCGCTTTCACTTCCTTTCGTATCCGCTTCTTCTCCATCCTCCTCATTGCCCTCGATGTCGTCAAAGGTCATATCCTCCTCCGGCACCTCTGTCACCGCCGGCGTAGGCGTTATCTGCTCCGGCTCCTCCGAGGGAACCGGCGTGGGTTCAAAGTTGTCTTCCTCCTCCGTAGCGCCGTCAAAATTAGAATCACTCGGTTCCTCCTGCTCCTGCGTGGACGGTGACGCGGCATACTCCTCGCCGGTGCCCGGCGTCACCTCTACCGGCACAAAGCCATACTGCTCCTGCCATACCTCCACCCAGGCGTGGGCGTCGCTGTCGGGGACTGAAATCTCTTTTCCCTTTTTGCACGGATCTAACTGCTCCTCCGGCACATACATTCCCTCCACATACCTGGCCGGAATTCCGGCGCTCCGAAGCAGCATGACGGAAGTAGTGGCATAGTATGTGCAGTATCCTTTTTTCCCCTCCTTGAGAAAATATTCCACCGTATCGCGTCCGGAAGGTGTTTTTCCCGGAGCCAATGAATAACTGACGGCATCGGATATATATTTTTTCACCGCCCGAATCATATCGGCCTCACTGGCTTTTCCCTCTTTATAGCGCTCCAGCATATCCCCGTTTTTTTTCAAATATGCCAGAAATTCCTCCTTAATCCCATTCAGGGAATCCGGCACCTGGAGATAATATTTTTCCACAAAATCCGTAAGCTTCCGGCGTTCCTGCTGGTTGCTCCCCCACCATATAACCTCTGCCAGCGTAATGTCCCCGCTTAGCAGATCCTGTCTCATGACGATGGGATAGAGAGTATAATACTCCGCCCTGTAATCAATACCCCCTGTGTCAATTGTCACCCGCCCATTGTCCTTATACTTAAACTCTCCCAGAGGAAGATAGGGCATCAGATAATTTCCATAGCCAAAGGCGATATTCCGGATATGCAGTTGGCCTGTATGCCACACATCTCTCCCTGAGGCCTGCTCGTTACCCAGTTCATTCCGGAGGCGGGAATGCCAGTTGTCCGGCGTAATGCCGTCGCTCTTTTCCATCTCCTCCAGTTCCCGCCTGTACTCGTCGTTCCGCCGCAGCGAAGACCAGCGGTTTTCCTGGTAGACGTCGCCCACATATCCCTTCAGGTACAGGCCCCTTCCTACATACCCTTTCAGATATATGCCATTCTGATCATTCACCTCTCCCGATAGTTTGAGCATAGTCTCACCGGTATAGACAACCTCCCTCTTTTTCCCCAGGCGGCCGTAGTCTATGGCGTCTCCGTTAAAATGCGACTTGAGCCAGTCGGATATCTCGCCCAGATCCCAAGTCGATAACGCCACTATGGAATTTTTTATCTCGACGATCCGGTCCTGATTTCTCCCGTACCTCTCCGGCGGGACGATGATATAAGAGACTGTCCCCGCCACCAGGCCGGTAAGCATCAGGATAAGCGAGAGTTTCTGGCGCATACGGCGGTCTGTGGCGTCCGTCCGCATATGCCGCGTCCCGATAATCACCATCGTGACTCCGAGGTAGGTGACAAGATTGGAGAAAAAACCGAGTTTGCCCACGGCCAGAGGAAGAACCGCAAAGGGAACCGTGAGCGCAAGAAATACAATCGAACGCCGCCTGCGGTAGAAGAAGGCGCTGATAATGGCTATCAGATAAATGCCAAGCAGCACCAGAATCAGCGTGGTACAAAAGCGCACGCTGGCCGTCTCCTTATCCGTATAGGACATAAGCGTCAGACTGCTCCCCGAATAATTCATAAACTCCTTGAGAAAACTGTTGACGATCGTTACGAATCCTTTTTTAACCGCCCCGAAGAAGCGGTAAATAATCAGAAGGTAAAAAAGAGTCAGGCCGAGAATACCGTAGAGTTTTCCATTGTGGAAGGTTTCCAGCACCATAAAAAGCCCATAGAACAGAATACTGCCCAACAGCATAACCAGCGTGCAGATTCCCCTGTCAAAGGTAAGCGACAGGCTGAACGCCGTGCACATCATGGCCGAGAAAACGCCAAGAAAGACCAGGATAATCTGGCTGAACTCTAATATGAAGTTAATCAGTTTATTATTCCTCGCCTTCACGTTCCTCACCTCGTAAGTCTATAACCTCAAGACGCTCCCGAATCAGTCCGCTATCCTCCATCGCCCCGTTCTGGTCGTGGTCTGCCACTGTCAGGTACAGTGCGGATTCCAGCTGCTTCCCCCCCTCCCAGGCAAGATATGCCTGGAACAATTCATTTTCATCTGTGGTGGTGCGGCACCGGAACAAATCCTGGAACATCCAGAGAAGTTCCTCCTCCTGCTCTACCTGCCGTTCCTGTACGATTCCATTCTCCCTGTCGTACCAGATATATTTCTGCGGAATGGCATGTTCGATCATAAACATGGAAATGGAATAGATACCCTGCACAAGCAAATCGGTATCCGAAATTTCGGTTTTTCTCTTTCTTCCCTTTCTCCGCCGCTCCTCATCCTTCACGCACAGGTCTATAAAAATATGTACTGCCTTTGTCAGCGGAAGGCTCCCCTCCTTCACCATCAGGCTTCCCGTCTTACTGCTGAGTTTCCAGTGAATCCGCTGGATTTTATCCCCGTCTGCAAACTCCCGTATGTCAAAAATCTCCGACGGATCGTCGCCTTTCTTGTAAAGGGAAAAGCGGTCGCTGTCCTCGCTGGTCTCATTGTACCAGCGGTCTTTCCCCAGATACATCTCCCGCATCGGCGGCAGGATCAGTATGTCCTGCGTCTCATAATGCCTGCCGACAGTCCATGCAAAAATACTCATGTAGTCGTAGATCCGTACCTTCTCCACGGTGATTGCCACGTTGCCACAGTGTTTTATGACCACAGGTATCCTCCTGTCCCTCCTGCGGCCGGCGTCCACGGAAAAACGAATCTTTAATTTCCCCTTTTCGCCGGAAAAGCGGTTTTCATACCGCACCTTGGCAATTCCCTTTGTGAGCGGCAGGATCCGGCACCGGTTCTCCACCGACAGCGTTATGGAAGGGCGGGCCGGACGATCCATGGCATCTTTTTCCGCCACGGGGTTTTTGGAATCCACCGAAGCCGTCACCCGAAGCCTCATACATACCAGAAATACCAGCATAAACACAGGTATCAGCACCAACAGCCCCATGACAGCCACAGTCCCGAATTCCAGAAAGAAAACCGAAATCAGAACCCCGACCAGAAAAAGGAGTGCAAAAAATAGTGTTCCTATCGTCATGGCTGCCTCCTTTACAATTTCGGCACCGCTACTTTATTTACAATTTCCTCCACCACATCTTCCTCGGACACATGGTTCATGCGCGCCTTTCCGTTCAAGAGGAGCCGGTGTGCCAGCACAGCCTTGGACACCGCCTGCACATCCTCCGGCAACACATAATTGCGCCCCTGGACAAAGGCGCGGGCCCTGGACATGTCCATAAGCGCCAGCGTACCTCTCGGACTTACACCCAGCGTGATCATTCCGTGGTTTCTCGTCCCGTCCACGATTTTTGACAGATATGTAAGCACCTTGTCGTCCACATAAATCTGTTTCACCTGATCCTGCATCTGCAACAATTCCTGCTTGGAAATAATCTCCTCAATAAAATCCAGCGGATTGATATCCTGACGCTCTTTAATCAGGCGCATCTCCTCCTCCATAGTCGGGTACCCCATGGAAATCTGAATCATGAAGCGGTCTAACTGGGACTCCGGCAGCATCTGCGTACCCGCCGAGCCAACGGGATTCTGAGTAGCCACTACGATAAAGGGATTCGGCAGCTGCCTCGTCACGCCGTCTACCGTCACCTGTCCCTCCTCCATTACCTCCAGCAGCGCTGACTGCGTCTTGGTGGAAGTACGGTTGATCTCGTCCGCCAGCATAAGATTGCACAGGATTGCTCCCGGCTTATACTGAAATTCGCCGTCCGCCCCAATCATATTAAATCCGACCACGTCGCTCGGCAGAACGTCCGGCGTAAACTGCAGACGCCGCTCCGTCAGCTCCATGGCGCGGGAAAACGCCACTGCCAGCGTAGTCTTGCCCACTCCCGGCACATCTTCAATCAGGATATGTCCCCTTGCCAGAATCGCCGTCATTACAAGTTCAATGGCTTCTTCCTTTCCGCGAATTGCTTTTCCCACTTCCTGCAAAATAACCTGAACCTTCTCGTTCACCTCGTATTGCCCCTTTCCTGATTGTTTTTTCATATAGCAGAAAACGCCTCGGATACCCAGGCGTTCTTCTTTCTCTTATAAAAGCATCCTGTCCGCAAATCGTGTCTCAACGAGACCTTCTAGGAAACTTTCATTTTGAATTTGCGAACAGCCCTCTCATCTTCTACATCAATCTTTTCCATATGGCCTCCCAGCCCGCGAATCTTCTCCGCAAAGTTTTCATATCCTCTCTCGATATAGCCAATCTGATCTACATATGTGTAGCCCTCGGCCACGAGCCCCGCCATTACAAGAGCGGCGCCGGCCCGCAAATCCGGTGCGCTCACATTCGCTCCGGTAAAACTATCCACTCCGGTAATAAAGGCCGCATTTCCCTCCACCGTGATATTGGCGCCCATGCGCCGCAGCTCGCTGACATACTTCATACGAGTCTCAAAGATGGTCTCCGTCACAATGCTGGTTCCCTCCGAGAGCGCCAGCAGCGTAGTCATCTGTGGCTGCATATCCGTAGGAAAACCCGGATACGGCATAGTCTTCACATTGGCATAGGACAACCGGCGGTCCGACATGACACGGACATAGTCATCGAATTCATCTACTCTGGCGCCGATCTCCGTCAGCTTTGCCGTAATCGCCTCCAGATGCTTAGGAATTACATTTTTGATGTAGGCGTCGCCGCCGGTGGCCGCCACCATCAGCATATAAGTCCCCGCCTCAATCTGATCCGGTATAATGGAGTACTCGCTCCCGTGCAGCGCCTCTACGCCGCGGATACGAATGGCGTCCGTACCGGCTCCCTTGATATTGGCTCCCATACTGTTTAAGAAGTTGGCCACATCTACGATATGGGGTTCCTTGGCGGGATTCTCAATAATCGTCTTTCCCTCCGCCATACAGGCCGCCATCATGATGTTGATGGTAGCGCCCACACTCGGACAGTCCAGATAAATATGATTTCCCACGAGGCGCTCCGCCTTGGCGTCAATCTTGCCGTGGTGTATCGTCACTTCCGCCCCCAACTGTTCAAAGCCCTTGATGTGCTGGTCGATTGGCCGACTCCCAATCTGGCAGCCTCCCGGCAGCGCCACGAGAGCTTTTTTGTATTTTCCCAAAAGCGCCCCTACCAGATAATAAGAGCCGCGAATCTTGCGAATCTCGTCCTCATCTACATTGACATCATTGACAAGAGCCCCGTTGATGCGGACGGAATGTTCGTCCAGACGCTCCACGATCGCCCCAATTCCCTCTATGGCATCTAATAAAACACGGACGTCGTCTACATCCGGTAAATTCTCAATCGTCACCGGTTCATTCGCCATAACAGCCGCCACAATAATCCCCAAAGCGGCATTTTTCGCGCCGCCAATGGCAACTTCCCCCTTGAGTGGCGAACCACCTTTGATAATATATTGCTTCATTCCAAACCTCCGCAACCTGAAACATATTCCCACTATGGTTATAAGTATAGCACAATTTTGACATTTGTAAAACGTCAATTTGAATACTTTTCACAAAATTTCGGTGTTATTTTTTGACAGAATAACCAAATCGGCCGATTTTCTCTCCCAGTGTAAAATATTCGCCGTGAGAATACGTCACCAGCCCCGTATCGTTCAGCTCAAATTTACCGCTGTCCTGCATATACCGCTCACTCACCAGCACAGCCGCAATCTCTCCCAGAAACATGTGATGGCTGCCAAGCTCCAGCCTCTCTGTCACCCGACACTCAATATTCACGGGACTCTCCTCAATAATCGGCGCATACTGCAGGGCCGCGCCGGAGGCCGCCGTCAGGTTCATAGCGGCAAACTTATCCACGTCGCGGCCGGATTTCACACCGCACCAGTCCGTGGCATAGGTCAGTTCCTTCGTCGTGAGATTAATGACAAACTCCCCGCTCTCCCGTATGATATTATAAGAATAGCGC
The DNA here is from genome assembly GCA_947629865.1 of uncultured Lachnospiraceae bacterium. Taxonomy (GTDB): domain Bacteria; phylum Bacillota; class Clostridia; order Lachnospirales; family Lachnospiraceae; genus Eubacterium_F. Next base: position 73,380 of record CANRFJ010000001.1, on the reverse strand, counting down.
TCCGGCCGCACGGAGATGGACACCATGGCCGGATCCGAGCAGACCGTCCCTGTCCATGCCACCGTGATAATATTCTTTTTCCCCTCTTTATCCCCGCAGCTCACCATCACCGCGGGCACCGGATAGAGCATATTGCCCGGCTTCCACACCTGCTTTTTTTCCATCATAGCCTCCCTTTGCTACATTCGGATCTTGTAATTCATCTTCTCGGAGAGTTCAGGGTATATGCCCAGGAAGCAGTCCATCTCATCAAAGGGCCCGCAGAGCATAACCACCATCTTATCCCCGTTTTCATCTATGGCGGAGACTAAATCCTCCACCGATTTTTTATTCAGTTCCGATGCGTTTGTCACCAGCATACAGCCACCCAGTATCTTTTCTATCCTCTCAGCCAGTTCCAGCTGATTCAGTTTATCCGCCGTTATCTTCACGATACTCCTGGCGGAGAAATATCCTACATGGTTTAATTCCTTGGCGATGCGCTTGGCAACCGCGAGAGTGATTCTCTCCTCGCCGCCTGCAAACACAAAGTGCGCTGTCTCCTGACTGTGCTTGATACGGGTTATCACTCCCTTTAACGTATAATAGCGGATACCTCTCTCCGATATGTCCTCCGCTTCCTCCTGCAACAGGTCATCCAACTCCTCCGCCGGTTTCTCCGTCTGAACCGGCCTGACTGTCTCATGCGCTTCTGCTGCCTCCGACTCCTCTGCCTCCGGCTCCTCTGCCTCAGACGCTTCTCCCGCCTCCGGCATCGCCTCGATCTCTACCGGCGGGGCCGCATAAGCAAAGATCTCCTCGCGGTCTGGCAGCTCCGGCTCCGGAATCTCCTCGTCCACCGGCGGCTCCCAGTCGTCGGACTCACATCTCGCCAGCAGTTCCTGCGCTTTTTCCACGATACTGCCCTCTCCAAACCAGAGTTTCAGATCCTTACATTCCTGTATACACTTTTCCCGAAGCCCCTCCTGCTCGTACAGGCGAGCCAGCTGAAGCCCCCACTCCTCCGTATATTCTTCCTTCTTCAGATCCTCCAGAATTTCAATCAGGCGGCTGCGCGGTTCTCCCTCGGCCCTGGCCAACAGATACCGCAGTTCAAATGTGTCAAGCGTGACGCCGGCCAATACCTCATAAGCCAGGAACAATTCCCTGGCCTCCTCCATCTCGCCCATGCGTATAACCAGACGGAGCAGACGCCGCAGCGCCAGACGGGAATTCGTCCTCTCATAGATAATGTAGAAAATCTCCTTCTCACGGTCAAACCGCTCGGCTTTCTCGTACATATCGGCAAAAAGATATAAATCGTCAACTGAATTCACATCTGAAAGAGACAGTTCCTCAATCTGTTCCAGCGCCTTCGTGTACTTATTGTCCTCTACCAGATTGCGGATTTGCCCGCAACGGCGAAGCATTTCATATCTTTTCCCCATATCGCATCCTGCTCCTTATGTATCTAACAAATACGTTTTTGTCCGATTTACCTCGTCCGGCAGTGTCCGTCCGGCTTTCTCAAATCTCCGGATAATCGAATCCAGCGCCTTCTCCTGCTTCCGTTTTTCTATATTATAGCGCTTAGCGGCGTCTTTATAGGCATTCTGTGACAGAAGCCCCTCCGCGATTTCCGAGGAAAAAGGACAGTAGGTAAACAAAATCTCCCTGGCCACACGGTTCAGTTTCATAGCGCCGGTAGATTCCCTCATAATCCAGTCCTGATAATCCCTGGCAAATACGTCGCGGTGTCGGTTGTTGCACTGCTGAAGCTGCGCTTTTACTTTTTCTTTGCGCTCTGGCGACAGCTCGTTATTCTTCCTGTAAAACTGCAAATAATCCGTGTACTCGCTCGTCAGAGACGGATACCGGTAATTATTCCACTGCATCCCCATATCGGTACGGCATTTCTCCCAACGGAAATACGCCATCAGTTTCAGTATTTCCTGTTCCAGATCCGGCTCCAGAAGAATCGGGAGCAGAATCCGCCCGTGGGTATCCTTCCTGCGCCCCTCAACGTCCTGCCACATCAGGCTGTTGCGCCCGTACACCGGAAACAGAATGAAATCCGGCGCATAATATTCAATATTGACAAAATGGTTGACCTCAATCTCCTCATAGGAAGTGAGCTTCTCGCGGTAAAAAATACTGTAGTCCACCTTCTCGACCTTGCGCACGGCGGCATTGACGGCCGAGCCGATGACAATGGAGCTGTCCAGCCGTCCGACTATTCCCTCCGAGCACAATATCGGAACAAAGGCGGATATATTGCCGCTCAGAACCCGATCGGCATAGCGCATGAGTTTATCAATCTCATAGTGGAGCCTGGCATCCGGATCCTCCAGAGCCTCCCGCACACTCTTTTTATCCCGAAGCCCCTCCGCCTGCTCCTGCCGGAGCATCTGCTCGTAATCGGTATCAAATTCATCTTTCGACGGCATTTTACGCCCCTCGTAGATCTCCCGCAGCCACATCTCCATCGTGTAAACCCGACACCTGAGATCCTCCCCGTCCGGTGCGTGCAGCGCCAGAAGTTCCCGCAATTCATCGACCGTCAGAAGTTCTTCGCTGACATATCCATAGCGCAGGAACAGTCTGACCGCCAGCGGCGGATTCGCATCGTCAAAGCTTTTCTTCACAACGCCCTCATAAATCTCAAAGAAAGCCGCCGCCATGGTCTTTCGGGTGGCAGTCGCCTCCGGAGTACGGGAAAACTTATCCGACATCTGGATAAATTCCTCCACCTTCTCCCGAAATTCCTCCGCCACCTTTCCGTGTACCGGCGCATAGTCAAGGATCTGTGAGAGGGAGTCGTTTAACAGCTCGACATCCCCGTTCCCGTCGGAGAGCAGCCCCTCCGTACTGTCACTGAGCAGGGCAAAATACAATTCCTCCATACGGCCGCGGTTCAGATTTGGCGTCAGTCCGGCCGTCTCTATCAAAAGAGTCTCCAACTCATTGATCTTCTCCAACATTCTGTCAATCATAGCGCTGAGTCCGCTCACGTCCTGACCGGATTTCTTCACACTCAGCGCCAGTTTTCCCAGAAGGCCGAAAAGGTTTTTCTCATTCATGATCATATGCCGGAAATACCGGTACAGCCGCTCGCCATAATGCCGGCACCCCTCTGCGAGTCCCGGTATCACCCTGCACTGCCCGCTGTAGGTCTCCCAGGCGACAAAGGCGTTTCCACCATAGAAATTTTTCTGCGCCTCCACCGGAATCTTACCGCACTGGATATAATACTCCAGTTCCTCCGGCAGGGAAAATTCGTCTCGGTCGCGCTCCGTCAGCTGCTCCAGCGCCGTGATCTTCTCTGGTTTCTGTCCGGCCGCCTCAGCCAGAGAGCTGTACTCCCCGTATGTCTCCAGAATAAAATCAATTATCTTTCTTTCTTCGTCTTTCAGTTTTATGAAATTTTTGTACAGGTCGGATATAAAAAAGTTTAATGATGTGACTAAAAGCCCCCGATACTGCGGTTTTTCTTCCAGCATGAGGCGAATCTGATCCAGACTGCCGGCCGGCAGCCCGTATACGATAGTATCATCCAGCGCCGTATAGGTAAAGGAGTGCTTCCCCGCCTCCACATCACAGATGCCCAGAAAATTACCCGAACCAACCACCTGCTTTACGCCTTCGGCCTGAACAGTAACTCTCCCTTTCAGAATCAGGGCAACAGAATGTACCGGCTCCCCCTTCTTGTAGATTCCGGCGCCCTCAGCGATAGAATTTGTTCCGTTTATATTAAGGTTCTCTGCCATACAAGCCACCTCAATACTTTCTCTGTGTTATATAAAATCCGCGCGCCCCACGTCGGATCAGAATCCGGAGACGTTACCGGAGCAGTAAACTCGGCCCAGGCGCCCTCGCGTCACACAGAAAGTTTTGCTTAGTGCTGCTTCATTCCTGACCTGACACGGTTCACAAGTTCCTGTTGCGCAAGACCCGGACGTCAGCGCCACTTACTTCGGGCGGCTCTCCGTCAAAAGACTCTCGGTGGGACAACACCCCTGCTATAGCGGATTGCAGGTACAGGGCACCGCTGTCTCCCCGGCTGCGCGGAAATTTTAACAATAATACACCGTTGATTATAGCCGTTTTTGCCGTCTGTGTCAACCGATATTGCCCCTTTTGTGCTCCCTTCGGAGTTCCCTGAAAAATTCCGTCATAAGACGGCTGCACTCCTCTCCCAGCACCCCCGTGACCACCTCCGCCTGGTGATTAAATCCCGGCGTCTGCAAAATATTCAGAACCGAACCGGCGCAGCCCGCCTTCGGATTCATGCTCCCCACCACGACTCTCGGTATGCGCGCCTGCACGATTGCCCCGGCGCACATGGGACATGGCTCCAGCGTGACGTACAGCGTGCAGTCCTCCAGCCGCCAGTCGCCCAGCACGCGGCTGGCCTTGTTGATTGCCGCAATCTCTGCGTGAGCCAATGTATTTTTTTTCCAGTTTCGCTTATTATATCCTCTGGCGATAATTTTATCTTCATGCACAATAACACAGCCAATGGGTGTCTCCGCCCTGCGGTACGCCCTCCCTGCCTGTGCAATGGCCTCTCTCATATAGCGCTCGTCTTTCGTCATCTGTGCAGTCCGTCCCTTCTACAACTCCTTCAGCCAATACCCAAAATCGCCTGTTGTGACGCGCTTTTTCTGCGTTCCCTTGAAGCGCGGGAACCCAAACCTCCTGGATAGATACTGCTCCCGCCTGTGAAACTGTCCGGGCACTCCCAGATAATTTTTGCTCTGGCTGTGGGCATACAACAGGTGTCTGTAATTATAAAATCCCTGAAGCAAAAAACTGTTTTTTGCATAGTGCCAGAATTCCATGGGAAGGGAGGAAAAATCCGACGGCTTCATCTGAAGACACCACTCCATCTCGTCGTCTTCAAAGGGATACATCTCCTCCAGGCCCGCCAGAAAGGGATCCCTTACCTTCTCCGGCTCCTCCCCCGGCAGCCCCATAAGAGAAGCCGCCTCTGCCCGCGGTTCCGGCTCCCGCTCCGGAACGGCTTCCGGCAAAGCGTCCGCCCGTTTCTCCGTCCTGGCAAATTTTACCTGTCCGTATTCGATCTCTGCCGGATAACCCGAACAGGCTCCTGCCAGATACCAGTCCCTGCCCCCTGCGAGCACCCCGCAGATTTGCGCCATTTCCATATCTCCCATGCGCTCCGGCGGTATCTGTATGCGCCAGGTCTCCCCTCCGTCCGTTTTGCCGAGCAGCAGGGGATACAGTTCCCCGTTTTTCTCATATACCACATAGACAGGCAGACGGAAACGGCTTCCCTGCCCCGGCACAGTAAGGCAGACGGACAGCTTTCCCTCTCTTTTTTCCAGGCGCACAAACCCGCCGGTACCGGCAGGCCGCCCATTTTCTCTTTTCTCCAGGTAAATGATTTTTCGCATATAATCAGACAATTCGTTCCTCCTTATCCAGCCCCCGACCTGAGAGCCGGAGAATCCTCTGATTAAACTATATGCTTGTCACGCCCCCGCTATGACTGATGGATTTCACCGGCCAGCTTTAGCAGGGCGTCATAACAGGGCTTTCGCTGATTGTTTTCATCAAACAGCAGCGGATAACTGTCCTCCCCCTTGAAGCTGGTCAGCCACGTCACCTCGTCATTGAGCCCCCAGAAAGTAACGGCGGTGACATTCGCCGTCCCCTCTCTGTCCGCCGTCAGAATAATCTCAAACAGCTGCCGGTAACGCTCCGCCTGTCGTTTCAGTCCTTCTTCTGAGTCGTCGGTATTGTGCATATCGATCTCCGTAAACTGCAATTCCAGGCCGGGTATGGAGGAATACTCCTTTATCGCGGCGTCAATCAGCTCTGCCTCCGGATAATTCATATCCCAGTGGCTCTGAAATCCCATTCCGTCCACCAGCTTCGCCTTCGACAAAGTCCTCAGCAAAGCGGATATGGTAGTCCGTTTGGCCGGCATATACTCATTGTAATCATTATAAAAAAGTTTTACCGATTTATCCGCGTATTTCCTGGCAAAAGTAAATGCGTCGACAATATAGGATTCGTCCCCGTATATCTGATACCAGTTGCTCTCTGTGCGGTATCCGCCGCTGTCATTGCAGGCCTCGTTCACCACATCCCAGGCATATACGACTCCCGGATACTTCTCCTGACAGTAGGTGAGCACCTGCCGGATGTAACTCTCCATTCGCTTCCTCAACTCGGTCTTCCCCACCTGCGGATTACTGGCCTCATAATCCTCGCAGAAGAACCAGTCCGGCGTCTGGTTGTGCCACACCAGACAGTGTCCCCGCAGAGACAGTCCGTTATCCTTCGCCAACTGCAACACCCGATCTAACGTCTCCGTATTGATACCCGGCATTCCGTCCGCGCTTTCTTCCGAGCGTTTCTGATCCAGGATATTCTCCGGTTTCATCTCGTTTTCCATGGTGATGCTGTTAAAACTCTCCGTAATGACACCCGCCAGCTTCCTGTCCGACAGCTGATAACTATTCACTGCAGCGCCCACCTTAAAATCTCCGGCAAACGCGTCCTTTAAGTTCTTTGCGGACGTCCCTGCTACAGCCCCCTGACTAGCCGTCTCCACCGTCGTATCCGGCTTTCCCATATCACTTTCCTCCTTACCGGCTGCCCCGCAACCGCCCAGCGCAACCAGCAGCGCCCCTGCGATAAGCACGCCAAAAATCCGTTTTCCTCTCATTTTAATCCTCCTTTTATTTTCTTTATTTTCTTTATTTTGATTTATGATTTATTATTTTTTATATATAATTTAAATATATATTTTAATTTTCTTTTTCTTTTTTCTCTGCCCGTCTGCTCTGGCAGACGGTTGCTGTGTTACCGGTTTTCTTTGTAGTGTACTTTTGCCGTTTTATCAAATCTGTAATAGACAGCATGACCGCTTCTATATATAAGATATGCCTCGACATGTGGATTCCCCTTAAACCAAATTATAGCAGGTTCAATATTGTATAGATCCAGTTTTCTCAGTTTGTTATGCTCACATTCCAAAGAATCCAAATTTCTATGGTTTCTTCCATATATGCACTCAATCCGGTTATAATTACAAGAAAATTCGCGCAGTTTGGGAAAACGGGACAGTTTCCATGTCCCTCCCAGTTGATTATGGCTCAGATACATATATTTCAATTTTTTCTTTTGGCCAAACCGGATCCTTTTCAGTCTCCCATTTTGCCAGTTAAGTTCCCTCAGTTTTTTCAGCGGGCGTATATTGATTTCCGTTATCTTTTCTGCCCTGTCAACAATTAACTCCTCCAGATTTGGCGTCCTTTTTAGGTTTAACTTTTTTATCTGATTCTTTCCTATGGAAAGATATTTCAGATTCCGCAGGGTGGGAAGCTTTAATGTTTTCATATTTTTTACGCTCCCGATTTTAAGCTCCCTCAACTTGGGAAAGGAAGGAATCGTCAGCGTTTTCATTTTCTTCGTCCCCCCTACTTTCAATATCTCCAGGTTGGGAACTTTTTTCAAACGAATCTCTTTCAATTCAGAGCTTCCTATAACGGCTTTTACAAGTCGGGGGCAGTTTCTTATAGTAACACGGCTGCAGCTTCCCCAGGTAATATATATACGCTGCAAATCGGAAAAATCTTTCACGGTTATATTTCCCAGACAGGACGAATCCAACGACAATTTCTGCAGCTTTTTGTTGTTTTTTAAGTCCAGCTTACGTAGAGGCATATTCAGATTTAGCTCCAGCAAATTTACATTTTTTCTGAGATCAATATGACGCCCCACTGTTGAATTGATATATAATTCTGTCAACTGCGGCATCTTTTTAATTTCCCCCAGATTTTCAATATAATCTATATCAATCGCCAAACTATCCACATACTTTAATTTAGAAATCCCTTGGATGTTTATTATGTCGATTTCTCCCAGATTCAGTTCCCTTACCGCTCTCAGTTCCTCTTTGGACAGCGCCTGGTCTTTGTTTTTGTCAAACTTCTTCGCTAAAATCTCCTGAATGTTCTTATCCGGAAAGTTTTTTTCGCTAATAGCCAGGGAATCAGTCTCCTCTGCCTTTACATTTTCCCCTCTTACCGCGCCTGCCGCTACCGCTGCTGCGATTATGAGAAAATAAAACCATTTTTTCCCTTTCATCTCCATAACTCCTCCATCCCCTTCTTTCCCTTTAGTACACCGGAATTCCCCTTACAGTTCCTATTGTATAGTAAGGTACTTATTTCGTCAAACAGGAATATATACTTATTTTGTTAAACAGGAATATATAAATTGACTTTTCCACCAAATGCCATTAAAATTATAGTAATGATTTCAAAAGGAGGCTGTTTATGAAAAAAATAATACTGACCGGCGACCGTCCCACCGGCCGACTGCATGTGGGACATTACGTCGGCTCGCTGAAACGCCGGGTGGAATTGCAGAATTCCGGCGAATATGAGGAAATTTACATTATGATTGCAGACGCCCAGGCTCTGACGGACAACGCCGACAACCCGGAGAAAGTGCGGAGCAATATTTCCGAAGTGGCCCTGGACTATCTCTCATGCGGCCTTGATCCTGAAAAATCCAATCTGCTCGTGCAGTCTTATGTGGCGGAGCTGACCGAACTGACCTTCTATTACAGCAACCTGGTGACGGTATCAAGGCTCCAGAGAAATCCCACTGTAAAATCCGAGATCAGTCAGCGGGGCTTCCACTCCAGTATCCCCGTCGGCTTCTTCACCTACCCAATCAGCCAGGCGGCCGACATCACCGCTTTCAAGGCAACGACTGTTCCTGTGGGCGACGACCAGCTCCCAATGATTGAACAGGCGAGGGAGATTGTGCGCAGCTTCAACTCTACCTATGACACCGTGTTAGTAGAACCCAAGGCTCTCCTGGCGGACAACGAAGCCTGTATGCGTCTGCCCGGCACGGACGGCAAGGCCAAGATGAGCAAATCTCTCGGCAACTGCATTTATCTGGCGGACGAGCCGGAGGATATACGCAAAAAAGTAATGAGCATGTACACCGATCCGGATCACATCCGCATCGAGGATCCGGGCAAGCTGGAGGGCAACACGGTATTTACTTATCTGGACGCCTTCTGTCGGGATGAACTCTTTGCCGAATATCTGCCGGAATACAGCGGACTGGCGGAATTAAAAGAGCACTATACCAGAGGCGGGCTCGGAGACGTCAAGGTTAAAAAATTCCTGTATTCTGTGCTGATGGAAGAACTCTCTCCGATTCAGGCAAGAAGAAAAGAATTGGAAAAAGATATACCGGCTGTGATGGAGATTCTTCATCAGGGAAGTATTCGGGCCAGAGAAGTCGCAGCCCGAACACTTGGAGAAGTCAAACACGCCATGAAGATTGATTACTTTGATTAGACCGATTTGTCTTTCTACACCGCCGCCCCTTTTATGCGGGCGGCAAGTCTCGGCCCCGTCAGTACGGCGAGGGCCATTTTTATGAAATCCCCTATCAGAAACGGGAACACACACAGCTCCAGCGCCGGCAGGAGAACCGTACCTGTCGATATGCAAAACCACGCTGTGCCAAAGGCATATAAGACCGCCGTGCCGAGAATCATTCCGATGAAACTCACATACCAGCGCCCGTTCCCCTTTTCGACGAAAAGGCCGCACAAAATCACCGTAAAGATAAACCCGACCAGGTATCCGCCCGTGGGGCCGGCCAGTTTGCCAATCCCTCCGGTCATGCCGGAAAAGACTGGAAGCCCTGCGATACCGACAAAAAGATATACAAGATACGTAATCAGCCCCCGCTTCCAGCCGAGTATATAGACGCTGATGTATATGACGAGACTTGTCAGCGAGATCGGCACCGGGCCGATTGGAATGGAAAGCGGCGCCAGAATACAGGTGACGGCGGTAAAAAGCGCCATGAGCGTCATACCTGCCGTACTGAAAATTTTCTCTCCACCGGATACTGCTGCCACTGTCTTTTGTGTGTTCCTCTGCATTTTATTAACCTCCCTTTATGTAAACCTCTTTTTATTTTTAGTATACATGCTGCCTCGCCTGTTGTCAACCATTATCTTTTATTTGGTTTACATTCGTTCCCGCGCGCCCCAACAAATCAGAATTGCAGTCCCACAAGGAAAATGGCGGCCGCAGCGCCGGCAAAAGTAGCTGCCAGAGCACCCGCCAGGGTGTATCTGGTCTTTGTAACCTTCGCCGTCATGAAATACACGCTCATGGTGTAAAAAATCGTCTCCGAACAACTCATCAGCACGGAGGCCAGCGTGCCGAGGTATGAATCCGTGCCATACGTCTTATAGACGTCCAGCAGAAGTCCGGTGGCCGCCGAGGAGGAAAACATTTTGACGATAAAGAGCGGCAGCAGCTCGCCCGGAAAATGGAGAAAGCGGACAATGGGCGAGAGCAGGTGGGCGAGACACTCCATGGCGCCGGACTCGCGCAATATCCCCACGCCGACCATCAATCCCACCAGAGTGGGGAGAATTTTATACACGGTCAGGAAACCGTCCTTCGCCCCCTCGATAAATTCATCAAAGATGTCCACCTTTTTGCACAGCCCATACCCCACCAGATATAGAATGACAAAGGGAATCATGCAGTCGGATATATAGTATAATATTTTCAATCCTTATCCCCCCTTCCCCTCTCCTTCCATTTTCTGGCTACCACGGAAAAGATAATCCCCGCCGCCGTGGAAATGACTGTGGCCGCCAGGCCCATTCCGATAATGGAGGTGGGAGACACCGAGCCGTACTGACTCCGATAGGCAATAATGTTGACGGGGATCAGCTGCAGCGAGGAAATATTGAGTATGAGGAAAGTGCACATGTCTGCGCTGGCGATATGGCTGCCGTGATTGAGCTCCTTTAACTGCTCCATAGCCTTCAGTCCCACCGGCGTCGCCGCCCAGCCCAGTCCCAGCACATTGGAGATTATGTTGGCGGCCATATATTCATTGGCCTTGTGTTCTTTCGGCACTCCGGGAAACAAAAAAGCAAGAACCGGCCGCAGCCCTCTTGTCAGGGCGTCGATGATTCCTGCTTTTTTTGCAACATTCATAAGTCCTGTCCACATGGACATGATACCAAGCATCGTGATACAGAGCGTGACCGCTTCTTTCGAGGAGTCAATCGCCGCTGTCCCGACCTGTCCCATTCTTCCGGTACAGGCGGCAAACAATATGCCGACCAGTATCATAAAGCCCCATAGTCTGTTTAGCATTGGAAAATCCTTTTTCTTTTATTCTATGAGGGGCAGGGCGGGGAAAATACCTCTTTATACCCGAAATGTTTTTGTCCTTTTGCGGTATCCTTTTCGCGATACCGTTATCCTGATTTTCATTCCGCGCTTCAGTTTCTTTTTCAGCCTTACGGTAAACCGCCCATTTTTGTTCGCTCTCACAGTATATTTCCTGCCTCCGGCCCGGACGGTTATCTTTGCTCTTTTAATCGTTTTTCCTTTGATTACTTTTGTGTTTTTCCTGCGTTTCGTACATTTTAACTTTTTGATTTTTTTCTTTTTCGCCGCTTTCTTCCCACTCTTTTTCACAGACTTCTTCGCATTTTTTACAGTTCCGGAGGAGACGGATGCCGCCGGCGTCCCCGTGCTGCCCGGCCTCTGCGTTATTTCCGGCGCTTCCGTGGCCTGGGGCCCCTGTGTGGCCTCCGGTCTATCCGTGGCGTGGGGCTCCTGTGTAACCCCCGGCGCTCCCGTAGTCTGGGGGTTCTGTGTGACTTCCGGTTTGTCCGTGGCCTCCGGTCTGTCCGTGGCCTCTGGTTCCCCCGTGCTCTCCGGCTCCTCTGTGGCCTCCGGCTTCTCCGTGCTCTCCGGTTCATCCGTGCTCTCCGGTTCCTTATTCATCTCCGGAATATTTTCTTTGGTATAATCCCGCACATATTTTATGATAATCTCCTCACCGCCCAAAAGCTCCTGTCCGTTCATATAGGAATTGACATATACGCCGCCCACCGTATACATCCAGCCCGAATTGTCGCCGTCGGCATATTCTGACAGGCCGTTGATGGACGTGACATAACTTCCCTTAGCCTGCCAGGGAATGTCATGCTCTCCCAGAATCTTCTTAAACACGTCAAACACCGTGGCGCCCCGCACGAACGAGTCCTCCTGCGTCCGCGGAATAATCACGTCCCCGTCCCTGCCGAGCAGGGTAAAGTGTACAGAAATCGGCGTATCCAGACTTCTCTTGAAGGACGTGAGTTTCGTCTGGTAATTCTGCGCCTTGAGCGCGGTCGGCGTGGCGGCAAACTCCGGCGTATAATGCCCGCTCCCCACGGCCATCACATAGGCGCTGACCGGCTGCTTATACAGCTGGCGGAAGCGAGCCAGCGCTTCCGCATCATATGTCCCGCTGCCCTGGAATTTTGTATAGTATTTCCCGTATGTCTCATCCGTCAGCACGCTGTTTATTTTTACAAAGGTATCCTCTGACGGGGTTTTATTCAATATCAGCGTCTCATTGGCAAGCAGTTCCCTGTCGCTGCTCTTAAAGAGCCGCCAGTCCTCCTGATCCTCCCAGCCGGGGAGTTCGTCCACTATGACGCCGCTGTTTGTCAGGTCGGCCTGACGGTAAATGAAATCTACATCGGACTTGTCCTCGTTCCACACAATCTCCCTGTAGGGCGTCAGATTATCAATGAGACTGTAAGCATCGGCATTGTCACCCAGCAGTCCCCGAACATACTCTGTCTTTGCCTTGTCCATCAGATCCAGCGCCCCGTTGATCTCATTCCGGCTCAGATGCGCTACCGTCACGGGTATTTCCTTTGTGACATAAAAATCCGGATTGATTTTGCTCTCCAGCCGCACCGTGAGCGTAACCTGCCTGTCCGCCTCCGGAGTCTCGCCCAGCGGTCGGTACACATAGGCGCGAAAACTGTTTATCTCAATCACGTCTGTGTCGGAGCTGCTGACCGTAAAGCGGTAGTTCCAGTAGTCCCAATAGGGGCCGTACCCCATCTCCTCCCGCTCGCCGTCTGTGAGCGCCTCCGCCGGTATAACCAGCTGGATATCGTTTTTGACGGCTCCGGCGTCCAGTTGCTTTTTGGTGGTAAAATCTTTCAGTTTGTCCGGCGTATAGCAGTCCAGTATCTTCTGCATGGTCTCCAGCGTCTGCTCCTGCTCCTCCGCTGACATCGGAAGAATTGTGACGTCGAATATCTTCGTTATGGTGATATCCGTGGACGGATTCTGTATCTGCGCCGTCAGAGTAACCGTGTGCTGCTCCCTGTCTGCGTGTACTGCGCCCACATAGGGATTATACAGGGCGTCCGCGCTTCCCCTCCTGTTTTCATCGCTGATTGAGAGATGCTTCTCGTCCGAGGACATCCAGTTGATCCATGCAAAAGAATATTTGTCTCCCTCCAGGCAGGACGGCAGCGTCAGATCCGACACAACCGTGGACAGGCTGCCATTGTCTCCAGCAAGAGCCTCCTCTGTCAGCGCCGCATCGGCCCTCTCCTTCAGGGACTGTCCCACCTTCTCCGTGTTCCACGGGACAGTCAGCGCCCATATATTCGAGGTAGGGTAGGTGACGCTTGAGCCGCCCGCCGTCAGTGTAAAAAATACCTGTACCTGTTTGCCCGTTGCATAACTTCCGGTCTCCGGAATAAGCGGATATGTGATTTTCCCGTTTTTGTCAATCAGGCTCTCCTCGCTCGTCGACTGCACCGTAACCGCCACGCCGTCATATCCTTTTTTCTTTAATAAATTTTGGAATTTTACCAGTATGTTCGTGTCCTCGCCATACACTGGCTGCAACAGTTTGAAATCCCATTTCAGACTGTCGAGCACTTTTTGCAGATATACGTCCGCATCTGCGTCGGCGGCCCACACCTCCACGGAAAACTTTTTTGTGTCGGAGGCGGTTCCACAGGAAATCGTGGCCGTCAGTGTAACTGACACCACATTCTCCGTCGGCAGCGTGACGATTCCCTCATCGCTGATTACATCCGGCCTGCTGCTCGTCCATCTGATCTCACAGCCATTCAATGCAGCCGGCAGTCCGAGATCCCCCGCCTCCCTTATCACTGTTTTGTCCAAGGAGAGCGCCGCCTTCGCCTGTTTGACATTCTCACTGTTTTCCTTTTTGAGGAGCGCCTCGGATTTTTCAATCGGGCCGACAGCTTCGCTGACAGCCGAGGAACCGTCCTCCCCCGCAGCCCGCGCCCGAATATACTGTCCCGCGTACTCGGCCTTATCGGGGATTGCAAAAGCGGCTCTTGTCTGCCCCTTTATAGCGCTGAATGTCTGTCCGTCCTCCGACGCCTCCCACTGGTATTTCACATTGGTGGCCACGGCTCCCTCCGCCCCCAGCGCCCTGGCTGTCAGAGTAGTTCCTGTTTTTCCCTCGCCCTGAAGCTGAACTTCTGTGACCGGCACGGAAACCGCCTCCGACGCCAGCTGCCAGCACAGCACGGGATACCCGCCATTGATTCCTCCTGTGTCGGCGCAGAACAGTCCTTCTCCGCCAGCATTTAAATTCTGCAGGAGAGTATTGCTGTCCGTTATGGTCTCATAATAATCACCCGCCGTCCCGCCGGAAGCCGACGTCGCGTCCTGAGTCCGTGAGGCCAGATAATAGCAGTTGGTAATCGACGCACTGCTGAAACCGCATATACCGTTGGTGCTCGTCCCAATGCTGTAACAGTAAGAGATGGAACCTTTCTGCTGCTGTCCGGCGATGCCGCCGCTTCTAATCGGCCCTGTGATATCACCGGTATTGTAGCAGCTGCTTATATCCGCCGTCTTCGTGTTGTAGCCAATGATTCCCCCCGCATAGCTTCCGGTTACAGCGGCGCTATTGCAGCAGCCCTTTATGGTCGCTCCCTGCGTCGCCCCCTGCGTCCCGATAATGCCGCCCGCATAGCCGGTCGTACTTGAGCCGGTGCTCTCAACGCTTCCCGCCATAGAGCAGTTTTCCACGGTTCCCGCCTGGAGTTTGCCGATGATACCGCCCACTCCCCTGGTGGATTTTACCGTTCCCTCCACCCGAAGATTTTTTATCGTGCCCGTGTTGACGGTGCCAAACAACCCAAAGTTGGCCGCTGTGGCGTCGATTTTCAGCCCCGACACCGTGTGGTTCTGCCCGTCAAAAGTTCCGCTATAGGTATAAACCACATACGATGTATTGCCAATCGGCGTCCACTCCTGCCCGCCCAGGTCGATGTCCTCTGTGAGAACGGCGTCCGCGTCCACCAGGCTCTGTTCTTTTTCGCTCTCCGAATTTACATAATCGGCAAACCAGGCGAGTTCCGCCCCGTTCCCTATCTGATACACGCCGCCCTTCTGCCCCGGCTGTTCTTTGGCGGAGCCGTCCCAGACCGCCGACGCCGCCTCCGCTGTGCGCGGCCCCTGCGGAAGTGCGGGTATCGCAAGCGACGCCGCAAGGATCAGCGCACATACCTTTTTTCCCTTGAAGTCAATTTTCCACTCTCTCACTTTTCTTCCTTCCTTTCCTGATTTTCTTTCGGGCGCGGGTGTTCCCGCCGGTACCGGATCCGGTTCCGGATAGCGCGTCGGCGTTTTTCTCTCCTCTTTTCCGCGCGTTCCCTGTTTGGTTCCTTTAATCCCGCCGCCTCCAGAGCCCTTGGCCACGGGCCGAACCAGCCCTTAATCCGGTTCACCGTCTCGCTGTCAAAATCCGACTTCTTCGGCAGCCGCCCCACTTCTTCCTGCTTTGCGCGCAGACAGCGCACGCAGTCCTCTTTCTTCCACTTGTCCATATTTCCCTCGCTTCTGTCATCACATCCGCAAAAAACAACGGACGCCGCGCTCCATGAGCCGTCCTAAAATAACAAAATGCACATTTCTACTCTGTATAAAGTAAAAATGTGCAACTAGTTTTCTGCAAGTCAAAAAAACCAGAAGAATACAACATTTCCGGCAATCCTTACGCGAAACGGTTGCACTCTCCCTTACCCAAAAGTGTTTTTTTAACCCTGTTTTCCGGCAGGTATTCCGACTTATCAGAGCGGTAACGCCTGAAATACGGTAATGGCGGTTGCGACGGATTCTCACCGAACTTCCCCTTGAATGTCCTATAGACAACACCAGAAAACAGTTTTATTAAATTTGTGTGTATCTTACCATTATATCCAATCCCTGTCAAGGGATTTTCCCTGTCAGCCTTTCTCTATAATCCGCTTCAGCTCCTCTAACTGCTCCCGACTCAGTTTCTGCTTCCTCGTAAACGCCGTGACAAACCGAGACAGGGAACCGTCGAATCTCTCCTCCACAATCTGGGCGCTCTCCTGCTCCTCATACTGTTCCTTGCTGACAAGGGACGTCACCACGGATTTCTCATTCTTGAAAATTCCGGCGTTGCACAGGTTTTTCAGTACCGTGTAGGCAGTGGATTTTTTCCAGCCAAATCTCTCTGCGCACAGAACCGCCAGTTCTCCGGATTTTATTGGCTCCCTCTCCCAGATCATCCTGGCAAAGGACAGCTCGCTTTCAGACAAAAAATTATTTCTCACTTTTACCCTCCGTTTCTTTTACTCCGACTGGGGAATATATTTCAAATCGCAGGAACTTGTATCTCCCAGTTCCACACCGGGCAGATAATATTCGCCCTCCGCCCCCTTGTATATGTCGCCTCTGAACTCTGTGCCGGACGCCGACAGATAATACACCTTGTCCTTATCAGCGTCAACCACTCTGCTAAAGGAATCCTCCCCGTATACGGCCTCGGAAATCCCCTCGGCGGTCGCTATGAAAATCTCATTTTCCCGAATCCCCCACGCAAATTTGGGATGCGTATTTTCTCCCCAGACCTCGTCGCCCGACACTCCGGTATTCAGCGCATATTCCTCTCTGCCGCTGCCCTCGTCAAAAACATGTATCGTTATCGGTGATTTTCCACTCCCCTCCGCCATATCCGCCAGCGCCATGTCCGCCACGGCAAAGAAACCGTCCCCCGCCTTACAAATCATACTGCCATTCATTATATCCAGACTGCTCTCTATCTCTGTGACGCGCTCTCCCGTCCTCCAGTCATAGACGCCTCCCAGTCCCGTCTCCTCCGGAGAGAGCAGAACGATATTTCCATCTTCGAGAATCGTGAACACATTGGCGATTATCGCATCTTCTTCCATGTCGGACGAACTGTCCGGATAAATTTCCCTGTATGTCTTTTCCGGCAGGACGATCTCGGATAGTTCACCCGTTTTTCTGTCGATGCGGTACAGCCTCTCATGGACGGCGTAGTATTTCGTCTGTTGTTTTATCTGCTTCTCGCTGAGCGGCACATTGTATTCCGTCGTTTTCACATACAGGTTATCTCCACCGTCCAGCTCCATTCCCCCGATAACGGCCGGTTTTCCCTTCAGCTTTTCTCCGCACTCCTCAAGTCCCGCCAAACTCCATTTCTCCCATTTTCCGTCTATCATCTCCGCCACGCACGGATATTGCCCTCCGTCCTTTTCGCTTTTTATGCACAGCGATATTAGATTTCCCTGACTCCCATATTCCATGGGCAGATCAAAAGACGGCTCTTTGATGCCAAAGAGGTCGAACACCGCCTCTCTGTCCTCCTTCTTCACCATCTGCTCCACATAGGTCTGCCGGCCGTCCTCACCGTTATTCCGCTCCGGCGCGCTGCTCTGCTTCGGCTCGGACATTACCGAGCAGCCGAACAAAACCACCGCCGCCATCAGAAGCACGGACGTTATCACCGTGGGTTTCCGATAGCGCATGATACTGGCGATACGCTCCTTTACCACACCGGCGCTGAAGGCCGTATTGCCGCGGAACTGCGTCCGTCCGGAAGACGTCATGTCCACCAAAAGCGCGGAGTAGTTCTTCTTCTCATCCTCCCCCATACGGCGAATGACCGCCTCATCGCAGGAAACCTCCATATCCTTTTCCATCAGGCGGTATGCCACCCAGATCAGGGGATTGAACCAGTACAGGGAACACGCCAGAAACATGAGCGGCTTTATCAGATAATCACGCCGCCGGATATGCACTCTCTCGTGGCACAGGATGTACGCCATGTCCTCCGCGGATATATTTTCCGCCAGATAGATTTTCGGGGAAAATATACCCGCCACAAAGGAGTTTTCCACCGCGGGGTGCGTATACACATTTCCCTCCAGTTTTCTGGCGTCTGAGAGGAGAAAACGAATCCGGAGCAGGGAATATATGAGGTAAAAAATCAACAGCCCTGCCCCAACGCCCCACGCCGTCAGAAGAAGTGTCGCCGCAGACGGCGGCTGCGCATCGGTTTTCCGCGCATAAACATCTCCGCTGCCGCGGGCGTCCGCACTCTGCGCTTCGCTCACCCGGAGGGCGTCTCCCCCCACCGGACGGGCCTCCCCCAAAGATTGGTTTGCGGCGGCTGCCGGACGATATCCGGAAGGATCTCCTGTGCCGTCGCTCTCCCACCGGTTCTTCAGCCCCTCTGCCGTCATCCCCTGCCTCGTCTCAGAAATCTGCCGCTCCACTCCGTCCGGCAGGAGACTGTAAATTCCGGCCACAGAGACGGGGCACAGCAGCCGTATCCCCAACACGATCCACAGAGCATACATGCCGATGCGGGGCAGTCTTTTCATCAGGGGCCGCAGCAGCAACAGCGCCAGTACGATGACCGACGCGCCCAGGCTGGTATCCAGAAGACGCTCCAGAATCACGTTATCCGACACGGCCACCAGTATTTTCTCTATCATCTCGCCCATTTTTCTCCTCCATTCCGGGACAGCATCCCACCAAAAAGCGGCGGCCGGGAATCTCCCCGCTTCCATAAGCGACTTATTTTCCGCAAACCAAAAGGTCTATGAACTATAGAATTTTGTTTCTGCAAAAATTCTATCATTCATAGACCAATTTGTCAACTGCTATTTTTTTGTTCTTCCTTCCGGCCAAAAGACGCCTCTTAGCGGGCAATCTCATCCATTGCCGTAATGATCCATTTGCCGTCAATGCGCTCGCATGTATAATTGTACTTCTGGCGGATCACTTTTGATTTTCCGTCCGCATAGTAGACCTTGATTTTCTCCCTGGAGGTGATAGCTACCTGTTCCTTCCCCACCGCAGTCAGGGAGGTGATGGAGCAGGTCTCCGCCGCCTCGCGGATTCCCCGCTTGTAGTAATTTTTTACCAGGGCGCACTGCTGCGCGTATATCTCGCTGTCCTCTGCCAGCGCCAGATACATTTCATCTGTGTTGCCGGTATTGACCGCTCTCGTGAATATATCAATATACTTCTCAAAAGCCGCCTCCACAGCTGCTGTGTCCTCAAAGACATAGGAGACCTTCTGCGGTTCCTCCGCCTGGGCGCCACGGGCCGCCCCGTCTCCGGAATCCGTCTTTCCCTCTGCGCCGACAGTCTCACCAGCGTCCGCCGTGTTCTCCGCCCCGGCCGTTTCTTCCTCCACGGCCGCCGGAGCGCTTTGTGTGCTGCATGTGATCCCTGCCGCCAACAGCACAAGAAGGGCAAGGGGAATCGCCACCCAGCGGGAATAACTTTTTCTGCGGCTTATGGCGCGGATTCGTTTTTCCATCTCACGCCCCCGCCGGCTCATCGCCATAATCGGATAGCGGAATTCTCCCCAGTCCGGTTTGCCCGCCAGACGCACTAACATTCTTCCGTAGGAAAAGCGCTTTTTCTCCCCCAGCAGACGAATAACCGTCTCGTCGCAGAACAGCTCGGCATCTTTCTTCGAGCGGGAGACCGCCAGCCACAGGAAGGGGTGGAACCAGTACACGGACACCAGAAGCACGCGGAATATGGCCCATATGTGGTCGCCGTGCCGGTAATGCACATACTCATGGGTAATCATCTGCTCTATGTCTTCTCTGTCTGCGTCCTGCCCGCTCTCTCCCTCAATCAGCCCCTGGGGAAGGTAAATCGCCGGACGGAAAAACCCGTACAGACACGGGGTTTTCACATCAGGCGCCAGATATACGCTCACTGTGTCCCGCTTCCCATACGGCACTCGGTTCTTTTTCAACCGTCTCATCAGACTCACATTGGAGAGAACAAACCACAAGAGAAGCGCGCCGGAGACGAGCAGCCAACCGCCGGAGAGGATCTCCTGAACTCCGGCTCCGTATGTCTCCTCCCCTCCGGAAAACGCGCCCTGTTGCGCTGCCTCCGTCTGCGGCGATGACAACGCCCCGTCACCGCCGCTAACTTTCCACTCCACCTGACTGTCCCCGTCCGGGGCGCCGCCTCCGAAACCGCCAATGGATTCCGCGGGGGCCTCAGGGATAATCCCTCCGACGCTCAGGGGACTCGAAAAGAAATTGACCGGTATCAGAAAGCGCAGCAAAACCAGAAGCCAAAGCGCATAAATGCCGGCATATCGTATTTTCCCCATGAAGATTTTACGAATCCCCAGAATCATCAGTACCAGTACCGAGGACTCCAGGGCGAATTCCCAAAAGAACATCGTCACGCCCGTCTTCCTTTCTCTCTGCTATCGTTTCCTGCTTTTCTTCTTATCGGATTCCTGTTCGGCCATTTTGAGGATTTCCTGCAGTTCGTGGATATCCTCTTTGGACAGATCGTTCTGCCGCACCAGGGCGCTCATCATCATTCCCACGCTCCCGTCGTAGATGCGCTGCAGAAAATCTCTCGTCTCCTGAACAACCACATCCTCTTTGTGTACCTTTGGGAAGAAGTACTTGGTCTTGCCCCTTTCCTCGTAGCCAATTAAATTTTTCTCCGACATTCTCCGAACCATGGTCGCAGAAGTGCTCTTGCTCCACCCTACTCGCTCGTTCAATATCGGTACAAGCTGCATCAACGTCCTTGGGGATTCCTCCCACAGACAGTTCATGACGTACCACTCACTGTTTGTCACACGAATTTCCTGTTTCAAAGCAACCTCCTTTGCCGCCCTCTCTCTGTCGGCGGCAGCGTTTTTTTACTTTGCAGACCTTATTATAGCGCAAATAGTTTAATATGTCAACCTTTAACTCATTGACAAATATGCAAAAAAAATTTAAGTAAAAAAATTTGAAAATAATGGTTGACACGCTAAACCTTTCGTCTTATAATTTGGTCTACAAGGTAAAATAATTGTGAGCACCGCCTGGCGAGCAGGCGCAGAAGAAAAGGAGTTTAGCTATGAAAGAAAACAGCACTGCACAAAAGAGGAGAGGTCTGGATATACTGCGGGGAATCGGTATCACGGGAATCGTCCTGTATCATATGTTCCCCTCGACCGTGCGGGGAGGATTTCTGGGAGTACCCCTGTTTTTTGTACTGTCCGGCTACCTGATGTTTGTCACCAGCGAGCGCAGCTACGAGAACGGGGAGTTCCGTGTCCTCTCCTATTACAAAAAGAGACTGAGAAAAATCGTTCCGCCCCTCTTTACTATGGTAATGGTGGTGTGCTGTTATCTTACGCTGACGCAGAGCAGTCTGCTGATCGGAATACGTCGGGAAATCTGCAGTATCTTCCTCGGCTGCGAGAACTGGTGGCAGATTGGACAGAAGGCCTCGTATTTTACCAGACTGACGGACGCCTCCCCCTTTACCCACCTGTGGTTTCTGGCCGTGGAGATTCAGTTCTATCTGCTGTGGCCCTTCCTGTTTTTGCTCTATCAGAAGGCATGTCGGGCCGTCGGCTCCAGAAAAATGTGCTTTGTCTTTCTGCTGCTCGCCCTCCTCTCAGCCGGAAAAATGATGTACTTATACACGCCGGGCGCCGATCCATCCCGTGTTTACTACGGCACCGACACCATGGCATTTCCGCTGTTTATCGGTATGTTTCTCGGCGCCCTGCGCAGGGAATATCCGGACATCTGCTCCGCAGCCATCCGGAACCGTCGTTTCAAAACGGCGCTGCTTCCCTTTGCGCTTTTCAGCCTGATTGTCTGCGTCCTGTTTTTCACGGTGGACGGACAGTCGCCTTTCCTCTATCAGGGAGGCATGTTTCTACTCAGCATATTTTTTGCCTGTATGATCCACATAACCGAGGAGTGGGAGTCGCAGCCGGAAAAACTGCCGGAGGGCGCTTTTTTGTCCCTGCTGGGAAGAAAGAGCTACAATATTTATCTATGGCACTACCCGCTTATCATTCTGGCGCTGGTCTGAGACCGGCCGCCATGCAGTCCGGCGCCAACCGCCGGCTAAGAAAAAGGAGAGATAGTGCGAAAAATCGCGCTGATGCGCTCAATTTTCGCCGACGAATGTATTCGTCTTGCGCTCCGGAATGGAGGATACTGTGAAGGAAAAGAGAAAAAAGATTCTGAAATACGGCGGCCTCTTTGTGCTGCTTGTATGCACTGTTATCGGAGGGTATGGGATTCTGCGGGCTCCAGCCTCCGACCGGGAGGAACTGGAACAGGAGTTAAAGCGCAATGAACAGGCTCTTGCGGACGAGGAGACACTTGCAGACAAGGAGATGCTTGCAGACGAGGAGCCAAACGAAGACAGCGCATCCGGCGCATCGGTCACTACCCGGCCGCAGACGTCCAAAGCTGCCGCGGCGTCCGGCGCCGCCGGGCAGACCGTACCGGAGACGGAGACCGAAAGAAGTATATCCGTCATCGGGGATTCGGTATTTCTGGGAGCCGCCCCCGCTTTCAAAAAATTGTATAAAAATGCGGTGATCGACGCCAAGATCTCCCGACAGGTCTATCACGGCATAGATGTGGCCAAAAAACTGGAGAAAAAGCACAAACTGGGAGAGACAGTCATTATCTCCCTCGGCACCAACTGCAATTTCAATCCGGCCACAGGCCAGGAGCTCATCGACTATCTGGGGGCTGAGCGGGACATTTACTGGATCAACGTGTACGGCAAAAAACTGGATATCCAGCGCCAGGTAAACGACACGATACAGAAGCTTGCGGAGAAAAACCGGAATGTCCATGTGATTGCCTGGGCCGACGAGGGCAGGAAGCATCCGGATTGGTTCTATCAGGACGGTGTACACCTGAATCTAAAGGGGCAGTCCGGCTTTGCGAAATTTGTCCAGAGGGCGTTGGGTTAAACGGGGCATGGCGTCTGCCACGGGTTGTCTTTATGTAAATACATACAAAAAGGCGGGCGGTTCAGCTTGAACCGCCCGCCTTTCACGGAATCTCCCTGTCCCGAAGCGTTTTGCGCGCCGGGTGGAGAGAAAACCTGTGAATATGATTTCTTATTCTTCCTCTCCCGCATCAGTTACAGGAGCCGTCTTGGACACTGTCAGCGTCGTGCTTCTCGCCTCATAGCTCTCATTTTCCATGCGGACATAGTAAGTCGAGCCCGCTGTGCAGGTATAGGAGAAGTTTCCTGTACTTCCGTAACTGGAACTACAGTAATCACCATCGGTATCATAAAGAGTTACATCTGCACTCACATCGCCGTTCCAGGAGAAGTAATATGTGCCCGTAGTCTTCGGAACAAATTTATAGTATTTGTAGTCGCTATAATCAGCCGACGTCCATGACACATTCAGAGGAACCTCCTCTGTGACATTTCCTGTCACGCGGCTTTTGGTCGTGATTGCCGCGGTTACTGTCGTCGTTGCGGAATTTACCGTCACATTGACCTTTGCCACATAGTCTGTCAGAAAATCGGAGTAGGAACTGCTCAAGCTGTAAGAACCTGCCTTCAGATACAGTTTACTTCCACTTCCATAACTATCGCCTTCATTATCACGCCATGTGCCGAACTTCGTCATATCCACTCCGGCGGTGTTGGCAACAACGGTGACAGGATATACAGGAAGCGTAAAGTCCAGTCCGGAGCGGCTGCTCTTTACTGTGACATTTACGATTGCCCCCTCTGCGTCATAACCGCTTGCATATGCCTCATAGGTACCGTCTACCAGGCGGACAGAGTATGCACCCTTTTCATCTGTGTATGCACTGCCATATGTCTGGTAGCGGTTAGCTCTGTTTTTGTTGGAGAAATATACATAGGCGTCCGGCAGCGGATTTCCCTTGGCGTCCTTGACGATACCGGAGAGCGTCCGTCCTGCCTGCAGGGAGACAGTCAAGGTGGCCGTAGTGCGGATCGACGGATTTTCCCTGTCTGTCACAAGTACGCGGATATTATAGGTTCCGGCTGCGGGCAGAGTTCCCGCCAGCGAGCCGCTCTCATCTACCGTCAGACCATACGCGTTGCCCTGGATTGCATAATTGTAAGAGCCGCTTCCGCCTACTTTATAAATGTCTGTGTCAATATAATATGTGCCCTTTGTTGACACCACTGCATATTTCGGTGCATAGGCAGCGGCAATGGTATTGCTGCTTCCGATGAGCCAGATCACATCATAGGTGTAGGAATTCTTCAACTCGTCTTTCGCCACAACTTTAGATTTGTAAACACCTGCCTTGGTCGGTTTGCCGCTGAACTTCAGAGAAGATCCGCTGTCCGACATCTTAGCGGTGACTCCCGCCGGAAGTCCCGATGCGGAATAGGTAGAGAAGCCAAATCCATCCGCTGAAAATGAATGGCTGACATACTCATTCACCTCGTCCGTATAAATCATGGTGTCTGTATAGTTGAACACGCCGCGGCTGAAGACTACCTGCTTCGACACCGTGCCGCTTCCCTTTAATTTGCGGATAGTGACCTGCACATAATCTGTCTCATAAATCGCGCTCTCCGCATCCAGTGTAATCGTCCATGTCTTCTTGTCGGCAGAAGTGACAGACATGATCTTTAAGGTGCGGTTATAGGTTCCGTTGGCGTAATTTTTCGTCTTGACAGTGATATTTCCTGCCGAGAGCGCCTGAGCCCCGCTCAGTTTTACCTGAATCGTGCGGCTGTTCAGAACCGATACGGAAGATATGGTGATGTTCTTTTTCTTAGTGACTGTTACTTTTATTTTCTTCTTCCAGGTCTTTTTGCCCTTCTTGATCTTGGCAGTGACAACGGCTTTTCCCTTTTTCAAAGCCTTAATCGTAACGCTTTTCTTTGTCTTCTTGGAAAGTTTTACGATCTTTTTCTTTTTGGCCTTCTTATCCACAGACCATGTCACCTTTTTGGCCTTGACGTTCTTGACCAGAATCTTTTTCTTCTTTCCCACGCTGAGGGAAATCTTGCTCTTGCTGAGCTTTACTGCTTTTTTCTTTGCCTTTTTCTTTGCCTCGGCCGGAGCTGCGATCGGCATCATGAATGCCAGCGCAAATACCAGAACCAGACAAAGAGTTCTCTTGATTCTTTTACTCATTCTCTTACCTCTTTCTTTTTGGCACAGCCCTCTCTGCCGGAAAACTGTGTCCATTTTTTACAGATTATAAAACTGCAAATATATATTTTACACTTTTTTTATATTTTTGTAAATAGTTATTTGTCCGTCGCCTCGCCGTTCTCGTCAAAATACACCAGCCGGAGTTTTCCGTCCGCCATAAATACGCGACACCGGTAGCTGGAGGAGGCCAGGTCAAAATACATATCCTTGCCGGCGATCTCATAGTCCGTATAATTTTCCTCCGCAAAGTCCGATAATTTCATGCGTGCCTGAATCGGATACAGCGGATTTTGATAGAGAAACGCATAGGGGCCGACTGTGATCAGTATACCGGCCGCAAGGCAGAGCGCCCTCACACCTTTTCCCTTTTCACGGTTCATGAACAGACGGATCAGAGCCCCGCCTCCCATGCCGAGCAATTCAAAGATAAGGCACACCGGAAGGACATAGAGAATCACCCTCGTGATGCCCGTGGCTCCGGTCTGCAGATAATTGACGGCATTTGACTCCCCGCCCACGATCTGGTAAATGCAGGACAAAAGAGCCGTGCACACCGGCACTGCCAGACTCAGTTTTCGCAGCACAATCACCGACACAGCACCCACAATCGGCAGCGTCAGCACGACCTGGGGAATGTCAAAGGAGTACATCAGCTGGACATATTCCAGCACTCCCAGAATCACAAAAACAACAATCAGAACACCCGTCCTTATCTTTTTCCATCGCTCTCTCATCTCACTCTCTCCTCCATTCAAATCGCTGCCCCCGCTGAAGGAACAGGTCGTATTTCTTATCTTCCACGCACAGCACCGTGGCCGCCCCGTCTGTCAGCGCCTCCGCCGACAGCTCCGTGAGCCGGCCGTCCCTCCACTCCATATCGTACCGGAATCCTCCACGCCCGCATATGCCGCATATCTTTCCGTCCGGCCATCTCGCCGGCAACGCCGGAAGCGCCACGGTGCGCCCGCCACCGGACTGCAAAAGCATCTCTCCCATCGCCGCCACCGCCCCGAAGTTGCCGTCAATCTGAAAAGGAGGGTGGCAGTCGAGCAGATTGGGGAGCGTGGACTTCTTCAGCAGCGCTTCCAGATTTTTCCAGGCTCTCTCCCCGTCCCACAGCCGGGCATACATGTTGATAATCCACGCCCGACTCCAGCCGGTGTGTCCCCCGCCGTTAGAGAGCCTCCTCTCCAGCGTCACTCCGGCGGCCTTTGCCAGCTCCGGCGTCCCGTCCGGCGTGATCTGCGAGGAGGGGTGGAGCGCATACAGATGGGAAATGTGGCGGTGTCCCGGCTCCGCCTCTCCGTACTCCCGAAACCACTCAAGAATCTGGCCCGCCGAGCCGATGCGTATCGGCGGAAGCTTCTCCCGTATCTCCCTCGCTTCCTCTAAAAACGCTTTATCCGTCTCTCCCAATATCTCAGCGGCCTGCAGAAACTGTCCGAACAGATCCCGAAGGATCTCACTGTCCATCGCCGAGCCGAATCCGTTGCACCCTTTTGTTCCGTCCGGCAGGATATAGGTGTTCTCCGGAGAGACAGAAGGGCACGTCACATAACAGCCCTCGTATTCTACCAGATAGTCCACAAAAAAGAGGACTGCGCTCTTTAGCACCGGATACATCTCCTGAAGAAATTCCCTGTCGCCCGTATACTCATAGTGTTCCCACACATGCGTGCACAGCCAGGCCCCTCCCATCACCCAGTAGGTGGCGGGGATATACATATCCTGCGGAGCCGTATCGCCCCATATATCTGTATTATGATGAGCCACAAACCCCCGACAGCCATACATGTCCGCCGCCGTCTTTTCTCCGTTTTCCGCCATTCTCCTGAGCAGTTCAAACAGCGGCTTATGGCAGTCTGACAGCCCCAGGCTCTCGGCCGGCCAGTAGTTCATCTCCGTATTGATATTAATGGTATAGCGCGAACCCCAGGGCGGAGACATTTCCCTGTTCCATATTCCCTGGAGATTGGCGGGAAGACAGCCGGGGCGGCTGCTGGAAATCAGAAGATAGCGCCCAAAGTCGAAATAGAGCTGCAAAAGCCCGTTGTCCGGTTCTTCCTGCTTCAATCGCTCATCTGTCGGCATCCTGTCCTTCGCCCTGTCATACGACAGCTCCAGGCGGCAGGCGTCAAACCACCGGCGGTACTCCGCCACATGCTCCGCCCGCAGCGTCTCATAGGGTATGGAGGCCGCCCTCCGGAGCCTCTCGCGCACGGCCGCCGCCGGATCTTTTTCGCGGAACGTAGTGGAGGCCCCTACCAATATCGTCACCGCCTCCGCTCCGCGCACCAGGACATGCTCTCCCGTCACCCGAACGTCCGCGCCCTCGGCCACCGCCATCACACCGGCACAGAAAGACGGCCCGCCCTCCGCCGTGTTCCCGCGGAAGTAGACGGCGTCCTCCTCCTGCCATGTGCTGTCATAAAAACACGTCCGGCCCGCCATGGCTCCCACACAGACGCTGCCGGAGCAATCCGCCGTGAGGCGTATCACGAGCACATCCGCCTCTGCCGAGGCAAAGGACTCCCGATAATAGGTGATACCCGTTTTCCCGTCCTTCACCCTCACCCGGTGCAGAGCGCAGGACAGATCCAGTTCTCTCTCATAGTCCGCCGGTTCCGTCACGGTGTCCATCAGATCCAGATACAGTTCGCCCAGTGTCTGATAGGCTCTCTCGCTCTGCGGCGTCCCCGTCAGCGCATATTTCATCAGACGCTCTGCCTCCGGAATCCTGCCCTCAAAGATTTTCCTCCTGATTTCGGGAAGATTCTCTCTGGCATCGGGATTGATCCGGTTCATGGGCCCGCCAGACCAGAGCGTCTCCTCGTTCAGCTGGTAACGCTCCTCCGTCTTTTCCCCGTAGATCATGGCTCCCAGCCTTCCGTTCCCAATGGGGAGCGCCCGCTCCCAGTCACCGCCCGCCGGTTCCGTGTAAAATAGACGACTCATTTTTCCCCTCCCTCACAGACAATTCCGCAAAAAAATAAGAACACCCCCTGTACGCAGATGTTCTTATCCCATTTTGTGCTTCTGTATAATCTCCTCATACCGGCGGTTCGATGCTTCCATCTCCCCCTCAAGTTCTTCGAGCTCTGTCTCCTCCTGATCCAATTCGTCCAGCAGGCCAAACAGATCGTCATCTGTCAAAAACTGTTCCACTGCATCGCCTCCTTGCCGCTTCTCAAATTCTGAAAATAGTATAACACAAAAAACTTTTCTTAACAAGTAGTTTTACTTGCAAAATCGCAAAAACTGTTATAACATTTTAGATAAGAAAACTGTTATCTGCCTATTGGCCTATTGGAAAGGAGTTATCTATGGACACAGAAAATATTGTATTTCAATCCGAAGATGTGAACCAGAATAAAGTATATGGTATACTTTCTTATCTGGGTATCCTCTTTTTGATACCCCTGCTCGCAGCCAAAGAATCCCTGTACGCCCGCTTTCATACCAACCAGGGGCTTGTTCTCTTTCTCGCCGAGATGATTTTGGCTATCGCGGGGCGGATCATCAGCTGGATTCTTGGTACTCTTATCAACGTCGTGACGCTAGGGCTGCTCGGCTGGGTGATTCCGACCATCATTAACCTGATCGTTGTCGTCATCTCGTTGATTTTCGTTATCCTCGGCATCGTCAACGCCTGCTCCGGAGAGCCGAAGAAACTCCCGATCATCGGAAGCATTACGCTTATTAAGTAATCGATTATCAAATGCCGAAAACAGACGTCATTACTGAAAACAAACATCATTACTTTGAATAAACACAAAAAAGGAAGTGGTACATATGTCAATGAACAGCACACCCAAAGGGGAGCGGATCCATATCGCCCTGTTCGGCAGGAGAAATGCGGGCAAATCCAGCCTCATCAATGCGATTACGGGACAGGATCTGGCTATTGTGTCCGAGGTGAGAGGAACAACCACCGATCCGGTCTATAAGGCCATGGAGATTCTTCCCCTCGGCCCAGTCATGCTGATCGACACGCCCGGACTGGACGATGAGGGCACGCTCGGACAGGAGCGCATCAAAAAGGCGCGCAGCGTCCTGAACAAGACCGACATCGCCCTGGTTGTGGCTGACGGCGCACAGGCCGCCGAAGATTTTTCCTTTGAGCAGACCATTCTGGATATGATCCACAAGAAGGAACTCCCTGTCATTACCATCATGAACAAGCAGGACACATGGGCGGACAAAGAGGACGCCATCGCCCCGTTGGGAGATATATGCGTCAGCTCCCTGACCGGATACCACGTTCATGAACTGAAGGAAATGATTGCCAGAAAGATTCCGGCGGAGGACACTACCGGCAGACTGGTGGGAGACCTTCTCTCCCCCGGCGATTTCGTAGTGCTCGTCGTCCCCATTGATTCGGCGGCACCCAAGGGCCGTCTGATCCTGCCGCAGCAGCAGGTTATACGGGACGTACTGGAATCGGGCGCCACCGCCGTCGTCTGCCGCGATACGGAGTTAGCCGACACCCTGGCCCGACTGGGACAGAAGCCCCGGCTGGTCGTAACCGATTCCCAGGCATTTGCCTCCGTGTCCAAGGACACGCCGGAAGATATTCCCCTGACTTCCTTCTCCATATTGTTCTCCCGCTACAAGGGAGATCTGGAGGAACAGCTCCGCGGCGTAGACGCCCTGGAACACCTGAAAGACGGGGATATCCTCTTGATGGCGGAGGGCTGCACCCATCACCGTCAATGCGACGACATCGGCACAGTCAAGCTCCCGCGCTGGATTCGGGAGTACACAAAAAAAGAACTGGTCTTTGAGACCAGCAGCGGCGGGGGATTCCCCGAAGATTTGTCCCGATATGCCATGGTCGTGCACTGCGGCGGTTGTACGCTGAGTCCGAAGGAAATGGCGTTCCGCATCGCCCAGGCGAAAGACCAGCATGTACCAATCGTCAACTATGGCACATTAATTGCCCAGTTAAAGGGCGTACTGAAAAGAAGTGTTGAGCCGTTCTCATCGTAACGGCTCATTTCTTTTTTTCTTATTTTCGATTTTGTTACTGTACATGACGGCGTCGCTGTCCTTCAAAAACGTCTCCATCGTATCTCCCGCTTCCGGCACACGGCAGATATAACCGTAGCTGGCATGAATCGCATACTCCTTTTGTGCTCTCCGGTTGAAATCGTCCAGACGGTCTTCAAAATCCCTCAGCCATGCCTCCACCGTCTCTTTGTCCTCTCCCTCTGCGATCACCGCAAACTCATCGCCGCCTGTGCGTACATGGATACTCTCTCCCCTGCAGGAAGCCTGAATACAACTGCACACCGTCTTCAGGGCAAAATCTCCCTCCGCATGTCCATAGTTGTCGTTGATCTGTTTCATTCCGTCCAAATCGATAATCGCCGTGAATAATGGCGTGCTCTTATCCCGCGCCCGCTCAAACAACGGCTCGCCGTAAGTCTCCATTCCCCGGCGGTTATAGAATCCGGTCAGCGCGTCCCTGTCATACATATTCTCAAGTTCCTGAACCAGCCTCTCCATCTCATAGTGCAGCAGGCAGTCCTGAATCTTATTGCTTATGATAATATTCCAGTCTAGGAACAGATTGCCCGTCTCCTCCGGCGTCCAGAACGAGAGCGCCTCATAGCCGAATGTCCTGTCCTGAAAGTGCAGAGGAGTAAAATACCATATCTGTGGGGACTCATCCGTCATCACCTCCGGCAGAAGCTCCCTC
The DNA here is from genome assembly GCA_947629865.1 of uncultured Lachnospiraceae bacterium. Classification (GTDB taxonomy): domain Bacteria; phylum Bacillota; class Clostridia; order Lachnospirales; family Lachnospiraceae; genus Eubacterium_F. The sequence goes on along the minus strand of CANRFJ010000001.1, from coordinate 42,575 downwards.
CTGTCAAACGGAATGTTTATATGCCCTATGCTTCCCTCGTTCAGCAGGCCAATCCGCATCTCCATGGTGTCCGAGTAATCGGAGTAATCCTCCCTGTCCTTCAGGTTCTCGCAAAAACAGGCGCAATATTTTTTGAACCCGACTATATTGCCGACATAATGCTCCAGCTGGTCGGAGATCTGGGGAATCGTGTGACAGCCTCCGAGCCATATGGACATGAAACTGAACTGCATACGGCGGTTGTGGGCCACCTTTGCCTCCTCGTATTCACTCCGGCGCCTCCAGATCACGTCCTGCCCATTTTTCTTCTGGCAGCCGCAGGACTCCCGAAGCACCAGCTCTGCCTCGCAGAAATAATCCCGGACGTCCTCCGGACAATCCTGTTTCCCGTCTATGAGCTGCACCGCCTGTGTGCCCATTCCCTTAAAATCAACCCGCATACTCGTAATCGAGGGCGAAAATTTCAGAGCGTCATCAATCCCGTCATATCCGCTGACACAGATGTCTTCGGGTATGCGCAGCCCCCGGTTGATCAGCTCGCTCGCGACCGCTATCGCCATGTGGTCATTGGCGCACAGTATCGCGTCCGGCATCGGCTGACCTTCCAGAAACCAGTCGCAGGCCTCCCTTCCTTTGTTCTCCCAGAAGTCTCCGTAAAATACCTGCCGCTCCCCCACCGGCAGACCGTACTCCTCCATCAGCCGCAGAAAACAGCCCAGCCGCTGCTTCGCTTCCCAGCGATCCTCCGGCCCCGTCATGAAGCAGAGGCGTTTCATTCCGTGCTTCTCCACAAAATGGCGAATCACCCCTTCCATGCAGGTATTGTTATCTACCAGGAGATTATTTACCCCTTCCACCACCTCCCGCACGCTGATGATTGGGCAGCGACAGCGGTTTCTCACATTCTTCAATACCAGTTCCCTGGTCTCATGTTCTTCCATCGTATCCAACGCAAGTATCGCGCCGTCCAGATCTTCATACGGCGGCAGCTCATATAACTGCTTCTCTCCCACATAGTAGCGCTCATTCTGCCCATAATTTCCAAAGGCGCTGAAAATAGCCACGTTATATCCCCTTTTCTCGGCTTCGGCAATAATTCCCTGGCACAGCAGGTTCTGGAACTGGCTGGCCGCCCTGTTCAAAAATACCCCTATTGTCTTTCGCTGATTTGTAAACATCATTTTCTCCTTTCCCTCTCGGCTGCGGGACGCCGGGCACAAGTCCCCACGTCCGGCCAAACGGCAGTCAACCGTCACTTTCCAACAAGGCTGGCCGCCAGTGAGGTCAGTTCTTCCGTCGTATTCTTTGCCGGTTCCTCCAGTACAGTTTCCATGAGTTCGTGCAGGATTCTTCCAATCTCCGGCCCCGGCTTCACGCCCAGCGCCATTATCTCCCGGCCCCCTATCGCCAATTCCTTTATGCTGAGGGCGTCGCCCGCCTCCCGTATCTCCCGGAAGCACCGGATTCCCGCCTCCAGCCGGGCCAGTTTTTCCTCCCTGCAAAACTCGCTCTGGGACAACAGATCCGCTCTCTGCAGCATAAACAGCAGCGGCATCGTCCGGTATCCCGTCCGGCTCGCAAGCCGGCGCACGGATTTTTTACCCCTGTCTGAATATATACCGTTCTCCAGACAGTTTTCATATCTTCTGTCATGATATTTTATTATGGTCGAAACCATGGATATCGTGTCATTATCAAACTTTAACCGGCGCAGGATCTCCGCTGCCTGTTCCGCTCCCCGCTCGCCGTGACAGTGAAAATGGTCGATTCCCTCTCCGTCCGTCACACGGCAGTCCGGCTTCGCCACATCGTGCAGGAGCGCTCCGTACACCAGCGCCGTGTGCTCCTTTTCCCCCATGCCGCCGGTATATTCCGGCAGATTGTCCTCTGTAAAAATTTCGTTGGCGCGGCTCACAGCCTCTATGGAATGACGCCCCACATCAAGCCTGTGATGCGGATTGTGCTGAGGCGTGGCGAGCATATGCTCAAACTCCGGCAGAAAATAATGGCAGAGGCCGGTCTCAGCCGCCGTCAGCAGACGATCCGCCCCCGCTGAAAGGAGGAGCTTGGTAAGTTCCGTGCGTATCCTCTCGGCGCTGACATGCACCAGAGTGTCCGCCCTCTCGCAAATGGCAGACAGGGTATCCGCCTCTATATCAAACAGAAGCTGTCCGGCGAACCGGATTCCCCGGAGCATACGCAGGGCGTCCTCGTCAAAGCGCTCCCGGGGATCTCCCACACACCGGATACTTCGCCTCTCTATATCGCGCCGCCCTCCAAACTCGTCCACGAGGCCCGTGCGCGGATTGTACGCCATGGCATTAATCGTAAAATCCCGCCGCCGCAAATCCTCGTACAGGCTGGGGGTAAAGACTACTTCGCTCGGGTGGCGGTGATCCTCATAGTTTCCGTCCAGGCGGTAAGTCGTCACCTCATAGCCCTCGCTTCCGAGCATGACCGTCACCGTCCCGTGGGCGATTCCCGTATCGACTGTCCGGCGAAACAGCGCCTTCACCTGCTCCGGCTTTGCCGAAGTGGTTATATCCCAGTCGCCGGGGGTGCGCCCCAGCAGCATATCCCGGACACATCCCCCCACCGCATAGCCTTCATATCCGTTTTCTTCCAGTATATGCAGAATGTATCCTACATTCTCCGGAATCTCAAAATTTTCAATATTTTTCATATTTATATTATATACCTTTTCCCTTTGACAAACAAGCATTTTTCCGATACAATAATCCCGTTGTATCAACTGAGTGTTCGAAACCATCCACTCATTAAAAAAAACTAAGGAGAGAAAAATGAACAAAAAGATTTATTTCACATGCCAGGCGGCCATGACTGCCGCCCTCTATGTCGTACTGACACTTGTCGCAGGCGCCTTCAATCTGGCGAACGGCAATATCCAGATCCGCTTTTCCGAGGCCCTGACAATTCTTCCCTGTTTTACCCCCGCGGCCGTTCCCGGCCTCACCATCGGCTGTCTTCTCAGCAACTGGCTCACCGGCTGCGCGCCCATGGATATCCTGTTCGGAACCCTCGCCACCCTAATCGGCGCGGCCGGTTCCTATTTTCTGCGCAACCACCCGTGGCTCGTGCCGCTCCCGCCGGTACTCTCCAACACGCTGATTGTGCCGTGGGTGCTCCGGTATGCCTATGGCATGAATATCCCCATCCCCTTCATGATGCTCACCGTGGGGGCGGGGGAAGTGATTTCCTGCTATGTACTCGGCCTGATTTTCCTGTATGCCCTGAAAAAATTTGGAACCTCCCTGTTTGAAATTCATTGATTTTTCCCTATTTTCAGAGTATAATATCTTACACAAAACTTTGAAAATTGAGGATTACATATAGTATGAAACGTTTTTTTGCTCTTTCCCTGGCCGCCGTCCTTCTGGCGGCGGGAATATACCTGTTCTGTCTGGATGGGCATACCGATACGGCTCCCTCCATACACACGGGGAGGCCCCCTGTCTCCGGCACGGCGTCCACAGCCGCCGCCACTGCCACTGCGCTTCCCAGCCAGGAGCCGCAGCTGCTACCAGAGGATCTGAACAGCATACTGGATCACTCGGAGGCGGTTCCGCTGGATACGATTCCAGCCAGCATCACCGCTCTGGTAAACCGCGACTTTTTACTGCCTTCTTCCTATGTGCCGGCGAATCTGGTGGAGCCGGATATACGCTTTAGCTTTAACTACTCCAGCGACAAGCGCAAACTCCGCAAAATCGCCGCCGACGCTCTGGAGAAGATGTTCCGGGCCGCCGAAAAAAAGAAGATTATATTGTACGGCGTATCCGGCTACCGCTCCTATGTCCGGCAGAAGCAGATATACGACCAGAACGTAACCCGCCGCGGGCGCGCCGCCACCGATTCCGTGTCGGCCAGGCCGGGGAGCAGCGAGCACCAGACCGGACTCACCATGGACATCTCCGCCGCCAGCGTCGGATTGCAGTTAGATCAGCGCTTCGGCAGCACAAGAGAGGGGCGCTTTGTCGCCAAAAACGCCCATAAATACGGCTTTATCGTCCGATATCCGGCCGGAAAGTCGAAAATCACCGGATACACCTATGAGCCCTGGCACATTCGCTATGTGGGCGTTATCACCGCCACGTACCTCTACAAAAACAATCTGACGCTGGAGGAGTACTACGGCCTCAGCGAGCAGAACGAGGAAAACTCCAATGTAGACGTGGAGGAGCCTGACGAAGTGAAATATGCCACGGACAAACCGTCCGGAACTCCTATACCGAAGAAAAATAAATGAGTACAGGCGGCGCAGCCGCAGAAGGGAAAGAGACTATCATGCGAACCATTATTATTCTGATTATGTATATTATCATTTCCATACTGAGTATCCCCATGTACCTGGTGGAATTTATCATCCGGAAGATCAACCAGAAGGCGGCGGCCCGAACAGCCCAGGCCATCGTCCGGGCTGTGTTCAATCTCGTGCTGTTTGTGTCCGGCTGCCGGAAAACCATCGTCGGGCTGGAAAATATTCCCACGGACACTCCGGTGATGTACGCAGCCAACCACCGCAGCTTTTATGACATTGTCCTGGCCTACGCCACCGTGCCGAACCAGACCGCTTTCGTCTCCAAAAAGGAGATCCGGAAGATGCCCTGCGTGGCGCAGTGGATGTATTTTCTGAACTGTATGTTCATGGAGCGGGGCAATGTAAAACAAAATCTGAATATCATTCTTCGGGCCATCTCCCTCGTAAAGGACGGCTACTCTATCTACATTGCGCCGGAGGGCACCCGCAACGCCACCGACACCCTGCTGGAATTTAAGGAGGGGAGCATGAAGATCGCCACAAAGGGCAAGTGCCCGATTATCCCTGTGTGCGTCCGTGGCACGGAGGAAATTTTCGAGAATAATCTCCCCTGGATCCGCAAGGGAGAAATCCGCATCGAGTACGGAAAGCCAATTTACCCTGACCAGTTGGAGAAGTCGGAGCAGAAACACCTTGGCGCCTATGTGCGCGGCGTTATTGCTCAGATGTATGAAAACGGCGACTGAAAACCGCACCGGAAAAGGTGATTTTACCACTTGAGTTTTCGCCGGAAAAATGATAGAATAGATTCTAAATTATGCTTTGAAAGGAAGTTGGAAAATAAAATGCGTACTGTACTTACCGTAGTTGGCATTATTGTTCTTGTATTGATTCTTTTGATGGTCGTTCTGTATTTTGTGGGCAAAAAGATGCAGAAGAAACAGGACGAATCCCAGGCGCAGATGCAGGCTGCCTCCCAGACTACGTCTCTGTTGGTCATCGACAAAAAACGAATGAAGTTAAAAGATGCCGGTCTCCCAAAAGTTGTTCTGGAGAACACGCCCAAATACCTGCGCGGCTCCAAGGTTCCCATAGTAAAGGCCAAGATCGGGCCGAAAATCATGTCGCTGATGTGCGATGAGAAAATCTTTCCGTTACTTCCCGTACACAAGGAATTAAAGGTTGTCATCAGCGGGATCTACATTATGGACGTCAAGGGCCGGGGCGTACTGGAAAATCCACAGGAAAAACTGGGCTTCTGGCAGAGAACCAAACTGAAAGTCCTGAACAGGGAGAATTAGACAGGCTTGTTCATTCCCTCAAATCCCACAATATACAGATCCGGATTTTCTTCTCCGGACAGGTCAATGGTTGTCCCGTCCATTTTGCGCACAATCGGATACAGGGTATTGTGCTGGCGGTTCTCCACAACCACGGCGACGCTCCCGTCGGACAGCACTACGTTCCGTCCGCGCGGATATACCGGTATATAGGTGACAAACGCCTTTACATATTCCGGCTGAAACATGCTTCCGGCATTCTTCATCAGAAACTCAATGGCCTCACCCGGCGACTGGGCCCTTTTGTAAACCCTCTCGCTGGTGATGGCGTCATATACGTCCGCAATGTGAATAATTTTGGCAAACATATAGATCTGATCGCCGGACAGTCCCAGCGGATATCCGGTTCCGTTGATATTTTCATGGTGCATATAGACGCCCATCTTCGTCTTGGAGCTGATCGCTATGTTATCCTTTATTTTCTCATAACCAAATTCCGAGTGCTTCTTTATCAGCTCGTACTCCTCCTCCGTCAGGGCGCCCGGCTTATCCAGCGTCTCCACCGGTATATTTAATTTCCCGATATCGTGCAGAAGCCCCGACGCCGCCAGTTCCCGCAGTATGGGTTTTTTCAGTCCGAGTCCGATCCCCGTCAGAACCGACAAAACGGCCACATTGATGGAGTGCTTGTATGTGTAATCCGAATTTGTCCGCAGGCTCATCAGATTCACATTGATGTCTCCGTTGGCGCTCAGCTCCTCTGTAATCTCTCCCGCCACATCTAGCGCCGCGTCAATGTCCATCTTCTGCAAGGCCCTGGCCGCCTTTACCTCCAGTTCCTCACTAATCAGCTCATTGATTTCTATATCCTCAGACAGCTTGTCCTCGATGTAAAAGCCATGCAGTCCCTTTTCCCTCATGCGCTCAATCAGTTTGTCCGTCAGCGTCACGCGGTAGTTGACAAGGATTTTTCCCTGCTCGTTGTGCACGGAACGTCCTACGATCATGCCCGGTCGGGCGCTGTCCATATCAATGTACCTCATAATTCCATCTCCCCGTCAAACACAATAGTGGCCGGCCCCCGCATCAGCACCTCTCCGCTCTCCAGATAGGTGTCATACAGTTTACCGCCCCGAATCTGCACCTCAATTTCCTCTCCCTGTCTGCAATATCCGTTCAGCACTGCCGCCACAGTGGACGCACAGGTTCCGGTTCCGCAGGAGATCGTCTCTCCGGAACCTCTCTCCCACACCCGCATACGGAGCGTGTGCGAATCCACCACCTCGACAAACTCCGTATTAATGCGATCCGGAAACAATTCGTGGTTTTCAAATTCCGGCCCCAATTTTTCCAGATCCAGCGCATCAATATCCCTCATAAAAACAACACAGTGGGGATTTCCCATGGAGACGCATGTGACCTCGTACTCCCTGCCCGCCACTGTGATCTTTTTCGCAATAAAAGAATCCCCTCCGGCCAACACGGGGATTTTCTCCGGCTCTAGAACCGCCTTCCCCATATTTACCCTGACAGCTGTGACCGTCTGCTTTTCCACTGTCAGCTCCAGCGTCTTGACGCCGCTCTTTGTCTCGACGGTGATGTGGGAATCGCCGACAATTCCGCGCTCGTATGCGTATTTTGCCACACAGCGTATTCCATTGCCGCACATGGCGCCCTCCGAACCGTCCGCGTTATACATGATCATGCGGCAGTCCGCCGTCTCAGAAGGGGCAATCAGAATCAGTCCGTCCGAACCGATGCCAAAATGCCTGTCGCTGACTCGCACGGCAAGTTCCTCCGGATTTTTCACTTCCTGCTCAAAGAGATTTACATAGACATAGTCGTTGCCCGTCCCGTGCATCTTTGTAAAGTGCAGTTTCATACGCCTCAGTCCTCCTCACTGTTCCACCGCGATATTTACACTACAACTCGATATAAAGGTCTGGTTCATCTCCAGCTCATACTGCATCTGCAGATTAAATCCCTTCTCGTAGTCCGTCTTCTCAATGTGGTCTGTGTGTATACCGACCTCCAACTCTCCCGCCGGCGTGGAATAATACGTCACCGTCGTCTGCTCCGGCACAAATACCATATGGCTCTCCGACTGGCCCTTCTTTATCACTTCCACCTGGTCGCTGCTTATTTTCAGCAGGTTTTTCCCAACCTGCACCAGCCCGTTGTCCTCCTCGCTTATCACTTCATCATAGGCAATGCACACGGAACCGCCTTCCTCATACATCTGTCCGATGGAGACCACCTCCACCGGATCCTCTCCCGGCCCGTGAAGCCCACGGATCTTTATCTTTACTTCCTGGCTCATGTCTCATGCTCCTTTATCTCGTATAGGCAAGTTCGATCAGGCGGTCTAACAGTTCAGTCTGGCTGATACCGGCCGCCTCCCACAGCATCGGGTACATGCTGATGCCGGTAAACCCCGGCAGGGTGTTGATCTCGTTGAATATTATCTCATCTGTTCCCCTCTCCACAAAAAAGTCTACCCTGGAGAGTCCAAAACCGCTGACGGCCCGAAATATGTCTACCGCATTGTCCCGTATCGTCTCCTTGACCGTCTCCGGCAGATCCGGATCCACTACCGTCTCTGATTCCGCGCCGCTGTATTTATTGTCAAAATTATATTTGGCGTCGTAGTCGTAAAACTCACCGGCCGACAAAATCTCGCCCACAGGAGAGGCCTTGCACTCCCGTCCGCCCAGGACAGCGCACTCAATCTCTCTCCCGTCAATAGCCTCCTCGATCAGCACGCGCGAATCGTGTTTCTTTGCCAGCGCCACCGCGCGCTCCAGCTCCTCCCTGTCACCGGCTTTGCTGACTCCCTGGGAAGAACCCGCATTGGACGGCTTGACAAATACCGGATAGCCCAGCTTTTTCTCCACCTGCTCCGCAGTCCGGTCGAAATCCTCCATATTCTTAGCCGTGTCGGTCACATAGGAGGCCTGTCGTATGCCCAGCCGCTCCACAAAAATCTTGGTGGAAATCTTATCCATGCTCACGGCGGACGCCAGCACGCCGCACCCCACGTAAGGGAGCCCCGCCAGTTCAAACAGCCCCTGTACCGTGCCGTCCTCGCCGTACAGACCGTGCAGCACGGGGAACACCACGTCTATGGGGATCGTCTCACAGCGGCCGCCCTCTATCCTGAGTATTCCCCCCGTCTCCCTGTCCGGCGAGATCACGGCTCCCGCCGTCCCGTCGCGCCAGATTCCGTCTGCAATCGCCTCCGGCGTCTCCACATACAGCCAGTGGCCCTCCTTCGTGATCCCAATCATATGTATCTCATATTTATCTTTGTCCAGGCTTTTTATTATGTTCGCCGCTGAAACACAGGACACCTCATGCTCCGAGGACTGTCCGCCAAAGATAACTGCAAGCCGCTTTTTCATACTTCCTCCAATCCCAGATGTCACACTGTTACTGATTCTGATTCTACTTTAGCACGTCCCCCTTATAAATTCAAGTGAAACCACTCGCCTTTTTCGTGAAATTCCTCATCGTGCGGGACAAAAAAACGCAAAGCGTTTCGGAGGGCGGCGCTCCTCTCAGGCGCCGCCTATACCGCGCAGCCAGTCCAGTATGCGGAAGGAATAGTCCACGCCATCGCCGCCGTCTAAAAGGGAATTATACTCCTCCTCCGTGAGTGATTCCTTTAGTTTTTCCCTGGAACTCTCCGGCACAATCTGGTAGGTGGAATCCACAAAACACAGGGTGGGGTACATGACGCACCACCAGTTCTGTCCCCGGCTCTCTCCCAGGTTCACCCGCAGCGCCTCGTACTCTCCCGCGGGAAACGTCAGATCGCCGTACTCCTTCACGGGAAAATAGCACTGGCCGAGAGAAGCCTCCGCCCGATAATCAAAGCCCTCGTTTTCCATTTTTTCATTGGCGATCTCCTCAATGTCGCGGAGATGGTTCCGTATCGTCTGTCGGGCCTGCTCTACCGTGTCCGCCTCTCTCATTTCATTTCTCAGATAGGTGACGACCGTCTCCTTTACTCTCCCTTTCAGCTCCTGGTCGGCGGCGCTGTCGCTGTTGGCCACCACATGGAGCCGGATAATCTCCCTGGCAATCCCCTGCTGCCGCCTCTCCCCGTCGGTGGCCTCACCGTACAGGTGCATCAGCACACCCGTGGCCAATACTGCGCACACGATTCCCGCCATTACCATTTTATGTCTCATATCCCAGTCTGCTCCTTTCTTTTTTCTGCAATAATTTTGACTCTGATAAAAGCATTGCCTGTTTTTTTTATTTCAATCGCTTTTTGAAAGAAAACTTTTCTGACGGGGCAAAATATGATACAATAGTGTTCAGTTAATTTTTTGTTGAGTTTTTTGGGGAAACACATTCTGCTGAAACAGTAAAGGAGGACAGGCCATGGATTCTACCTGGATCAACGCCCCCGCCAAAATCAATATCGGGCTGGACGTTCTGCGCCGCAGGGAGGACGGCTACCACGAGGTGAAAATGATTATGCAGAGCATCCGCCTCTTTGACCGGCTCACCCTCACAAAATCCAGTGAGCCCGGCATCCGCCTCACGACTAACCTGCACTTTCTGCCGGTCAACGAGGACAATCTGGTGTACCGGAGCGCAAAGCTTCTGATGGACGAGTTTCAGATTGAGGGCGGTCTGGATATACACCTGGACAAGCGGATCCCCGTGGCCGCCGGCATGGCGGGCGGGAGCACGGACGCCGCCTCCTGTATGCTGGCTCTCAACCGCCTGTACCGGCTCGGTCTGAGCAAGCGCCAGCTCATGAAGCGGGGCCTGACTCTGGGAGCCGATATCCCCTACTGCGTCCTGAAGGGCACGGCGCTGTCCGAGGGAATCGGCGAAAAGCTCTCCACGATTCCCCGTATGCCGGACTGCTATATTCTCATTGCCAAGCCGGGAATCCATGTGTCCACCCGCTTCGTCTACTCCAATCTGGTGTTGGACGACCACACGCCCCACCCGGATATCGACGCCATGATCGACGCCATGAGACAAAGGGATCTGCACGGCCTGTGCGCCCTCCTCGGAAACGTGCTGGAGACTGTCACCATTCCCGCCCATCCGGAGATCGCCTCGATCAAGCAGTACATGATGGAAAGCGGCGCCCTCGGCTCTCTGATGAGCGGAAGCGGCCCCACTGTATTCGGTATTTTTGATGATTTGGACAGGGCCAAAGCCGCCAGGGAGCAATGCCGTCAGTTGCCCTATCGGTGCTTCGCATTTGTCACGGATCTGTACCGATAAGCGGCATCCTGTTTTTGCGGGAATTTTTATTCCAAAATTTTACCGCTAATTTATTAAAAAGCCTAAAGTTTTTCAAAATCGTACCGAAATATAAGATAGACCATATTTCACTATACATATAAGTGCGGGAGCACGGAAAGGGAGGAATCTTATGAGTGTAAACGGAGTTACGAACACGATGGCAAACAGCTATACTCCTTCTGTCGCCACTTCGACAAAGGCGGCCGAAGCGGCAAAAGCAGCAGAGAAGACCGCTGAGGACGTAGGCGTTGTATACGAGCCATCCAATGCTACGGATAGCAAATCTGAAAAGATGACCGACTATTCTTCCATTGTATCCGGTTTGAAACAGGAGTTATCCACAAAGAACCAGCAGCTTCAGAATCTGGTGAATGAGCTTCTCGGCAAACAGGCAAAGAAGTACACTTCTCTGGCCGATTTGTTCAAAAATCTGAATCCGGATCCGGCTACAATTGCGCAGGCGCAGAAGGATATTGGCGAAGACGGCTATTGGGGCGTAGAGCAGACCAGTGACCGCATGGTTTCCATGGCGCAGGCTCTGAGCGGCGGAGATCCGACTAAGGCAGACGAGATGATCGCCGCAATCAAGAAGGGCTTTGACCAGGCTACAAAGGCCTGGGGCGATGATTTGCCGGATATTTGTAAGCAGACCATCGACGCCGCTGTCAGCAAGATGGAGAAATGGCGCGACGGACTTACTGCCGAAGAATAATTTGATTTGCATTTGACATTTAAAAGGAGGCTGCCGCTTCACGAATCTCTATTCGCAAAGCGGCAGCCTCCTTTTATCTCAGATGAAATTTACTGCTTCCCGCGGAGTTTCTACTGCGCTGCCACTTCCTTCAGTATGAGTAAGATATCGCCCTCCTTTACATCTTCTTTCTCCATCTGGTTAATCTCCATAATCGCTTCCTTTGTGGTAAAGAAATTTTTGGCAATATCCCAGAGTTCTTCCCCTGACTGCACGACATAGCCGATAATACCCGGTTCACGGCTTCGGGCCTTCCAGTCAATATCCTCGCTCTCATAGCCGGTAATGATTGGCGCCTCGATGCGCTCAAAGGCAATTAAGTCCAGTGCCGCCACCGCTTTGATTTCAATTTCCCTATCGCCTGTCATGGTTCCGCTGACCTGCTCCAATGTGCCTCTCAGCCAGACATTGCTGTCCGGCTCCAGCCCCTCTGCCTCTACCAGCTGTTCAAAGGGCAGTACGCCTTTTACCGAAGCCAGGGGCACTCTGTCGTCCTCCGTCAGATACAGGACGCTAACATCGATTACCCCTTCCACCTGGACTCCGTTTTCTCTCTGTTCTTTATTGTCAATGCGGATCTCTCCGCTGACGTCCCATATCTGCAGCGGCGTGCGGTCGCTGTCCGACAGTATCTTCCCACTGATGCGGGCCTTGCTCTTATTCTGCACAATGAGGTTTTCAAAATAAGAATCCTCATAGACCGGACGGCACTTCTCCGTCACAGAGTAAAAATCTGTCAGAAGTTCCAGTTCGTCCTGCCCATATACCTTAATGTCAAAATCAATCACCAGTTCTACGTCCAGCACCCGGCTCTCGCCGTCCTCATCTTCTTTGATTTCCAGATCCCGACTGTGAATCCCCGTCACGACCTGCGCCACCATATCGGCGTCGCAGCCGCCGCAGTCAATGACTCCCTCCACCGGAATGGTATTTTCATAATAGTTCATTTCCGGCGCCTCGCTGTCGCTGAGATAGATGACAAACAGATGCGCCTGGCCGTCCACCTGAAGTTCGTTTTCATTCATCCTGGTATTAATCTCACCCAGACGTATATCTGAATATAAAATCTGCCCAATGGCGTCCTTGGTGCCGGGGATCTTCCACTCGTCCCTCACCCGTAGAGTGTCCTTTTTGCTGAATGTGAGCCGTGAAATCGGCAAAACCGTTTTTTTCGAGAAAACATTCTCTGCGTCCTCCAGCTCCACGGCGCCCTCTCCATCGCAGACTGTCTCCGCCGCGACTTCCAGCGTGAGGATCGCCTTCAGGCCCAGTTTTCGGGAATTTATCAGTTCACTGCGCAGATCCTCTAATGTGGCGTTGACTGTGAGTTCATCGTCCCGGTCGGCGCAGGAGAGGGGGATCATTTCCTCGAAGGGAATGGAGCCGTTCATCTCCCCCACCGGCAGATCTCCGTCCACCGCATAGAGAAGTTGAAATTCCAGTTCTCCCTTCACGCTCGCCCTGCCGTCCGCCATACGAACTTCCTCAATCTGTATGTTGCCCTGTTCCTTCATGATGGACAGGGCATCTGGTTTGGCATCTGGCACATTGAAATCCCGATCCAGCGTAACTGCCCTGCTGTCCCGACAATTGCATTTATTCATATGAACCCTCTGCGTTATCAGTCTCAATCCTGTTGCCCCCTTGTCTTTTTTTACCCATCGGCGGCTTTTGCGCTCCGGACACCGCCGTTTACACTAGTGTATATATTCCGTCTTTTCCCAAAAAAGAACCGTTTTTCCATTTTTACCATTTATTTTTCTGTCGCGCAAAAACGGAATCTGTGCTATAATGGGTTATATTTTTATGACAAAGAAAGGACTTGCATAATATGAAGAAAACTATTACCACTGTTTTTTTATTTCTTTTACTGTGTTCTCCTCTGCTCTTTGGAGGCGTCGCACAGGCGAAGAAAAATTTTACCGTCGGCCCGAAGACAACGATAAAAAAAGGATACCGCAACAGCCAGGACTTTAACAAATACACGAAACAGTATTTTGTCCTGCGGACTTATCTCGAAAAAATCGAGAAAAAGGGCGGCGGCGTGCTGACACTGAAAAAGGGCACATACAAGATTTCCAGCACCCTGTTCGTCCCCTCCAACGTCACAATCAAATTCAAAAACGGCGTTAAGATAGTGAAGCTGAATAAGACCGGAAAGGCCCGCTTTAAGCCGGCTGAATCCATTTTCCATGTGGTGGATTCCCGAATCGGGCGCTCCAAGAAGAAAAAGGCATACGGATACGACTGCGCCAAAAATGTAAAATTCATCGGTTCGGGAAAAGTGACAATCGATCTGAAATATATCAAGGAGGCCAAGGCCATTCTCGCCGCCCACTGCCAGAATGTGGAGATCCGCGGCATACGCTTTCTGCACATGAACGTCGGCCATTTTCTGGAGGTTGACGCCACAAAAAATCTGACAGTGAGCAACTGCCGATTCTCCGGCGTGGCGAAAAAATCGCCTTATACGAAAGAGGCCATCAATCTGGACACCCCCGATCCCCTCACCGGAGGCCTGGGCATATACTGGAGCAGCCTTGACCGGACGCCGAACCAGAATGTCCTCATTGAGAACTGCCAGTTCACCAACCTCCAGAGGGGCATTGGCACCCACAAATACTCCCAGCGCATGGTGAACGGGAAATGGGCGGAAAACTGCTATCACGAGAATATCACAATCCGCAACAACACCTTTACCAACATGAAAAACACCGGCATCTTTATGATTAACTGGAAAAATGTCAACTGCTCTGACAACTCTTTCAAAAAGAGCGCTCTCTGCGTAAACTTCCGTGGCGTGCAGCAGCCCTTTGTCTTTTCGCACAACAAATACACGGACAGCACACTGACGCAGACATTTACCGGCGACAAGAAGAACCTGTACTACATGGGCTACAAATCACCGGGGAAGGGCAGTGAGTACTCCCCCATTTACAACGATCTGGGGGTTACTACCCTGTATGAGCTGCAGGCGTTGAATAATAAATAAAACAGGCCCCCTCCTGCAACGGAACAGATTTGTTGCGGGAGGGGGTACCTGCAATTCTATTTGACGTCACCATTATAATTCAGTCATTGTCTTTGATGGTCTCCGTCCTGTATACATCATACCCTTCATAGCGGTAGCTTGCGTCAATGCCCTTCATATACACTTCGCGATCGTTAATCTTATCCGTGAGCGCCGATTTGAGAAGAACTTTGATTTCAATATCTTTGATAGGACTTCTTTCCATAGCAAGCAGATAATCTTCTTTATCAATCTTGCTCCAGTCAACCACCATTTTCAGTTCCTTCTTGAAAATAGCATCGAGCCAAATTCTTGCACTGCGTCCATTGCCTTCCCGGAACGGGTGGGCAACATTCATCTCAATATATTTTTCCACAATCTCATCAAAATCAGACTGCGGCATTTTCTCAATATTGGCGAGAGCTGCTTCAAGGTACATTAACGGGGCAAAACGAAACCCTCCCTTTACAATATTAACTGTACGAATCTTTCCGGCAGAGTCATAAATTTCATCAAACAGATATTTGTGAATTTTCGCCAGGCCATCAAACGTTCCAACCTCAAAAGTATCGAGCAATCCCGTTTCAAAAAGTTCTAAAGCCTTTGTTTTGCTTATCTTTTCTTCTACACGGGCAAGCTCCGATGAATCGGTGATGCCCAGTTTATTGTCTAATGCCATAACAAACTCCTTTTATCCACACAGACATCTTTTACGCATAGATTTTTTGATATTTTCTAGTTGAAATATTCATTCTTTTAGTCTTTCTTCAAGATATTTATTTGTCTGTTCAAAAAATATTTGTGCATTTTTTATCTGTTCCAGTACTTCTTCTTTTGAAATCAAATAATAATCATCATAATCGCTGTCACTTCGAACATCAAATGCCTCTTTTATTATATCCGACATCTCCACGTCAAAAATTCCTGTTTTAACATATTCTTTCCTAAAATATGCCGAAACTGCAGAATGCTTAGAAAAATCTTTTCCTTCCAGCGCAAGAACACTTCGCATACAATGAAAAATAGCATAATAAGAACGATTGGCCGAACCCTTATAATCCTCATCATCCGCCAGAATCTTTGCTGAACGAATACATCTTTTTGCCTGTTCAATTCGATACTTTGACAAATTTCGCAATTCATCATCCATATATCTCAATTCCCTCCTGTTTTATATTCTTATAAAATGGGAGAATGTCTTTTCCCCGTTCAAACGTTTCTTTATCCCTAAGCAAAAGAGAGATTTCTATATCATTCTTTAAACCTATTCTGCTAGACAAACGACTGACTTGCTTCCGATACATCATAACCTGTTCCTTGCTGCAATTTAACAAAATCAAAATATCAATATCGGATTCTTCGGTAAAATCTCCTCTGGCATAAGAACCATACAACACAATTTTATATACATTTTTTTGCAAAAGATGTATCACTTCATCCACAATTTCTTTTGTAATAACATTAATTTGTTCACGCTCTAATATATCTGCCATTTTGCGTCATCTCCTCATCATTGCTATCATCGATTACTTCCTTTCATTTTATCACACAAATATGTTTTGCCGGCTTTTACAAGCTATTTCGAACTTCCATCAGCGTATACCCAAGCAAATTTTGTCCCTTCCACTTCGCTTTTTCAAATCTATCTGGGTTTTTCATTGACAATCCAATGCCCCAAATTCTGTCTTTTACAGCACACTCAGCCAAAGTAGAACTCCCCGTGCTCAATAACTTATCTTTCAGTTCTGTGTTTTGCCTAAACTTCTCTAAAAGCCCCTGATAGGCAACTATCTGCCTTATTCCATTCCAATAATTGTCATCATAGCCAGCCACAAGACGCCCAAGCGCTTTAATCTGCGCAACATCTTCCGTTTCCATTATTTGAGCAGATATATTTCTATCCTCAAAGCAAACAGCTTTTTTATACATGATATACTGCTCCATCGAAGAAAACGAGACACTATCAACCACAAACTCCGAAGGATACCAGTTACTCAAATAGCCATTTTCTTCGTCGGGGTTATGAAAACATACTATTTGCATTAAAGCTCACCAACTTTTTTTACTGCCAATTCCAATTCCAGGTCGTGGAGACCAAAATATGCCTTCGCCAGAAAATCAATCGGCACCTTTTCTATTACTTCCGAACTCGGCATATTATAAAACCATTGATAGTAAGCATAAAACTCGCCAACCCAATCAGGAAGAAATCCCTCCAGTGCTTTCCCTTCCTTCAGCTTATATCCTTCGGTCTCACAAAAATAGTTCCACAATTCCTCAGCGTTCATAGTAATCACATAGGCTTTCGCTTCATCAATACACTTGCGCGTTTTGCTCGTCATATAGGCTTTAATAAAGTCCACCGTATCCATACCAGGAAAAGATTGTGCCACAAAATCAAAGAGCTTTCCCTGACTCTCTACCACATCGTCCAAATAAACATCTGAATAAGCCTGCATTATTCTCACCTCTCAAAAAGCGCACTGAACACATTTGTTACTTTGTTGGCGTCAGAGTTCACCAGGTCTCTCATCTTCTGTCTTGCCGCAACATCCCGTGAATTATACTTCTCATTAAATTCATCATACTTCACAACGGATAATTCACCTTGAACCTCATGCAGTTTTGAATACGCAAGCCTGGATTTAATGCAGTATTGTATTCCCAAACCGCCTAATAGCAAAAGTTCTTCAAGAATATCAACATCTATATTATCTCTGACAAACTCTTTTGCAATATAAAAGTAAGACGCATTGGCTCTCCAACCTTTTATGACATCATATTTACTTGTATCTAAACCGTACTTTTCAATGAATTTCTGAGCCAACATTCTATAGCGCTTAGTATCCGCAGCGTCTCTGTGTTTCATAAGTTCGGCCAGCCAACAAAGGACATTCTTCTCCTGAAAATCAAGAATTTTCAATCCGTCCGTATCCAGTTCATATTTGTGAACCCAGCCATTGTCCTCATTTGGTCGGCAAACTGCCCATTCCTTTGCAAGTTCAACACTCTCGGTAAGGTAAAATCCTCTCCCGTAATCGTGTTTATCATCTCCCAGGCCAAAGGTCGGCACAACGATTTTGTCAGGAGTCCCGTGATAGAGTATTAGTTTTTCCATTATTTTCAAGCCCTCCTAAACAAACATGTTTTGCAGCATAAATGTGTTTTTACTCACTTATTATATCATTCTACCACATTTATCTGCAAATGCACAGATAATCTTTCCCTGGACTTTTCCCCTGTTATAACAAAAAAAATGCCGCCCATTATAAATGGGCGGCAGCCATTCTCTAACACAATGTCAACTGCACGTCTTTTGTAATCACATCTGTATAACTGTAGGAAACGGTCTGAAAACTATCCTCCGCCTCGTTTCTCACCTGCACTAGGAAAATGCAGGGATATATCTCGGTAATGATTCCTTCCGTCACGTCGTACTTATGTCTTCCCAGATTACTGCGGACAACTACTTTGCTTCCCACATGCCTGGCAACTGCACGCCGGACATTACCCACATTGGCGTTTGTCATTATAAAATCCCTCCGTTTCCAAATACCACGATATATTGCAAAATTTTTCTAAATTATACCATATCCTGTAGTATTTGTCAATGCACTATATACAGTATATGGAATTTTGGGGATTTTATACATATCCTTTGACGCTATTTTCTGCCCGCTTTTTTAAATGCTGTGGTTGATTACATCAAGGATATTTGTCGCCACTTCTTCCTTTCTCATCAGCGGCAGTTCGATGATTCCCTCCTTCATGATAAGGGTGACTACATTTGTGTCAAAACCAAAGCCCGCTCCCTCGACTCGCAGATTGTTGGCGACCATCATATCGGCGCGTTTCTTCTTCAACTTTTCTTTGGAATTTTCTTCTATATTTTCCGTCTCCATGGAAAATCCGCAGATGAACTGGCCCTCTCTCCGGTTCTCTCCGAGCCAGGCCAGAATGTCAGTCGTGCGTCCCAGGGACAATTCAAGTTTTTCCGCGTGCTTTTTTATCTTTTCCGGCTCAACAAAGTCCGGCGTGTAATCGGCCACGGCAGCCGCCTTAATGATGATATCCTGTTCTTTTGCCAGCGGCTTGATAGCCTCAAACATCTCTTTGGCGCTGACTACCTGAATCAACCGGACGCCAATCGGCGGCTTCAGGTTCGTGACGCCGCTCACCAGCGTCACCTCCGCCCCCCGGCGCATAGCCACGTTGGCCAGGGCATAGCCCATCTTTCCGCTGGAGTGGTTGGTAATATAGCGCACGGGATCTAATGCCTCTCTTGTGGCGCCCGCTGTCACAAGCACCTTTTTCCCAATCATGTCCTTTTCAAACTGGATCTCGCGGAGAATATACTCCAGAAGGACGTCCTCCGAGGCCATTTTCCCTTTGCCCACATCTTTACAGGCCAGCTGTCCTGTCTCCGGCTCGATTATCTCCATGCCGAAATTCCGTAGTTTTTGCAGATTGTCCTGCACAATGGGATTCTCATACATATTGGTATTCATGGCCGGAGCCACCAGCTTCCTGCATGTGCAGGCAAGGATTGTAGTGGAGAGCATATCGTCCGCCAGGCCATTTGCCATTTTGGAGATAATATTGGCTGAGGCCGGAGCCACCAGCACCACATCTGCTCTCTTGCCCAATGCCACATGCTCTATGTTAAATTCAAAATTCCGGTCGAAGGTATCTACCAGACATTTGTGTCCGGTCAGTGTCTCGAAGGTTATCGGATTGATAAATTTTGTGGCGTTTTTTGTCATCAGCACATGCACGTCACAGCCCCGCTTGGTCAGCATACTGGTGAGATTGGCAATCTTATAGGCCGCAATGCTTCCGCTCACTCCCAGTATTACTGTCTTTCCCTCCAATATAGCATCTTTCATCTTCCCTCTGCCTCCTCTCTACGAAATCCGGCCATGCTTTTCATAACTGGCAATGCGCTCAATCTGATTTTTTTCATCTACAAATACAACTCGGGGACGATGCTTCTGTGCCTCCTCCGGAGTCATGTCGCAGTAACTCATGATGATAATGTGGTCGCGCACCTGAACCATGCGGGCGGCCGCCCCATTCAGGCAGACCATACCGCTGTCCGGTTCTCCGGCTATCGTGTAGGTCTCAAAACGGTTTCCGTTCTCAATGTCCACCACCTGTACTTTTTCATATTCCAGGATTCCCGCGGCCTCCATGAGAACCGGATCAATCGTGATGCTCCCCACATAGTCCAACTCCGCCTGCACCACAACGGCCCGATGAATTTTCCCTTTTAACATCTGAATCGTCATATCTTAGTCCTTTCCGTAGATTATATTGTCAATCAGTCTCGTCTTTCCAATGTAGACGGCAATGGCCAGCAAGAGCGTGCCCGTCACCTTTTCCACCGGCTGGAGATTGTCAAAATCCACTGCCTCTACATAGTCCACCTTTGCCAGCGGCTCCGCCTCCAGTATCTCCCGGACGGCAGCCGTCACCCTGGCGGCGTCTGTCTCTCCGGCTCTCAATAGCTCCTCTCCGCGGTAAAGCGCCCTGCTCAGAACCACGGCCGCCTCCCTCTCCTGCGGGGACAGGTAGGTATTGCGCGAGCTCTTTGCCAGGCCGTCGTCCTCCCTCACGATCGGGCAGCCCACGATTTCCAGATTAAAATTCAGATCCCTTACCATACGGCGTATGACCGCTAACTGCTGGGCGTCCTTCTGCCCAAAATACGCCCTGTCCGGCTCTGCGATGTGGAACAGTTTGCTCACCACCGTGCACACTCCGCGGAAATGCGTCGGCCTGGTTTTTCCACAGAGGCCCTCCGTCAGGTGTTCCATATCCACATAAGTGCAGAAATCGTCAAAATACATTTCTTCTTTATTCGGGTGAAAGATCAAATCCGCGCCGGCATTTTCACAGACCGCCGCATCTCTGTCCAAGTCCCTCGGATAGGTGGCCAGATCCTCTGTGGGGCCAAACTGGATCGGATTGACAAACACGCTGACAATCACCCGGTCGTTCTGCTCGACCGCCTTATCGATCAGGCTCTTATGACCTTCGTGCAGGTAGCCCATGGTAGGCACCAGGCCAATGCTCAGGCCCTCTCCGCGCCATTTTCTCACCCGCTCCCTCACCTCATCTACTGTTGATACAATTTCCATCTCGTCCTCCACCATTTCCTAATATAATTTTTCTATAATATCATCATCGATCTGATAGCTGTGTTCCTCCGATGGAAACGCGCCGCTCTCCACATCTGCTATGTACGCCCGAAACGCCTCCTTCATCTCCTCGCCCAGTTCGGCATACCGCCTGACAAACTTCGGCGTGAAGTCTGAAAACATTCCCAGCATATCCTGATAGACCAACACCTGGCCGTCGCAGCCGTTTCCCGCACCGATTCCAATCGTTGGAATCTTGACACTCTCTGTTACCAGATTCGCCAGTTTCTCCGGCACACATTCCAGCACCACCGCAAAGGCGCCGGCCTCCTCCACCGCTCTGGCGTCCTTCAGAAGTTTTCTGGCCGCCTCCTCCGTCCGGCCCTGTACCCGATGCCCGCCAAAGGCATGAATGGACTGGGGCGTCAGCCCCAGATGGGCGCACACGGGAATACCCGCCGCGACAATGGCCTGGATCTGCGGACAGACTTCCTGTCCTCCCTCCAGTTTTACCGCTCCTGCGCGGCCCTCCTTCATCAGCCGCCCCGCATTTACCACCGCATCATAAACCGACGTCTGATAAGACATGAAGGGCATATCGATTATCACCAGCGCATTTTCGGCTCCTCTTGCCACAGCCGCCCCGTGGTGGATCATATCCTCCATGGTGACAGATATTGTATCCTCGTATCCCAGAATCACATTCCCCAGGGAGTCACCCACCAGAATACTGTTTACCCCCGCCTCGTCCAGCAATTTGGCCGTGGAATAGTCATACGCCGTCAGCATAGTAAGTTTTTCACCCTTTTCCTTCGCCTGCCGGAATGTGAGAACTGTATTTTTCATCATGATACCTCCTGAAAACATTTTAATAGTTCGGTGTAATCCCTGTCCGGATTTTTACGTCCGGCTATCTCCACCAGCTTCCGTCCCAGACTCACATACACCTGTCTTTCATCTTCCCGTAACACTGTCAGATGTCTGCGGACTGTCTCCACGTCATTTCTCTCAATGGGGCCGGTCAGCGACTGCTCCGGCGAGGACGCCGCCACCGCTTCCATGTTGCCCCGCACAAGGGGCTCCACCAGCCTGCGCGCCGCTTCTCTCTCAAACCCGCAGTCGGCCAGCATATCGACTCCCATCTGATAGAGACCGGTCATCATATTGCTCACCATGGCAGCCGCCGCGTGATACCGCGCCTTCCTGTCCGGCGCAATGACACAGACGGGATTTCCCAGCCCTTCCCACAGCGCCCTCATGGCTGCCACGGCCGGTTCCTGCCCTTCTATCGTAAAATACACCTGATTCAGTTTCTGATAAGCTGTGAATTTGTCGTTGAACGCATACATAGGATGAATGGAACAGCCGGAAGCTCCGGTTCTGTCCATATCAGAAAAAACAACGGATGACAATGAGCCACTGAAATGGCATATTATTTTTCCCTGAATTGATTGTCCGGCCAGCCGTTTCCACACCGAAGAAATAACATCGTCCGGCGTCGTGATGAAAATAATCCCGCTGGCCGCCACCAGCTCCTCCAGGGAGCCAAAGGCTTTTGTTCCTGTAAAAGTCGCGGCAGAATCCACGCTTTTTTTCGTTTTACTTACATATCCGGCCACCGGACAGCCCCGCTCCTTCAGGTATTTCCCCACAGAACAGCCGACCTTCCCTGCGCCGATAATTCCAATATCCATGTCATCACCTCCGAACTCAGTGATAACACATTATCATCTGATGCAGTTTCCTATGAATACCGCTCAAAATACAGAATACCACAGGCGCATATTTTTTGCAAGGATATTATGCGGGGCTATATAGCCCCTACTGCCTGTCAAAATACGCCTTGCCGTCTTCCGGTCGGAAGTAAGTCCGGATATAGCCGTCCGTGGACACGATTACAAAATCATTCGTAGACTCCAGATAATATACGTCGTCTCCGTCCTCGGCCTCCAGCTTGTGCAGGGACGCCGGATTTTTCACTACCTCGTTCGCCTGCGCCAGATATGCCTCCGGTGAGGAAAAGCCCATGGCGATGCCGTGCTTTTCATAGTGTTCCTGTAAATACTGCAGATTGCGGAAAGTCAGGCTGCCGCTATCCGAAGGCTGTTGCTGTGGTTCCGGCTCCGGCTCAGATACCGACGGGTTTTGGTCGGTCTTCGGATCCTCCGGCGTAACCGTAGTATTTTTTCTCTTTACATATATTTTTACAATGCCGACTTTGCGGGATTTCTTTTTTGCTACCTCGCGGACAGTCACACGGGCCGTACCAATCTTCTTTCCTGTGACAACGCCCGATTTGCTTACCTTCGCCACCTTCTTCTTCGAGGACTTAAAGATATACTTCGCTCCGGCTTTTTTCTTTTTAAGTTTGATTTTCTTTTTCTGTCCGACCTTGATGGTTATCTTCTTTGTCTTCAACTGCGCTTTTGCCGCCTGCACCGCGTCCGGCTCTGCATATACCGTACCGGATACGACAGCGGCTATCAGCAGCAGTATGCTAATTTTTTTGTGCAATCCCTGTTTCAGCATTTTCTTCCTCCGTTTCAAAAAATTCCAGTTTCTTTTTCAATTTCCTTGTCCGCACTCCAATCAGGCTCTCCAGTTCGCGGCTGCTCTGATCCAGACGCTTCTGCACGTTGTTCAGCGTCTCCTCAAATTTGTCCACCTCGCCTCTGGCGCCGGACAAAGCCTCCCAGATCTCCCCTGCCTTTTTCTCCAGCGCAACACTGCGGAACCCAACCAGAAGGCTGTTCAGAATTGCCGCCAGAGAACTCGGTCCCGCCACGGTAATCCTGTATTTTGCCATCAGTTCCTCCAGCAGTCCCATCTGCAGAACCTCGGTATATACGCCCTCAAAGGGAAAAAATAAAATCGCAAAGTCCGTCGTAAACGGCGGCTTTATATATTTTTCGTGAACTTCCTTCGCAAAGCGTTTCACTCTGGATTTGAACAGATCCTCTGCGTCCTTCGCCAGATCCGCATCTTTTTCCTCCCTTGCCTCCTGCAGCTGCAAAAAGGCGTCCAGTGGAAATTTGGAGTCAATGGGGAGGTAGACGGTCTCACCGGCATATCCCGGCATCTTCACCGCATACTCCACGCGCTTCTGGCTCCCCGGAACCACCATGCACTCCGTCTCGTACTGATCCGGCGTCAATATCTGCTGTATCAGGGCGCCTAACTGCCACTCCCCGTAAATCCCCCTGGTCTTTACATTCATCAGGGATTTCTCCAATTTGTCCATACCCGTGTATACACTGTCCATCTTCCCCGTCAGCCCCGCTATCTGCTGGATCTGGTTGTTCCCCAGGGATTGTTGATACCGGAGCAGCGCCTCCATGTAAGTCCGGAGTTTATCATCTATGGTTTTTGACAAAACCCTGTATATAAGCGCTCCCAGCACCGCCGCTGCTACAAGGCCCGCCAGGACGCCCGCCAGAATATCCTGCATTTAATCCTCCAGTTTCAAATCATTTTCCCTGATCCACCCAAGGCGGCGGAACGGAATCGCAATCAGCCATGTGATCACTGCCGGCAGGACAAAGCACACCAGTATGAGTCCCAGCCAGTCCATGGCGGTTATGGCGGTTTTCGTCCCCTCCGCCACGTCTTTTACCCAGCCGCTGTATATGCCGATCTGCCCCACAAAACCACATGTTCCCATACCGGAGGCCACGGCCGCCCCGTTCATCTCCAGATGAAAGACACAGGTGGCAATCGGCCCTATAATGACTGACGACAGAATCGGCGGAATCCAGATACGCGGATTCTTTACAATATTGCCCATCTGCAGCATAGAGGTACCAATCCCCTGCGCCACAAGTCCGCCCACGCGGTTCTCACGGAAGCTCATCACGGCAAAGCCGACCATCTGGGCGCAGCAGCCCGCAACCGCGGCGCCACCGGCCAGGCCGGTCAGTCCCAGCGCCGCACAGATAGCCGCGCTGCTGATTGGCAGCGTCAGGGCAATTCCCACAATCGCCGCCACGATCATTCCCATCAGGAACGGCTGCAGCTCCGTGGCCCACATAATCGCTCCGCCCACAGCGCTTGCCGCCTTGCCAATCGCCGGAGCACAACCCATGGACAAAAGCACGCCCACCGCAATCGTCACAAAGGGCGTCACCAGAATGTCGATTTTCGTCTCCTTGGAGACCGCTTTTCCAAACTCAGCGGCAAAAATCGTCACAATCAGCACGGCCAGCGGCCCTCCCGCTCCGCCCAGCTCATTGGCGGCGCCGCCCACGCACACCAGCGAAAACAATACCAGCGCCGGACATTTCAGCGCATAGCCAATCGCCACCGCCATGGCCGGCCCGGTCACTGCCTTGGCGTAATCGCCCATGGTGACGAGGATCCCAATCCCCAGCTGTTCCCCCAGCGTACTGATGATCGTTCCAATCAGAAGCGAGGCGAACAGGCCCTGAGCCATAGCTCCCAGTGCGTCCACGCCATAGCGCCTGAGCGAAAATTCGATGTCCTTCCTCTTTAAAAATGCCCTAACCTTTTCCATCTTTCCCTCCATATCCGGAAAGCGCCAGAACTCCGGCGTCTCCTGTTCGTATGTGTCACGGGTTGCCAAATCATATATCCCACGTCTATGCAGACACTATACCATATTTGTTAAAAAAATAACAGGGGCTTTTAAATATTTTTTATAATAGTAAGGTTTATGCTTGCGGTTACACAGATTTTTTAAAAAACTTGTTGACAATTCCGGACGCACACTGTATTATGAATATATGAACACTTATTCATTTGATTGAATGAAATATTATACCTATCCGAAATGGAGAAAGGGGAGGTTTTATATGTCACACAACCACGAACACCATGAGCATGAGCACGAACACCATGAGCACGAACACCATGAGCACGAGCACCATGAGCACAGTCACGGAGGCTGCGGGTGCGGCTGCTGCGGCCATGAGCACCATCACGAAGAATCCCACCACCCTGTGCTGGATAAGGGACTTTTTATCGGAGGCATTGTTCTTTTCGCCGCCGGACTGATTCTGGAAAAACTGAATCTTATGCCGGATATGCCGCTCGCTCCGATTCTCTATGCCCTGTCCTGGGCCTGTCTGGGCTGGGAGGTGGCGCTGCACGCCGTCACCGGCTTGTTCCACGGGGAAGTTTTTGATGAAAATTTTCTGATGACAGTCGCCACAGCCGGCGCCTTCTGTATCGGAGAGTTTGCGGAGGCCGCCGCCGTCATGCTGTTTTTCCGGATCGGAGAATATTTTGAGGATAAGGCGGTGGAAAAGAGCCGCGCCTCCATCTCCGCCGCCGTGGATATGCGTCCGGAGACCGTGCAGCGGCTCGCTCCGGACGGTTCCGTGTCCACCGTCCCCGCCGCTGACGCCGGCGTGGGCGACCTCCTTCTCATCCGTCCCGGAGACCGGATCCCGCTGGACGGCGAGGTAGTGGAGGGAGAGAGCCGGATCGATACTTCTCCGGTGACGGGAGAACCGGTTCCGGTCAAAGTAAGCGCCGGTTCCTCTCTCCTGTCCGGCTGCATCAATACCGACGGCCTGCTCCATATACGGGTGGACAAACCGCTGTCGGAGTCTATGGTAAGCCGGATTCTCTCCTCGGTAGAGGAAGCCTCTGCCAGCAAGCCGCACCTGGATCGTTTTATCACGCGCTTTGCCAGAATCTATACTCCCATTGTCTGCCTGGCGGCCTTGATAACCGCTGTCGTTCCCTCCCTCATCACAGGGAACTGGGACTATTATATCTATGCGGCGCTGACTTTTCTGGTAATCAGCTGCCCCTGCGCTCTGGTGCTCAGCGTACCGCTGGCCTTTTTCGCCGGAATCGGAACCGGCTCCCGTCAGGGAATCCTGTTCAAGGGCGGCTCCTCGCTGGAAGTGATAGCCAAATTAAAAGCCGTCGTCATGGATAAGACCGGCACGATTACTGTGGGAAATTTTGCCGTCCGCTCCATTCACCCCGCGGAGGCTTATACAGAGAAAGATATCCTGCGTCTGGCGGCCGCCATAGAACAGGCCTCCACACACCCGATTGCCGCCAGTATTCTGGCCTGTGCCTCCGGACAGGGGATTGCCCTTCCCGAAGCCGGTAATTTGCAGGAAATCGCCGGAAAGGGGCTGTCGGCCGACATAGAGGGCCGCCATGTCCTCTGTGGAAACCGCTCCCTTCTGAGAGAAAAGTCGATAGCGGTTCCCGCTGACAGCGCAAACGCCGCCTCCACCCAGGTTTATCTGGCCGTAGACGGCGCCTTTGCCGGAACCATTACTCTGTCCGACTCCATCAAGGAGAGTTCTCCCTCTGCGATCCGGCAGATGAAGGAGCGCGGCGTGCACACCGTTATGCTCACCGGAGACAATGAGACATCCGCCAGGGCGGTCGGTGAAGCCGTGGGGATCGACGCCGTATACAGCCGTCTTCTTCCGGAGGAAAAACTGAACCGGCTCCGGCAGGTTCGCTCGGAGCAGGGGGCTGTGATGTTCGTCGGCGACGGCATCAATGATGCGCCGGTTCTCGCCGGAGCTGATGTGGGCGCCGCCATGGGAAGCGGAGCCGACGCCGCCATCGAAGCCGCCGACGTAGTATTTATGACCTCAGATCTGCAGGCAGTGCCGGAGAGTATGCGCATCGCCAGACGGACACTCTCCATCGCCAGACAGAATATTCTCTTTGCGCTGCTCGTCAAACTCGTCATTATGGCGCTCAGTTTCTTCGGGCTCGCCAATATGTGGCTCGCCGTGTTCGCCGACTCCGGCGTGGCGCTCCTCTGCGTGCTGAATTCTGTGCGGGTGCTGCTGTTCCGTCGCGGCAAGAGCTGAGCGCTCCCGTCACAGTTTCAGCACATGCTCCCGTCACAGTTCCGGCACACACTCCCATCACAGCTCCAGCACATGCTCCAGCCCCATCTCGATCACGCTCCGCACATGGTCGTCGTCCAGGGAATAAAATACGGTCTTCCCCTCGCGGCGGAATTTCACGAGTCGGCTCTGCTTGAGCACCCGAAGCTGATGGGAAATAGCGCTCTGCGTCATATTGAGGGCGCCGGCAATGTCGCCGACGCACATCTCCTTGTCAAAGAGTTCATATAAAATACGGATCCGCGTGCTGTCCCCAAACACCTTAAACAGCTCCGCCAGATCATATAACTGTTCTTCCGTAGGCATACTGCCGTCCCCCTCCTGTCGTCCGCGCCGCCGCGCTCCGGAATCAGAAATCCGAGTTGATAAGCGGCGTCCCCATAATCACATTGGTACGATTGTTCTTTTCATCATATGAAACGGCGACGTTGAGATTGATGTTCTTTCCATTCACCCTTTTTGCATCGGAAATCCCGACCGTATAACCATAGGCCACATAATAATCTCCGTCGGAAGATGCACTGCTCTCCAGCACCTTTCCGCCGCCCATGCTCCGGAACAGGTTCTCCGCCAGAGCCGCCATCTCATCTCTATTCATTTTACCAACAACCTGCCCCTCGATGCAAGTATTTCCTTCTCTTATATTGCGTGTGTCTGTATTTTCCCTGAGCACGACCAGTTTGTTCTTCGCAAAGGCCTGGGTAAAATCAGCGTCTGAAACATACAGGCGCGTCACAAATATCTGAACGAGCACGACCAGCCACAGAACTGCCGCCGCGGCAGCCGCCATCATAAATTTCGTCTTTTTCATTTCTATCCGTTCCTTTCCACGGCAATTCTGACTATTTTTACCTTACAATTAGGATAACCGCAGAAAAGACATTTATTCAGAAAATACGATAAAAATATCCCCGCAGCATAAATATAGGGGGAAGTATGCCGCAGGGAATAGAAAAGATTTAATCAAACCATAAGAGATCCTGATTAAACCTTTTTTATTGTATCATCATATTTTAATAAAATCAATACTTTTTTAATACTACGCTGGAGTTCTGCCCGCCAAAACCAAACGAATTGCTCATGGCCACATTCACCTGTCTGCGAATGGCTTTTTCCGGCACAAAGGACAGCTGCACACACTTTTCATCGGGAGTTGTATAATTCAGCGTCGGCGGCACAATTCCTGTCCTTATGCTCTGGATACAGGCAATCGCCTCCGTGATACCCCCTGCCCCCATCATATGTCCGGTGGCTCCCTTCGTAGACGTCACAGCCATCTCGCCCGCATGTTCCCCAAACAGTTTTGCGATAGCGGCCGTCTCAATCGGATCGCCAACCGGCGTGGAAGTTCCATGGGTATTTATGTAGTCCACGTCCTCCGGTCTCAGTCCCGCGTGCTCAAGCGCTTTTTCCATACAGAATATGGCGCCGATTCCTTCCGGATGCGGACTTGTGACATGGTATCCGTCCGTGCAGTTGGCAAATCCTGCCAGCTCCGCCAGAATGACCGCTCCCCGCCGCTTCGCATTCTCCTCTGTCTCAAGAACCAGCGCGCCGCCGCCCTCGCCGATGACAAAACCGTCCCTGTCTCTGTCAAAGGGCCGGCTGGCTCCCTGAGGATCGTCGTTGTTAGTTGAGAGCGCGTGGGCAGAGGACAGCCCCAGAATAAACAAAGGCGAAAGCGCCGACTCCGCGCCCATCGTAAGCACGGCATCTGCCTGTCCGGACAGCAGCAGCATAGCCGCCATTGCAATGGCGTCGCCGCCGGAGGAGCAGGCGGTGCTGACCGTCAGACTCGGCCCCCGATATCCTTTGGCAATCGCCACCTGCGCAGCCACTTCGTTTCCGATGATTTTAGGCACAAACCGAGGACTGACTTTTTTGTGTGCACCGGTGCTTATCCCGTCCTGCGTCTCCGCAATCGGGGCAATGCCGCCCAGCGCCGTCCCGACCACAATTCCCATGCGCTCCGGCTCGGCCGCCGGTTCTCCCGCCTGCATAAGGGCTTCCATGGACGCCGCATAGCCATACTGCATAAAAACGTCCATCTCCCTCGTCAGTTTGCCCGGCATATATTTGCCCGCATCAAAATTTTTGACCTCAGCCGCAATTTTCACCGGCAGATTTTCCGTGTCAAAACGGGTGATGCGCTCTACCCCGCACACGCCGTCTACCAGATTTTTCCAGTATTCCTCCACGCCGATGCCGATGGGGGTGACGGCTCCCATGCCCGTAATCACCAGACGGCTATTCTTCAGATTCATTCCCGTCATTTTCACGAATTTCCTTTCTGCGGATCTTACCGCTGATGGTCTTTGGCAGTTCCTTGGTAAAATCAAGGATCTTCGGCCATTTATAAGAAGCGATATTTTTCTTCAGCGATCTCATGATCTCCGTCTTGAGTTTATCCGACGCCTCCTGTCCATTGGCCAGCACAATGCTCGCTTTAATGGCCTGCCCGCGGATCGGATCCGGCACAGCCGTCACAGCGCACTCCAGCACATAGGGAAGCTTCATAATCTCATTCTCTATCTCAAACGGCCCGATGCGGTACCCGCTGGATTTAATAACATCGTCTGTCCGTCCCACATACCACAGATAGCCGTCCTCATCACAGTAGGCGGTATCTCCGGTATGATAGTAGCCGTCGTGCCATGCCGCAGCGGTCTTCTCATCATCGCCGTAATAGCCCGTAAAGAGCCCGTCCGGAATCCCCTCCTCGGTGCGCACGACGATTTCGCCTTCTTCCTCCGGCCCCGCCAGCGTACCGTCCGGCAGCATAACCTTCACGTCATACTGCGGGGTGGGGCGTCCCATAGAGCCCGGCTTCGGCGTCGTTCCCACGAGGTTCCCGATAATCAGGGTGGTCTCCGTCTGTCCGAATCCCTCCATCAGCGTCAATCCGGTCTTTGCCTTGAACTTCTCAAAAATTTCCGGATTCAGCGCCTCTCCCGCCGTCGTCACATTCTGCAGCGAGGACAGATCATACTGGTCTAACTTCAGGTGAACCATAACCCGATATACGGTGGGCGGCGCACAAAACGTCGTAATCTTATATTTTTCTATCATGTGAAGGATTTCCTTCGCGTCAAAGTCGTCGAAATCATAAGTAAAAATCGTGGCCTCACAGAGCCACTGCCCGTACAGCTTGCCCCAGAGCGCCTTACCCCAGCCCGTATCGGAAATGGCAAAATGTATTCCGTCCGGATCCACCTGATGCCAGTATTTTGCAGTGACATAGTGGCCCAGCGGATACTTAAAGCTGTGGGTGGTAATCTTGGGATACGAGGTGGTGCCGGAGGTAAAAAACATAATCATCGGATCGTCCCCGTGAATGGCGTTCTCGCCCCGCGGCCTCGCAAAGTGGCTGGAAAAATATTTTACTTCCTTGTTGAAGCTGCGCCAGCCCGGACGGCTGGCCCCCACCATGATCTTTACCTTCAGATTCTTATAGCCCTTCGTGGCCTTGTCAATCTCCCTTGACACCGGGCCGTCCGCCGTACACAGTACAGCGTCTACGTCGCCGGTGCGGAAACGGTATTCAAAGTCGGATTTCAGGAGAAGATTGGTGGCGGGTATCGCTACTGCGCCGATTTTGTGCAGAGCCAGAATTGCGAACCAGAACTGATAATGCCGCTTTAACACAAGCATCACGCGGTCGCCCTTGCGGATTCCCAGAAACTGGAGATAATTCGCCACCTTCGATGAATAGCGCGACATATCGTAGAAGGTATAGCGGCGCTCTTTCCCATCTCTGGACACATGGAGCATCGCCAGCTTATCCGGACATTTCTTCGCCAAACGATCGACTACATCATATGCAAAATTGAAATTATCATCATTTGTAAATTCAATCTTCTGCAGAATTCCCTTTTCATCTTCCTCCACATGAATAAATGGGGCCGCTACGGCATCGTTCTTCAGACTCATCGTTTCATCTTTCCTTTCCGGCTAAATTTACTTCAATACAGATGTAGTTTTGAAAACTACTTGTCATTGTAAAGATTACATCATGCCTGCCCGTTTGTCAACCCATATTACAAAAAGTTTACACTAATGTAATATTGCCTTAATTAACACATTTTTTCCAATTGAATTTAGCCGTTTCTTATGATAAAATAGGAACGATATGGGAATACTAAAAAATTTGAGCTAAGGCACGGCACTCGATGCCGGGCGCAGAATGGAGGAAATAATGTTCAAAATTGTTGAGAAAAAGTCCCTGAATCCCACTGTTTCCCTTATGACAGTGGAAGCTCCGCTGATTGCTAAAAAGGCTGAGCCGGGACAGTTTATCATTTTCCGCGCAAAGGAAGACAGCGAGCGGATTCCCCTGACCATCGCGGACTTTGACCGCGAGGCGGGCACGATTACTATTATTTATCAGATTGTTGGCGCCGGAACCATGGAGCTGGACACGCTGAACAAGGGCGACTGTATCCATGATTTCGTAGGGCCTTTGGGTACGCCTACCCATACAGAGGGGTTGAAGAAGGTTGCCGTAGTCGGCGGAGGCGTCGGCTGCGCCATCGCATACCCCGTCACAAAGAAGCTGCACGAGATGGGCGCCGAGGTTCACGCCATTGTGGGCTTCCGGAATAAAGACCTTGTAATTCTGGAGGACGAATTCAAGGCCGCCAGCTCCCGGCTTGTCATGATGACGGACGACGGCAGCTACGGCGAGAAGGGGCTTGTCACAGACGCCCTGGAGTCTCTCATCAACGAGGGAAATGAATATGATGAAGTCATCGCCATCGGCCCGCTGATCATGATGAAATTCGTCTGCCTCACGACGAAGAAATACGGAATCAAAACCGTCGTCAGCATGAACCCGATTATGATCGACGGAACGGGCATGTGCGGCGGCTGCCGCCTTACCGTGGACGGCGAGACCAAATTCGCCTGTGTAGACGGCCCCGACTTTGACGGACATCTGGTTGATTTCGACGAGGCCATGCACCGAGGTACGATGTATAAAGAATTTGAAACCCATGCCCGCGAGGAAGCATGTAACTTATTGAAAAAGGAGGCCCGCTAATCATGCCAGAACGTAATATGGATATGAAGAAATGTCCGATGCCGGTACAGGATCCGGACGTGAGAAATAAAAATTTTGAGGAGGTGGCCCTGGGTTACACCTACGACATGGCTGTGAACGAAGCCCGCCGCTGCCTCAACTGTAAGAACAAGCCATGTGTCAGCGCCTGCCCTGTGCAGATTGACATTCCCGCCTTTATCGAGAGAGTGGCCAACGAGGACATCGACGGGGCATTTGAGATTCTCTCCCAGTCCACTTCCCTTCCGGCCGTGTGTGGCCGCGTGTGTCCACAGGAGACGCAGTGCGAGGGCAAGTGTGTGCGCGGCATCAAGGGCGAGCCGGTGGGAATCGGCCGTCTGGAGCGCTTTGTGGCGGACTACCACAGAGAGCACAGCACAGATACTCCGGTCAAGCCGGAACCGAACGGCCACAAGGTAGCGGTTATCGGCGCCGGGCCGAGCGGTCTGACTGTAGCCGGCGACCTAGCAAAGATGGGATATAAGGTGACGATTTTTGAAGCCCTTCACCTGGCCGGCGGCGTGCTTGTATATGGTATTCCGGAATTCCGTCTGCCGAAGGCCATCGTCCAGAAGGAGATTGACAATCTGAAGGCCATCGGCGTGGATATCCAGACTAATATGGTAATCGGCAAAGTCCTGACGATCGACGAGATCTTCGAGATGGGCAACGAGGCCATTTTCGTCGGCTCCGGCGCCGGTCTTCCAAGATTTATGAATATTCCGGGCGAGAGTCTCAAGGGCGTCTACTCCGCCAATGAGTTCCTGACGCGCATTAACCTGATGAAAGCCTATAAGGACGGAAGCAAAACCCCGATCCAGCACGCCGGGAGAGTGGCTGTCGTCGGCGGCGGCAACGTGGCTATGGACGCCGCCCGCAGCGCCAAACGCCTTGGCGCAGAAGAAGTGTATATCGTATACCGCCGCGGCATGGAGGAGCTTCCGGCACGAAAGGAAGAAGTCGAGCACGCTGAGGAGGAGGGTATTATCTTTAAGACCTTAAACAATCCGGTAGAGATCCTCGGCAACGACGAGGGCATGGTAAGCGGGATTAAGTGTATCGAGATGGAATTAGGCGAGCCTGACGAGAGCGGACGCCGCCGTCCGGTCGCAAAACCGAACAGTGAATTTGTCCTGGATGTAGACTCCGTTATTATGTCCATCGGAACCAGCCCGAACCCATTGATCCGCTCCACTACTCCGGGCCTGGAAGCCAACAACCATGGCTGCCTCATCACAAAAGATGAGTCCGGCCTCACCACCCGCGAGGGCGTATATGCAGGCGGTGACGCCGTCACCGGCGCCGCTACTGTTATCCTCGCCATGGGAGCCGGCAAGACTGCCGCCAAAGCAATCGACGAGTATATAAAGAGCAAATAAAAAAAAGCCCCCTCCCCCGACAGCCGGACAGCGGCGCTCTGCGCCAGCGTCTCCTGCGATGGGGAGGGGATTTTTTATATTTCCGATAATCTTTAGCCGGAAGACACCGAATAGACGTCAAATACATTAAAATCGTTTCGGAAGGAATATTCTTTTTTTAATCTCCGGTTCTGCACAAGCCAGTCCGGAATAGTCCCTTTGTGATTGACAACATACCAGACCGTGTGCGCCTCTGCCCGCGCGGGGAAATCCCCCGCCCTCCTGTAGTCTATATTAGAGAAGGCCCTAAACCAGGACTGGGCGTAAAAGCATATATGTCTGCTTTCGGGATAATAGTAGGAAAACACCCCAAACGAACTGTCCGTATACAGAAAAACGTCCTGAGCGCTGTATGCCTTTGCAAATTTACTCTGAAAGTCGTGCCATGAGGGATTGTATTCCAGCCAGACAGTCCCCGCATATTGGAAAAGCAAAATGCAGCAGAGCAGAATGGTTCTGCGCCCCTTATCCAATACATTTACAAAGCAGAATGTGAGAAACAGCGCAAATATCCCCATAAGCGGGGCCGCATATCTCGCGATATAGATGGGCCGGAAGATAAGCGACACGGCGATACCGACTATCTGGACAAACAATATACTATACATTGCAAAGGCGACACAGAGTCTGCGTCGGCTCTCCTCGCGGATACTGCCAAGAGGGGCGCGCTGCTCCGAGAGGGGCTTGACATATGGGGGCTTGGCGTAAGGGGCCTTGGCATATGGGGACTTGGCGTTTTTCGCTCTGCGCCAGACAAACGTCCCGATAATACAGAGAAACCAGAGTATCGTGACTCCAAAAACCAAAAGGGACAGCGGCTCCAGAGACGTCTGCCAGAAATTATTGAGCGCATTGCGCGTCTGAGAAAACAGCACAAACAGCCACGGGACATATCCTGCCAAAATAATTCCGCCAGCCAGGGCTATCCTGCCATACATTTTCTTCCAGACGAGATATACGGCTATCCAGCAAACGATTCCTGCAACTGCAACAAGCGCATATATGTGGTTGTAGGCTGCGCACAGAAAAGAGCCCGCAAACAGGAGCGTATCGGGGACAGAAGCGCGGCGCATTAACCGACACCCCATCAGGAAGCAGAGCGTAACCCAGAATATGCTCCACGAGTAACAGCGCTGCTGTGCGCTGAAATAATATACCATAGGTATGTTGGCAAAAAATATTTCGTATACACACGCCGCCCTCTGCCCGTAGTCCTTTCTTATGATCGTGCCGCCGAGCAGGAGGGTTGATAAAAATCCCAGTACCGAAAATATCTTCGTGACTGTCAGCGAATAGCCAAAAATCTGGCAAAATAATTTCAGGCTGAGGAAGTACAGAGGCGGGTGCATGTCGTCCCGCAAAATAGAAATTATGTCGAAGTAGTCATGCCGGATTAAGGCCAGCGTATAACTCTCGTCAAACCAGATGCTTTTGCTGAAGACAAGACCAATTGACAGAAAAAACAGCAGGCATATTATAATGTATAAATATGTATTTCGGATTTTCAATGTTACCTCCACCCTTCTTTGTTATTCAAAAATATACTTTCCGCTTGCGGAAGCAAACTCCTCCCAATATATAAAAGACGGCGGCTATTCCCACCTCAACGGCGAGGCGTCGTACCGGAAGCGGCAGGAGGGCTTCCCCCTCCGGAAAAATCGAGAACCTACTCAATATGTGCCCCGAATCAAACTTCAGGAGAAACACGCAGTAGACAGCGACGCCCACCAGCGACAGACTGATATTTTTTGTCAACTGTATCAGAAAAAATGCCAGCCCGCCCATAAAAAAACTCTCCGCCGCCAAAAAGTAGCACAATGCGAACGGCAGATGATATGAATTGCGAACGGCCAGAAAATACAGGAAAACCAGTATTGCATACAGCGCTTCCATAAGCAGCTGGCACTTTATCACAGAACTCGTCCGGAAGGACATATAAATCAATTCATTCCCCTGCTCTGTGGTAAACTGCGAAAAGAATATGACCGTCCACCACACCGACAGAAGCGAGACGATTAGATGGAAATTGGGAACAATATATGCGCGGATCGTCTCATAGTCTCCGGCATATAGATTGTTATAATAGCTGCTGATATAACCCAGGGCTAAAAAACCGCCGATAACCGGCGCAAAAGCCAGAACCCACCTGTGCCGCAGGAGCAGTTTCAGATAAGCTTTCATTCTCCGCCACCTCTGTTTACGATATTCAGGTACGCATCTTCCAGTCCGCCCCCGTCCTCCTGTCCCTGGCGGCAGATCTCATTCAAGGTTCCCTCCCTGATTATTTCCCCTTTATCCATAATAATTATCCTGTCGCACACATCTTCTATATCGGCGACAATATGCGTTGAAAACAAAATAATACTGTTTTCCTTTTGCCGCAGTATCATACTCTTAAATCTCTTTCTCTCCTCCGGATCAAGGCCAACCGTCGGTTCATCAAATACAATCAGCGGCGGCGAACCCAGTATCGCCTGGGCAATCCCCACTCTCCTCTGCATACCGCCCGATAGTTTGGAAATTCTTGTCCTCCTCTGCTCTGTGAGATTTACAGACGCCAGCGCCTCATCAATAGCGGCTTCGCGGTTTTTCTTCGGAATTTTTTTGATCTCGCAAAAATAATACATCATATCATAGACGGACAGTTCGCGGAACAGGCCGAAGTTCTGCGGCAGATAGCCAATCTGCCAATTCGGGACGCCGAGTTTTATACTCCCCCCGCTGACCGGATACAACCCCATCATGCAGCGGATCATAGTCGTCTTTCCTGCCCCGTTCGGCCCAAGTATTCCGTACGCTCCGCTGTCCAGATGCAGGGAAACGTCCCGCAGAACCTCTTTTCTTCTGAATTTTTTCGACACTCCCATTAGCTCGACCATACTATCACCTCGTTTTTCATATTGAGTGGACAAACGACAATTCAGCATCTATATTTTCCCTGTAATCTTTTGCGGAAATATATTTCCAGATTTTCCTCGCCGTCTCCTTAACACCGACCGCGTTCATTTTGTCCAGAACAGCATCATACAGCTCGTCCCTTTTAGTATAATATCCGCTGTCGATAAAATTTTTGTGATATTCCGTATTCTGTATATCAAAATTCTCATCGGGTTCCATCTCAAAGAAAATATTTTTCAGACTGTCATAGGCGCCCGCCCCGACTTCATCTTTCAACACACTGTACGGACGGCACTGTCCGCTCAACAGCACGCAGGAATCCGTCGCATAGAACCCTTCCATCTGAGAGGAAAAAGTCGTGCTGCCGGGAATCACAATCACGCAGCCTGGTTTTTGAAATATCTCGGTGGAATCGTCACCCAGAAAATCCATAAGTTTCTGCACCTCATTCTGAAAAGAATGACTCCTGTATGCATCGATGAGGGAATAACTGGATTTCTGCTGTGGAAGGGCGATATACCTGCCCGCGCCATCCGTGATTTCCTCATAATTTCCATTTACTATTGTGACATTTTCTGCGTCTCCCATATATCGGCTTCCCTTTTCGGGAAGATTTACCACATATTTCCCCGCGCCGTTAATCTCAATATCAAACTGTGCCTTCGGTTCCTTTCCCGCCGAAAACTTCAGGCTGTCCATGTCGAATATTTCCACAAATCCGCTTCTCGGATAGTATGCAAAAAAGCCAGGCAGGAAGCAGGCGTTTCTGTTCGAGTAAAAAATACCCCCGTCTCCCCGATAGTACAGGTCAAGATATTCCGTGGGAGTCTGCGCATATACCGTGATATAGTCTCCTTCCTGCGCAAAATCCAGGTCGTTTCCCGCTGCGTCTTTTATGTATTTCACCCTATAGCCGTGATACAAAGTAAACAAATACTTTTCCTGAGCCGTATCTCCCTGCAAATGGACTTTACACTCTGCCGATAAAGCACTCCCGATTCTGAAATTTATCTGATAGTCCTTGACGCTGTAATTGACAGGCTCCGTTCGCCCCTCGTGCACAGCATAGTAATTTGTGACGTCACGCAGTTCGTCGTCCATGCGCAGCGCGCTGCCCTGATTCAATCCGACCAGCAAAATTATCAATGCAACAATCCCATAAGCCCCCGCCGCTATTCTCTTTCCGGTTCTCGACTTTATGAAATAAACTCTCACAAAGGAAAAGCACCCCACTGCGCCCCAGAACAGCATACTCATCAGCCGGTACCTCTCAAACGGCAGCCCGTACAGCCCATCATACAGGTAAGTGACATCTGGCGGCAGGAAGCATATAATATTATGAATTTTCTCCATGATTTCGCGGGCAAACGGCAGGGTGTCCTGTATAATGTCATAATAGTCCGGAATCATATAGAATATCAGAATCAAAAAAATAATATATCCCACAATCTTTTTCCCGACAGCCGAGACCAACAGCCCCATGCCGGAGGACGCGACGGATAGGAGAAACACATCGACAACTATTACCTTTATCATTTGTCCCAGTGTCTGCGGAGGACAATCCAGAACATGACAGGCGGCAACAGCATATACGGCCACATTTGCGGTAAAGAGAAAAATCCCGAACAGCAGCGCCAGCATCTGGCTGATGTACGGGACAAGACTTCTGCTCCCCATGGCAGTAAATATCTCCCTGGCGGGCTCTGTTTTTTTGGCGGCCTCAAAAGAAATAAAAAACCAACAGACAAAAAAGACAATACAGAGATACCTTATATCCCCGCAAAAATACAGGCTGTCCGCAGACTGTGCGCCCGCAGTTTTAAATTCCTCCCAGAATGACATAAATGTTTTGTATATATAAATATTGGAGACGGCAAGGAGAAGCAGATATGCGAGAAGTATCTGCGGCGTTTTGATAAAACTCTTAATCACTTTTCCGAAATATCTCATTGTGGTCTCCCCTTTTTCATCTGCTTTTCGTTCGCAGTTCTTTAACCATCGTCATAACATCTTCTTCTGTTTCCAAGCCAAGCCTCTCTGCTTCTCCTGCAAATGCCTCTTGAGCCTCCCTCAATGCTTCCATAGAAGAATTAACCAAATATATCCTTCCCGCTTCTTCCAGAAAAAGCACTTTGCTTCCTTCTTTGATTCCTAATTTTTTTCTGATTTCTATTGGTATTGTAATCTGCCCTTTTGATGTTACTTTTGCAAGTTCCATACAATCCTCCATTCCGGAGCGCAACAGTGTGATTTTTCGCACTGCAAACTCCCTTCGGCGCATTTCTTACATTTCTTACTTCCCTTACGTTTATTATACCTATTTACGCCGGATTATCAACTATCTTTTTGAGTGTTCCACCAGGTGTCGCGCTATCTGAAACTAAATTTGAGGGCAAAAGCAGCCATTTTCTGAACTTGCTATGCAGAATAATTTATCCCGTTTTACTTTCTAATT
Source organism: uncultured Lachnospiraceae bacterium (assembly GCA_947629865.1). Taxonomy (GTDB): domain Bacteria; phylum Bacillota; class Clostridia; order Lachnospirales; family Lachnospiraceae; genus Eubacterium_F. The sequence goes on along the minus strand of CANRFJ010000001.1, from coordinate 3,166 downwards.
GTAACAGCGACAGCCCCAGTCGGGACTGCCGCTGCAGAATACACGAACAGCACTGTCTTGTAATCTTTTCCCTCACGGAGATGGGGACGTCCTTACGCCACAACCCGTACTTTTACTTTATAACGCTTGCCTGTCGTGCGCAGCGTTATCCACACCTTTGCTTTCCCCTTTTTCTTTCCCGTAACAACTCCCTTTTTATTGATCTTCGCCACTGCTTTGCTGCCGGATTTAAAGGTGAGAATTGAAGAATCCAGCGCTCCCCGTTTTTTCCCCTTGATATAGACAAGAGTTTTCAGTGTGATTTTCTTACCCTTCTTTACTTTTACGCTCTTTTTCGCCGGCCGAATCTTCGTAATGTCTCCCGCAGAATAATTTTTTACTTTGCCGTTCTTTTTAACTTTTGCTTTGGCCAAGTAACTGTAGGAAACTTCACCCCCTTGATATTTATGGGTGATTTTCTTCAGATACGGCGCCTTCTTGATTTTTGTGCTACAGTGATTAAATGCCCCCATATCGATTTTCAATACGCTGTCCGGAATCGTAATGTTCTTCAGCGAAACGTCCGATGAGAAGGCGTATCTTCCAATAGCCGTTAAGCCAAAGGGAAGCTGTACGGACTTTAACGCCTTACAGGAAGCAAAGGCCCAAGAGCCCAGCTCCTTCACGGAGTCCGGCACTTTTACCTCTGCCAACGCCGTACAGTTGTCAAATGCATGGAGGCCGATTTTCGTCTCACTTCCGCCCCACTGAATCTCCTTCAGATTTTTACAATATTCAAAAGACGCTTCCCCAATCTCCTTAATATTGGCCGGAATGATTGCCTTTTCAATATTTGTATATCCGCAGCGACTGGTTGCCGTGTATTCCTTATTTGAAGAAAAGGTAATTTCCTTCAGGTACGGATTTCCCACAAATCCATAACTTTTTTTGACCGTGTTCGGCTCCGTATAGCGCTCGTCCGTCTTGCCCTTGGGGTATACGGCCAGCACACTGAAATCCTTTGTAAAAAGCACACCGTCACGGGCCGTCAGTTCCGGATTTGCATCTGCCACTGTGATGGAGGATAACCGGTTCAGATAATAAAGGGAACTGTATGAACTCTCCGTGGCCTTCATACTCTTTGGCAAATGTATCTCCGTGATCTTATCCCTGTTCTGGCTGCCGTTAAAAGCAATCTCTGTCACGGGCAGACCACCGAGAGTCTCCGGTACAGTCACCTTTTCTTCCTGTCCGCTGTAATTGATAACACAGGCGCTCTGTCCCGATGCGCTGTCTTTTACAGCATAAGTGAAGTCATTCTCTGCCATTTCTTTGGCAGAACTTTCCGCCGTCCCTCCAAAGGGGAACGATACAGATGTCAGAGCAAGCGCAGCGGCGAGCCCAAATGCAAGAATCTTTTTTCGCATAAATATAAACCTCCTATTATAAATCTCTCCTACTAGTTTATTCACTCACAACAATCAGAATACACTTTTAGGAACTGAATATATATACTGTTCACCACTTGCTTTTTTATTATGATTGCACAAACCGAAATATACATTATCGCCACTTAACTGCAATCCTTCTATTTCCGTATTTGTTCCACTAGCCAAATCAGCGTTTTTCATATATACTTTCCCAGTTACGCTTCCTGTAGAATTGAGTTTAAAAATCCATTTTTTTTCATTATTTGCACCACTTGCCATATAAATAGATTTGGCATCACTTACCTCCAAACCCTGACAGGAACCGTCTGGCAAAAATGTATTATTCATCTTAAAAGAAGAAATACAAGCGCTTTTTATTGCTGACGAATCACAACTTACATATTTAGAACTTGAACTTGAAAGCGCTGCGTTTATTTTTGCGGCATTATAAAACGTAAACTGCATGACATTCTCAGTGTTTCTTGACCATACAAGCAGTATGGATTTATCACTGGACAATGCTGCATCTGACCTTTTTATAGTTCCATTTGCTTTCCCGTCTTTATTCGCTTTAATTATAGAGGACAACCTTTTTATTGCCGTGTAATCTACAGTAGTTCCTGCCTTATATTCCAAGCGTCCAACCTGCGTAGACCAATATTGCGTTGTGTCATCGGATTCCTTACAGCCAATCCAGAAATATGGAATCCCACCATATTCAAACCACTCCAGCGTCTGACTATGTCCAAAATTTGTTAATTTCATTTCATCTTTATATGTAGCACTGCTACCAGAAATTGTGCATCTCGATAAATACATATCTTTTCCGCTTCTTTGCAGCACATACACATAAGTAGAACCAATATATGCCTTCTGGATTGCCAAAGCATATCGCAGACCTTTCAGGGTATATCTCTTAGTCGCCGTCGCTCCATAATCTGAACTGGTTGCTGTAATGCTAATATCCGGCACTCCCGCAAGTGTCGATGGGTTTGGATATTGTGCACTGGTGTCGCCAGTTTCCCTTACATACTGCTCATATTCTTCCCTAGTATCAAAATCATCAATATCCAGGCAAATGCGTGGATAAGTCTTTTTAATATTTGCATCATTCTTACTTGAGATATTCTGGGCAGACACCATTCTTCCACCACCAAATATCATATTCAAAATCAAAACCAATGACATTATTTTTGCAATTTTTCTTTTCATGGCAATCTCTCCTTTCTATTGTTATTTTCATATATCCTGCTGTCATATTTAATATAGACTACTATCAATACTTTTCCCTATTCAGGATAATAAACTGATAATTTTTTATTGTGCCAACATTATTTAGTTTCAACAATTATACTTGTATTCTCTTTACCACTTTCTGTTTTTTACTTGCCGATTTGCAACGTTTTTGATATACTTACCTTGAATTCTTCAGTAAAGCGTTCTTTTCTACATTTCACTACCATTATGATAAAGAACGCTTTACTCAATTAAATCTCTGTAAATAGACAATTCTTGATACATTCTTTCACCTTCTTTCTCTTTTTACACCCCAAATCCTTCTCTACACAGTTATCTGATGTTTAAATTTTAGCACTAATTACTATTTATGTCAAATACTTTTTACAAAATAGTATTATCCAGAAATAGTATTATTGACATAATTTATTTCATGGTATATACTCCTGTCTTTGACAGTTTATAGAAAATAAAATCGCTGTAACCATAGTAAACATAGGGATTACAGCGATTTTTTCTTT